>NZ_AZDA01000117.1:0-95959 GCF_001434575.1 Loigolactobacillus bifermentans DSM 20003
AGTTTTCAAAGGTCTACCAAAGCTGATAAACAGCTTTTTAAGTATATCAGATAAGTCATACCCTTGTCAAGAACTTTTTAAATCAATGAATGTTTATGCATTTATTAATTTATTTCGTTCAATTGACAACTTTTATATCTTATCAAAATGATTTGTTGTCGTCAAGGACTTTTTAAATCAATTTTGAATGAATCAAATCAATT
This sequence comes from Loigolactobacillus bifermentans DSM 20003, assembly GCF_001434575.1. GTDB lineage: Bacteria > Bacillota > Bacilli > Lactobacillales > Lactobacillaceae > Loigolactobacillus > Loigolactobacillus bifermentans. The sequence goes on from NZ_AZDA01000117.1 coordinate 204, forward strand.
CGGTTTGCTCCTTGACAACGAATACTATCTTATCAGCAATCCAGAGCTACGTCAACGGTACTTTCACAACATTTTACAAAAGTCATCAAATCATCATTCTTCGTGTATTACAAATTCAGAATGTATAATAATCAGATATTTGATTATTCAATCATCTTGTCATGAATTATAGCGAACAAAATTATATGAAATATCATTAAAGTTCGTTTATTACCGTAAAATCATACTTATTTATCTCAAAATAATTCTTTTTCGTTCTTAGAAGCTTCTCATTTTACATAAAAATCATCGATTGCTTTAAATAGCCATTATCCGTTTCCTACTATAATATGCTAACTAAATATACTTGCATGGCTATTAATTGTCCTGCCTCAACCTAGTCCTTCCGAATAGTACTTCACATGCCAAGGCATCCTACGTTACTTACTTGCAGCAATTAAGCCATTGTCGTTTTCTATTGCTAAGTGTCCCTGGTGAGATAAAGTCATTCCCTTCCATTTGTTTGAAATGAACTAACTTTTATCGCTAAACATCGTTCATTTCAAACAATTTGTACTGGCCACACTGCATGACCATACCAAATTAGCACACAAAAGTTGCCATTAACGCTAATATCTAAGTCAATCATCGTTACCGCCCACATGCCGATAGCATGAACATCACTCAAAAAGCACGATTCGATCTAGCAGTTACCACTTATCACCGCCTCACATCACCCGCGTGTACCGGCTCAAACGCCACCTGCAAATGCTGTCCGGTGATGGCGATTCGTTTAAGTAGCGGCAGCGTCGCATCTACCGTCCCGTTTTCCAAACCAGTGATCACTTGTGGCAAACACCCAACACGCTGCGCCAACTGGGCTTGCGTCAGGCCTAATTCATAGCGCAATTGAAAAACGGCGACGCTGGCATCAAAATTCAGACCCTGTTGGACTAATATTTCGGTGAAAGCTGATTGTTGAACTTGTAATTGTTCCATGTGAAACCTTCCTAACCCTATTTTTTTGGTTCTATTATTAACTTACGCAACACAACCACATTTCCGTTTTATTCATCCAACTTTTTTGTGCCAGCACCCGGATCTCATTACGTATGTAATAGGCTTGACGTTCGCTAACACCCATCCTATCCGCAATTTCAGCGTATGAATGCCCTTTTTGACGTAAGGTTAAAAACCGGTATTATACTGGTTTTAAGCACTGCATGAAACGGCGACAGCATTATGCCCTAACAATTAGGTGCTATTAGCCGTTACCTAAAATTACAACTATTTAAAGGAAGAATTTTTAGATGAAACCTTTAGATCTAGCAGTCTTAAACGTAATCGACAAAACCAAACGCTTACGCCAACCAAGACTTAGATGAAGTCACTGTCAAACAAGCCATGGACACCATTGCTGGCTTGAAAATGTTCGAACAGGACTTGATCAATCCTTACGCCACCCCACGTTCGGCGCAATACATCGAACGGAAGGTCACACCAATTTTTGGTGGTGATGGTGAAGCTGTCGCTGAATAAGCGTTAGCCAGAACTCTTTCGTTGACGCAACACAAAACAAGCCACACGTCCGATTTGGGGCGTGTGGCTTGTTTGTTTTTGGAAGAAAATTAGCAATTTTTGCGAGTTGACTGTTACCGTTTTTGGGGAATCAAAGAGGTACCAGATAAACTGATATTAGGGGCAATTAATCCCCTAATAATATAAGGAGGTGATATTGACATGGCAACAAATCGAACGCGTATCATCGCAATCTGCCTGATACTAGCTAACGGCATCTATTTGCTGGGGACAGCAGCCACAGTCGAGGCAATCGGGCCACTAGGCAGTGTCAGCGGTAGTCCACTCGCTAGCCTGCTGACCTGGCTAGTCCCAACTTGGTTGATCACTGGTATCCGTTGGTGTCTCATGCTGATTTTGATTGGTACAATGGTTGATCTTATTATTTTAATTATTTGGTTGGTCGTGGCTGTTTGCCAGCGGTGGGGGCGATAATTCATCTACTAGAATCAAAAAAGGCAGTTTGTGTCGTTATAAGACTGCAAACTGCTTTTTTTAGAATCAAGATATGGAGAAATTCAAATTTCAGATTTAAAGTAATCCCATAAGCCGCCACATTGGATACATAACAGCGATAAATCCGACAAACATAATAACAAATTTCAAGGACATTTGTTTAAAGAAATCTTTCATAGGCATCATTCCGTAACCATACATAATCAAATTACCAGCGGATTCATAGGGTAGAAAGAGTAATTCACACGAGTAAAGCAAACACATACAAGCTACCAAAGGACTGATATTTAACGAAACGGCAATTTGAACAAATGGTAACGCCAATCCGCCTAACATCGCATAAGGTGTCATACAAAAATGTGCAATTACCCCAATCACTAAGAAAGCGATGCAAATGAATAATGGACTTTTACCAGCTAAAACTGGAACCACAAGTTTTGTTAAAAAATCACCAAAACCAACTTGGGCCCCAACAAGTCCAATTCCTAAACAGGAAGCCACAAAGAAAACCATTGGGAAATTAAGCTTTTTTAGCATTTCGATATTGCCCATACCAATTTTAGGAAGATACATTAAGATTGGCACAACCATAAAACCATATGCAGCAGGTAGCTTAATGAAAACTGAGATACAAAGATAAGCCAATAATAAAATGGTTAGTACAATTGCTTTCTTTTCCTTAACACTCAACTGACCTAGTTGACGATATTTATCATTGAACAGTTCTTTATGATCATTAACCTTTAAATTTTTGGTTTTATAAAGCTTCATCAAAATTAACAACGCTAGCATGCACCAGATTATGAAGTACCCGTTATAAATGAAAGATGTGAAAAACGACATTTGATAATTTGGTTTCACTTTCGTAATAGCCGATTCAATAATGGCGAAGTATCCCGGATCATAAAGGCATACAGTGCAACCAGTCGCACCAATTGTCCCAGCAAAACAAATCAATGAAGCTTCCCGAGACGGTTTTAGATCCATCGCTTTACAAACGCCATAAACCATTGCACTCGCTACCAGCCAACCATTACTAAATGTCACAATATTTAGAACGATTCCAATGAAAAAGCAGCCAAACACAGCACCCGCATAAGTACCGCCACATTTACAAATAACGTAATAAGCAATCCGTTTCAGTAAACCAATATCATCTAATACATTACTAAAAATCAGGCCACCTAATACCATCCAAACTGTGGTGCTTGTCCACGAACCAAATGCAATTTTAAAGGGTACTAAGCCACTCATTAAATAAAGCGATGGCATCAAAATAGCCGACACCAATTTGGGCAATAACTCAAGTGCAATAATTACGATCATGAATACTGTAATAACCAAAAACAGACGTAAACTCCTTGTAAAAGTTGTTGAAATCGGCACTAGTGCGATTAAAGTTGGTAATGTTAAACTCATTAACCAACCAATTACTGTTTTTTTATCAACATTAAATCCCCTATGGCAAATCCCCATCTTCTCCATATCGCAACCCTCTTATTGTCGGATAAATCTTATTATTCCAAACTACAGTGCTTTTTGATATAACGCAATCACATCTTTAATAGTTGTAAGACGTGGGTTAACTGCAATGTTAGGACTCTTCATAGCATCTTCGGCCATTTCTTGGAACTTATCTTCGGTGACACCAACTTCAGATAATGTGGTTGGCATTCCTAACGCTGCACTTAATTTCTTAACTTCATCGACCAACATCTCTGGTTCAAAATTAGCGGCTGGTTGTGCTGAAGTGCGGATATAATTATAGATTTTTTCATAACGTCCACGATCTGCAATCATGTTATATTCTAAAATCGTTGGTAACAAAATTGCATTAGCAACCCCGTGGACGACATGGAAATAAGCACTTAGAGGATGACTCATTGCATGAATATCACCTAATTTCGCCCAGGCAAAGGACATACCCGCAAACGTTGAGCCAACCATCATAGCACAAGCAGCTTCTTTATCTTGCCGGTTCGCAACAAACTGACGTAAATTAGGACCAATCAAGGCCATTGCTTTTTCAGCCATTGCATCGGTAAATGGTGATGCGTTCCGTGAGAGATATGCTTCCATTGCATGAATTAAAGCATCGATCCCACAAGCAGCCGCGATTGAAGCAGGTGCTGTCATAATCATATCTGGATCTAAAACAGCATATTTCGGCAACATTTCATGGCTGATCACTGACATTTTATAGTTCCGTGCTTCATCGGTGATCACAGCTGAAGCAGATACTTCACTCCCAGTTCCTGCTGTTGTTGGTACTGCAATGATCGGCACAATTGGGCCCGGCACTTTATGTAACCCTTCATAATCTGTAATTTCACCACTATAGGTTGCTAAAACTCCTGTCGTCTTCGCCACATCCATAGCACTACCACCGCCGATTGCAACAATGCTAGTCGCACCACTTTCTTGATAGTTTTTAGTGGCATCATTTACTACATCAACAGTTGGATTGGGCACAACCCCTAAATAAACGGTGCAGGTTAGCCCGTCGGTTTCGATAATATCTTGAATCTTTTTAACAACGCCTAATTTAGCTAATCCTTCATCTGAAATTAAGAAGACGTGTTCAGATTTATTTTCTTTCAAAATGCCAGGTAACTTTTTTAAACTGCCTAAACCAAACTCAATACTTTGTGGTACTTTAAATGTAAAATCTTGCATATTTATTTCCTCTACTTTCTAAATAGCTGCCATTAAACTAGTCACTAACATGTTGCCACCGACAAATAATAAGACGACATAAACAATCCGTAGAAATTGTTCGCGATTGATTTTCTTTAAGAAGGCCATTCCTAAGAAGAACCCAATTGCTGCCATTGGTAAACCAATTAATAAAGAACTCCATAAAACTGGTGATGATGCAGTCCCACCACGTAATTGCGTGAAAGCATTCCACGTATTTAAGATCACCCAGACCATATTCATTGTATTTCGAAATTTTTCTTTATCTTTAACTGCTTCAATGGTATAAACTGTGATCAGCGGACCACCAATCGTAAATGCCCCATGAACAACGCCGCCTAAAATTAAGCAACCATAACGGAAAATCTTTTTGCCAGTGGTATCAGGTACATTTTCATCATCCGGTTTCTTTAAAATAACGGGTTTAACAATATGTTTATAAATATTCATCAATGCAATCAGCGTTACCATAGCACCAATGAAGATTTTAGCCATATTCGGATCTAACGCGTGAAATAGGAAGTTCCCAACTAAAATACCAGGTACACATAAACCGATAATTTTGCCTAAGTCTTTCCATGAGACATTATGAAATGAACGAATCCCTAAATAATAGAGAAACGGTAACGTTATTAAAGTGCCATAAGGGACCCCAATATTAGTCCCTAATAGCCCGTTAGTAACCGCAGCCGCAATTACAGTACAGCCAAAACCTGTACAGCCTTGTACGAAGAACCCCACAATTTGCATTAAACCTACAAGTACATAATTGAAATGAAATATCATCCCTACCGCCCTCTCCGCTATGTTTAATTAAAAGCTCAGCTCTGTCCGTTGAATTAAGTCCTTCTGTAATGGCTTGCCAAGCTCTACAAAGTAAGCACTATATCCAGCTACTCGGACCAACATATCTTTGTAGTCTTCCGGTTTCTTCTGTGCTGCCCGCATTGTCTCAGAACTCATAATGTTAAATTGAACATGCATTGGGCCTTTCGCAATATACGCATCAATGAAGCTTAATAAGTTATTACGTCCTTGAATACCAGCAACTGCATCTTGTGGGAATCGTAAATTCATTAACGTCCCATTTGTAGCTAAACTATGATCCACTTTGGCTAATGAATTAACCAGCGCAGTCGGTCCACAAATATCGTGCGAACCAGCATCAGTATGAACCGGCCCCATATTATCAGAAATAGCCTCACCTTTTTTACGACCGTCTGCTGAAGCATGGGTGTTCATGCCCATTGCCACGTTAGCATTAACCGAGTAAACACCCGGTCGGAAGTCACCACCACGTAAATTCTTACGGCCAGTGATATGACGGCAATAGCATTCAAACATATACTTAAATAATTCATCAGCATAGTCATCATCATTGCCATAATGATGGACTTTTGAACTATTAACCATTGCGTATAAAACGTCATGACCTTCCCAATTGTCTTTAATGGCTTGCAGTAATTCTGAACCGCTACAATATTTATCCTCAAAAACTAATTGCTTGATGGTTGCCAAAGAATCTGCACACGTTGCTGTTCCACTTGCCTGTGGGCCAATACCATTGTACTTAGCACCGCCTTCAGTTAAATCCTTACCAGAATCCATACAATCTCCGAAGAAGGCTGAAACGTATGGCAATGGCTTTAGTTCACGATGTAAAGCATCGATTATATTCAAGCTACTGCACATTTGATCAGTCCAATATTCAAACTGTTGATCAACACTGGCTAAGACCTCATCAAAGCTAGTATACGTATCGAGGCTCCCTGTATCTGGCCCTAACTGCTTACCTGTATTAAAACTACGGCCACCATTTAAGACCATTTCCATCATTTTTGGTGTATTCACATAAGCCGCATCATGCCAGCCATATTCTTTTCCTGGTAGACTTAATTCAACACAGCCAACGACACAATAATCACGCGCTTCTGCCAATGTCATTCCTTTGCGCATCATTGCTTTAATAGCAGGTGCATCATTATATAATTTAGGATGCCCATAACCAGCACGAATACACTCAACAACTTTCATTTTCAGCTCATACGGTGTATTTTCATGCATCCGAACACAAACCCAAGGATTCATCATACGTGTATGTGCAGATCCTTCTAACATCAACATGGTTAAATCATTAGTCGCATCATTACCATCACGATCAACCCCACCGATGGTTAAGCTCTCACCACCAAAACCTCGACCATTCCGAACAGCCATACTGCCTTGATCTTTCAATTTTGTTGGATTATTCATCTTGACATACTCAACCTCAAGTAATTCCAAGGCAAAATCTTTCGTCAAAGTGGCTTTCTTCATATCAGCCTCATAATAAGGATATAACCACTGATCCATCCGACCATATGAAATTGAATGGCCATTACTTTCCACTTGAATTAAAGCGGTTGCAATATTGAACAATTGCAAGGCCTGCCAAAAAGTCTTCGGTGTCCCATCTGCGATTTGATAACAGTTAGCTGCCATTTCTTCCAACTCTGTCTGGCGTTGTTGATTTGTTGTTTCTTTTGCGGTAGCCATCGCTAATTTTGCATAGCGTTTAATATAAGTCCGTGCGGCCTCATGCATAATAATCATAGCTTGATAAAAATCTCGTTTAGCGGCCCATTCTGGATCACGTTTACTCAACGCCGCTAAATGCTTTTTAGCTTCTTTGATAAGTCCTACATAACCAACCTTCATTAGGTTTTTATAATCAATGGCTAAATGTCCAACACCAGCATAATGATAAAGATTCGTTTGAAAAATCTTTTCGCCCACTTCAGAGCCTTTCAATTGGTCTTCATCAAGACTGGCTTGTAATCGGTCATCAACTGTTTTACCTTGCCACCACTTACATAAATCTAGGATTTCTTGTCGTTCCTCATCATTACGAATAAAGAATTTATCATGTTCCCGTTCCTCAAATGGTGAATTTAAAATTTCATCAATGATCCAATTAACTGAAAATTCTGGATAAATCGGCGCCGCTTTCGCTGGTGCAGCAATTTCACCAACAATTAAATCCTGATCGTAAATATAAAGCTTGGTATTTAACAGTACATTCTCAAAAGCATAGGCGCACTGCATTTTTTTTGATTCAGTTTGATGCGCTTGATAAGATTCGGTTACTAATCTTAAACGTTCAACATCAATATCATAAGAACGATCCAGAAAATCCTGCCGTAACTTATTAACGCGTGAGAAAGGTGACCAATCTGTATGATGAACTTGATACCCAATCCCATAAGTCTTATCAAATGGCTCCGTTCCAATAGCTGTTGTATGTGTATTACTCATAAAAAAGCCTCCTTATTCTTTTGTATCCTCTTGTTCTTTTGTACCAACTAAACAATGAATGCCACGCCGATTAAAATAAGCGGCAATTTCCGCAACATGTTCCTGAAAGGCCTCACGATCAAGTTCAATCCCTTCCATGCCATATGGAATATTAAGCGACTGATACTTTTCGACACCTAATCGCATAAAACTAAGTAGTTGCAGGGTTCTAACACGACCATGCAGTTCATTTAAAATAAAATCAGCAGTTGCTTCAATATTGGTTCTATCATCATTAACGTTGGGAATTACTGGAATTCGTAGAATCAATTCCTGTTTTAGATCCGTTAATCGTTTCAAATTCTCTAGAATAATTTTATTGTCACCGCTGGTATATTGCCGATGAATCATTGGATCCATGTGTTTAATATCAGAAATCCAAATATCGGTATACGGGATCAGCGCCTCAACTTTTTTCCAATCTGCATAAAAAGTTGTTTCACAACAGGTTTGAATGCCTTCTTTTTGACAGGCCTTAAATAAAGACAACACAAACTCGCTTTGTAGCAACGCCTCACCACCTGAAACTGTTACACCACCACCTGACTGTTCATAGTAAGACTTATCTTTACAAATAATTGTCATACACTCTGACACTGACATAGTTTTTCCCCACTGTTTGATAGCATCTGCGGGACATGCTTTTTCGCAATCGGTGTAATCTACTTGTTTTGAATTATCAATTGCTGTCAATTTATCGCGCTTAAAGTTTAAAATACCTTTAACCGGACAAGCCGGCGTACATAAACCACATTTACTCAGTGAAATACACTTTGATTGATAGGCGCCCCATTCAATTGCTGGTGCCCAACTTTCTGGATTACTACACCACTGACATCGTAACGGACAGCCTTTTAAAAATAGTTCTGTTCTTAATCCTGGTCCATCATGAATTGTGTAGCGCTGAACGTCAAAAACAATTCCTTTATCAGCCATTCTATGCCCCCAATCTGCCTATCCAAAAGTTAAAAAGCTTTTGTATGCTCAAATAATAACAATATCTATTTAATTTAATAATTGGCCACTTGGCTTATTTTGAAATAAGGAATTTTCCCCAGATTAAATAAGACAGCTTTACAAAAACATCACAAATATTGGACACATCTATCCTGACATCAGCAAATTAAACAATAAAAAAGACGTTACGCCTAGGTCTAGTAACACCTAGTCATAACGCCACTTGTAGCATAACCTTTATATTCTATGGGTTTCATTAATTTTTCAAATTAAAAATAGTAAGCTAAATCAAATCTTTTAAAAGCGCTTTATGCTCAAATAATAACAAACTAAAAATAAAAATAGCATCGGCCATTCTGTTGATTTTATATCAGGAACATTCCTTATATAAAACCAGCCAATTTCAAAATTACTCACGATTATATAATTTATAAAGTTCAAAGCGACTATTGATGCCACATTTACTGTAGATGTTTTGAACGTGCTTTTTGACCGTATGATAGCTAATCACCATTTCGGCCGCAATCGCTTTATAAGTTAAACCATTACACATTAAGCGTACTACTTTTTGTTCTGTATTGGTTAACTGCGAATCTGCCGCCTTAGTACTCACGGTATCCGACTTACGTTCCTTAGCCACTGTAATCCAATGATAGCGATCCACAATACCATTGGAATACGTTTGATCATACGAATAAATTTTAAACTCATAATTTTTAATGATCCGCGTTCGAACACCGTCTTTTATATCATGTTCATCTTCACTTCCTAAAAGAAATGGTAACCAACTACACGGCGTTGTACTACTAATTTGTTCAGCAATCGTTGCGCCTAAAATACCTTTCAAACATTCAATCGCTTCCTGGTTATAGCTCATAACATGCATAAAATCATCGGTGATCAAATATGCTTTTTCACCAGAAGCAATAATCTTATTCTGAATATTTTGAACAATTTTTGCTTGCTCATATTTTTTAAAGTTCTTATAGGAGTTCGCTAAATAAACATATACTTCTTTGATCTTAGCCATTTCAGCCTCTGTAAAATCACCTTGATCCAGTGTTTTAAAAAGAACAACTTGAATATAAGCGTTAATACCAAAAGCCAGTGTAACACTATAATGTGTTTTAAAATTCTCCTCAATAAACTCAACGTAGGCTGAATGCTCATAGTCATTTTCTGGAATGATTTTAGTTGACTGATAAAGTCGTGGTTCAGTATTAAAATAAGTTAATTCATCTCGTACCGCATCTTGAAAAACAGTTTGCCGAATCACATCATGCGGCAACAATTGACGATAAGGATGCTGATCGCAATCTCCTAAAATACCACGCCAATAGGTCCAAGATAAAAACTGTCCCTGCGTATCATAATAAGAAATCAAAACTTTTTTCCAGCCAAACGTTTTATCTAAATAATCCAGTAGAACTGTACTAAAAAACTCACGTGCTGAAATTTGATATTCGGATAGCTCAGAAAACAGATTTGCTTGGCTTGAGTCTTCCTTTTTCATTTTATTTCCTCCCGCTGATACAGTATCACAAACAATTAAACGCTTATTCGCAACCACTCCGCGTATAAATCCGGTTTCATTACATCTAGTATACAATTCATTGTCTTTAAATAGCATCAGATTCAGGACAAAAAATGAAAAATTATATTTATTTTCATTCAAATACAAAAACCACGATTGCTGAATTAAACTTATTTTCATAAGTGTCCTCCCGTAATAGACTAATTTTATTAGTATCATTACCGTTATCTTATATTTGTATAACGAAATAAAGATATACCAATTGACTTTATGATCTGATACGGCTAAATTTATATGTATAGAGATTCACAATATTGAACTGTCGTTTAACAACATTTGCTGTTTTTAGGGGGTTTTATTATGGATACGGTAACACATGATTGGTCACGTCAAAACTACATTAAGTTATGGTTAAATGTCTCAATGTGTGTACCAACTTTTCTGGTGGTTGAAACATTAGCCGGTTATCATTGGAATTTATTAACTATTTTGCTAGTCGTTTTAGCTGGATCGGCTATTATGGGGGCCTTGTGTGGCGTGATGGGTGTCTTAGGGAGACGCTCACAAAAAAACTTTGTCACATTAATAGGCAACGTCTTTGGTACACGCTATAGTAAAGTATTTTACGTGCTACGCGGTCTTGATTGTGCCGGCTGGTATGGCATTAATATCGCTGCTGCAACACAACTCATTATCAATTTATTAGCCCTTACCACCGGCACTAAAATTGGGATGCTACCTTATTTATCCATATTTATCATCTTACTTATTGCAAATGCGATTATCGCACAAAGCTCCGGTAGCCTACAAAAACTATTATCAATTACACTCATTGTAATGGCAGTAGGCATTATATTAGTTCTCATTAATATGGGGAGCCGTACCATTTCTGATGCCAACTTTTTAGCAAATGGTCCGCTTCTCAAAACACGAGACATTATTGGTAGTATTTGTGTCGTAGCTGCTTACTGGAATGGCTTTGCACTAAACATGTTTGACTTCGGCCGTAACGCTGAAACTGATCGAGACGCCTTCTTAGGAAACTTTATCGGTATTATTTGTGGCATGTTTGCCATGGCTGTTATCGCTGCAATCTTTGCAATTCAGTCCTTTATCGCAACTGGCGCTTATAATTGGAACCTAAGCCATTCTTTATTACATCTTTCAGCTTCTTTACCAGCACATATTTTTGTTGTCATTATCTTCCTAATGTTTATGATTGCTACTAATTCAGTTGCTAATTACTATCCCGCCATTCAATGTATTCAGGCTATTGGTAGCTCCAAACATATCAAACTGAATGCAGCTATCTTTCTTCTGGTCAGTAGTGCTATTACACCTTTCTTTCTTAGTTCATCAACAAGTGAGTTAGCTTATTATTGGATCAACCTTTGCGGTACTGTCTTAGCACCACTACTTGCTGTACTAGTTTGTTACCTGCTCTTAAATAAGAGCCATACTGTCAGTATTACGCAATATCGTTGGGCGTACCTGATCTGGACCGGATTATACATTGGTGCCGAACTCGTAACTCGTTCCATCTTAAGCTACCTTTGGATTGTTTCGATTGCTGGTATCTTTGTGACAGTCTACTTATTACATAAGGTTCAATCAAAACAGGCACTAGCAAACTAATTATTACTTCACAAAAAAGCTCACTTCTTCAACTGAAGTGGGCTTTTGTAACCAGCATAAACGTTTGAATCACTTATAACGCCTTAAACTTCGCGACAACATTTTCCACAGTAAATCCAAATTTTTGCAAATTGGTGTCACCAGGTGCTGACGCACCAAAACGATCAATTCCTAAACTAGCACCTTGGTTCCCGACATATTGAGCCCAACCAAAAGTTGCACCGGCCTCAATACTCAGTCGCTTAGTCACGCCAGCCGGCAAGACGCTTTCCTGATAGACAGCATCTTGTGCCGCAAAGCGATCAAAGCTTGGCAACGAGACAACACTAACAGCCTGACCTTCAGCGGCCAATTGGGCTTGTGCTGCTAACGCCAAGTTAACTTCGGACCCAATAGCAATCAGCAAACCATCTGGCGTTTCTTGATTGGCCGCTTTCACAACATAACCGCCACGAATAACACCTGCTAAAGTCGTACTTGCTGAATTTGGCAAGGTGGCCAACCCTTGTCGACTTAAAACTAAGACTGTCGGTCGATCTGTGGTGGTTAAGGCCGTAGCCCAAGCCGCTGAAGTTTCATTCCCATCGGCTGGCCGGATAACTTGTACATTAGGCATGCAACGAAGGCTGGCCAATTGTTCGATTGGTTCATGAGTTGGGCCATCTTCTCCAACGGCAATCGAATCATGGGTCAGCACATAGATCACAGGTTGATGTTGCAATGCTGAAACTCGAATGGCTGCCCGCAAATAATCAGTAAACACAAAGAATGTTCCACCGAAAACGCGTGTACCACCATGCAACGAGATACCATTCATGGCTGTGGCCATTCCAAATTCACGAACACCAAACCAGATATTACGGCCAGCATAATTATCCGCTTCAAAAGCGGCTTCATCAGCAATTGTTGTCTTGTTAGAACCCGATAAATCAGCTGAGCCACCCCAGAAGTTAGGTAAAACTTTTGCTAACGCATTAATGGCCTTACCACTTGCTGCACGTGACGCTAACTTATCATCGGCCATATAAGTCGGAAGTGATTCAGCCAAGTTAGCTGGTAAAGTTTGTTTGAAGCCAGCTTCAAATTGCTCGGCTAATACTGGGTATGCTGCTGCATACTTTGTAAATAAGGTATGCCATTGATTCTCTGCGTCGGCACCTTTCATTTGAATAGTCGTTTTAAAACGGGCTGCCACGGTTTCAGGCACCGTAAAATCTGGATAGTTCCAACCATAAGCCTTTTTTGCTGCAGCAACACCGTCTTCCCCTAAAGGACTCCCATGAACATCATGAGTACCTTGTTTGGGTGCGCCAAAACCAATCACCGTTTTGATTTCAATAATTGTTGGCTTACCTGTTTCAGCTTTAGCCGCGCCAATTGCCGCATCAATAGCCGCTAGGTCAGTGCCATCGGCCACCGTCAAATGTTGCCAACCATAAGCTTCAAATCGTTGACCGACATTTTCAGTAAAAGCCGCTGCTGTTGGTCCGTCTAAGGAAATATGATTGGAATCATATAAAGCAATTAGTTTGCCTAACTGCAAATGGCCGGCGAGTGATGCCGCTTCATGAGAAATACCTTCCATTAAGTCGCCATCCCCGACTAAGGTGTACGTATAATGATCCATAATGGGATAACCAGGCTGATTGTATTGAGCACCTAAATGCGCTTCAGCCATAGCCATGCCAACCGCCATCCCCAGGCCTTGACCTAAAGGCCCAGTGGTTGCTTCAACACCATCAGTTAAATCATATTCTGGGTGACCTGGGGTCTGACTTCCCCATTGTCGAAATTGTTTGAGATCGGCAATAGACACTTGATAACCCGACAAGTGTAACAAACTATATAACAAGGCTGATCCATGACCTGGCGAGAGGACAAAACGATCCCGATTAGGCCATTTTAATGAAGTTGCCGGATTGACCTTTAAATGCCGCGTCCATAAAACATATGCCATTGGTGCTGCACCTAAAGGTAACCCCGGATGGCCCGAATTAGCTTTTTGAATCATATCCATACTTAATGTTCGCAATGTATTAACACCTAATTGATCTGTTTCATCAAACATCTATTGTCACTCCTTCTATACTAAAAAGTCGAACAAACAGTTTATTAACTGCTCGTTCGGCCAAATCGTTATTCGTGATGCTCGACGACTTCCTGAGCTAATTCATCAATAACCGGATCCTGTAAATAATTCGTCAGCGTTACAATGCGCATTCCTGGACGTGCTTTTTTCATTCGCTCTTCTAAATCTTTGTGTACCACTACAATTTCACTATCGTCTGGCACATCTTCGATTCGATAATTCTTAATTTCAACGTCTTCAACACCAAGTTTTTTCAATTTGCGTTTAAACGTCGTCGCCCCTAAGGCACTACTTCCCATCCCAGCATCACAAGCAAAGGAGATTTTCTGATAAGGTTCTGTTTGTGTCACTGTCTTTTTTCCAGCATCATGCATCGCATTTGAAGTCGCAACTGAGGTTTCAAAAGCATCATCACCATCTGATTTATCAGCCTTTAAAATAACCGCTGCCACCAAGAATGTCACGACTGTTGCCACAATGACATCAGCAATCATCCCTAGGAAATGGCCTTTAGGCGTTAACGCTAAGTAAGCCAAAATCGAGCCTGGACTTGGACCTGCAACTAAACCAGCACCTAAAACTTGGGCGGTTAAGATCCCAGAAGCGGCACCGGCCATCATCGCAATAATTAAAAGCGGTTTCATTAAAACGTATGGGAAATACATTTCATGGATACCACCTAAGAAATGAATAATCGCTGCACCAGGTGCTGTTCGTTTAGCGGCACCTTTGCCAAAAACAGTATAGGCCATCAATAAGCCTAAACCAGGGCCTGGGTTAGAAGCTAGCATAAAGTAAATTGATTTACCGGCTTTTAGCGTTTGTTGCATTCCTAATGGATAGTAAACCCCTTGATCAATAACATTATTTAAAAATAGCACTTTTGCAGGCTCATTAATAATAGCAGCTAAAGGTAACATCCCTGTTGAAACCAATGATTGAATTGCAATGGTCAGAATATGGTTAAGATATTCAATCGTTGGTCCAATCAATGAATAAGAGGCAAGCATTAAGATAAAGCCAACAATCCCAATTGAAAAATTATTGACGATCATTTCAAACCCGGCCGGAATTTTATCCTCCAAAAACTTATCTACCTTTTTCATGATCCAGCCGCCTAAAGGTCCAACTAGCATGGCACCTAAAAACATTGGTATTTTTGCCCCAATAATCAATCCCATCGTTCCGATACTACCAAGGACTGCGCCACGCCGACCACCAACCATTTTACCGCCTTCATAGGCCAGCAATAGTGGCAACAAATATGTGACTGTAGGGGATACTAACTTGTTAAAATCAGCATTGGGAAACCAACCATTTGGAATAAATAGTGCGGTTACGATCCCCCATGCAATAAAAGCCCCAATATTAGGCAACACCATATTGGTTAAAAAACCACCAAAGGCCTGCACTTTTGCGCGTGTAGAAACTGTTTTTTCTTTTGTTTGTGTTGTCATTGGTTATCACACCTCGCTTTCAAATACTTTCAAAACAGCTGCTTCTGAATCAGCCGATTGTAATGCTTGCACCTTTTCTGGTTCACTAAGTGCTTCACCAAGCTCCGCCAATAAATCTAGATGCCCATCATTTGATTGGGCGGCTAATGCAATAAATAGCGTTACTGGCGCTTGTTTTGGAAATAATACGGGTTGCTTTAACTGCAAGAAACTAAGGCCAGTCGCTAAAGCGCCGTATTCAGGTCGAGCATGCGGCATCGCAACTTCTGGCAAAATAATAATGTAATTTCCGTTTTGCTCAACGTTTTGAATAATCGCATCAACATAATTTGGCGTTACAATCTTTTTTTCAACTAAGGGTGTTGTGGCTATGCGAATTCCGTCCTGCCACGAATTAACCTGGTCTCGGAATTGAATGTTACCTTTCAGATAGTCTTGAAGCACCTTAATCCCCTACTTTCATAGCTTGTTCTGGGTGTTCTTGAAATAATGTGTAACGGTCGACTACAGCCTGGGTCAATTCGTCATCAAATTCTGAAATTTTTTGAACCGTGGCGGTGATTCCCTGTGCTTTAATTTGCGTTTGTAAGGCAACAGCTTCTGTATCTTCTGAATTGTTGAAACAATAACCAGCCGCTAACGCACATTGGCCAGCCACATGTGGTAATCCTAAGTTGGATAAGGCCTGAACTGGCCCTGCTAACCGATCATGAGCACTTAATTTTCGAATCGGATCCCGGCCTACTCGACGGACATCATCTGCCAAGCGCGGATTTTGTTGCCGTTTAGCCGTTTTCTCAATAAACTGGGTTAATTCTTGATCGGATAACCCATAATGTTGTCTAAAATACTGTTTATTTTCAGCCATAAATTGACTCACAATTTGATGGATCTTCTCGTCCTGAATAGCCTCTTGAACGGTACTGTAGCCGGCTAAAGCGCCTAAATACGCATAAGCGGCGTGTGATGCATTGACTAAATACAATTTCCGTTCAATATAAGGTGTTAAATCATCCACCAGTCTGACACCATTTAAATTAAAGGACGTTGCCGGATCCATTTGATCTTCAGCAATAACCCATTCATAATAAGGCTCTACCAAAGCAATCTGCCGCTCATGATCCGTTAATGACAATGATTGCCGATCAATCGCTGTGTTAACAAAATAACAATACTGATCCAATAAAGCCTGTTCTGCCGTCGTTGCTAACGCATAAACCGCCTGTTTTAAAAGTGAGCTGGCATTGACAATATTTTCATTTGCCAAAATGTTGACCGATTTTTTCAACTGGCACCGTTGCAGTAACCCTGTTTTCAATACTGGCGCAATCCGACCCAGATTCTTGGCCCCTACAGAAGTACTGATCAAAGTAGCGGCCACGATTTGAGCAATGATTTGATCCTGTTCAGTCAAACTATTAAAAGCCTGGACGCGATCAACCGTTAACCGCGTATGATCAGTGTCTAATAATTCAATTTGATAACTGTGGTCGGTATTTAATTGTTGAATAATTGCCGTATTGGTATCAACGTAATTTAATTGAAAGCCATTTTCGTGTAAAACATAACCGATGAACCCACGACCAATATTCCCCGCACCGAAATGAACTGCTTGCATATTTTCACCTACTCCAAATTAGCATGATATTGCCACAAACCTGGCATATCAATTGCCTGATCCTCAATCATCATTAACGCAACGGTATCGCCTAAAATTAATAATGCTTGTTCAAACAAACTGGTCATCGGTTGGATCGACTTGATCTCACCTGGTAAGCCTAGCTTTGTCTGAACTGGGATTCGAACAAAGATATCAGTAACTTCTGCCATTGAACTATTTGGATTAGATCCAATGTGCGCTACGGTTGCGTTAAATCCTTTCGCCTTACGCGCAATATTTAATGGAAAGAGGCTTTCACCACTACCTGAACCAACAATTAACAAATCATTTTCGGTAATCGCTGGTTCCGTAATATCACCAACTACATGTGCCTTAATACCGAGATGGACAAAGCGCTTCGCAATCGCTTGTAAGGATAGTAGCACCCGGCCAACACCTACAAAAAATACCTGATCTGCCTGTTGAATGGCCGCAATCAACGTTTGCACTTGATCATCTGAAACGGCATCAAATGTTTTACCTAGTTCTTGAATAACAGCAGCTTGTTCTCTTGAAAATTTAGTTGTCATTTGGCGGCCTTCCCTTCTGCAATGGCATCTAATACTTTTTGACGGTTTTCTGCTAATGTGGCACCTTTAGCGAATAAACTCGTACTGCCTAATACTAAATTATCGGCACCGGCTGCAACTAAATTCGCAATTGTATCTAATGAAACGCGGCCATCTACCTGAATTTTAGTTTTTAGCCCTTTTTGCTTAATTAATTGGGCCAAAGCACTGATTTTTTGTTGCGCATACGGAATTTGCTTTTCGCCTTTATTGGTAGCAAAGCCTGGATTAATCAGCATCAGACAAACTTGATCGAGTTCTGGTAATAAATAATCTAAAATACTCAATGAAGTTGCTGGATTTAGAGCAACACTAACTTTTGTTCCTGTTTGTTTAATTAAGTTGACTTCATGATCGAGATGAAGACTTGTTTCAACGTGAAAAGTAATATTTTGAACGCCGATTTTCAGCATTTCCTGAATAAAGAATTCATTATCTGTTGTCATCATATGAATATCGAAATCCATATCCGTAACCTCGCGCATACGCTTAATGGTCTCAAGACCCAAAGGCATGCTGGGGCTAAACTTGCCATCAATCACATCAATATGTAACGTCGTCAGCCCTAAGCTCTCTAATTGATGAATATCCTGCTCTAAATTCACTAAATCTGCACACATAATGGATGGCGATAAAATAACCTCACTCATACCGATCACTCCCTCAATTAATTGGTATCGCTTTCAATAATTGAATCGTAACATCTAAAAACGCACAAGTCAACAAATACACGCATATTTAATGCATATATTTAACTATATACATGCAAAAACACGCATTTTTTAGTACTCAAATTGACAAACAGGCACTAAAATGCAAAAATGGCATTTAGAAGGGTGTGACGAATGTGCTTAAACTTGAACGTCAACAAAAAATTCTTGCTATTTTAAATAAAGAACAAAAAGTTATTGCCCGAGAACTGAGCATTCGCCTAAACGTCTCTGAAGATACAATTCGACGTGACTTAAAAGAACTTGATAATCAAGGACTCTTACGCCGGGTTCACAGTGGTGCATTAAAGGTTGGGCCACCTGTAACTGACTTTAACTACCGAACAACAGTGGATCAAATGACCAAAAAAGCGCTGGCTAAAAAAGCCTTGCCATTTTTAAAAGAAGATAGTGTCATTCTAGTAGACGGTAGCACCACTAATTTAGCCTTGATCGAGCAAATTCCGTTAGACTTTCGTGCGACGATCATTACTAACAGCCCACCAATTGCAATGGCACTAGCCAATCATAAAAATATTAGTGTCACTAACCTAGGCGGTGATTTTTATAAACGCTCGATGATTGATATTGGTATCACAACCTATCGTCGTTTACTAGACTTTCGTGCTGACTTATATATCATGGGCATTTATAATATCGATCTCGAAGCCGGAACCAGTGTTCCTACTATCCAAGAAGCTGAAATCAAAAAACAAATGACACGTATTTCGACAGAAGTACTAAGCATGGTTTCAACTGATAAGTTTGGTACCGTCAGTCACAGCATTGTCGGACCGATTGAAGATCTGACTTATCTCATTACAACAGATCTTCCTACCGATATTCATAAAGCTTATAATCAGAAAAAAGTACTTTTAATCTAGCCATCAAACTAACAGAGCAATCTATTGTAGGTTGCTTTATTTTTTTGCAAAAAAAGGCCTCCTCTCGCCTAGTTGAGAGGAAGCCTTTTGGTAGTTTACCCGCTATAAAATTTAAAGCAATTAATCTTTTAAATCTGGATCATCAGGGTTTGAAGCAATAACGACTTTAAGTTCTTGCCCAGCCATCATTGCGTCAAATGCATCACGCCAGTGTTCAAGATCAAATGATGCTGTGATCATCTTTTCTTCATCAATGGCACCTTTGCTTTCAAGATGCAAAGCAATTGGCCAGTCATATGGGTTTTGTGAGCGTGAGCCACGGTAAGTGATTTCGTGTTGGATAATAGAACGTTCATCCAATTCATTCATTGGCTTTGCGAACAAACCAACTTGTTGGAAAGTACCGCCTTTACGAACTAATGGCAAAGCAGCATTAACAGCTGGTGTGGCACCTGAGCAATCGTAAACTTTTGTCACACCAACACCATCAGTTGCGTCCATCACGATTTTTGCTAAGTCTTCTTTTTGCGTATCAACAATAATGTCGGCACCTAATTCTTTAGCAATTTGCAAACGCTCAGCATCTTTTGTGATCCCAGAAACGATTGTGAATGCGCCAATTTCCTTTGCAATTTGCAAGGAAAGCAAGCCCATAGGTCCAGGGCCCATGATCAACAATGTGTCATGCAATGTAAATGGTGTCTTTTGATACATGGCATGGACACAAGAAGCCAAAGGTTCTGACATAGCAGCTAACTTGTAGCTAACGTTGTCTGGTAAAATATGAACACTTTCCTCACGTGTTAACACGTAGTTGGCCATACTACCATTGGCCTTTGTACCAATTCCTTCACGGTTGTCGCAAAGGTTGTATTCGCCTGCCTTGCAATAAACACAATGGCCACAAGTTGCAAATGTTGTTTCACTTGTTACACGATCGCCTGGCTTAACTTTCGTAACGTCATCCCCTACGGCTACGACTTTACCAGAGAATTCATGACCTAATACTAATGGTGTCACTGCATTCGCATATTGACCTTTGAAAGTATGAATATCGGTTCCACAAATACCGGTATAAGCAACTTTCATTAAAACGTGATTACCTGTAACTTCAGGAATTGGGATTTCCTTTAATACCATATTATCATAGCCGGCGTCAGTTTTAACAACCGCTTTCATCATTTCTGTCATTATATATACCTCCAGATTTAACTGTCTTAGTAAGCGTAATCATTTCAACAAATACATTGTATCACTTTGCATTTTATTTGCAAACTATTTATTTGCAAATATTTGAAAAAATTTTCAATATCGAAATTGTATAAAAAGAGTGTCTGACGAAAAATTGTCAGACACTCTTTCAGTAGATCAATCTTCAGTTATGCCATTTGGATAAAACATAACCTTATTGAAGGATTCTGAACGCGTTGTAATCATATTAAATGCTTCTTGCATATCCTTCATTTCATAGCGGTGTGTAATTAAGTCTTTAATTTTAAGACGTCCGCTATTTACTAGATCAATCGAGTTTGTCCATTCGCGGCCAGGGAATGGTGCAGAGTAAGAGTTCCAGAACCCTTTCAATGTAATTTCATGACGGAAAATATTTTCAAATGCTTTTTGATGCAACATAACATCGGCATAAGCAATCCCGACAAAACCCACTTTACCTTCACGCTTCGTGACAAGCAAAGTCTGTTCCTCAGTAATCTTAGAACCGGCACATTCCATCGCAATATCAACGCCTAAACCTTCTGTATACTCTTGAATTTTATCTTCCAAAGATTCATTCATAGAGTTAATTACATGAGTACAGCCTTCTTCTAAACCCTTAGCTAGCTTCTTATCATCAATATCAATTCCGATAATATTCGTTACACCAGCAGCCATTAATAAACGAACCACTAAATCTCCAACAGTACCTAAACCGAATACAGCTGCTGAATCACCGAGTTCTGGTTTAATCCCCATTACAGCATGTGCCGCAACAGCCATTGGTTCGATCAATGCACCTTCTTCGAAACTCATATCACCAATATCTAATAGATTACGAGCTGGTGCAGCAACGTATTGTTCAAAACCACCTGGTTGTTGTTGCCCTAACATTGAATAATGTTCACACATTTGGAAAAGTCCAATTTGACAGTAGTGACATTTGAAACAAGGAATAAATGGTGCAACAGCGACACGCTGGCCCACTTTAACATCCTTAACATCAGCGCCGAGTTCCGTAACAACACCCGCAAATTCATGGCCCATGATAGATGGATAACCATACTTCCAGCCACTTACCATTTTATGACTATCAGACCCACAAGTTCCGGCAGCCATGACTTTAACGATAACTTCGTCAGCCTTAGGTGTTGGTTTTTCAACTTCTTCAATAACAAACTTATTCAAATCTTTTAGCAAAGCTGCTTGCATGTATAATGCCCCCAGATTAAATCTAATTATTTCTAAACTAACTTCTAACGATTAAACAATACCAATACTCTTAACGACTTCACCTAACTTCAACAAGATCCAGTTCAAGAAGTTACCACCCATATCTAATGAAGATACTTTGGCAGCACCTGCAGGGAACTTAACAATACCTTGTAACATTTGTGTATGAACGGATGTAAAGTCAGTTGCCATGAATAAGGCGATTGCAACAACAATAGCACCAGTAATAACTGAATGAACAATATTACCTTTACGACGTGCAACAATTAAAGAAACATAGAATGGAATAGTAGCTAAATCCCCGAAAGGTAATACACGGTTACCAGGTAAGATAACGGCAATAAACAAAGTAATTGGTACTAATAATAAACCAGTTGCTAAAGTAGCTGGTGCCCCAGTTGATAAGGCGGCATCCATACCTAAGTAAATTTCACGGTCTTCACCATAACGCTTCTGCAATACTTCACGAGCAGATTCTGAAATTGGCATTAAACCTTCCATTAATAACTTAACCATGCGTGGCATTAACATCATAACAGCACCCATGTTGATACCTAACTGCAATACTTTAGCAACATCATAACCAGCCAAAATACCAATAACGGCACCGATAATGATCCCCATCATCATTGGTTCACCGAAAATACCAAATTTCTTTTGGATTGTTTCAGCATCAGCGTTTAAGTTCTTGATACCTGGGATCCGTGCAACAACTGCTGAAATCGGAATACCTAACAAACCAAATGCATCACTTGAACCAGTAGGGAAACTAATACCTTCTAGGCCATAGAATTCTTGAACATCTTTTGCAGTCCAGTCAGCAATTAACAAACAGAAAATCATGTAAAGGATTGCTGACAGAATACTGAACCACCAGCTCTTAGTTACAATATAAGCAACAGATCCAGCGGCAACCATGTGCCAATAGTTCCAAATATCAATATCTAAAGTCTTGGTAACCTTCAACATAATCAAAACAATGTTTGTTACCA
This sequence comes from Loigolactobacillus bifermentans DSM 20003, assembly GCF_001434575.1. Taxonomy (GTDB): domain Bacteria; phylum Bacillota; class Bacilli; order Lactobacillales; family Lactobacillaceae; genus Loigolactobacillus; species Loigolactobacillus bifermentans. Next base: position 23,179 of record NZ_AZDA01000117.1, read on the forward strand.
ATAAGATAGGAATCAAAACAGATGAAATTGGTTGACCCCAAGCCCCTGCCGCAGCAGATGGCCAGCCGACATCGACAACTGTTAAATGGAAACCAAACCGTTTAACCATAGCTTGAGCAGCAGGTCCAATGTTAGTCGTCAATAAATTAATAACTAAGTTAATACCAACCATACCAATACCAATAGTTAAGGCTGAACGTAATGCCTTTGAAACTTTAACTCTAAAAACAAGAGCGATAATAAAAATCATGATTGGGAGCATTACTGTTGCCCCCATGTTCAGTATGTACTGAACAACGTCATTCACTTTGTCCATATTAATCCTCCTCTAAAATTAACGGGCTAAGTTTTAAAAAATAATGATAAATAATGGCAATAAACAATCAGGAGCTAAGCTTCTGATTGAATTTCATGGGCAGTGTCAACAATTTCTTTCTTCAACTTATCAACGCCAAGACCTGTTAAGAAGCCCATTGCTTTAATAGATGGGATTGAGTAAGTCGTTGGTAATACAGTAGTAGAAATTAACATATCTGCATCTTCTTGTTTAGAAGCGGCCTCAGCAATCTTAATTTGAATTAAGTTAGCATCAATGTTTTCTTCTTTAAATAAGTCTTCAACCTTCTTCATAACAACTGTTGATGTTGCAATACCTGCACCACATGCAACCAATACGTTAAGTTTTTTCATAATCTTTTCCTCATTTCTTTTAGTCTTACTATAGAATATCAAAAATATCGTCTATTTTGGAAGCCTTTTCAACTTTATCTAATAATGCATCATCTTGAATGGTTGCCATTAACGTTTGTAACATTTCTAATTGTGCATGTGGCTGATTAAGCCCTAACACAAAAATTACTTTTGCCGATACATCGGCGTCTGGATCATCCATCCGCTTAAAAGGAACACCATTTTTATCAGTAATAACTGCGATAAATTCCTTTTTAATTGTATCTGCATCTGTATGCGGAATTGCAACACCGCGCGTTTCTAACTGTAAGCCAGTTGGAAATGTACTTTCTCGCTGCTTTATTTTTGGTAGGAAACTATCAGTAACAAATCCTTCTGTCGCTGCTTTTTGGGCTACAGCTTCAAATAACTCATCTGTAGACTTAAAATCCTGGTCTAAGAAAATCATTTGTTGGTTAAGGTAATTACTAATCTTAACTTTCTCTTCTGCCAATTTATATCAACTCCCTTTATATTTGTATAGGCATGTTGGAAAACGCTTACGTAATCGCTTTCGTTTTAAAGTATAACTATTTTGCGATATGTTTGCAAGCGTTTTATTGCTTGTGATTTTGCAAACAAAAACAAAACACTGATTATTGGTATTGTAAGCGTTGCCATTATATAATAACATTTACTTGCAAAGCAATTAAAATGCATTACACTAAATGCTATACTTAATTCCAAACAATACCAAACAAGTACAATCAAAAAAACAGTGTTTGCAAAACTCAATTTAATAGTGTAATCATTTCAATTAATAACTAATCAAAGGAAGTATCAACTATGGATATTGGACAAAGACAGAAATGGATTATTGACCAGGTCAATAAATTAGAAACCATTAAAATTTCAGATATTAGTAAAAAGCTGAACATCTCGCGTGAAACGATTCGAAAAGATATCTACACACTTGATCAACAAGGAATTGTACGTGCAATTCGTGGTGGTGCAACCCTTCCCAATCGGGTAAAAGAAACAAAATATGGTAAACGTAAAGAAGAATTTATTACAGAAAAACAGGAAATTGCACGTAATGCTATTCGCTTTATTCACAATGGCGATTCTGTTTTCTTAGACTACGGAAGCTCTGCTGTTCAAGTTGCAGAGGCTATTAAAAAAAGCAATTTACGTGAATTGACTGTTATCACTAGTTCAACAAATGTTTTAAAGTGTCTCGAATTTTACAATAATAATATTCAAATCATCTTTTTAGGTGGCAGCTTTCGACAAAGTGAGGGGTCTGTTTCTGGACCGTTGACATTGAATAATATTTCTAGCATTTACTGTGATGTAGGCTTTTTCGGCTGTGGCGGTGTTGATCTTAATGCCGGTATTACTAATCATTATTTTGGTGAAGTAGAGGTTTCTAAAAAAATGATGGAACATTGCAAAGTTAAAATTGTTTTGGCAGACCATTCTAAATTCAAAAAAAATGCCTTGTATAAGACTTCAGACATTTCAAATGTTGACGTTATCATTAGCGACTGTCATATTGACGATGATATTGCAAATCGTATTAGATTAGCTGATACAACAGTCATTTCTGGTGATAAGCACTAACATAAGAAGACAAAAATTAATTCTATTTATTTGGCACAAATGGTTTGACTTTCACTTCGAAAGCGGTATTATATTGGTGTAATCAATAAAAGCAAACAATTGCAAAGGGGATTGCCAATTATGAGTGAAGCACAAACTACTGACTATTCATCTACAGAATATTTAGACAACGTTGATAAATACTGGCGCGCAGCTGACTACCTGTCTGTCGGCCAACTATATTTGAAAGATAACCCATTGTTACGTCGGGAATTAAAAGCCTCAGACGTTAAAGTTCATCCAATTGGTCACTGGGGCACGATCTCAGGCCAAAACTTCATTTATGCCCATTTAAACCGGGTCATTAACAAGTACAACTTGGATATGCTTTACATTGAAGGCCCAGGTCATGGTGGCCAAGTTATGGTTTCCAATGCTTACCTTGATGGCAGCTATACGGAAGCTTATTCTAAGATCACTGAAGACACTGAAGGGATGAAGCGTTTATTCAAACAATTCTCATTCCCAGGCGGCGTGGCTTCTCATGCGGATCCTAAAACACCAGGTTCCATTCATGAAGGTGGCGAATTAGGTTACTCACTTGTTCACGGTGCTGGTGCAATCTTAGATAACCCAGACTTGATTACAGCCACTGTAATCGGTGATGGTGAATCAGAAACTGGCCCATTGGCAACTTCTTGGCATGTTAATAAATTCATCAACCCAATTACAGACGGGACTGTTTTACCAATCTTAAACTTAAATGGCTTTAAGATTTCTAATCCAACGGTTCTTTCACGGATGTCACATGAAGAATTGAAAGATTACTTCACTGGCTTAGGCTGGGACCCTCATTTTGTTGAAGGTACTGATCCTAAGAAGATGCATCCATTAATGGCCAAAGAATTAGATGCTGTCATTGAAGAAATCAAGGCCATTCGTAAGAATGCCAAGGATAACAATGACGAATCTCGTCCAACATGGCCAATGATCGTCTTCCGCGCACCTAAAGGTTGGGGCGGTCCTAAGGCTTGGGATGGCGAACAAATCGAAGGTTCATTCCGTGCCCATCAAATTCCAATTCCAGTGGATCAAAACCACATGGAACACGCCGACAAGTTAGTTGCTTGGTTAAAGAGCTACAAGCCTGACGAATTATTTGATGAAAACGGCACGATCAAGCCTGAAATCAAAGCTTTAGCACCTAAAGGTGACAAGCGGATGGCGAAGAACCCGAACACCAATGGTGGCGCCTTAACAAAAGAATTGATCTTGCCAGACGTTAAAGACTACGCGTTGGATAACACTGAACATGGCGCTAAGATGAACCAAGATATGATCATTTTAGGCGACTACATTCGTGACGTGATCAAGTTAAATGCTGACAACCATAACTTCCGTGGCTTCGGTCCTGATGAAACGTTATCAAACCGTTTGAATGCAGTCTTTGAAGACACACGTCGTCAATGGCTTGAACCAATCAAGGATGGTAGCGATGCTTTACTCGCCCCTGAAGGCCGGATCATTGATTCAATGTTGTCAGAACATATGGACGAAGGCTTGCTTGAAGCCTACACCTTAACTGGTCGTCATGGTTTCTTCGCCAGCTACGAGTCATTCTTACGTGTCGTTGACTCTATGTTGACGCAACACTTCAAGTGGTTACGTAACGCTCATGAAGAAGCTGATTGGCGTGCAGATGTCCCTGCTTTGAACATCATTGCTTCTTCAACGGCTTTCCAACAAGATCATAATGGTTATTCTCACCAAGATCCTGGTGTTATCACGCATTTGGCTGAAAAGAAGACCAAGTACATCCGTGAATACTTACCAGCTGATGCCAACTCATTAGTCGCTGTCTTTGACAAGTCTTTAAAGGCGAAACAAGTCATTAACTTGATCGTTGCCAGCAAACACCCACGCCCACAATGGTTCACCGCAACTGAAGCCCGTGAACTCGTTGAAAAAGGCTTAGGCATCGTTGACTGGGCTAGCACAGACCAAGGCGCTGAACCTGATGTTGTCTTTGCCGCAGCTGGTTCAGAACCAACTTTGGAAAGCTTAGCTGCGATTTCAATCTTGCATGAACAATTACCTGATTTGAAGATTCGCTTTGTCAACGTGGTTGATTTATTGAAGTTGAAAGCTGATGACCCTCGTGGTTTGTCAGACGACGAATTCGATATGTACTTCACCAAAGACAAGCCTGTCATCTTCGCTTACCATGGTTACGATGACCTGGTTAAAGACATCTTCTTCGACCGTCACAACCATAACTTGCATGTTCACGGCTACCGTGAAGAAGGCGATATTACCACACCATTCGACATGCGTGTGCGTAACGAACTGGACCGCTTCCACTTGGTTAAGGAAGCCATCTTAGACACCCCTGCCTTCACTGAAAAAGGTGCCCACACCATCCAACAAATGGATGCCATTTTGCAAAAGCATCATGACTTCATTCGTGAAGAAGGCACGGACATCCCAGAAGTTGAAGAATGGGAATGGAAGCCTTTAAAGTAACACTCTGATTTTGACACATCCTTATGAAACTGTTTCAACACCCAACTGATTATGCCAGTGGTCAGTTGGTTAAACTCAAAAAACGCCCTGCCGATGACGTGTCGGTGGGGTGTTTTTTTGTGATCAAAAGACTTTTAAAAGTTTTTAAAACGTATTAAAATAAGTTTATTAAGAAAGGATGGTTTGCGATGAAAATCTTAGATGTACCGACTGTCAGCACCTCTGAAGTCAAAAAGAATCCAACTAAAATCGCCAAAATGGCCGCTGAATTAGATACTGGCATCTACGTCCTTAACCGTGGTAAAGCACTTAGCGTGACACTCACACCGGAGCAATACCAACAATTGGTCGCTGATCAGGAAGCCCTACTCGATTTAAAGACAGAACAGCGTGCTTTAGCGGCCATTCAACAAGATGATGGCACACGACTGCACGAAACTGAAGCGATTGGTCATCGACTACCCAACGAAATCGATTCTAACGACGGTTGGGAATAGCATGACGCAAACCGACTATGAACTGCAGTACTTTAAATCTGCAGCACAAGATTATCGACATTTAGATGGCGCGCAAAAGGTCTTCGTGGATAAAGGGCTAGCACGCATTAAAAAACTTGGCATGCTCTGTGGCGAACCCCTTAGCGGACCACTAGCCGGTTATCATAAACTTAAAAATCGTAAAATGGGCTTACGCATTATTTTTGGCGCCACTGAAAATAAAATTCAAATTATTAATATTGTGGCAATCGGTAAGCGTGAAGATAAAAAAGTTTACAATCAAGCGACCGAACGCCTAAAACATCCTAAAACTGAATTGGACTAAACACCTTATCGAAATTGATGAGGTGTTTTTTTGCATTGCCAGCTCAATGGCTCAACACGCGCTAAAGCCGCCGTTTCACTCACTGAACAGTGCTTTCTCCCAGTTCGGGTCACGATCCAAATCATGAATTGGCGTCGTTTCAATCACCTGTTGCAAGCCAGCATCAATCGTCTGTTGTGTTGTGCGGCCTAATTCAAATGGCAGGCCTTGCTCAGCGACGATTCGCTTATAGAAAATGGTAATGGCACTAGCCGGTGTTAATCCAATTTCACTTAAAATGGCTGCCACTTCAGTTGCCAACGTTGCATCGAGTTGCACCTGAATTTGCTTTTTCGCTTTCTTTTGCATGTGAGTCACACCTTTCAGTGAGGTTGTCTCATGAGCAAGTGATGATGTTCAACTTATCTGCTGATAACTTCTGCCTGCTTCGTTTCTGTTTCACCTTCCCCCGCTACAGATGCCACAATCATTTTAAACATCACATCCCACCGTAAGTGCTCAAAAAAAATCAGAGCCCTTATCACAACCAATACCACAGTAAATAAAGCTTTTCAGACTATTTTCATAAAACTAACATGCTCGAAAAGTTGCTAGAATTTTCTGAAGGTGAGTGCTAAACTAGCGTCATGTTATGAAATGTAACATTTAAGGGAGATGTGAGAGGATGAAAGATTATTTACAGCGCATGGGACGCTCATTGCAGCTACCTGTTGCGGTACTACCAGCAGCGGCACTGTTAGTCGGGGTTGGCCATTATCTACCTAGCAAGTGGTTTCTAGCCCAGTTTTTACAAGCCGGTGGCACGGCTATTCTAAATCAGCTTGCGTTACTCTTTGCAGTTGGTTTAGCGCTAGGCATGGTAAAAGACAAATCTGGTGCGGCGGCTTTAGCGGCTGTTGTAGCCTATTATGTACCAGTTTCCATTTTGGCCCCGGCTAGCGTGGCACTGTTAAAAGGGATCAAAGTCAGCCACGTTGCCCCCGCTTTTAGCGCCATTAGTGGCAACGTCTTTATTGGGATCGTCGCCGGGCTGATTGCGGCAGCCTTGTATAATCGGTTCCACAACACGCAATTGCCCATGGCGTTATCCTTTTTCAGTGGTAAACGGATGATTCCCATTTTGGCCGCGCTGGTCATGTTGGTGTTCACCTTAATTTTAATGGTGATCTGGCCGGCTTTATATGGTGCCTTAGTGGCCTTTGGGAAGTTATTCGTTCATTTAGGCGCAGTGGGAGCTGGCCTATACGGTTTTTTCAATCGCCTGTTGATTCCCACCGGCTTACATCAGGCGTTAAATCAAGTCTTTTGGTTTAACACCGCTGGCATCAACGATATTGGCAAGTTTTGGGCCAATGAAGGGGTCAAAGGCATCACAGGCCGCTACCAAGCTGGCTTTTTCCCAGTGATGATGTTTGGCTTACCGGCTGGGGCTTTGGCCATTTATCGCAATGCCTTACCTGCGCGTAAAAAAGAAACAGCAGGCCTGATGCTGGCCGGCGCTTTTGCGGCCTTTTTCACCGGTGTCACGGAACCACTGGAATTCTCGTTTATGTTCGTGGCCTGGCCACTGTATTTATTACACGCGGTGTTCACAGGACTTTCGCTCGCTTTTGCGGCCTTAATGCACTGGACCGCCGGCTTTACCTTTAGCGCTGGCCTGGTCGATTTCGTGTTAAGCGCCCATTTACCCATTGCCAATCAGCCTTTGATGTTGCTGGCGCAAGGCGTAGTAATGGCGGTGATCTACTACTTTGGCTTTGATTTCGCCATTAAAAAGTTCAATCTCATGACGCCTGGCCGCGAGCCGGTCACCGCTGAAGCGCCAGTGGTCACCACCGCGGCTGGTCAAGATAAATACCAAATTAAAGCGCAACAACTTTATCAAGCTTTAGGCGGCGCAGCGAATTTAACCGTCGTTGACAATTGCACCACCCGCTTACGGTTGCAGCTTAATGACACTGGCAAAGTAGATCAAACTGCCATCAAAGCGGCTGGTGTTGCAGGCCTAAACGTGATCAGCAAAACGAACTTGCAAATCATCATCGGCACCGATGTTCAGTTTGTAGCCGACGCCTTAAGCGCCTTGAAAGCCAATCACGCACAGCTTCAAGCTAATCCCGTCACGCCAATAGCAGCGCCAGTCGAACCTAGCACTACCGGACACACAGCCACTGAGACATTGGTTAGCCCTGCCAGCGGTGAACTGGTGCCCATTGAACAAGTTGCCGATCCAACCTTTGCGCAAAAGATGCTGGGGGATGGCTTTGCCGTCGAACCAACCGCTGACACCATTGTGGCACCAGTTGACGGCGTGATCACCACCATTTTCCCAACGAAACACGCCATTGGTATCACCACACCAGCTGGGGTCGAAATCTTGGTGCATATTGGGATCAATACCGTTGAATTAGAAGGCACCCCGTTTGAAGTTTTGGTCAAAACAGACCAACACATTCAAGCTGGCACCCCCTTAGTTAAAACCGACTTAACAGCGATTCAAGCTGCTGGCAAAGCAACAACCACCATGGTTATTTTAACCAACATGGTCGTGATTGATCACACTTCCTTGGCTCAGCTTCATTCGCAACCCATTCAAGCAGGCGATCCAGTGGCGACTTTGACCACAAAATAACACTGCACAAACCAAACACCCTGTTAGCCAATGTGGCGCCAGGGTGTTTTTGGCGTTGCGCTATCATTCATCATTTCGTTTTCTTCCAACAACGATCTATCCCAGTCATTTTAAAAAAACTGCTGCACAACCTGCTGAATCATCTTCAAGCCACGACTATTGATCTGACCAACGGGTTGTAAATCAGATCGAACACTGGGATCGATTGCCCGAACGTGCTGTAACAGTGCTGTCCCAACAATATCCCCTGCTAAAAGATAGGGCTTCAGATCGACAAATAATGGCGACAGACGGTACTTTTCCATAGCCCGATATTTTTCGGCTGAGCTGATTGGGACCACGATCACAGTATTAAAAAATTGCTGGTATTGGTCATTGCTGATCACAAGGGCGGGACGATATTTTTTCATTTCTGTGCCTTTAGCTGGATTAAATTCAATCATTAAAATATCGCCTGACTGTAATTTCCGCTTGGTCATTCTTCAAACACCTCCGCCCCAACGTCTGAACCCCAATCAACTTCATCGGTGGCATAGCTGCCATATTTCGCTGTTTGTTCAGCGACAATCTCCCAGAGATTATCCTGAGTCAACGGTTTGCGTTTAACTTGGACGCCTTCAGTTGTAATAACAAATTCCAGTTGCTCATGTTCACGCAACTTCAATGCCTGCCGCACCTCTTTCGGAACTGTGATTTGATTTTTAGTTGTCATTTGAGCCGTCACCTTTGCGAGCGTCTTCATGCAATCACGTCCTTTCAAAAACTCCTTACATATTCCTTACTATCATTATATAGCAATCGCATTTTTTAACAAGCTAAAGGGCCTTGTCAGATTTTCCAAATACCACCTAAGCATGCGTGACCAAATTTCGAAATCATTCAATCAAACTAGGGCTGCAAGCCAACATGAATACCGCTCCAGACTGTTTTTATAAGCTGCTAAACCAATTTAAATTGAATCGGCTTTCTTAATGAATACCATACCATTATGACACCTAAACCAATTTGAATTTAAAACCTCGTCTATGCTATACTGAACGAAATGAAACAGACCCAAGTTAGCCGGCGCTTCCAAGTGGGAGTGGCGGCTTATTTGAATGAAAGGACGATTTTTTTGCAACAAAAGTTACCACGCAATGTGAGTTTTAGTATTTTGGCCACTGGCTTGCTCAGTTTTATGGGCATTATGGTGGAAACGTCGTTAAACGTGGCCTTTGTCACGCTGACCAAAACCTTCCACGTGAATTTAGCCACCATTCAGTGGCTGACCACCGGTAATTTACTGGTGGTCACCATGATCATGCTGACATCCGCCCATTTGATCAAACGTTATCCGGTTAAAAACCTCTTTATTTTCGCAACAGTAGCCTTTACCGTTGGTTGTTTGTTAGACGGCTTTGCCCAAAACTTCCCGGTCATGCTGCTAGGCCGCTTGATTCAAGCCCTCGGCACTGGCCTGTCCACCCCGCTGATCTTTCACATTATTTTATCCTGTGTGCCACGGAATCGAGTGGCCACCTATAACGGTTTGGCAGCCATGTTGATCGCGTTGGCCCCCACTTTAGGGCCCACTTATGGCGGCCTGCTTACCTCACTGTTGTCATGGCGCTGGGTGTTCTTCATTCTCCTGCCGTTTATGGTGATCGTTATTTTATTAGGTGTATTCAATTTAGACCTGCCACCGTTAAAACCAGATGATCAATTTGACGTGCCCGGCTTTGTGATTTTGGCGATTGCCTTAACGATTTTCGATTTATCATTTACCGCCGCAGCCAAAGCCGGCTTCAGCTCTTGGCAATTTGGCGGTTTACTGGCCTTAACGGCTGTGCTGGTGGGCCTTTACATCCTTTACAACCGCCATGCCAAGCGGCATTTAATGGACTTTTCAATTTTCAAAGACCCGCTGATCGTTTGGCATTGGGTCAGCTACTTTATTTTGCAATTTATTAACATTGGCTGTGCCTTTATTTTGCCGCAAGTGGTCCAGTATGCATTACACCGCTCTGCTTTTACTGCCGGGCTGTTGGTGCTGCCAGGCTGTTTAGTCGGGGCGATCGTCGCCCCATTGGCTGGCCGTTGGTTTGATAATTGTCACCGACCAGCGCCGCTGGTCGTTGGCCACTTAGTCCTGCTGGCTGGGGCCTTGATTTTCGCCTTGATTGGGGAACACACTACAATTTGGACCATTGCGATTTTCTACATTCTCATGCGGGCCGGTTTCGGGTTAGCTTTTGGCAACACGATCAGCGATGCCAGCCGCTATGTCGACCCTTATCAAAAGGCCGATCTTAACGCCTCATACAACACCAGTCAGCAGTACGCTGGCTCAGTAGGGACTGGCGTCTTTGCAGCCGTGATCGGTGTTTTTCAAGCAGGCCACACCAATTTAACCACCAGCACCTTACAAGGCGCCATCGCCGACTTTTGGATCATCGTGGTCCTGGCCACCATTGCATTGCTTGGTGGGTGGTATAGTTATCGCCACAGCCATTTCATCTAAATTGTGGTATACTAATCTTAAATCAAATTGACTCACGTTAACCGTAAATTCCGGGAAGCCTGGCTTCCGTGTTGGGGATCTGCGGTTTTTTTATTTGATGATATTTTAAATGAAAGTAGTGTGAACACTTTGGAACAACGCTTACCACGCCGGGTCATTCTCAGCATTATGGCCACCGGCTTACTGAGTTTTATGGGCATTTTAGTCGAAACGTCGTTAAACGTGGCCTTTGCCACTTTAACGCATACCATGCACGTCAATCTCGCCACCATTCAATGGCTGACCACAGGCTATTTACTCGTGGTGACCATGGTGATGCTGGCGTCAGCGCACCTGATCAAACGCTATCCGGTTAAAACGCTTTTTATTTTTGCGATTACTTGCTTTACCATTGGTTGCTTAATGAACGCCTTGGCACAAAATTTTCTCACCATGTTGATTGGACGCCTGATCCAGGCGTTTGCCACCGGGCTTTCCACGCCACTGATGTTCCACATTATTTTGGCCAGCGTGCCCCGGCAGCGCATCGCCACCTATAATGGGCTGGCCGCGATGATGATTGCCGCCGCCCCAGCTTTAGGCCCTACGTATGGTGGTTTGCTCACCTCGCTGTGGTCTTGGCGCTGGATTTTCTTAGTCCTCATGCCATTGATCGTCATCGTCTTTTTCATGGGCCTGTTCAATTTAGATCTACCAGCTTTGAAACCTGATGATCAATTTGACGGGTTCGGTTTCATCTTATTAGCCGCTGGTTTTACCGCATTAGACCTAGCCTTTGGGCAAGCTGCGCAGCGCGGCTTTTTGAATTGGCAGTTTGGCGGCTTGTTCCTCCTTACCGTCGTATTGGTCCTTAGCTATAGCGCCTACAATCGGCAGTCCCAGCGGCATCTGATCGACTTTTCCATTTTCAAAACAAAGTTGATCACTTGGCATTTATTAGGCTACTTCTTATTACAATTTATCAATATTGGTTTAGCCTTTGTGCTGCCACAGGTCGTGCAATACGTGTTACACCAATCCGCCTTTACCGCCGGTATGCTGGTGCTCCCTGGCTCATTATTAGGCGCCATTGCCGCACCCTTTGCCGGGCGTTGGCTCGATAATAGTGCCCGCCCTATTCCGATTATCATCGGCCACTGGCTCTTTCTAGCCGGTGCCGCCGCCTTTGCCATTTGGGGCCATCAACCAACGTTGCTGACGATTGCTTTATTTTACAGCCTGTTACGCATGGGGTTCGCCTTGGCCTTTGGGAACAGCATTAGTGACGCCAGCCGCTACGTCCAGCCACAACAAAAGGCTGACATTAACGCGGCCTTTAACACCAGCCAACAGTACGCTGGTTCTTTAGGAACAGGTGTCTTCGCAGCCGTCATTGGCCTCACCCAACAAAGTCACGCTGATGTGGCGGTTACCACACTAACCGGCGCCCAAATTGACTATTGGCTGATCTGCGGCTTAGCTGCCATTGCCTTATTCGCCGCTTGGCGCAGCTACCGCCAAACGCAACGTTAACATTTAAAGTCGCCACGAGGCGGCTTTTTTCGTTGCATCAAAAAAAGTCCAATCGCGCCAACGCAATCGGACTCTAGGCGCCTCCGTGCAAGCGGCGCGGCGCCTTTGATCAGCTACAATTGCCTGCAACCGCACCTGATCAATCAGAAAGTTTTGAATCTTGAGGCCACTCACTACCTCAAGCAGAGTATACCCGAGCCAGCGTCTGAAACACAACTATTCTGCTCGGTAAAAAGTTCAAAAATTTCAGCTTCTAAATTTTCATGCGACCATTATCAGCCTATTTTAGCCAAACTGATCTGCCAAATCATGAATGGGTACCTCGACAGTCAGATCACTTGTTGGATACGTGACACAGGTGTGAATATAGCCATAGTCCTGATCTGCTTTGCGGCGACCATCTTTAACAATTGGTGCAAAGACCTCTCCCGTCACCAAGCGTGAGCGGCAAATACCACAGTCCCCACTACGACACAATGATGGTGCGACAATGCCGGCACGCTCCATCGCGACCAAAACAGATTCATCACTTCGAGCAGGAATCGTACGGGTTTTGTCTTGTAATAAGACTGTCATTTGAAAAACTTTACCTTTGGCTGTCTGTGGATAGCCTGGTAATTGATCTGGAGCACCACCATTACCGCTTAATTCATGCCGTACTCGGCCGGCAGGTAGCTTCAATTTTAAAACTTCTTGATCAATGAACTGATACATGCCTTCTGGCCCACAAACAAAAATGGAGTAAGGGGTTGTCGGTGCATACTTACGGATCAAATCTGCTGTGATAAAACCCGATTCATAGCCGGGGACTTGTTCATCACTCAGAACATGGACTACCTTAATCCGATCACTTTGTTGCACTAACTGATCAAATTCAGTATCTAATAAAATTTGATCGTGTGTTCGGCTGCCGTAAAGCAAGGTCAGATCGACCGATTCTGTCCCATCCACAATTGCTTGCGCCAACGCATAGAACGGTGTGATCCCACTCCCACCAGCTAAACCAACGATGGTTGATTGATCACGTAATGGTTGTACGTATAATTCACCTGCTGGTGCCGAGGTTTCAATCTGTGTCCCGACTTGCCAGTTCTTGAAAATATAAGGGGTCACAAACCCATTTGGGACTAACTTAATGGTTAAAACATACTGATCTTTTAAAGCCAAAGCGGGTGCCGAGCGAATTGCGTAAGCCCGGGTCACATAGCTTTGCTCAATCTGAAGCCGGACACTCAGATACTGGCCAGCTCGAAAATAGGCCAAGTGTTGGGTGCCTCGAGTCGTATCTGGTTCTAAAACATAACTTCTAGCATTATCAAAATGTTCAATTACCTTTACAATACGTAAATATTGGCTTTCTGGATGCAAGGCTTGTGCTAATTGATTCATGGGTAGCTGTTGTGTCGTTAGTGGCGTTGCTGGTGCTGCTGCAATTTTCGCTGCCCGCATTTGTTTAATTTGATCTAATGCCGCCAAACCCGTTTGTTTAGCCATGCGTAACCCCTTCTTTCACGATTTCATCACTCACAATTTTTGCTGCAATATAACCTGATTGATAGGCTGAACTATAGCCATCTAATAAAAAGCCAGCGCCGCCACAGAAATGCAAACCTGGAATTGATTCATCCTCTGCTTTAAAACCCGCAGTTCGGCCTAACAACTGATCCCACGGCTGACCATAATAACCGTAAATATCACCACCAGGACTACGTAAATAACGTGCAAAAGTAGCTGGCGCTGCAATTTCAATTTCCTCAATGGCATCTTGAATGTGCACACCTGTCGCTTGTTCGTACTGTGTTATGACTTCCTGCGCCACTTGCGTTTTCACTTTTTCATATTGGTCGACGGTTACATCATCCCAAGCACGGTCGCGATAAAGCTTTGTGGCATATAAAATTGAAGTCCCTGCCGGCGAACATTCGGGCAAAACTTTATTCAAGCAATTCATAATTGTAAAATTATTATGGGTTCGATTATCCATTTCCGCAAACTGCTGGCGTGAATCCGCTGTATCTGCCATAAATACACTGTAGTCTTCAATACCGAGTTCTTCCGGTGATCGGTTCAATCCAAAATAAACCAAAAAACCGCTGGTACCGATCTGCCGGGCATGCGCTAACTGTAACGCTTGCTTGGGCACTGCCGTTGCTGGCAACATTTTTTGGTAGACCATATGTGGCATGATGTCGCAAATAACTTGTTTTGCAGTGATTTTTCGGTCGCCGATTTGTACCCCGGTCACACGCCCCTGATCGACAGTCAGTGCGGTTACTTCTGTATTAAACCAAGCATCCCCACCATGATCCAGTACAACTTGAACCAGCGCCGTCGATAGTTCATGCGACCGATTTTCCGGAACATAAGCATCTAGCATCACATAGGCGGCTAACATTGTCGAAAAATAAGCAAACTCAAACTCATCTCCCGGAATCCCCATGTAACACCAATACGCCATCATAATTGACTGTGCCTTTTTTGGAATCCCCAAGGTAGCCAATACTTGTTGATAAGGCTGTGTTCCATACAGTAAAAAATGCGGATATTTTTGATCTAACGCCTGCCAATCTATTTGTTCAGGCGCAGCTTGCAACTCTCGCAGTGCCAGCAAACCTTCACCTGCAATATTAAAAAATGCGGTGACACTGGCACGGCTACCAGGTACCAAATGTTCCATTTGGTCAATAAAAGCCTGCCGCCCCGCCGGCATTTTAGCATCAAAATGATCAGCGCCTGTATTGATCATCCGATAAACATCCGGAACTGGATGAAGCTTAACTTTTAAACCCAACCAGTCGAATAATTGCCGTATATTACCAGGTTGTGTCTTAGGCCCATAACTCGATAATTCATGTAAAGCAGGTTCAAATTCAAAACGACCACGGGTAAAACTTGTTGCGGCCCCACCAGGTAAATTGTGCCGTTCAATTAAAAGTGTTTTTAACCCTTTTTTAGCTGCTGTTGCAGCGGCTGCTAAGCCCCCATTGCCAGCACCAACTACAATTACATCATAAGTTGCCATTGTTTTTATTGCCTCCAATCGCTAAAATAAGAATCGATCAACACCTACATTATTGGCACGCCAGATTATGATGTAAACGTTTAATATCTAAAATACGCACTTTTAACAGCTTTTTTACAAACTGGTTCTTGGTATGACCAGATTAATAATTTGTAATTTTTTATAAGTAATTCATGACAACTCGCATCCTAACAGGAGGTTCTTATGCATTTCAAACCAATTCAAGCACCTACCTCAGTTGACCTATTTATGGATCAAATTAAAACTGCCATTTTAACTGGCGCTTTACAACCAGGCGAAAAATTACCTAGTGAACGCGAATTATGCCAACAACTTAAAGTCAGTCGTGCCGTGATCAACACGGGCTTTCGACGTTTAGCTGCGTTACATTTCATCACAATGCAACCTCGTAAAGGCAACTTTGTGGCAGACTATTGGCTTGAAGGTGGTCTGGCAACACTAAATGAAATCATCAACTTTCGCAACGGTAACTATCGCCCTTCACTTTTAAAATCGATCTTTGAAGTCCGCTTATCGCTAGAAATGGCTATTTTTAAACTAGCAACGCAACGACAAGATGCCCACCATTTACAGCAAGCCACACAAATACTTGACCAAATCGAACTCACACAAGACGCTACCCAATTAGCCAGCCTATATTTTGATTTTATTCACACAATGGCACTTGCTTCCAGTAACGCCGTTTATCCCATGCTGATCACTAATTTTAAACCGATTTACGAAACACTAGGTCGTTGGCTATTTGAAGAAGTAACAATCACTGAAATGAGCCATCATCATCAACAGGAATTAAAAGAATTACAAGATGTGCAAGCTGGTAATTTATCGGCCGTTGAGCAGGATGTCCAAGCCTTTATTCAGTGGACGTTAACACAACTATTAGCCATCCAATGACATATTAGGTCAATTTAGGCCTGAATTATTCCAAAAAAAATAGCACCAGATGCCAGGCTTCGCATCTCGTACTATACTTCGTTCATCTTTAACTGCGCAATTATTTTAGACTAATTAACACATAAAAAAGCCAATCGCTACTGCAATAGCAATTGGATCAGTCGTTTGATTCTAAGCACTGAATCTGATTGTGGTTGCCTAGCTTTCGCTTTGCAGGCCATGCAAGGTCATCTGCGGAATCAGACGAACCTGCTTAGTTCAGTCTACCAAGCAAACTGAGCATACGTCAACACAACAACTTATAACACCTTAAAAGCACTGGCTACGTTTAGCCTGATAAAAAATGGCCCTGTAAACGTACTTATCTTCACCGATAAATAAGACAACCAATCGCTGGACAGCCGCCTGAGTCACTATGCTAGACTAAGGATGCATGAAGCGAATCCGAGTAGTCACATAATCGCTTTAAACAATGAACATAATCAACTTCTCAAATAATAACCACCTACTTTTTGCGTAACTTATTAATAAGCTGATTTAATTTTATTAATTTGTAAAGGTGGTCTTAATTATGCAATATTATGTTCAAACAAAGCGTCTAGAAGTGATTTGTCTATGACGATAATTAAACTCTTTCACGGTACAACTCAAAAAATGCGGATCTAATATTTCAAAATGGGTTTAACGAAATCAATATTCCACAGTTTTATAAAGTCAGCCAAGCTTTGCTTTCCAAAGATCCCGGATCACTAGGATATGGTTTATATTCTTTTGAGAAGGACGCATACCTCGCAAAACTGTTTGCAAGTAAATTCACATCGCATCCTGCAGTTATTACATTTAATATTGACTGTCCCGATAATACAATACTCAAACTATTTCCAGGCACTAAAGATACGAAAATATTTGAGATTTGGTTAAGTAACGTCATTGAAACACCGGCCATTCGATCAATATTAACTCACTATACAAACTCTAGCTATCAAAAATCATTAGATGGTGCATTAATCGAAGCCTTTATAACAGATATGGCACCTAAAATGACGAATTCTATCAACTGTATTACGTCCGCCACACATACCTACATCGGCAAACTTTCAAAAATACCTATGAGTTTTCCGAATAGTATCGAATATTGTATTCGGAGTACGCGCATCATTCAGAATAGTACCATCACAAAAATCGAAGGAAGTGATTTCTTATGAAATGGATCGGCACTGAACAGGAATTACAGCAATACATCGCAAAAATAACCCAACAGAATGCCAAAAAGCTCGAGCAAACTTTAAATTACCTGGGCTTTCAAACCCCACAAAATACCAAACCAGCCCCATCAAAGCCTCACGACTAACCGTCAAGCTCCCCCATTAAAGCGCGCAACATTGCCCTTTAATGGGATTTTTTAATTTAACGCCAAATAATCTCCGACTGCACCGGCAATTGTTTTAACTGCCCGTTATAGGCCAGTTGAAACGCCAGCTGGCCGACTTCCTTAAAATGATGGTCAATGGTGGGCAACTTTAGCAGCTGGCCAGACAATTGATTTTCTTGGCCCATCATCGGTGGCACAGGTCGGTTTGCATCTTGGTAACGCTGTATAATCGCTGCGGCAATGTCGTCACTGTTAGCAAAAATAAAATCAGGCTGCTGGGCCAACTGAACAAAGGCAGCAGCTGCTTGATAGCCATCCGCGTAATTGGCCACGCCAGTTTGAATCAACTCTGGTGCAGGAGAAGTGCCAAAGACTTGGCGATAACTGGCCATGGTGGCTTGGCTGGTTAAGCTTACAGGTTCCGGTCGGCTTAAGGTCATGGCGATCCGGCGGTACCCTTTTTGTTGCAGTAACCGAAAAGCGTCTAAATAAATTTCTTGCCGCAACGTATAGGCCGCTGCGATCTTCACCCCACGCGGATCTTCACAGCAGATCACCGGACCATATTTTTGATAAGCCGCCAGCTGTGTTAACGGAATCCCATGGGACGTAAAAATCAACCCGTCATACGCTTTACGGTGTAATTGTTCCAAATATTGTACCTCAAGCTGCGCATCGTATTTTGATTGCAACATCACCACATGATCATTCACCGCAAAGGCCGCTTCCATAATGCTGGTCATCAATTGCATGAAATAAGGATGTCGTAAATGCGGCACCACCACGCCAATCGTTGATGTATGGCCTTTGCTGAGATCCCGCGCAATATCATTGGGCACATAGTCCATTTCTGTGATCACCTGCTGAATTTCCTCAGCGGCGATTTTCGACACGTAGCCACTTTGATTTAAATACCGCGAAACCGTTGAGATCGAATACCCGGCCCGTTTGGCAATATCACGAATTGTTGCCACCTTTGACACCTACTTTCTAGCGCCCACCGCTCCAATAAAGTGCGTCACGCCATACGCCACGCCGTCTTCATCATTGGTTTTGGTCACGAATTTTCCCGCCGCTTGAATGGCTGGTAGCGCGTTGCCCATGACGATCGGCGTGCCAACTGCTTGCAACATTGGCAAGTCGTTATGACCATCCCCAAAGGCCGCCATTTCAGTTGTTTTCAGCTGACGCTGGCGCTTGATTTGGGCGATACCGGCTGATTTTTTGGCCAAATGACTGGTGAGCTCTAAATACAGTGTACCAGATTGTTGAATACTGACGTCAGTCAAGTGTAAAGCTTGTAACGTTGCCTGTAATTTCAACATGACTTGTGGCTCAAAAACGATCAGCATGATTTTGAAAATCGGCTGCTCACTGATTGCGGTGCTTAAAGTCGGCTCCCAATCATTAATGGCCATTTCTGCTTTGATGCCCCGGTCGATCTGGGCAGTGTACCAATGGTCCGCCGTGTAATAACTCAGACTCACCGTTGGAAATGCTGTTTTTAACAGCTGCAACAAGCGCCGACTGGTGCGCTGTGCCAAGGGCTGCGCCGTTAAAGGCGCCCCTTGGGGTTGAAATACCAAGCCACCATTAAAGGCGATCTGAGGCGTTTTCAAATCCAGCGCTTGAATGGCGCTTCGCATTTCCATCGGCGCTCGAGCGGACACCAACGTGACGGGAATCCCACAACTTTTCAGCACCCTGGCATTTTCAGCGCTAACTTGGCCTTGACGATTTAATAACGTACCATCCATGTCTAAAAACAATTGTTTGATCATTTGATTCATTCCTTTAATTTGACATAGGTTTAGCTTACCTGCTGAAACGCGTTCCATAGCAAGAGCTGATTGAAATTTAAAATAGACCAATTTCAATGTGGAATGGGTTCCACATCATTTAAGGCTTGTGCTGGAACCCGTTTCACACGGTAGTATCTGGGATGAGGTGATCGAAATGAATACTTATTTAGAAATTATTGAAAATCAGCAGGCACAATTTTGCTATACCAATCTTTATTTTACGGCAGACAGTTTGCAGCTGACGTACACAGCTGGCAAACAATCAACCCGGCGCGATACCTTGGATCTCACCCAAATCAAACAGGGCATCCAAGATGAATTTCTAGGTGCCACCCGCATCAGTTTCCACTACGGCGACCGCGAATATGTTTTCTTCAGCCAAGGCAACGGCATCATCGAATATTTAACCGACCATTTAGGTGATCAGCTGGTGAAAATCGCCCGCACAGAAAATGCCTCATAAGGTCCCTATCACACACCTATCGGCACCAGTCGATAGGTGTTTTTAGGTGCCTTATCCAGTAACAACCTGACCGGCAGGGGCACCGCAATTCACTTGTTTCAAGACCGACCTGATCGTAAATGGTAAATCATTAGCGATCATTTTACGATTGAGCCAGTTGTTACTTCCGGACTAGAATTTGCGCTTATCATTTAGTGACCGGAATATAAACTAAACAACGCCCGATCCTACTTAGGTCACAGCATTTAAGTCTTTAAATTTAAAGGGCAATGTCTTAATTATTTTAGCGTGTCACAAGTACCAATCATGTTACGTCCAAATAACCAAATCATGATGACAATACTAGTCCGTAGGCAACAGTGGGCTCAGCCGTGAAATTGTCGTTGCGGTTTACCGCTTACGACAAGGTCGAGCTTTGAAACAAGTGATTTTCTTGGTTCAAAGTCGGCCCACAGCGTTCCAGCCCACTGTTGCCGGAGGACGGCCCAACAACGCAAAAAAAGCGCCGCTCCCAACAGGTTACGACGCTTTACAGTCAACTAGCCTTGCACTTTGGCAATGCGGCCTTGTTCGATATAAACGGACAAAATCGCAATATCAGCTGGGTTGACCCCACTGATCCGCGTGGCTTGGGCTAAGGTTTCTGGTTGGATCTGCTTTAATTTTTGATGTGCTTCAGTGGCTAAACCGTTAATCGCATCGTAGTCAATGTTGGCGGGAATCTTTTTCGCTTCCATGCGCTTTAACTTGGCCACGCGGTCTTCAGCTTTTTTAATATAACCGGCGTACTTGATTTGAATTTCGACTTGTTCAATCACCCGGCGATCCAAGGTTTCTGGTGCCGCTGGAATAAATTGCAATAGGTCTTGATAGCTGATTTCTGGGCGTTTCAAGAAATCACTGGCCAACACGCCATCTTTCAGCGGTGCCGTGCCTTTGGCTGTTAAAAAGGCGTTGACTTGATCATTTGGCTTAATGCGATAGGTACCTAAGCGGTCTAATTCAGCTTGAATCGCAGCTTTTTTAGCTAAAAAGGCTTGGTAACGTTCATCTGAGATCATCCCTAAGTCATGGCCGCGTTCCGTTAACCGCAAATCAGCATTGTCATGGCGTAAGATCAGACGATATTCTGCCCGGCTGGTTAACAGGCGATAGGGTTCGTTAGTGCCTTTGGTGACCAAATCATCCACCATGACGCCAATATAAGCATCGCTACGCTTCAAAATAAACGGTTCTGTTTTGCCTAATGCCCGCAAACCAGCGTTGATGCCGGCTAAAATGCCTTGCCCGGCAGCTTCTTCATAGCCAGAAGTGCCGTTCATTTGCCCGGCGGTGAATAAGTTTTTCACCACTTTAGTTTCCAACGTTGGCCGTAATTGCCAAGGTTCAACCACGTCATATTCAATGGCGTAGCCTGGCCGCATCATTTGCGCGTTTTCTAAGCCCGCAATCGAATGCAAGATCCGTTGTTGCACTTCTTCTGGCATCGACGTAGACAACCCTTGGACGTACCATTCTTCAGTATCGCGGCCTTCTGGTTCTAAGAACAACTGATGGCGATCTTTATCCGCAAAACGCACGATTTTATCCTCAATAGATGGGCAATACCGAGGGCCCACCCCTTTGATCAAGCCGGAGAACATAGGCGCACGGTCTAAATTATCCCGAATGATTTTGTGGGTCGCTGGATTGGTGTACGTTAACCAGCATGAGATCTGATCTTTCAAATAAATCGAATCAGACGTGGTGTAACTGAAATGATTCACATCAGCATCCCCAGGTTGTTCTTCGGTGGCACTGTAATCAATGGTGGTGCCATCCACCCGTGGTGGCGTCCCAGTTTTAAACCGCCGTAGCTTCAAGCCTTGTTTCATCAAATCTTCTGACAAATAGTTGGAAGGTTGTGAGTTGTTGGGACCCGATGAATATTGTAATTCACCGATAATGATCTTACCGCGTGAGGCCGTGCCAGCAGCTAAGACCACACTTTTGGCATGGTACCGGGCACCGGTGTTGGTGACGATGCCTACACAAGCGTCACCGTCCATTAACAAACGATCGGCGATGCCCTGACGCAAGGTTAAATGCGGTGTGCGTTCAATGGTGTCTTTCATGGCGCGATGGTAGGCGTGCTTGTCCGCTTGGGCCCGCAGAGCCCGGACGGCAGGGCCTTTCCCGGTATTTAGCATCCGCATTTGAATGTAAGTTTTATCAATGTTCCGACCCATTTCGCCACCTAACGCGTCGATTTCGCGGACTACAATGCCTTTGGCAGGACCGCCGACAGACGGGTTACACGGCATAAAAGCGACCATATCTAAATTAATGGTTAACAGTAAGGTTTCATTGCCCATCCGCGCGGCGGCTAAAGCTGCTTCACAGCCGGCGTGGCCTGCGCCAACCACGATCACATCGTAATCTTGCGCGTCATATTCTCTAACTTGCATGCTAAACTTCCTTTATTTTGATTTCAAGCGCGCTTCACTTGGCGCTTATTTGCCTAAACAGAACTGACTAAATAATTGGTTCAATAACTCATCTTGATAGGAATCTCCGGTGATCTCACCTAATAAGTCCCAGGCTCGGGTCATGTCGATTTGGACCAAGTCCACTGGCATCCCGTCAGCGATACCTTGTAGCACATCCCCTAAAGCCTGATCCGCTTGATGAAGCAAGCCGATTTGGCGGGCATTGGACACCAGCGTGGTGCTTTGACTATTATCGATCCCACCCCAGAACAACTGGGCGATTCGGCCTTCCAACTGATCAATCCCGTTGGTAGTTAACGCCGAAATGGCAATCACATCGTCCGCTGGTACTTTTTGTTTCAACGCAGCGTCGTCTAACTGCACGGGCAGATCTGTTTTGTTTAAAATGACGATTCGCTTTTTATTAGCGGTTAAATTTAATAGTTCCTGATCTTCTGCCGTTAACGGTTCACTGTTGTTTAACACCAACAGCACCAGATCCGCGGCGGTGATTGCCTGCCGCGACCGTTCGACACCAATTTTTTCAACTTTATCATCGGTGTCCCGAATACCAGCCGTATCCACCAGCTTCAACGGCACATCCCGGACGTTAACGTATTCTTCGATCACGTCGCGAGTGGTGCCGGCTACGTCGGTGACAATGGCCTTATCTTCATGTAACAAGTGGTTTAGCAAACTTGACTTGCCCACATTGGGCCGCCCGACAATTGCCGTGGCCAATCCTTCACGCAACACCTTGCCTTGATTCGCGGTGGCCAATAATTGTTGCACTTGTTTGCGCACCGTGGTGGCTTTTTCCAGCAACATTTTTGTGGTCATGGTTTCCACAGCATCATATTCTGGATAGTCAATGTTGACCTCGACCTGCGCCAGCGCGTCTAAAATCTCTTGGCGAATATTTTTGATCAAGTGCGACAAGTTACCATCTAACTGGTTCACGGCCACTTGCATGGCCCGATCAGTTTTCGCACGGATCAGATCCATGACAGATTCGGCCTGTGTTAAGTCGATGCGGCCGTTTAGAAAGGCCCGCTTGGTAAATTCACCTGGTTCCGCTAAACGCGCGCCATGGCTTAATAACAGCTGTAGCACATGATTCGTCGCCACAATGCCACCGTGGGTGTTGATCTCAACCATATCTTCACGGGTGTAAGTTTTCGGCGCCTTTAAAACGGAAACCATCACTTCATCCACCACGTTTTGGGTTTGCGGATCCACCACATGACCATAATTAATGGTGTGACTAGCGCATTGACTTAACGCTTTGCCTTTAAAGATTTGTTGCGCAACGGTTAAAGCTTGTTCACCTGACAGCCGCACAATGGAAATGGCACCTTCACCAGGTGGCGTTGAAATCGCCGCAATGGTATCAAATTCAGTTGTTTCCGTCACAGAAATCGTCCTTTCTTTTTGGCATAAAAAAAGTGCCTACACCACGCCACTGGTTTGGCGTGGAAAGCACTTTGACTACTTTACCGCTATCATAATAGCCCTAATATAAATCAGAACCGCGTGGCTTGTCAACCGTTTTGGCACCGACCACTGCGATTTAAACCCCAGCCCGTGGCGTGATCACCAAATAACGATGGGGTTCTTCCCCTTCTGAATGAGTGGTCACATAGCGATTGTGGGCCAAGTAAGCATGGACTTGTTTGCGTTCAAAAGCGGGCATTGGATCCAGCATTTGTGGCTGGCCGGTGGCAATCACATCTTGTAAGGCCTGTTTGGCCAACCGCTTTAAAATCTCTTGGCGATGCTGCCGGTATTCACCGACATTTAACAACAAGGTAAACCGTGAATGAGCTTGATGATTCACATACACTTGCCCCAAATATTGTAAGGCGTTTAAGGTGCGGCCATGCCGGCCAATCAGGCGCCCAGGGTGCTGCGTCTGCAATTGGACCCGTAATTCATGGTGTGGCGCGCGTTTCAAGGTTAAGCCTTCTGGTTGCCCGAGACTTTTTAAAATCGCTTGTAAATAAGTTTGGAGCGCTTTTAGCGCCTGTTCATCTTGGGCCCGATTAGCAGGCCGCATGGTTTGCGGCTGGGTAGCTGCTTGTTTGTTGACCGTTGCGATAGATGATGCGGCTGGTTGCGGCTTTGCTGGCGTTGTTGCTTGGCGTGGTGTTTCGGCCTTGGCAGGCATGGCTGGCACCGGCTTGGGTTCAATTTTTACTTGTGCCAACTGACGTCCAATGCCTAAAAAGCCCCGTTTACCAGCCTTGATCACCGTGATCGTGGCGGTGTTTTGCTCTAATTTCAAAGCGGCTAAACCTGCCACCACTGCCTCTGGCACCGTTTTAGCTGTAAAAATTGGCATTGCGTTCACTTCCTTTATTGTTGTCATGCAGCTTTAGTTTAACAAATTTCAGCTTGAAATGATGGTAATCAAAAAACGTTGAGAACAACTCCCAACGTTTCACGAATTTAGCGTTTGCGCTTTTTCCCACGTTTGGCCTTGGCGACCTTCCGTTGAATGGCACGCTGTGCAGCTTCTTTTTCTGCGCGTTCAGCCCGAATCTTAAATGGATTCATCAGTAACATGGTTTGACCAACTGAAAAAGCGTTGGTGATCACCCAGTAAACGGCTAAAGCAGATGGTAAATTAATGGCGGTGAACAAGATAATGATGGGCATGCCCCAAACCATCACCGTGTTCATCCCGTTTTGTTGGACTTGACTCATCGTTGTCAATTTAGAAGTGGCCCAAGTGAAAATCGCCGCTAAAATTGGCAAAATAAAGTATGGATCTGGCTTGCCTAATTGCATCCATAAGAAGGTACCCGCCCGTAAAGCAGATGTCCGTTGAATCCCTTGATACAAGGCAATCAAAACTGGCATTTGGACGATCAGTGGCAACATACTGGCAAATGGGTGCACCCCATTTTCAGAATACAATTTCGACATTTCTGCCTGCAATTTTTGTTGCGTTTCCATATCTTTAGATGAATATTTGGCTTGAATGGCCTTCATCTCTGGTTGCAAGTCCATCATTTTCCGAGAACTATTCATCTGATACTGCATCAGCGGCAAGATGATGATCCGGATAATAATGGTGAAGACGATGATCCCGACGCCGAAGCTGCCACCAAATAAATTGGACAGCCAGATAATGGCTCGCGAGAAATTCCAAATAATGTAGTGATCCCAAATACCGGTGCTATTGGCGGTAACGGGTTTGGTACTACAACCGGCTAATAATAGGAGCAAGGCGCCCATGCCGGCCGTGCCAAAAAGTTTTTTATGCTTCACTCTGTTTCCCCCACTTCAGCGTCTTTCAGCAAACCAGCCAAATTTAAAACATGCTGCAAATTTTTCTTTGCCCCGGCCTGATCGAGCTGATCGGCATGTGGTCGGGCAATCACCAAGAAATCTACCTCAGTGAGGAGCTCTGGCTTTAATTCTTGCAAACTTTGTCGGATCCGGCGTTTCACTTGATTACGGTGGACGGCATTGCCCACCTTTTTCCCAACTGAAATGCCTACCCGAAAATGCTTCTGCCCAGGCTTATCCATTCGGTACACCACATAATTGCGGTTGGCCTTGGAATTGCCTAACTGAAACACGGTTTGGAAGTCTGCTTCTTTTTTAACTCGGTACGATTTTCTCATAACTACTCCACATTTTAAATTCAAAGAAAAAGGCTAGCCCCTCGCCTTCCGTTGATTTGGACTAGCCCTAGCGAGGATAATGACGCGGCTCGCCTATTCACACTGCATGACTTTTTCAAAAAAAGACCACTGAGGGTCAGTGGCCTATGCAGATAATACTTTTCTACCTTTACGACGGCGGTTTGCTAAAACCTTGCGGCCGTTGCTAGTGCTCATACGTTTCATGAAACCATGAACGCGTTCGCGATGACGCTTCTTTGGTTGATATGTGCGTTTCATTGCCATTATTGTGCCACCTCCTTGACGATTATTCTTGTTGCTTATCTTCTTAAAGACATTTCAATCAATTACAAAAACATATTACATTATAACGGACCAAACAGTCCTTCGTCAAACAGCAATTACTCGGATATAGTAGCATAATTCACCACTAAAAGAAACCTTCTCTTGAAAAAAACTGTTCACATTTCTAGCGGCGCCGACCCGTTTTGTTGTGGATAACCGAAAAATCGGCAGCGGCGCTCCAGCGAGATAATTCACACGCTTGCCCACCGCTTACCCACATAATCCCAGGGTGTGATTCGTTTTTGCACATAGCGCCGCTTACCTGTTGATAACGTGTGAAACACTTGTTGTTATTGAGACGCTTATTAACATTTTCCTGTTGATAACTTTTGTTTCACACGCTCGATTTAGAATTGCGCCCAGAAAGTGAAAAACACAATTCACAAGCATGTGGATTTTGAGGATAAGATTTCAACAGTTTATCAAAAGTTGTGGAAAACTTTTTTTGAGAATGCTAAACTAGAGATACATTTTTGTGGCTGATTCATGTGGATTAACAACAAAAACCGCGGGTGTTTTTTGAAAACACCACGTATCACGTTAAAAAGGAGGCTTTTTTGTGTCTGAATTAAACGATTTATGGGCTTATCTTGAAAAAAAATTCCACGATACAGAAGCCCCAGTTGGGTATTCCACCTGGATCGCGACTGCTAAACCTGTGGCCTTAACCAAAGATCAACTCGTAATCGATGTTCCATCAAAACTGCACCAAGACTATTGGAACAAACGACTCGTCACAAAAGTTGTTGAAGGCGCTTATCAATTCGCCAACTTGGAAATCACGCCGGTGATCCGTGTGGCCGATGAGAAACCAAAAACAACTACCACAATGCCTAAAAAACCCCAGTCTGACGGGGCCGACGACGATGAGCAAATGCCCACCTTCATGCGCCCAACGCATCTCAATAATAAGTACACGTTTGAAACCTTTGTCACCGGTAAAGGTAACCAAATGGCACACGCTGCCGCATTGGTGGTTTCTGAAGAACCTGGGATGATGTACAACCCACTGTTTTTTTATGGTGGCGTCGGTTTAGGCAAAACACACTTAATGCACGCCATTGGTCACCAGCTGTTAGCGGCGCAACCAAATGCGAAAGTGAAGTACGTCACGTCAGAGGCCTTTGCCAATGACTTCATTAATTCAATTCAAACCAAGCAACAGGAACGGTTCCGTCAGGAATACCGCGGTGTGGATCTATTATTAGTGGATGACATTCAGTTTTTTGCCGACAAAGAAGGGACTCAGGAAGAATTCTTCCACACCTTCAACGCTTTATATGAAGATAAAAAACAAATCGTGTTAACTTCTGATCGCTTACCCAATGAAATTCCCAAGCTACAAGAGCGCTTGATCTCCCGGTTTAAATGGGGTTTATCCGTGGATATTACACCGCCAGACTTGGAAACACGGATCGCAATCTTGCGTAACAAAGCGGACGCTGAGCGAGTGGACATTCCAGACGACACCCTCAGCTATATTGCTGGGCAAATCGACTCCAACATTCGCGAATTAGAGGGCGCTTTATTGCGGGTTCAAGCGTACGCTAACCTTAAAAAAACGCCGATCACCACCAGTTTGGCAGCGGACGCGCTGAAGAACTTAAAACTTGACGGGAAAACCATGGGTTTAACCATCACCACCATCCAAAACGCCGTTTCAAAATACTATAATGTGACCGTCGCGGATCTGAAAGGTAAAAAACGGGTCAAACAAATTGTTTATCCCCGCCAAATTGCCATGTATCTTTCCCGGGAAATGACTGATAATTCCTTACCAAAAATCGGTAAATCCTTTGGTGGGAAAGATCATACCACTGTTATTCACGCCCATGAAAAGATCGGTCAAGAGTTGAAAACAGATGATCAACTGCAAACCGATATTCGCGAACTTAAAAATATTCTCAAAGCTTAACTTGTGGAAAAGTTCAAAGATATCCCCAACGTTATCCAGAAGTTATCCACATGTGAATAAGCGCTTGTTCGTAGGTTTCACTGGGTTTTCCCCAGTATTAACAGGGCCTACTACTATTACTTAAAGTTCTTTATACTTAATTAAAATAAAAAGAGCAGCCGCCTGCGGCGCTGCTCATTTAAAATTTAAGGAGGCATTTTCGTTTATGCAATTCACGATCAACCGGCCTGACTTCGTCCGCCGTCTTAATGACGTCCAACGGGCAATCTCTTCTAAAACCACAATTCCAATTTTAACGGGGATCAAACTGGTCCTTACTGATAACGGCCTGACCTTAACCGGGAGCAATGCTGATATTTCCATCGAGTCTTTTATTCCTGTCACCGATGAGGAAGCAGAGCTGAGTGTTGTCTCCACAGGGGCCATTGTGTTACAAGCACGTTTCTTTAGCGAAATCGTTAAACGCTTGCCTGAAAAAACATTATCGTTTGAAGTCAAAGATAATTTCCAAACCGAACTGTGCTCAGGCGCAGCGGCCTTTACCATCAAAGGCCAAGACGCCAATAATTATCCACGGCTACCAGAAATTGAAACAGACGATCAACTGATGCTCGACGTCCCTGTGTTACGGCAATTGATCGCACAAACCGTGATCGCCGTTTCAACCCAAGAAAGTCGGCCTATTTTAACTGGGGTCCATTTGGTATTAGCTGGCGGTGAACTTTTAGCAGTGGCCACGGACTCACATCGTTTGGCCCAACGTAAAATTAACTTAGACATTAACCCTAATATTCGCTATGACGTGATCATTCCTGGGAAGAGCCTGGTTGAACTATCACGGACCTTAGGCGAAGATTTTGATCAAGTTGAAATGCGCGTTGCCGACAATCAAGTATTGTTCTTAGCTGGAAATACGGCGTTTTATTCCCGCTTACTTGAAGGCAACTATCCAGAAACATCGCGCTTGATTCCCACCACTTCAAGCACCAAAGCGGAGTTTAATGCACCCAGTTTGTTAGCTGCCATCGAGCGGGCTTCCTTACTGTCACACGAAAGTCACAACAACGTGGTGAAATTAGCGTTAACGCCGGAAGATGGTAACGTGATGATCTCCAGTAATTCACCGGATGTGGGGAATGTGGAAGAAGCGCTGAATACTGAGTCGGTTAGTGGTGAAGCGTTGGAAATTTCCTTTAACCCTGATTACATGAAAGATGCGTTACGCTCTTTCGGCCAAACGCAAATTCGGATTGCGTTTACCTCCGCGTTGCGGCCGTTTACCCTTGTGCCAACTGAAGATGATGACCAATTCATTCAGTTGATCACACCTGTACGCACATTTTAATCACAAGCGTGTTATCCACCTGGGTAACACGCTTTTTTTTGTGCGCTTAAACGTGCAGCCTTGGGGATAACGGTGGGTTAAACAGCAGTTAGCGCTGGTTTATACACCGTTTTAGTCATTATCCACAAAAGAACTGTGAATTGTAGCCTTTCATGTATGCGCTGAGGCGTTAAAAATCGGCGCTATGATTTTTAAGCGCGCTAGGACCTGAGTTGTGCACAGATTTTAGGCCAAATTTGTTTAAAACCGCATATTTTTTTATTTGCGCCATTTTAAGCAAAAAAGGTCTTTTTTATCTGGAGGGGTATTTCGTGGCTGAAAATGGCTTTTAAACCATGATCCGTTGTTTTTGGCTTTCAGAAAGGGTATAATATACATAAGAAATTAAATCGATCATGAAGTGAGGGATGAGTTTTCGTGAAAAAAATCGTATATCTTGATAGTGCGGCAATCACTTTAGGGCAACTGCTAAAAGAGCAAGCCTTGATCGATTCCGGTGGCCAAGCCAAATGGTTTTTGCGGGAGCAAACGGTTTTGGTAAACGGCACAGAAGAACAGCGCCGTGGTCGGAAGTTAGTACCTGGTGACCAAGTTGAGATTCCTGACGCTGGTTACTTTTTTTTACGGTCAAAAGCCGATGCACCAAGTGATGATGCCTAATGTATGTGGAGCACTTAGCGCTGACCAATTACCGTAATTATCAACAGGTGACAGTGGATTTCTCGCCTGATATTAACGTGTTACTTGGTGAAAATGCCCAAGGTAAAACGAACTTGCTCGAGTCGCTGTATGTTCTGGCCTTAACGAAAAGCCATCGAACAAACAACGAAAAAGACTTGATCAATTGGCAAGCGGCTTTTGCCAAAATCGAGGCGGTTGTGCGTAAAAGCAGTGGCAAGGTTCCCTTGGAATTGGTGGTCAGTCGTAAAGGTAAAAAGGCCAAGGTCAATCATTTGGAGCAGGCCAAGCTATCCCAATACTTAGGGCAATTAAATGTCATTTTATTTGCACCTGAAGACTTGGCACTGGTCAAAGGTGCACCGGCAGTACGCCGGCGCTTTATTGACATGGAATTTGGCCAAATGAGCCCGCGTTATTTATACAACATTAGCCAATACAAATTGTGCTTAAAGCAACGCAATCAGTACTTAAAACAGTTGAAATATAAACAAGCTAAGGACCGCTTATACTTAGACGTCTTGTCCGAACAACTCGCCCAATTTGGGGGGATGATCGTTGCCCAGCGGTTGCAGTTTTTGAAGAAGCTAGAAGGCTGGGCCCAAGTGTTGCATCAAGGCATCACCAAAGGTGCGGAAACACTGACCTTTGATTATTTAACGAATTTGGACTTAACGGACACTGGCGCTGAGGGCCTACAAATGGCTTTACAAACAGCGTTCACCGCCGAAGTAGACCGTGAGATCGAGCAAGGGACGACGTTAAATGGTCCCCATCGTGATGATGTGCGTTTTTTAGTCAATGACAAAAATGTGCAAACTTTTGGCTCACAAGGCCAGCAGCGGACCACAGCCTTGTCAGTGAAATTGGCGGAAATCGACTTGATGAAAGAACAAACCGGTGAGTATCCGATTTTGTTACTCGATGATGTTTTGTCTGAGCTAGATGATGCCCGGCAAACGCATTTACTTAAAGTGATCCAAAATAAAGTGCAGACTTTTATCACCACCACTAGTTTAAGTGGTGTCGCACGCACCCTCATTCAAGCACCACGTATTTTTAGAATTCAATCCGGAACGTTAACCGTTAGTGACGAATAGGCCGCTATGTATTTGAGAAAGTGCCATGTTTCCATCGTGGCGGGTTGCGCCCGAGGGAATGGACAACCAGCGAAAATAGAACCTTTGCGAAGCAAAGACACAGTAGTGCTTTTAGCTGGTGCCATGTTTCTGGTGTGACGGTTTTCGTCCACCAGAATGGACATCCTCCGGAATAAGATTTTGCGGAAGCAAAATAGACATCAGAGACCTTAGGAGGTTTTGTTTTGACAGACGAAGAAAAGAACGAGCAAAAAGAAGAAAAATTAGAAGAACTTGCGAAGTCCTACGATGCCAGTCAAATTCAAGTCTTAGAAGGACTTGAAGCTGTGCGTAAACGGCCTGGGATGTATATCGGGACGACGACATCACAAGGCCTACATCATTTGGTGTGGGAAATTGTGGATAACGGGATCGACGAAGCGTTGGCAGGTTTTGCCGATGAAATCAACGTGATTGTTGAAAAGGACAATTCGATCAAGGTCACCGATAACGGACGTGGGATTCCAGTGGGGATCCAGGCAAAAACCGGCCGGCCAGCGGTTGAAACAGTTTATACGATTTTGCATGCCGGTGGTAAGTTTGGCGGCGGCGGATACAAGGTTTCCGGTGGGTTGCATGGTGTTGGGGCCTCGGTTGTCAACGCGTTATCCACAAAGCTGAACGTTGAAGTCATTAAAAATGGTCAACGCTATTACATGGATTTTAAGCGCGGTAAAGTGAATACTGAATTAAAGGTGTTAGGACCAGCTGCCGAGCATGAACACGGCACGATTGTGCATTTCTGGCCAGATCCAGATATTTTCCAAGAAACCACAACGTATGACATCAATATTTTAACCACGCGGATTCGTGAACTGGCTTTCTTAAATAAAGGCCTACGCTTAACGATTGAAGATTTGCGGCCGGAAGAACCTACGAAGCAAGTTTTCCACTATGAAGGCGGCATTAAGAGCTACGTGGAATATTTGGATGAAGGTAAAGAAGACTTATTCCCAGAACCGATCTACGTTGAAGGCGTGGAAAAGGGCATTACGGTGGAAGTTGCGCTGCAATACACAGACGACTACCACACCAACTTAATGACCTTTACCAACAACATTCACACGTATGAAGGCGGCACGCATGAAGCTGGTTTTAAAACAGCTTTAACGCGGGTGATCAACGATTATGCGCGCAAGTCTAACTTGTTGAAAGAAAACGAAAAATTATCCGGTGAAGATGTGCGTGAAGGGATGACCGCTGTGGTCAGTATCAAGCATCCCGATCCCCAATTTGAAGGGCAAACCAAAACCAAATTAGGGAACTCGGATGCGCGCACCGTGACGGATCATACGTTTGCGGAGACCTTCTCCCGCTATTTGATGGAAAATCCTAAGATTGCCCGTCAAGTGATCGATAAAGGGTTATTGGCTTCTAAAGCGCGCTTAGCCGCTAAACGGGCCCGGGAAGTGACGCGGAAAAAATCTGGTTTGGAAATCAGTAATTTACCTGGTAAATTAGCAGATAATTCCAGCCGTGACCCTGAAATTTCAGAATTATTTATCGTCGAAGGGGATTCCGCCGGCGGTTCAGCTAAGCAAGGCCGTTCGCGGTTGACCCAAGCCATTTTGCCGATTCGTGGGAAAATTTTAAATGTGGAAAAAGCTAGTTTGGACCGCATTTTAGCCAATGAAGAAATTCGCACGTTATTCACAGCCATGGGGACTGGCTTTGGGGAAGAATTCGATTTAGCCAAAGCACGTTACCATAAATTGATCATCATGACCGATGCCGATGTGGATGGTGCCCATATTCGCACGTTGTTATTAACCTTGTTCTATCGCTTTATGCGGCCAGTGGTTGAAGCCGGTTATGTTTACATTGCGCAGCCACCGTTGTACCAAGTGCGCCAAGGTAAAATGCAACGTTATGTGGACACAGATGAAGAATTACAAAGCGTTTTAAATAGTCTGCAACCAAGTCCTAAGCCAGTTATCCAGCGTTATAAAGGGTTAGGTGAAATGGACGCCTCTCAATTATGGGAGACCACCATGGATCCTGATTATCGCCGCTTGCTGCGGGTTGATTTAACGGACGCCAAGGAAGCAGATCAAGTCTTCGAAATGCTGATGGGGGATAAAGTCGACCCACGGCGGAAATTCATCGAAGAAAACGCTCATTATGTTGAAAACTTGGATATTTAAAAACTTTGTGAGCGCAAAATAGACAGTAGCTATAGGAGGCCATGTGTCCTGCGGAGTGGTTTGACCCTACAGGACTGGTGATCCTTCGGAAATGAGATTTTGCGGAAGCAAAATAGTCCTTAGCGTATTTAGGAGGAGCCATGTTTCTATCGTGGCGGGGTTCGCCCGAGAGAATGGACATCCTCCGGAAATAAGATTTTTGCGGAAGCAAAATAGTCCTTAGAGTATTTAGGAGGTACATGCAAAATGGCAGACGAACCACAAAATAGCCGGATCAAGGACGTGAATCTGGCAACCACCATGCGGACATCCTTCTTGGATTACGCCATGAGTGTCATTGTTGCCCGGGCTTTGCCTGACGTGCGTGATGGTTTAAAGCCCGTTCATCGGCGGATTCTTTATGGTATGAATGAACTGGGTGTCACACCAGATAAGCCTTATAAAAAATCAGCCCGGATCGTTGGGGACGTTATGGGGAAGTATCATCCCCATGGTGACTCTGCGATTTATGAATCCATGGTACGGATGGCCCAAGATTTCAGTTACCGTTACCTATTAGTGGATGGTCACGGGAACTTTGGGTCTGTGGATGGCGACGGTGCCGCCGCCATGCGGTATACCGAAGCGCGAATGAGTAAAATTGCCACTGAAATGTTGCGTGATATCAACAAAGATACCATCGACTATCAGCCCAACTATGATGGTACTGAAAAGGAACCAACTGTCTTACCAGCCCGTTTCCCGAACTTATTGGTAAACGGCGCTACTGGGATTGCCGTTGGGATGACCACTAATATTCCACCGCATAACTTGTCAGAAGTCATCAGTGCGTTGCACATTTTAATGGACAATCCAGAGGCGACCACCGCGGATTTGATGGAAGCTGTACCAGGGCCAGATTTTCCAACTGGTGGGTTAGTCATGGGCAAGTCGGGCATTCGTCGAGCTTATGAAACCGGTAAGGGTACGATTACCTTACGCGCTAAAACCGAGATCGTCACTGAAAAGAATGGCAAAGAACGGATCATTGTGACGGAATTGCCATACATGGTGAACAAGGCGAAGTTGGTGGAACGCATTGCCGATTTGGCTCGGGATAAGCGGATCGAAGGCATCACTGATCTAAATGATGAATCAGACCGTGAAGGCATGCGGATCACAATCGATATTCGTCGGGATATGTCCGCGTCAGTGGTCTTGAACAACTTATTTAAAAACACGTTGATGCAAACGTCATTTGGCTTTAACATGTTAGCGATTGTTAAAGGCACGCCACGTTTATTGTCGCTTAAGGAAATTCTTGAATATTATCTGGAACATCAAGAAGAAGTGATTCGGCGGCGGACTGCTTTTGATTTGAAGAAAGCACAAGCACGGGCTCATATTTTGGCTGGATTGCGGATTGCGTTAGACCACATTGATGAGATCATTCGCATCATTCGCAGTTCAAAAACTGGTGAAGTGGCCAAAGCGATTTTAATGGATCGTTATGACCTTGATGACAAGCAATCGCAAGCCATTTTGGACATGCGTCTGGTACGGTTAACCGGTTTGGAACGGGACAAGATTGAAAGTGAATACGCAGAATTGATGAAGAAAATTGCGGATTTCCAAGACATCTTGGCGAAGCCAGAACGGATCCACGAGATTATTTATCAAGAATTACTCGATATTCAGCATAAATTTGGTGACAAGCGGCGTACGGAATTGCTAGTCGGTGAAGTGTTAAGTTTGGAAGACGAAGATTTGATCGAAGAAGAAGACGTTGTGATCACATTGACGCACAATGGCTACATCAAGCGCTTGCCAGCAGCTGAATTCAAGACACAAAATCGTGGTGGTCGTGGGATCCAAGGCATGGGCATGCATGATGATGACTTTATTGAGCACTTAGTCTTCACCTCGACCCATGATATGTTGCTCTTCTTTACCAATACTGGGAAAGTTTATCGGGCAAAAGGTTACGAGATCCCAGAATATGGCCGGACTGCCAAAGGGATTCCTGTGATCAATTTATTGCAAATTGATTCCGGTGAAACAATTCAAACGGTGATCAATGTGTCAGCTGACGCGGCGGATCAATACTTGTTCTTCACCACCCGTTTAGGGGTTGTGAAGCGGACACCTGTCAGTGAATTCCATAACATTCGCAGCAATGGTTTAAAGGCTATTACCTTGAAAGAAAATGACCAATTGATCCAAGTCAGCCTAACTGATGGGCAACAAAATTTGATCATTGGCACGCATTTAGGCTATGCCGTTAGCTTCGCAGAGGCCGCTGTTCGCTCTATGGGCCGCTCTGCCAGTGGGGTTCGCGGGATCCGGTTACGTGACGACGATTATGTGGTTGGCGCCGATCTATTGACGGCCGATAATAAAGTGTTAGTCATTTCCGAAAAAGGTTATGGCAAACAAACCCCATCCGACCAATACCCAATTAAAGGGCGTGGCGGTAAAGGGGTCAAAACCAGTAACGTGACAGCTAAAAACGGGCCATTGACGGGCTTAGTCACCGTCAATGGTGATGAGGATGTCATGTTAATGACCGATACCGGCGTTGCCATTCGTTTCCACGTGAAAGACGTTTCTGAAACCAGCCGGGCTACCCTAGGGGTACGCTTGATTCGCGTCGACGATAATGCTAAAGTCGCCACAATTGCGAAGGTTCAACCTGACGACGAAGAAGCAGTGGCCACACCAGAAGAAACACCAGAAGCTTAATTAAAACGTACGAAAACGACCATTTTACGGTCGTTTTTTTGTTAAGTGTTGAGCTAAAGCAAAAGTGTTGAGCTTGAATCAATTAAACGCATCAATGGCCGTTATGAGACGAAAAGAAAGTGTTGCGCTGGGCGAGTCATGGTTGAGTTCATGAAAGGATTCATTCGCAGCTTTATTTAAAACGACTTTTTTAACAGAATCGTCGTTCATTTGCATAACTTATTAATAAGCCGCGACGGCGATGGGGATTGGTTCTTGAGACAAAAACTGCTTGAAATACAAGTTATATCATGCTATACTCTTAATTTGTGAGTATCTAAGTTATTTTAGATTCTCCTTGTCCTCGGAGAGAGGACCTTAAAGACCATAAGGAGGTGAACAGTCAATGGCTCAATCAAAAAAATATGAAATTCTTTACATCATCCGTCCTGATATCGATGAAGAAAGCAAAGCTGCTTTGGTAGAACGCTTCGATAACATCTTAAAGGATAATGGTGCTGAAGTGATTGAATCGAAGGACTGGTCAAAACGTCGCTTAGCGTACGAAATCAAGAACTACCGTGAAGGTTTGTACCACTTGGTTCGTGTTGCAACAACCGACGATGCACCATTAGGTGAATTTGACCGTCTTTCAAAGATCAATGACGACATTATTCGTCACATGATCACAGTTGAAGAAGGCTAATAATCCAAAAGCTTGGTTTGAACAAGCTATCTAAAAATTATATTGGGAAAGGGGAGCTATCATGATCAATCGGGTCGTTTTAATTGGTCGCTTAACGCGCGATGTTGAATTACGTTATACGGGAAGTGGCACAGCTGTTGGTCAGTTTACATTAGCCGTTAACCGTTCATTTACGAACCGCAACGGTGAACGTGAAGCTGATTTCATCACGTGTGTCATTTGGCGTAAATCAGCTGAAAACTTTGCAAATTTCACCCACAAGGGTTCACTTGTGGGGATCGAAGGCCGAATTCAAACTCGAAATTACGATAACGCGGAAGGTCAACGGGTTTATGTGACCGAAGTGGTTGTCGATAATTTCTCATTACTTGAATCACGCAATCAAGGTGAACAGCGGGCTAACCAAGGTGGTTATCAAGCCAACAACAATAGTTTTGGTGGTAATAATAGCCAACCACAAGCACCAACACAACCACGCAGTCAGGCTCCTCAAGGACCAAGCAATCCAGCACCAACTCAGAATAACAGTCAACCGGCTAGTAACCCGAATGATCCATTTGCCGCTAATGGCGACTCAATTGATATTTCGGATGACGATTTACCATTCTAAGTGTGTGAATTGCGATTAATGTTCGACAAAGGAGGACAATAATATGGCTCAACAACGTCGCGGTGGCCGTCGTCGTCGTAAGGTCGATTTTATCGCTGCTAATCATATTGAACATATTGATTACAAAGATATCGACTTATTACGTCGCTTCGTTTCAGAACGTGGTAAGATTTTACCTCGTCGTGTGACTGGTACAAGCGCCAAGAACCAACGTAAGATCACAATTGCGATCAAACGTGCACGGATCATGGCTTTACTACCATTCGTATCTGAAGAAGGCTAAACAAGCTTAAAACAGCCTACTAGCAATTGCTAGTAGGCTGTTTTTTTTACGTTTTAGTGCAGGGCACGCCGCGTGAGTTGGGACAAAGGCAAAACCTTCAATACCAGTTGGATCAGGCCCACATAGATCACAAAACTCACAAGTTCTTGTGGGATACGAGTACTGAATAGAACGGCCCATTTTAAGCCGTACATCCAGTGGAGCCATAGGCTGTTCAAAAATAAATTATACCCAAAAGTTACCAATGCTGAAGCAGCGGCAACGCGCCACCATTTGAGCGGTTGTTGATAGAGAAAATAGGCATAAGTCCAGCCGGTTAAGCCAGCTGTTAGCGCAAAGCCGATAAAAAAGCTAAACTTAGGAAATAATAGCATGCCTAAAATACTCGAAAGTGCACTGGCACCAGCTGTGAGATGTGGTGGGAATAACCGAGCCATAATTGCTGTGACAATAAATGAAAATGTGATCTTGGTGATTAAAAATTGAATGCTGAAGAAACTGCCTAACAGGACTTGCATGGCGATCAATACCCCTAAGATCGCCACTGTCCAAGCTTTTGAGCGTGTTGCTAACATGAATCTACCCCCTTTTTCATTGGCTTATAGGCTACACGGAAAAGCACAAGAAGGCAAATGATTCTTAAAGTTAGTCTTAAGTCCCTTGTTTATTGGGGGAAGATTCGGTAATGTAAAAACAATTTCGTTTACTGATTGGAAAGAAGGTGCAGCATGAAACGCTTGATTCACTGGATTATTTTTGTGGCACTATTAGCTGGTGTTTACGTGTATCGCCAGCCGCTACAGCAAAAATTAACGCCTGTTTTAACCACTTGGGCGACGCGCATCAACGCCACCTTGCGCGCAAAAGGATTGATCCAACCCGTTAAAGTGAATTCTGATCAAACAACGGAGACGCAATCACAACAAGATCTGGTGCAAACCAAAAGTACGATGACGTACTATATTGGTCATTATAAAAACTTTCAAACGGATCAGTCGCAGCCGCAAACGAATTTAACCAGTGTGTGGCAAGCTGCCGTTGCGGCCTGGAATCGGCAAGGCGTGGTCAAACTGGTTCAAACCACCGATCAAAGTAAAGCCGATATTATTTTAGAAACACGACCGCAAACGATTGCCAATAATGCGGTTGGATTGACCCAAGAGCGTTCACAGACCATCACGACGAAAAGTGCTGTGAAGACCACGACAGAAACCACCACTCAGGCTGTTTGTAAGTTGGATTTACAGCGCATCACGGCAGGTGGCTATACGGCTGTGGAAGAAACCAACGTGGCTGAGCATGAAATGGGGCACGCATTAGGTTTAAGTCACAGTAGTCGCGTGGCGTCGGTGATGAATCCTTCTAATCGGGAATATTCGATTCAACCTTATGACGTGGCCAAGTTAAAGCAATTGCTTGAAAAGGAGACCCAAAAGGCCCAAGCCAACAGTCAATCATAACAGATCAGTTAAGCCACTGTGCACAAATGCACAGTGGCTTTTTTTGGTCTGAAATCCAGTATTTGCGCCGGTTACACCCCATTTTCATTCAAAAAGAATTCACAAAAAGACCACATTTTATTAAGTTGACTTTAAGTTGATTTTCTTAAAGTTAGACTTGTTCAATTCAAACAAATCAAAAAAATGAGGTAGGCGATTGAAATGGAAAGTACCACGGAACTGATGCATGGGCATCAATTACCAAAACCAAAAATGCATTTTCGGATGCAACGTTTATTACCGTGGTTGATTCCAGCCGCGATCGTAATTGGCTGGCAATTAAGCAGTCAAGTCGGCTGGATCAGCAGCGCCACATTACCATCACCTGTAGCGGTTTTACAAGATGGTGTGAGCTTGTGGCAATCAGGGGAATTACAAAAGAATTTAAGTGTTAGCCTTTATCGGGCCACAACCGGCTTGTTAATTGGCGGCAGTTTAGGCTTTATCTTAGGCTTTGTCAACGGTCTGTCCAAAGTATGTCGCGGGTTATTTGATACCTCGATCCAAATGTTGCGGAACATTCCGCATTTATCGTTGATTCCGTTGGTGATCATCGCCTTAGGTATTGGTGAAACGGCGAAGATTTCATTAGTAGCCATTGGCGTCTTGTTCCCGGTTTACATCAATACGTTCCACGGCATTCGCTCAGTGGATCCAGAAC
The DNA here is from genome assembly GCF_001434575.1 of Loigolactobacillus bifermentans DSM 20003. Taxonomy (GTDB): domain Bacteria; phylum Bacillota; class Bacilli; order Lactobacillales; family Lactobacillaceae; genus Loigolactobacillus; species Loigolactobacillus bifermentans. Next base: position 63,138 of record NZ_AZDA01000117.1, read on the forward strand.
TTATCGAAATGGGCCATTCTTACGGTTTAAGCCGGTGGCAATTGTTCACGAAGATCATTTTACCTGGCGCACTGCCAACGATTCTCATGGGCTTCCGGTATGCCTTAGGTGTCATGTGGACCACCTTGATCGTCGCTGAAACCATTTCAGCCAGCTCCGGTATCGGCTACTTAGCCACGAATGCTGAAGAATTTATGGATATGAAAACTGTGATTTTCTGTATCATCGTTTATGCCGTCTTAGGTAAAGTGTCCGACCTATTAGCCAAAATGTTGGAAGATCTTTGCCTTGAATGGCGCCAAGCAGAAAGTAGGTCTTAAGATGACAACTGACTTTTTAACCTTACAAAATATTCGCAAACAATACGGCGCCACTACAGCGTTGCATGACGTTAATTTTAATTTAAAACAAGGTGAATTTTTAGCCCTGGTTGGCATGAGTGGTGGCGGTAAAAGTACCACACTCCGTTTAATTGCTGATTTGGAGCAACCGACCAGTGGCACAATCGACTATGCCGAGGCGCAGCCGGTGGTGCGGGTGATGTTTCAAAACGATCGCTTGTTACCTTGGTTAAAAGTACTGGAAAATGTGTCGTTTAAAAGCCGTGACCCACAAGTTCAAGTTCAAGCTGCAACCATGTTGGACCTGGTGGGATTAACCGACTTTGCCAGCGTTTATCCCAGCCAATTATCCGGCGGGCAAAAGCAGCGGGTAGCGTTAGCACGGGCCTTAATGGCCAAGCCCCAGCTGTTACTCCTAGATGAACCGTTAGGCGCGCTAGACGCCCTGACCCGACGTAAAATGCAGGATCTGATTTTAGACATTTGTCACAAACAACACTTAACCACTATTTTAGTCACCCACGATGTGGACGAAGCTGCGCGAATGGCTGATCGGATCATTGTGATGAAGGATGGCACCAATCTTTATGAAGAACCGGGGTTAGGTGGCAAAACGCCTGAAAAATTAGGGATTGTTGCTGAACAAGTTTTGCAGGATATTATGGGCCCACAACCTGATGTCAAGGGGGTCGGCTAGCGTGGCAAAATCAAAAAAGCCCTATTTATATGAAGTTGATCTCATGCGGATCATTTTCATTTTCGGGGTCTTACTGAACCATACCACCACTGCCTTTGAAGGCCGCATTGCCAATTCTTCTGGCAGTCAACTGTTTTTAGAAGCCACCCATTTATCCTTACATTTCACGCGAATGGGCTTTATGTTTATGACCGGCTTGGTGTTGGTGTTAAACCACTACAACCGTAACGGGCGCTGGGGCCAATTTTGGCGCAAGCGTTATGGGAGCGTGGGCATTCCATATTTAGGCTGGAACGCAATTTTATTAGCCGGCACTTTAGCGGTGACCACCGGCTTTAGCTGGCAGAAATTCACACCACAATATTGGGATGCTGTGATTCATGGGAATCAATTTTATATGTACTATATTTTGGTCACCTTTGAACTTTACTTGCTCTTCCCATTGATCGTGTGGCTATTTAAAAAGTTTCCTGAAGGTCATGGCCAGATCATGATCGTGAGTATTACCGCCCAAATGATGTTATTGATCGCCATTAAATATGGCTTGCCAAACGTTGACCGCAGTCACTGGTGGTATTTATTCCGGGCTTATGGGATGAACGTGTTGGTGTATCAAGTGTATTTCTTAGCTGGTGCGTTTACGGCCATTCACTACAAAGCAGTGGATGCCTTTATTCACAAACACGCCCGCTTTATTGGTTGGTTCACAGGTGTCTTAGCCATTGGGACGGTGGGCTTATTCTTCTTCGACCAAAAAGTCCTCCACCTGAGCATGGCGGCCACTGAGTCCGTCCATCAGCCTTATTTATTAGTTTATGACTTAATGATGATCACGTTTGTGTTCTGGGTCGATCGCGGGTATGCCTATTGGCGTGAGCACGGGATGTGGGGCTGGTTGGACCGTTTGATCCACGCCGGCGCCAAAGTCTCCTTTGGCATCTACCTTGATCAAACCTTAGCGTTAGCACTGTTACGTGTGATTTTAGCCCACATTCAACTGCCGTCTTGGGGCTTTGTGTTACTGTTACCATTCGGCTATTTATTTGTTATCGGAACAGCCTTTGCCATTGCCTGGGGCTGTTACAAGATCCCACCGTTTGGCGCCTTAATTGGCCGGCCACAGTGGCATCCGTTTAAGAAAGGGGTTCGACAACATGACCAAATTATTAGAAAAGCTCAATCAACAACTCGTTAATCATGTCACCACACCAATTATGAAAGATGAAGCGCGTCAGCGCTGGTTTACAGGTGGTGAATTTCAAAAAGATATGGCAACCGTTCGCCAAGCATTACTGGCGATGCACGTCCGTAAAGGCGATCAGATCTTAGTATCGTGGGATAATTCGGCCGTCTATCCCGTTTTAATGCAGGCGATTTGGGAATTAGGGGCGGTGGCGCATCCGATTTCTGAAACCACACCAGCGGCGCAATTGTTGTCTGAATGGCAAGAATTCCATTATCCGGTGGTCATCGTCAAACCAGAATTAGTGACCGCTTTTGCCAGTGTCACGGACTTGGTGCAACATCAAGCGGCGCTTGAAACGGCGCCCGTTTTGCCAATCTTAGGGGATCAAAGCCAATTGGCTACCGTCCAACAAACGATTCAAGAAGACGATCTGGCCCTGATTCTCAACACGTCAGGGACCACCGGTAAACCGAAACGTGTGGGGTTATCACATCGGCTATTGTTAAATGGCTCGGAGCACGATATTGTGAGTCATCGCATGACAGCTGCTGATACTGCCATGATCGTGATGCCAATGTTCCACATTAACGCTCAAGTTATGTCGGTGTTATCCACCCGGTTATCCGGCGGCAAATTGTTGATCACTAAGAAATTCAGTGCCAGTCATTTTTGGCAACAAGTGAAGGCTAACCATGTGACTTGGGTCTCCGTGGTGCCAACGATCATCACGATTCTCTTGCTGAATGAAGCGGCGAACCAAGCCTATACACCTGATATTAAATTGCGCTTTGTACGGTGTTCCTCATTTGCGTTGCCTGAAGATAAGTTACGTGAATTTGAAAGCCGTTTTCACACCCAGATTTTAGAAGGTTATGGCATGACCGAAACGGCGAGCCAGTGCACGATCAATCCCTTTGAGGCACCTAAAATTGGTTCTGCCGGCAAGGCTTTTGGCACTGAATTAGCGCTGTTGATCGATGACCATTTCACGAAGGCCCCACACCAAGTAGGGGAAATCGCGGTTCGTGGCGATCATGTGATCGCGCATTACCTAGATGTGGCCAATGATTCCTTTAAAGATGGCTGGTTCTTAACCGGTGATTTAGGTTATTTAGATGAAGAGGGTTACTTATTTGTCAAAGGTCGCCGTAAAGAAATGATCAGTCGTGGCGGTGAAAAAGTCGCGCCAGCAGCCGTTGAAAACTGCTTAAATGAATTGGATTTTGTGGCTGGTGTTGCGGTGATTGGGTTACCGGATGACTTATATGGTGAAGCGGTGACGGCTGTGATCATGAGCCGTACCCCAGGCCAGCATGAAGCGGAGCAACGGGCAGCTGTTTTGGCCTACGCTGAACAACATTTAGCGCGCTATCAGCGTCCAACGGATGTGCGGTTTGTCACTGAATTTCCAAGAAATCCGACTGGAAAGGTGTTACGGCCAAAGCTGCGTGAGCAACTGTTAGCCGTAACAGTTGGTGAACAATAATGCGCCGGCATTGGAAACTCGGGCTACTCGTCGTTATCGTGCTGGCTTGGGTCGGCATTGCCTTATCCGGCTGGCATCAAACAGATGGTGGCAACGATTCAACCACCAAAACCGTGACGATCGGTTACCAAAAAGCAGACCCAATCGATATTGCGAAACAACGTGGTGAATTTGCCAAGAAGCTCAAGGCCAAAGGCTATAAAGTGGTCTTTAAGGAATTCCAAGATGGCTCTTCCTTAATGCAAGCATTGAAGTCAGGTAACATTGACTATGCCCGGTTAGGCGATACCCCACCCGTTACCGCTGCGGCCGCCGGGACGAAACTGACCTATGTTGCAGCTGGTTCGACGAAGACAAAAGGCTCTGGCATTGTGGTGAAAAAGACAGCTAGCATCGCGTCGGTTAAAGATTTGAAAGGCAAGCGTGTGGCGTATACTAAGGGTACCAGCTCACAGTATTTATTATTACGTGCTTTGAAAGAAGCTGGTTTATCCGCCGATGATGTCACTTGGGTTAATTTAGATCAATCTGCGGCCAGCGTCGCCTTTAGTAAAGGTAAAGTAGACGCTTGGGCCACTTGGGATCCATACACGGCCTCAGCGCAACTTCAGCAAAATGCCAAGTTATTAACGGATAGCAATGGCTTAAGTAAAAACCGTGATTTTATCGTGTCGTCAACCAGTTTTGCCAAAAAGAACAAAACCTTGTCGAAATATATCATCAAGTATTTATCAGATGATATGACTTGGGCCGATACGCATCATCAAGCATTAGCGAAGATGATGGAAAAATCATTGAAGTTACCTAAAAAAGTGGTCATGAAGATGATTACCCGTCGGCACTATACCATGACGGCGATGACGGATAAAATCACACAGGAAGAACAAGATATTGCTGATTTGTTCTATTCAGAAGGCGTCATTAAAAATAAAGTGACCATTAAAAATGATGTTCAGAAACTAGAGTAGTTGCTTTTCACAACCACTTCTTCTAGGCTAAGAACAGAAGCCCGCAAAGTCCTGCTTTGCGGGCTTTACTTTTGAGAGAAAGTAGGTTGAATCATGCAATTAACAGATACAGTAACGTTAGCCAATGGTGTGGCAATGCCACGTTTTGGGTTAGGCGTTTGGCAGGCTGAACCGGCAGCCGCCACACAAGCGGTTAAAACGGCTATTGAAGCCAATTATCCCATGATCGATACGGCCAAAGCTTATGGCAATGAAGCCGCGGTTGGGACTGGTATCCAAGCTGGGTTAAAAGCAACTGGCAAAAAGCGGTCTGACTTATTCGTCACCACCAAATTAGCCAACCCAGATCAAGGCTATCAATCCACCTTAGATAATTTTGAAGCAAGCTTGAAACGGCTACAATTAGACTATCTGGACCTTTATTTGATTCATTGGCCGGTTTCTGGTAAATGGGCCGAAACTTGGCGGGCGTTTGAAAACTTGTATCAAGCGGGTAAAGTTCGGGCGATTGGGGTTTGTAACTTTAGTCAGGCAACGATGACGTCGCTGATTCGTCAAAGCAGCATTAAACCGATGGTAGACCAAGTAGAATACCATCCTTGGTTACAGCAACCTGAATTAAAAGCGTATTTAAAAACGGCAGGCATTCAACAAGAGGCTTGGTCACCTTTAGGCGGGACTGGTGGCAATTTGCGTGATGAACCAGTCTTGCAAGCTATTGCGCAGAAACATCAGCGGTCAGTGGCTCAGATTTTGTTGCGCTGGGATCTGCAAACCGACGTGATCACCATCCCGAAGTCGGTTCATCCCGCCTACATTCGCGAAAATGCCCAGATTTTTGATTTTGCGTTAGATGCCACAGATTTGGCCCAGATCAAAGCGCTGGATCAACACAAACGCACCAGCTACTGGCTGTCTAGTTTTGACTGGTATACTGGAACTGAAAAATAATTTCGTTAAGGCCGCGCATTTGCGCGGCCTTTTTAGCGACAAGCATGTTGTTCGCTGGTTATCGACATGCTAAACTGATACTCATCATAAAGGGGGCAAATGTATCATGGATTTAAGTGCCATGCAACACCGTAGTATTCGTAGCTTTAAAGCAACTGCTATCGATTATCAAACGCTAGAAGCAGTGGCCCAAGCCACGTCCAGTAGTGAGTTTTTGCAGTCTTTTTCACTGATTCGCGTGACTGATACAGCTTTACGCGCAAAAATTGCCAAAATTTCAGGCAGCCAAGTGCTGTTTCAACCTAACGGAGAGCTGTTTATTTTTGTAGTGGATACCGCTCGTGCTATTCGGTTGACTGAACCTAACAGTGATGTCCATACCTTTACCAACTGGAATGCCTTTTTAGCCGGGGCTTTTGATGCTATCTTGGCGCTACAAAACATGTTGGCTTATGCAGAACGCACTGATTTAGGCGGTGTGGTACTAGGCAGTATTTTAAACGACCCGCAACAAATGATTGACTTGTTACACTTGCCAAAATATACGTTTCCGTTAGTTGGCTTAATGGTCGGCGTCCCGGCTGAACGGCCACAACAAAAGCCACGGTTGCCACAAGCATTGGTGGTGGGCGACAACGCATACCCGACGTTTGATCAGGCTACAATGGCTGACTACGATGCGGCGGTGACCCGTTACTATGCCCAACGTGGTGCGGATGCCCGGGCAGAAAGTTTCACCAGTTTGGTGCGCCGGCATTTAGGGGCGAACCAGCAACATCGGGATGAGATCGGCCAAATTTTAAAAGCACAAGGCTTTGATTTGCCACAAGCTTAGGAAGGCGAAACCACAATCTTGACGATTGTGGTTTTTTACTTGCATGCGATTGTTCCACGTGAAACGTTTTCCCAGCTGAATTTGTAGTCAGATTGCAACAAAGCCTTAGCAGAAGATGTGCTAAAATAGGATTATTACTGAGGAAGCGCGTGTTTGCGAAAGGACGTTTCATTAACGGAGTGTGACTATGAAAAAATTTTTGACACGAGATCGCATACCAGCCTTTTTACAAAATGACAATTTACGCTACTTGGCATTAGGGGTATGCTTTTTAGCGACTGTTGGGGTTATTCTGGCCTTTTTTATTAATTGGCTTTTAGGCATTTTTTTATTGCTATTATTTTTGGTATTGGTGGGCATTGTTTTTTATGCGTTAAATCAAATGCGGCACAACACCAACGATTATATTTCGGATCTCACGTATCGCATTAAGCGCGGTGAACAAGAGGCATTGATCAAAATGCCCATTGGAATCTTACTTTATAATGAACAAGCAGAAATTGAATGGGTCAATCCCTACTTACAGAAATATTTTGGCGATCAAGAGATCTTACAAAAACCTTTGGCTGAGGTGGATGCTGAACTGGCAGCTGTGATCAAAAACAATGTGGACCACAAAACACCGCAAACGGTGCGCTGGGGCCAAAATCAGTTTGAAATGGTAGTGCAAAAAAGCATTCGGGTGGTTTATCTGTTGGATATTACCCGTTATGCCCATATTGAAGAACGGTATCAAGCTGAGCGATTAGCCATTGGGCAGATTTTTTTAGATAACTACGATGAAATTACCCAGACCATGACGGATAAAAATATTTCTAATTTAAGTAACTATGTGACCAATGAATTAAGTAATTGGGCGAAGCGTTATGGCATGTTTTTAAAACGTGTAGATGATGATCATTTTTTCCTGTTAAGTTATCGTCATACGCTGAAACGGTTGGAAGACGATAATTTTAAAATTTTAGATGTGATTCGTGAACGCACCTCTAAACAAAATTACCCGTTGACCTTATCCATGGGAATTGCCTACAACGATTCTGACTTAGCCAAGTTGGCCAACCTGTCACAGAGCAATTTAGACCTGGCTTTAGGTCGTGGTGGCGATCAGGTGGTGGTGAAATCAGAACAAGACTCCGCCCGTTTTTATGGCGGTAAAACCAATCCGATGGAAAAACGGACGCGCGTGCGGGCGCGGATGATCAGCCAAGCCTTACAAGAAGTGATGGGTCAAGTCGATCAAGTTTTCGTCATGGGCCATTTTCAAGCGGATATGGACTCTTTAGGCGCTTGCTTGGGTATTCGCCGGATTGCGGCCATGAATGGTAAAAAGTGCTATGTGGTGGTTAACCAAGACCATTTACACACCGACATTGAACGACTTTTGGCAGAAATTAAAAAATATCCTGAATTGGAACCTTATATTGTGGATGCCCAACAAGCACCAGAATTGGCCACTGAGGACAGTTTATTAGTGATGGTGGATCATTCGAAACCATCGATTACCACCAGCGCGGATTTGTATGAAAAATTAGCCAATCGCACGATTATTATTGATCATCACCGACGGGGGGAAGAATTCCCTGAAAATCCCATGTTGGTTTACATTGAGCCGTATGCGTCCTCAACCTGTGAATTGATTACAGAAATGTTTGAATATCAACCTAAGGATACGGAATCAATCACGAAAATCGAAGCCACTGCGATGTTGGCGGGGATTACGGTGGATACACAATCCTTCTCCATGCGCACTGGGACCCGGACCTTTGATGCCGCCAGTTACTTACGTTCAGTGGGAGCCGATGCCATTTTAGTCCAGCGGATCTTAAAAGAAAATGTGGACAGTTACATTCAAAAGAATCATTTGATTGAATCTGTAGAAATGCTCCAACAAAATATTGCGTTGTGCACCGGTGAGGAAAATCAAATCTACGATTCCGTGATTGCAGCGCAGGCCGCAGACACCTTGTTATCTTTATCTGGCATCGACGCGTCCTTTGTGATTACACAGCGCAGTGAACATGAAATTGGGATTTCAGCACGTAGTTTAGGTGAGATCAACGTACAAGTGATCATGGAACAGCTCGGTGGCGGTGGGCATTTGTCCAATGCTGCAACACAGTTAACGGATACCACCATTGCGGATGCTAAGTCACAATTAATGGCGGCGATTCAAGCAGAGCTTCAGCCAGCAACAGATTAAACGCTGTTCTATTGCTTGTTTTTTTGGTAAAGTTAAAGGGAATTGAATAGGGAGTTGAGCAGAGATGAAAGTTATTTTTCTAGAAGATGTTCGAGGCCGCGGTAAACGCGGTGATGTGAAAGACGTACCAGCAGGCTACGCTCAAAACTTTTTAATTAAAAATGGTAAGGCTAAAGCTGCCACAAATCAAGCGATGAACCAGTTAAAAGGCCAGCAACACGCGGAAGAAAAACGGCGGGCTGCTGAACTTGCTGAAGCCAAAAAGCAAAAGGCCATTATCGAAGCTGACGAAACAGTGGTTGAATTAAAATCTAAGGCCGGCACGGATGGGCGCTTGTTCGGTTCTGTTCCGAGCAAACAAATTGCCCAAGGCTTGGAAAAGCAATACGGCATTAAAGTCGATAAGCGTAAGATCGAATTACCAGAGCCATTGCGGGCATTAGGCTATCGCAATGTTCCGGTGAAATTATTCGATGATGTGACAGCAAAAATTCGTGTTCATATTTCGGAATTATAAGTGGAATCAAGCGAAGGCCGGGACAACTGTTCCGGCCTTCTCAAGCTTTTACGTCTTAAAGGGGTATTTTTATGAATAATGAACTTGTAGACCAAACACCGCCACAAAATATTGAGGCTGAACAAGCCGTTTTAGGGGCTGTGTTTGTCAATCCTGATGCGTTAGTAGAAGCCCAGGAATTTATTACTGCTGATGATTTTTATCGTCGGGCGCATCAGATTATTTTTCAGGCGATGGCGGATCTCAATGATGCCGGTGAAGGTATTGATCCGATCACCTTAAAAAATCAGCTTGAAAAGCAAGATCAGTTGGAAAACATTGGTGGCATTAGTTATTTAGCGGACTTAGCGGTTGCCGTTCCAACAGCGGCTAATGTGAGTTATTATGCCAAAATTGTCCAAGAAAAAGCGGTTTTACGGCGTTTGATCAAGGCGGCTACTAAAATTGTCACCGATAGTTATCAACAAGATGGCGATTTAACGGCGCTATTAGATGATGCCGAGCAAGGCATTATGAATGTGTCTGAGCAGCGCAATACAGAAGGGTTTAAGCCCATCTCGGATGTCTTAAATTCAGCGCTGGAACAAATCGACCATTTATACAAAAATCATGATGATATTACCGGGATTCCAACGGGGTACCGGGATTTAGATAAAATGACTGCTGGGTTACAAGAAGACGAATTGATCATTATTGCCGCCCGGCCAGCCGTTGGTAAAACGGCCTTTGCCTTAAATATTGCGCAAAATGTCGGCACCAAAACGGATAAAACCGTCGCCATTTTTAGTTTGGAAATGAGCGCAGAGTCGTTGGTTAACCGGATGGTGTGTGCGGAAGGCAGTATTGATGCAGGCCATTTACGAACCGGTCAATTATCCGATGAGGAATGGCAGAATCTGATCGTGGCCATGGGGAGTTTGTCCAAAGCGTCGATCTATATTGATGATACGCCAGGGAACAAAATGTCTGAGATTCGGGCTAAGTGTCGGCGTTTGGCCAAAGAAAAAGGCAACCTTGGCCTGGTTGTCGTAGATTACTTGCAGTTGATCGAAGGCAGCAACAAGGAAAGTCGGCAACAGGAAGTCTCTGGCATTTCACGGCAACTGAAAAAGTTGGCCAAGGAATTACGCGTGCCGGTGATTGCTTTGTCACAGCTGTCACGTGGTGTTGAACAACGACAAGATAAGCGGCCCGTTTTGTCTGATATTCGTGAATCTGGCTCAATCGAACAGGATGCGGATATTGTAGCCTTCCTGTATCGGGATGATTATTACCGGGATGAAACGGATGAAGATAGCGACGAGGACAGTCAGTTTGCCCAAGATAGTGCCGCTGGTGGCACGCGCAGTCAGGACCAAGAAGTCGGTGAAGTCGAAGTCATTATTGAAAAAAACCGGAGTGGCGCACGGGGAACCGTGAAATTATTATTCGTGAAACAGTATAATAAGTTCTCATCGATCGCGTATATGCCGGAAGATCAAGCCGGGTAATTGCGGTTATTGTTCGCTTTTAGAGCAATAATATACAAATTTTATAATAATGTTCGTTTATAAAGCTAAAAAATACGTTTTAGCTTTTTTTTATTCGGATTTTCTTGAACAAGCCGGTTTTAATTGCTACAATAGGCATGGTGTGTGAAGCACATAATTTAAATAATGAGGTGTTCAAATATGGCATCAGTTGTTGTAGTAGGATCCCAATGGGGCGATGAAGGAAAAGGTAAAATTACCGACTTCTTAGGCGAAGCAGCCGACGTAATTGCACGGACGCAAGGCGGCGACAACGCCGGTCATACGATCCATGCCCAAGGCAAGATTTTAAAACTCCGCTTAATTCCATCCGGTATTCTCTATCACGATAAGATCTCAGTCATTGGTAACGGTGTCGTTGTCAACCCTGAATCTTTGGTAGCAGAATTGGACTACTTGGCTGAGAACGGGGTAACGGCGGATAATTTACGGATTTCCGACCGCGCCCATGTAATCTTACCCTACCATATTGCAATGGATCGTTTGCAAGAAGCCAGCAAAGGCGATCAAAAGATCGGGACCACCAATCGTGGAATCGGCCCAGCTTATATGGATAAGGCAGCTCGCATCGGTATTCGCATGGTTGACTTATTAGACAAGGAAGTTTTTGCTGAAAAGTTACGCGAAAACTTAGACTTGAAAAACAAAGAATTTGTTGATGTTTATCATGGCGATGCATTGAAATTTGATGATATTTTTGAAACGTATTACGCTTATGGGCAACGCTTAAAACAATATGTAACCGATACGTCGGTTGTTTTAAACGATGCGCTTGATGATGGTAAAAAGGTCTTATTTGAAGGCGCTCAAGGCGTGATGCTAGATATTGACCAAGGAACTTACCCATTTGTCACGTCTTCTAACCCAGTTGCAGGGGGCGTTACCATTGGGAGCGGTGTTGGTCCAACGCGGATCAACCGTGCGGTTGGTGTTTGTAAAGCTTATACATCACGTGTTGGTGACGGCCCATTCCCAACGGAATTAATGGACGCAACCGGCGACTTTTTACGTGAAGCAGGTCATGAATACGGGACCGTTACGAAGCGGCCACGGCGGATCGGTTGGTTTGACTCCGTTGTCATGCGGCATGCCAAGCGGGTCAGTGGTTTAACCGACTTATGCTTTAACTGCTTAGATGTGTTAACAGGTTTAAAGACGTTGAAGATTTGTACCGCGTACGAATTAGATGGCAAAACCATTTATCATTACCCAGCCAGCTTAAAGGATATTGCACGGTGCAAACCAGTTTATGAAGAAATGCCAGGTTGGGACGAGGACATTACAGGCGTCAAAACCTTAGCAGAATTACCAGAAGCAGCCCAACACTATGTTAAACGGGTTGAAGAATTAGTTGGGGTTAAGATCGCGACCTTCTCCGTCGGACCTGATCGGGAACAAACCAATGTTTTAACGAATGTTTGGAACGAAATCTAGCGCAAGTTCAAGCGCGCTTAAAAGGGCGACAAAGCATTGCTTTGTCGCCCTTTTTGTGTGGTTACATTGATGGCGTGCCGCCATCAATGATCGTGGCAAACCCATTTGAAAGTGACTTGTTAGCGGTAGGTTTAAAGTATAAACCGTCGGATTGAACGTCACCATTGGTTTGTTGCGTGATCAACGTCACCGGTGACCCATTGTGCAAGGTAAAGAAATACAAGTGAGCGCCCATGGACTTGGCAGTAGCGGCGTCAGAGTAAACGGCGACTAATTCATAATCCTTGTTGCCGGTACCAGAAGTCGACGATTCAATGGTGGCATCGGCGTCATCTACTTTAAAACGGATCTCACTTAGATCTTGTGGGAACTTCATGCCGTAGAAGTTGACCGGGGAACTAACCGTCGATTCTTCATATTGTTGGTCCATCACGTTACCCCAGGCACTCATAAAGGTGCTTAACTTTTGAGCTTTGGTATGATTCCAAAGCGCGCTACTTTTTTGAGTGCTTGATGAAGTTGCTGATGCGGTGCTTTCAGAGGTGCTGCTGGTGCCAGTTTTGGTCGTTTGATCGGCGGTGCTAGCGGCTTTACTTTCAGCCGCTGAATTCGTGGTGACTTGTTGGGTTTGGCGATTTTCTAAGGTGATCCCCACGACTAAGATAATCGCTAAGCCTAATACAAAACCGGCTAATCCAAATCCCCATTTTTTCATATTACTTTTCCCCCGTTTGAATCATATTTAAAATCTCTGCTGTGGTACGTACGCGACCTAATTGCGGTAGCATTTTCGTTACAAAAACATGGTGTAGTTCCAAATCGCGATCGGCCATGGCATCCGATACGATCAACTGTTCATAACCGGCTTGATAGGCTTCTTTACTGGTCATATAAACACCATTACTGGTGATCAAGCCCGTGAGGATCAGCGTGTCGATCTGACGCCGGCGGAGTTGAACCTCGAGATCAGTGCCATAAAAAGCCCCTGGATTATATTTTAGCACCTCGATCTGGTTCATAACAGTGGCATCGTGTGCCGTTGGCAGGACCAAGTCACTGTAATTTGGCACCGGTGTGGTGTGACGTTTGGGGCGGTCTGTGAGCGGGTGTAAAGCAGTGACAGGTGTGTTGGCCACATGCACTAAAACAATAAGGGCTGGTGTATTTTTTAATGCGGCCGCAATTCTTTGCGTCTGTGCGACGACTTCAGCGCCTGAATAAGGGACTAATTGTGGATTTTGGGTAATGCCAGCTTGTAGATCAATGGCAATCAAGGCGGTTTTATTAAGATTTAAGGTGGTCATAAAGGGCTCCTTTCGCGGCTTCAATTGCGATTTAACCGCTTGACAGATGAAAGATAAATTGGCATTATGAGAAGACTATTAAATAAAAATGACGTAAGCGTGCTTTAAGCGCCGCTGAAATACAGGAGGCCCCAATGTTTGATACTGTTGGCCAGGTTATTTTTGATCAAGAAATTATTGCCCGTTCCAGTGACTTTACGATGGGCATTGAAGTTGAAATGCACCGAATCGATGAGCATGGTCGTTTAAGTCACCAACCTTATCCCGTTCAACTTGGTGATCAAAATAAAAACCAATTTATTAAAAATGATTTTGTCCAAACCCAATCAGAAGTGATCACCCCACCTGTGGCCCATTCAGTTGCCGCAATGAACTACTTAATGGCATTGAACAATACGTTGCGCCAAGCGTTACAACCAGATGAAATGCTGTGGCCATTATCGATGCCGCCAGCACTCCCAAAGGATAAAACACAAATTCCGATTGCAGATGTTGAACCAGCAAAATTGGCCTATTTCCAGAAATGGGTGGCACAACACGGCTATGTTCACGGGTTACCCACAGGTGCCCATTTAAATATTAGCATCGATCAGCACGTTTTTGACTTGGTTTATCCTAAGGTCAAGGATCATTTTGCCAGTCGGACAGCCGTTGAAAATGCGATTTATTTAAAAGTCGCGCAACAATTTGTGCGGTATCGTTGGATCTTGATTTACCTATTTGGTGCTAGTCCCATTGCGGAGGCCAACTATTTTGAACCTGATGATCCTGATCAACCGCATCGCCCGGTGCGCAGCCTGCGGAACAGCCATTATGGTTTTGATTCACATTTTACTGGTAATTATACAAGCGTTGATCAGTACGTTCAAACCATTTTAGCAGGTGTTAAAGCAGGCAAATTGCTGGCGCCAATGGAATTTCACGGCAGTGTGCGGTTAAAGGGAACTGGGGATTTTGAAAAAATGCCTGAAACAGGCGTCGACTATTTGGAGTTGCGCTTCTTGGACCTTGACCCCACCACATCTGTTGGGGTGCGAACGGAAGCGGTGCGCTTTATTCGCCTGATGATGAGCTATTTCATGTTAACGCCAGGCATTCCAACGGCACAGGTTGCTGATAAGTTAGCAGAAGCTGACCGTCGTTGTGACCAAATTGCGTTAGAAAGTCCGTTTGAGCAAACAGCCTATCACGATGAAGCCCAGGCCTTTTTGGACAAGTTACAGTTATTTGGCGATCAGATCCAGTGGGGACCTGAATATCAAGAAGTGATGGATACCATGCAAGATCGGCTAGATCACCCTGGGAAAACGCCAGCTGCTTTTTTAGCAGAGCAAGTGCGGGAGGGCTCCTTAACGGATTTTGCGCTCCGCGTTGCGGAGCGTTACCAGAAGCACGCATTACGCAATATTCGGCCGTTTAAAGGCTTTGCTGATAAACCGACCTTGGATGAAGGGGAATTGCGCCAAAACCTCTTTAAAGGCAATTGGGAACCACGCAATTAAAAAAAGTTGTGACCGCGGTCGCAACTTTTTTTAATTGGCTAATTTTAAGGTTTGCTTATTTTCTGAAACTTTCATACTACGGTGCACCAGATCACGGAATAAATCCTGCATATCCTGATTATGACGGTACATATTTTCCGGATGCCACTGGACGGCTAAGACTTGATCGTTATCTTGTGATTCAATGGCTTCCACCACCTGATCGTCGGCACGCGCCGTCACCTTTAAATGCGGTGCAATCTGTTTCACGGCTTCATGATGCCGTGAATTGACATAAGGCCGTTCGCCCATAATTTGGAATAACCGACTGTCAGTGGCCACATTAATGTGATGGGTTGGTAAATTGCCAGGGGCAGTTTGTGTGTGTTTCAATTTTGCATCAGGATTTTCAGATAAATCTTGATACAACGTCCCACCTAAGGCAACGTTAATGACTTGTAATCCCCGGCAAATACCAAAAATGGCTTTGCCAGCTTGATACGCCTGACGTACTAATTCAACTTCAAAACGGTCGCGAGGAATATACGTTTTTCCTAACTGGAGTTCAGGTTCTTCCTGATAAAAAGTCGGGTCAACGTCGTAGCCACCGAGAAAGAGGATCCCATCGAAACTTTCTAAATAAGCGGGCACGTTGGCCGGGTCGCTGTTGGGCAAAATAATCGGGATGCCACCTGATTTAAGCACAGCATTCACCGCCATTCGTGGGGCGTAATCAGCATTACGTTCATTGATAATATCCGTTGCTTCGATTAAAGTATCGGCAGGCATTGCAATTCTAGGTCGGCGCATACGGTAAAACTCCTCTCATCTAATTTTAATAATTGAAATCATAGCCTAACCACCGGGAAAAAGCAAGCATAACTGTTGGAATTTCAGCAGATCAGAACTTGACATGTCAATTTGTCAGCAAGCGGTACCTGATGGTTGACCGATTTTGTGAGCTAACAGCTGCCTAATTGGGTGGTTTTTGTTAACGACCTTTTTTCTGTGTGGCAGGTACTAAAATAGCCAATAAAATTTAATAGACTTGAAATGATAAAAATACTCACCGCTATTGATCAATCTTATCAGGATAAATGGCGTGTACCAGTTGCTACCTAATATTAGGTTTAGGCCATTTATCATGGCAAATAAACTCAATGGCACGCTTATTTGTTATGATTTGCCGCGATAAGAGGGACTAACGGGAATAACTGGTTAAGAACTGAGCTCGGTCTTAAAATGCTAAAGGCGCACAAACTTTTTTAAAAACAGAAGGCATCATAGAAATAGACTATGTTTAAGGAGGCCCACTGAATTAAGGCCTTGATACTAAGGTCAAAATTAAAATCAGGTTTTAGTGATAAAGAATAACTATTGAAAATGACTTGCAACCCATTTATAAATTGCTTAGCATAAAGCTAAATTTTAATTAGAAATTTACTGAGAAAAGATGAGTATTGTGTTTATCGTCATATAGAGAGCCTATGTTTGCTGAAAATGGGCTGCCGGTGGCACAAGAAGATGGTCTTTGAGTGCGTGAATTTGAGCCCAAGCGTAAAAATTTGCCGCGTTGTTCCCGTTAATGAACTGACACATTGTGTTTGAGGTGGTAGTGGTGACATTGCCATAAAAAAGGTGGTACCGTGCATTCGCGCCCTTTCCAATTTTGGAAAGGGCGTTTTTTATAAAAATTTTTAAAACAGTTAGTTGAACCTGCTAGTTCCATTGTTAATCAAATTGGGGGAATGTTTTATGTCTCATGACAAATCAAAAGTCAAATTAGTTTTAGGTGTTGTACTAGTCATCGTATTATTTGGCGTTTACTGGGCATTTCAGACACATCAGGCACATCAAGCACATCAGACGTCACGTACCAAAACTAACGTCAGTTTAACCAACGTTTCTTACGATCCCACGCGTGAATTTTACGGTGCCTACAACAAGTATTTCAAAAAGTATTGGCAAAAGAAAACGGGTCAATCCGTTAGTCTCAATGTATCTAACGGTGGTAGCGGTAAGCAAGCAAATTCCGTGATCGACGGGAATCAGGCCGATGTCGTCACTTTGGCATTGGCCCAAGATGTGGATGCGATTCAAAAAGCTGGTCTGATCAATAAAAATTGGGAAAGTGCTTTTCCGGATAATTCTGCGCCCTATACCTCAACCATCGTCTTTCTGGTGCGTAAAGATAATCCAAAAAAAATTCATGACTGGAATGATTTGGTCAAATCAGGCGTTAAGGTGATCTCACCAAACCCAAAGACATCTGGCGCCGCGCGTTGGAATTTCTTGGCGGCTTGGGCTTATGCAAATAAGCACAAACTTGATTCCAAGCAATTTGAAAAGCAGCTTTACCAAAATGTTAAGGTTTTAGATTCTGGTAGTCGTGATGCTACCACCACTTTTGTGCAAAACCAACAAGGTGACGTGTTGATCAACTGGGAAAATGAAGCTAAGCTGGCTGTGAAAGAACATCCTGGTAAGTACGAGATCATCACCCCTAGTATCAGTATTAAAGCCCAACCATCTGTTGCGGTGGTAAATGCAGTGGCTAAAAAGCGGGGTACGACAAAGTTGGCGAATGCTTATATTCGTCAACTTTATACCACTAAGGCCCAGAAAATCGCTGCTGAGAACTATTACCGGCCGGCTAATAAAAAGGTGGCTAAAGCATACAAGTCAGAGTTTCCTAGCGTCAAAATGGTTACCATCAATGACAAACAATTCGGGGGATGGGCCAAAGTTCAAAAGAAGTATTTTTCAGATGGTGGCATTTTCGATCAGATCTACACGAAATGATTCGGAAAAATAAAACACTCTAAAAAGTTAAGCTCACAAAATATTTAGGTTATTTGAGTTCATTAGAAAGGTGAAGAGTACGAATTAAAGTGCAACGACGCGTCATGCACAGTTAAATATTAGAATAATGGCATATCAGTCGAAAAGTCTAAGGCAGTATGGATCAACAATAGACGTTACCACATGACAACAACGTCGATTCATTATGATAGCTTTAACACGAGTCATTCTATTAGTTCAAATTAGCATCCTGACCGGGGTGCTTTTTGATTAGTACAATTATTATGCTGGTTTAAGCATTCGATTGGTGACAAAAAGCATATCAAAAAGAGGCCGTTTGCACGCCCCCCGATTGCAGGTAATGACAAACACTAACCAGGTGTTTGTCATTACCTATTTCTCTTGATCGTCATTCTACCAAACGAGCAGATGGTGAAAAAGCTAGCCAAATTACTAAAACGGTGCTTCATGATTATCAATTGAGAGTAGTTAGTGCTTCAACTGACAACGGCTTCGGTCGTTGCCTTGTTAAATATTTTTGTTACTCGTATGTGTTGCTACTCACCCAGTTAGTGTACCTATTATTCAAATAGAGGTGATTTTGTAATAAAGGAATGCGCCGCGTCAGATTGTTATACATTTATGGCAATTCCTACTATAATAGGTGGCTACCTTGAATAAAGTAATCCATCAAAGCAAATGGGCTTGCCTCAGCAAGCCCGGCCCTTATCATAAGTACCCTCATGGTATAAATTTAGTAATCATTTGATGCTTTTCTATGATATCGAGAAAATAAAAAAACCCGTAGCAACAACGCTTTAGCGCTGTCTGCCTACGGGTGATGGTACGCGATGGAACGTCAGGGGATCGAACCCTGGACCCACGGATTAAGAGTCCGTTGCTCTGCCAGCTGAGCTAACGTTCCATGTCATCAACAAAAAATAGTATAGCAAATAATAGCCAGTGGTGCAAACATTTTTTGATAAAAATATGCAAAAAAGTTTAAAAAAGGGTTCAAAAGCGCGCTACGATGAGAGTTGTTTTGCTAATAACCACGAGAATGGGTATAATTACAATTGAGGTGCAGTGGTAACAACGGGGTTGTGGTACAGAACCGTTACAAAGTGTTAAATTTAGAAATGAACGATCAGCACGCTGGTCGGACAAGGAGGACACCTATTATTATGGCAAAGAAAATTCTAGTCGTTGATGACGAGAAGCCGATTTCGGATATTGTGAAATTTAACCTTACCAAAGAGGGCTACGATGTTGTAACAGCTTACGATGGCGCTGAAGCTTTGGAAAAGGTTACGGCAGAAAATCCCGACTTAATTTTACTAGATCTTATGTTGCCTAAAATCGATGGTTTAGAGGTTGCCCGGGAAGTTCGGAAAGATCACGACACACCGATTATTATGTTAACAGCGAAAGATTCAGAAATTGATAAAGTACTGGGTTTGGAAATGGGTGCAGATGATTATGTCACTAAGCCGTTTTCAAATCGTGAATTAGTGGCACGGGTGAAAGCCAACTTGCGGCGGCAAGGGACGATGAGCAATGCGCAACAACAAGAAAATGATGAGCACAATGAAATTCAAGTTGGTGATCTCACCATTCATCCTGACGCCTACATTGTTTCTAAACGCGGTGAAAAAATCGAATTGACCCATCGTGAATTCGAATTACTCCATTATTTAGCGCAACATATTGGCCAAGTGATGACCCGGGAGCATTTATTACAAACGGTTTGGGGTTATGACTATTTTGGTGATGTGCGCACGGTGGACGTTACAGTGCGCCGGTTGCGTGAAAAAATTGAAGATAACCCAAGTCATCCCGCCTGGTTAGTGACCCGGCGTGGTGTGGGCTATTATTTACGAAATCCAGAAGCAGAGTAAGGACGCGAGACGGTACATTTGTATTGGGGATCGCGCCCTTTTTAGATGTGTTTTTTAGGTGAGGGTTTGACATGAATAAAAAAATTCGTTTTTTTCAGTCGATTAATTTTAAAATCGCAATCGTTTTTATTTTGCTACTCATGATTACGTTGGAAATCATTGGGGCGTATTTTGTGAAGCAGTTGGAGCAGCAAAATATTGAAAGTTTCAAACAACAGGTACAAACGCCAGCGTATGTGAATAACCAGCTGGCCACTGAGTTGCAAAAAAGTGATGCCAGTGGTGCAAACAAAGAAATTGCCAATATTTTATCCGATTTGAACAATTCCGCTGAAATTCGCGTTGTGGATAGTAAAGGGATTGTCCGCGGCACCAGTGATGTTAATGATCAAGGTGAGATCGGGCAAAAAATTGGGGATAACCAAACGAAAAACGTGTTATACAATAACCGTTCTTATGAAACGTTATCCTACGATGATAAAAATCACACCAGTTATTATGTGAATATCGTGCCGCTGGTAAATGCAAGTAGTAGCGACAATAGTAGTGTGGTTGGGGCCATCTACGTCCGGGCCAATATGGAAAGTGTCTACAAAGGCATTAACAATATTACGTTGATCTTCTTAACAGCATCCCTGGTGGCGGCACTGTTTTCATCAATGATCGCCATTGTGATCAGTCGGGCCATTACCCGACCAATCGAAGAAATGAAAAAGCAGGCGATCCGCATGTCTCGTGGCGATTATTCGGGGCAAGTTCACGTTTACGGACAAGATGAATTAGGTCAATTAGCCATGGCTGTGAATAACTTATCGGTTCGTGTGGAAGAAGCACAGGAAACCTCAGAAGCTGAGCGGCGGCGCTTAGACTCAGTACTGTCGCACATGACGGATGGGGTGATTTCCACAGATCGGCGCGGCAATGTGATCATCATCAATGAAGCGGCCGCTGAGTTTTTAGATGTGGACGCCGATGCAGTGATTGGCCAATCGATTTTGGAACTGTTGAAAATTGAAGCAGACTATACGATTCGTGATTTATTGGAAAATCAGGAAGAAATTATGTTGGACTTTTCGCAACACGGGCATGATTTGATCGTTCACGTGGAATTTTCACTGATTCAGCGGGAAACGGGCTTTATTTCTGGGATTGTTTGCGTGTTGCATGATGTGACGGAACAGCAGAAAAATGAACGGGAACGCCGGCAGTTTGTCTCCAACGTTTCCCACGAGTTACGCACACCGTTAACATCGATGCGCAGCTATTTAGAAGCATTAACGGATGGCGCGTGGCAAGATCCAGAAGTGGCGCCTGACTTTTTGCATGTGACCCAAGAAGAAACAGAACGCATGATTCGCATGATCAACGACCTGTTAAGTTTGTCGCGCATGGATTCTGGCACGGCAAAAATGGAATTAGAAATGGTTAACATTAATGAGCTGATGAATTATGATCTCAACCGCTTTGACATGATGATCCAATCCGATCAAGAAACCACGATGAGCGATACAAATCGGACAGAAACCATTCCAGCCGCACAGAAAAAGTATTCGATCAAACGTGAATTTACCAGTCGCGATTTATGGGTGGAAATCGATACGGATCGCTTTATGCAGGTGATCGATAATATTATGAATAACGCGATCAAATATTCACCGGATGGCGGTGTGATTACGGTGGCATTAACAGAAACCAATAATCAAGTGATTTTAAGTATTTCTGATCAAGGGTTAGGTATTCCTAAAAAGGACCTGCCCCACGTGTTTGATCGCTTTTATCGTGTGGATAAGGCGCGCTCACGGGCACAAGGTGGTACTGGCTTAGGGTTGGCTATCTCTAAAGAAGTCATTACAGCATTAAACGGCCGGATTTGGGTGGAAAGTAAGGAAGGGCAAGGCTCAACTTTCTCAATTTCACTACCTTATCAACCTTATGATGAAGATGAGGGGGACGACTGGGATGAAGTCTAGAAATATCGTGTTGCGCATTGCGTTATTGACGATGATTGCGATCTCGCTGATATTCTCCTGGCTGATTTGGACGAATAATGCGCGCTTTCAGCGAGACACAACAGATTTAACCGCAAAACAAACGGATACAACGACGGTTCAAAAGTTAAGCGAAGTTTACTTACCCACAGAGGTTGTGTATACCGACAAAACGGGACAAAAACAGCTGTTATCAAATCGCAAAGAGAATCTTGTGGATCAGTTACGGCAAGTGATCAAGACGTGGCAGTTTGGTCGGTTGAAAACGGCAGCGGTCACCAGCAAAAATTATTTTACGGTGATCAACCAGGCGAATACCGTGGCGTTAAAATATCCGAGCACTGTTTCAGCGCAGATCTTTGGTAATGCCTTTCGTCAAAGTATAAAGCGCACTGACCGGCAAAAAGGCTTTAACCGGGTGTTGATTTTATTAGATCATCACCAACGACAAACCGGGAAAGTTTATTTGCTAAACGACAAAACGCGCAAAGGGTATCGGGTCACTGTGAAAAAACGGCAACTGACTAAGGTGTTAAAGGCATTGAATCAAGCTCCAACGCGTTTGGCCATTACTGAACAGCCGTTAAATGGTGAACCGCAAGTCTTTTATCAAAATCAGGTTAAAGTCACCCAGTATAGCTACTTGATCAATAAACAAAATGCCACGGATCTCATGACCACGCTAATGAAACGGAATAGTACGGATGTCACATCAAAGGAAAGTGGCCACAGTACCATTTATAATGATGGCAATTATCGCACGTTGCGAATTAATCACAAACAAGGGACGGTAAACTTTGAGGATTATTCACAGACCAATACCGAGAAACGACTGACGCCAATGTTGACCAACAGTTTTAAAGAACTTTCCCGGTTAGGCACAGTCCCTGTGAATATGCGCTATTTTTACTTCAGTCCGTCAAATCGAACGGTGGTTTACCGCAGTTATGTGGAAGGGTATCCTGTGTTTAACCAAACGGACTTTGGCACAGTGGAAGTCCAGTTATTAGCCACAGGGAATAAATTGGATTTTTCAGTGTATAATCTGCAAGTGCCATTGCCGTCGGATCAGTCAGCGAGCACGTTGCCCAGCACACAAACGGTGTTAACCGAATTGCTGAATGCTGGTTATTCAGAGAAAAATATCAAGCGGATCCAAGTGGGCTATCGCTGGCAGGTGAATCAAGGTGCTAGTTCAGTGATCGATTTAGTCCCAACTTATTACGTATTAATGAGCAAAAAATGGCAAAGCCTCGATCAATGGCTGGCAGCAACGGGGGTGAACTAGCGTGGATTTTAAACGGATCGAGATTATTTTCTTAATCGTATTTAGTTGTTTAAATATCTTTCTTTTCACGTCTTACCGCCAAAATCAACATGTGGAAACCACTGTCGGGACCCAAGTGACTGAAAAAACGTCGACGAAGCAACAAATGAAGGACAATCAGATTATTGTACCGAAGTTATCCACAAAGACGTATGAAGGTTATTATTTAGCGAGTCCCGTGACATCACGCACGTTGGAACAGCATAGTAGCCAGTTGTATAACCAGCGCTACAGCTTTTCTGGGGACCAACTACAAGGCCATTTTTATCAACCGGTGACTGGGAAAAATCGGGCGGCTTTGTTGCGTAATTTGAAAATTGTGATCAAAAACCCGCACCAGATTTTATATGGGAAAGAATATCGGTATTCAAAGGTGTTTTCCACAGCGAATCGACTCGTGTTCACCCAGAAAATAGCTGAAGGTGATGTGTTTGATGAGAATGGCGAACTGGTTTTTTCTGTGAGCAATCAACGCATCACCAATTATCAACAGACTTATATTAGTAAATTCACCACCTTACGGGAAAAAGAGGACACGATCAGTGCGAAACAAGCCGTTCAGGACTTGTACAATGACAATGCGATCACCAATGGTGCCACGATCAAATGGGCACGGTTAGGTTATTCACGGCTGCTAGACGCCAATGAGCATACTGTCTTTATTCCAGCTTGGTTTGTCGCCATGGAAAATAAAAGTTCTGGCAACATTCAAATCAAACACGTCAATGCCTTTACGGGTGCGGTGATGAAGAACAGTGACAACAATAGTTTGGCCACTAGTAGCAAGTAGGACAGTGGCATTCATAGGATGACCATGTTAAAATGGACGGCGAATTCAAATCTAGTTTTTGATGGTCAAGCGCAGCCTTCAGCGCGCTTGAATCTTAAGGGAGTACAATAAATGGCAGATCAGTTAAAGGTCAGCATTCTCAGTAGCGGCAGTACCGGCAATGTGACGTACATTGAAACGCCACAGCGGAAAGTATTAGTGGATGCTGGTTTAAGTGGTAAAAAAATTGAAGGGCTCATGCGGTCAATTGGCCGCGATATGCATGATGTGGATGATTTGTTGGTGACACATGAACATAATGACCACATTAAAAGTGTGGGTATTTTAGCGCGGCGGTACCATCAATTAAATGTCTATGCGAATCAGTTAACTTGGGAGGCCATGGCGCCTAAAATTGGCAAAGTAGCCCCGGAACAAAAGCATATTTTTGAAATGGACACGCTGAAAAGTTTTGCAGATCTGGATATTCAAAGCTTTGGCGTCTCACATGATGCAGCCGCACCACAGTTTTATGAATTCCAGCATAACGGCCGTACCTTTGTGATTTTAACCGATACTGGCTATGTCTCCGAGCGACTAAGCGCGAAGATCAACAACGCCAATGGTTACTTATTTGAATGTAACCATGATGTCGAAATGTTGCGCATGGGATTGTATCCCTGGGCGTTAAAACAGCGTATCTTAGGCGATAAAGGGCATTTAAGCAATGAGGCCGGCGCTGATGGTTTAATGAGTGTGATCGGCAATCAAACCAAGAACATTTTTCTAGGGCACCGCAGCTTGCATAATAATATGAAAGAATTGTGCCACTTAACCGTGTCTTCCATGTTAAAAGAACACGATTACGGTGTAAATCACGACTTTCAATTGTTTGATACGGAACCAGATGATGCGCTGCCACTGATGGCCATTTAAAATTCCTCAAAAGACCTTAATTTAACAAAAATGATCGTGTTAAGTTCAAAATTTATTCAAATATTTAAGTTAAGTTATAGTTATTAAAAGCTGCAATTATACAGACTATTTTTGGAGTGGAGGAAGAGATATGAAGAATCCAGGAACAGTTAAAACAGCGCTGGTAGCCGTCATCGCAGCGGTGATTGGTGGGGGCGTTGTTTACGGAAGTACCAACTTTTTTAGTAGTAATCCGAATGGTTCGGTGGTCAACACCACGTCTGCTGGGAGTACCAAAGTCAGCAACGTGAAGGTTTCGACTAATTCACAAGTTTCCAATGTGTTTAACAAAACTAAAGGCGCTGTGGTCTCAGTTGTTAACTTGCAAAAAGCCAGTAGCTCAGATGATAGCGGCCTTAGCCAGTATTTTGGCGGGAGTTCATCCTCGAGCAGTGATAGTAGCAGTAGTTCCAGTAGCTTAGAAACTTATAGTGAAGGTTCTGGTGTGATCTATAAAAAAGCCGGCGGGACTGCGTATATTGTTACCAACAATCATGTGGTGTCCGGCTCGCAAAAACTGGAAGTCATTTTAAGTAATGGTAAGAAGTTAACTGCTAAAAAAGTTGGGACGGATAGTGTCACTGACCTGGCTGTTCTTAGTATTTCATCGAAAAATGTCACACAAGTGGCCAGTTTCGGGAACTCCGATGCCATTAAAGTTGGCGAACCTGCCATTGCGATTGGCTCGCCAATGGGGTCAGAGTACGCCACTTCTGTGACGCAAGGGATTATTTCCGCCAAGAAACGGACGGTTGCGATCACCGATGAAGATACCGGACAAGAAACCAATGAGGCAACTGTTATTCAAACGGATGCCGCCATTAACTCTGGGAACTCCGGTGGGCCGCTACTGAACATTGAAGGCCAAGTGATCGGGATCAATTCGATGAAGTTATCCAGCTCGTCTTCTAGCAGCAGCTCCAACGCTTCCGTTGAAGGGATGGGCTTTGCGATTCCTAGTAACGAAGTTGTTTCAATTATCGATCAATTGGTTTCCAAAGGAAAGGTCGTTCGGCCAGCTTTAGGGATTTCAATGGTCGATCTGTCTAATGTGTCTGCTAGTCAACAAAGTTCTGTTTTGAAGTTACCAAGCAGTGTAACCAGCGGTGTGGTTGTCATGTCAGTCACCAGCGGTTCCCCTTCTAAAAATGCCGGCTTAGCCAAGTATGACGTCATTACGGAATTAGCTGGTACGAAAGTCACAAGCAGTGCAGACTTGCGTACAGAGCTCTATAAACACAGTGTCGGCGATAAAGTGAGTGTGAAGTACTACCATAATGGTAAGTTGAAGTCAGGTACGATTACCTTAAGTGAAAACACCAATCAATTAAAGATTAATAGCTAATAATAGCAAAAAGCGTGGTTGTTCGATTGAATAGCCACGTTTTTTTGTTGGACTAAAAACAAATCGTTTGAAAATGTCAAGGTTGTAAACAGGTTTGTACACAGCTGTGGATAACTATAAAAAGGCGTTTTAGCGCCTTTTTTGGTGTGCATAGTTATTCACATTTTTAAAAAGCAACTTGTGGATAACTTTTGAAATAAAACTATCTTTTTAATGGAAAGCTTGCTATACTTGGAATGCAAGTCGCTTGATCGTCTGAAATTCACGCTGATAAAATCTGTGGAAAACTTTTTGCTGAAAATTCTCAGCCAATTTTTAGAATCATGATTTAGTAGTTGCAAAAAAGAGGACAACTAAATATTGTGGCTAAAGTTGTGGACATGTGGATAACTTTTGTGGATAAGCGGTGGAAAATCATAAAATTGTGGGTAACATGCAAAAATTAGCGCGCTTATCAAAATTAACAGATTTTAGTCTAAAAAAAAGAAAACGGTTTAGAAAAGGAATGTTAAATTTGAATATTAAAATTATCGGTGTGGGGAAACTGAAGGAAAAGTACTTTAAAGCGGGCATTGCGGAATATGCGAAACGCCTTAGCCGCTTTTGTAAGTTTGAGATTGTGGAAGTCCCTGATGAAAAAGCGCCAGAATCGTTGAGCCAATCCGAAATGGCCACGGTGATGGCGAAAGAAGGTGACCGTATCTTAGCTAAAATCAAAGATCGCGAGTACGTCTATGCGTTGGCCATTAAAGGCAAAGAACGGACTTCGGAGGAATTTGCGGCCGAGCTGGCGAAGCTGACGACTTACGGGCATTCTGATATTACCTTTGTTATCGGTGGTTCACTAGGATTAACGCCAGCTGTTTTAAAACGCGCCGATGCCCAAATTTCATTTGGCCGGTTTACCTTACCCCATCAACTGATGCGCTTGGTGTTAACGGAGCAGATCTATCGGGCGTTTATGATCAATGAGGGAAGTCCGTATCATAAGTAGCAAAGTGACCAATGTTGCTAGACGGTCGTGCTAGAGAGACTAGCGTGACTGGGAGCAGATGAGAACTTATGCTTAGGAGGAGCCATGTTTCCTACTAGAGTGATTGCGTCCGTAGGAATGGACAACCTCCGAAATAAGATTTTGCATTGGCAAAATAGACATTAGAGCCTTTAGGAGGAGCCATGTTTCCTAGGAGGGTGATCGCGTCCGTAGGAATGGACAACCTCCGAAATAAGATTTTGCATTGGCAAAATAAACATTAGAGCCTTTAGGAGGTCGATCATGTTTGGGCGGATATTGAGACAGACGCGGCAAGTACAGGGTATGACCTAACAAGAATTGGCTGAGCGATTGTTTGTTTCTCGACAGACAGTTTCGAGTTGGGAGACGGGTCGAAACTGTCCTAATCTTGAAACCTTGGCGCAATTAGCCGAGCTGTTGGGGGTCTCGACAGATTACCTGCTAGGGCGCTCAGTAGCACAAGTGTATCAGATGAGCATGCAGGGATTACCAACGGTACTTGTTGTGTTAATGATTGTCCGCTTAGTAATTGCTGAAACGGCCGCGATGCTTTGGTTATCCGATGCTATGATTGTGGCGGTACTCGCATTGATCACATATGAGCACTTCGTTAGTCAAGCGAACCCTACATTGTATAGTACTTGCCTGTTAGGCGTCGTTTTGATTGGCTTGGCATGGGGACAAATCTTTGGGATGACGTTGGAAAATCAACTGGCGTATGTCGTTTCCGGTGCACTGTTGGTGAGTGAGGCGACATGGCTGTATTTTCAAGCGCGCTTCCCAGCAAGGAGTGGTTTCATGAAGAACAAGTTATGGTGGATCAGCAATGGAGTCTTTGGGCTTCTGGTCGCCAGTGGGGTGATATGGATTCTCTTTCGTCGTGTTGATGGGTCTGGACACGTTGAAGATATAGGGTCAAGACTCTTGGCATTAGGCGTGTTGACTGGTGGTATCATTATTTTTGAGTTAGTCGTCTATTTTGCAATGCGATGGCTACGGCGCGCGCCACATTAGCATATTTCCCAGTAAAAGTCGTTGTCAAATTACTTTGGCAATGGCTTTTCTTTTCTATCGGATTAATGCGGTGGTATGCTGAGGTCGATTATGAGATGATATCAATGGCGGCTTTCTCATAAAATATCACTAGGGATTCTAAGCGCGCTTGGAACCGTCGAACGGTTACTTTTATGCGTATTTTAACTAATTGAGTAGTCTGAGTAATGATAATTTGTATCAGCACGACCGCACAATCGGCTTTGCCAACTGTTTTTGAATTGTTATTGAAATTGTTGTACCATGACACAGAAACTCGAATGTAGGGGCTGTAGGCCAGGTTACGAAAGCGTAAATGACTAAATATTACAATTTTAGAATCGGATAAATTAGAGGTAGAGGTGTTTTGATGACCGATTTACGTCAGTTTAAAAGCAAACGAGATATTCAATCAGGCTTGATTGCTTGCCTGAAAGATAAGCGATTTGATGAAGTGACGGTCAATGATATTTGCACACAGGCACTAGTGGGGCGCAGCACTTTTTATCATCATTATGCTGATAAGTATGCGTTACTTGAAGAAATGGTAACGCAACGAGCCACTAAGTTTGATCAGTTACTCGATCAACGTGTCGCAAGCGTGACAAATGATGAGCCATTGTTGGTTTTATATCAGCAACTTGAGGACGATGCAGCGGTAATTACGTGTTTACTCCAGATTCACGAAAAAGATGGCGATCTCAGTGATTGCTATCTTAAGAGTCTTGCAAAACATGCGCAAAAGTTGTTGCCTCAGGTGACTTTGGCGGTTCCTGAGGACTTTATATTGGCGCTATATTCAACCACTGCATTAACTGCAATTAGCTGGGCGTTACGTCATGGCGAACCAGCAGCAATCTCCCGATTTATGAATCGGTTGGTCAAGTTGGTGCTTAGTACGCAAGTGTGATGACATGTTGATCAGTGTGGGTGTCGTGATTTGCCAGCGCCTCGATGCAGTTAGGATCATGTGCCATATCGCGTGCCCAACCTAGGCTAGTGATTGCGGCTTTGCGGTTGGTGCAGATACCAGGTGTCAGCATTTCTTCCCATGAACGATTGGCATAACCAACATCTGCGGCTAGCAAAACGTAACGCCCAGTACGACTGCGAACAAGTGTTGCCGACATACCTGATGCATGACCTGCAGTGTGAACTTGAAGGAGACTGCCATCACCGAAGATGTCGTAGCTCTCTCCCGTGGGGCCGATACCTGTATGTTGATAGTCATAAGTTTGTACATTGACGCCACGCCACTCACTTGGCAAGTAAACCAGCGGTAAATGATTAGCGGCGTGCCATTCTGGAGCGGATACTAGAATCTTTTTAGCGTTTGCGACATGCTTTAAGCCGCTGACATGGTCACAATGTAGATGGCTTAACAAGACATAGTCGAGGTCCTCAGGGCGATACCCTAAGGTTTTCAAACGCTCATCAACTGCCCAACCAGCCGGTAGATAACCGGTGTTGATCTGTACTTGTAAGCCTAGTTCTTTCCAGTTACTAGTGCGCACCTGTTTATTCCAACCTGTATCGATTAGGATCAGGCCTTTGGGATGTTCGATAAGATAACTTGAAACCGGTAGTGTGATTTGATTTTTCTCGGAGCGGAAAAGCCCAGTAAAGGCTAAGGGGTTACGATATAACCCATGGAATGGTAGTGCCTTGTCGACTTTTACCAGTCCGGTGTGTAAAATATGGATTTTAATGTTATCTGTCATAATGTGACCATCTCCAATTAAGTATGGTCTTATCATATCGGTGGTAGCGCTAATTGAATAGAATCGATTTGAGATTAAATGTATCAAAAGAAACAACAGCGGTATTAAGTGTCTCTTAAGTGACGATATGGTGAAAAATGATTGTAATCGTAGCATTTTGTGATAGGCTAGCTCGTATCATAAGTAATGAATGTCGCGTCTAACACGTTAACTCAATTACAACTATTGGTTGCGGGATTGCCATCATATCAGAGTGGACTGATAGGCTAACTTTAAAGATAATGTAGGTATCAAATGATTGAGGTGAAGAAGATGTTCAAAGATAATCTGGTTGCCTTGCGTAAGCGAGCGGGTTTATCTCAGGAAGCATTAGCGCATGCTATTAGCGTCACCCGGCAATCAATTTCAAAATATGAAACCGGTACTGCTGAGCCCGATTTTACCCGATTAGAGCAACTTCGGGACTATTTTGAGGTGTCCTATGATGCGTTATTAGGCGAAGGACAAGGTGAGGCAGTTAGTTTGCCAATTACTGGCTCGATTACCATTCAATCGGCCATTGATGGGCGTATGACGCAGTTTGACATGTTTACGATTGCGACTGTTTTGGGTTATTGGCGGAAAAATGCCCCTCAAGTACAATTGGTGGGTGAAATGGCGAAGAATAATAACGGTTTTCTGGGGCCCGATGTGATTCCGCTTGGATGGTATGCCACTCGGCAGGACGCTGAAAAAGAAGTGACGGCCATTCAAGCGTCGATTAGTCATGGTCGTGAGTTGTATCAGTTGCAGTACAACGCTAAAGTATTAAAACATGGCCTTTTGGGTTGGAAAATTGTATCTTAAGGCTGATGGATCGTCATGAGAGAAGCTGTGACTAAGTCAGTTTAGTCTTATACGTTCAGTGTTGTTTTGAACGTAATGAAAAAATCAGCCGCTATCCCAATTTTTTGGAGGATAGCGGCTGATTTTGATGAAATAGATATGAATAGCGCCACAAAATACAACTAATTTGGCGCTTGAACCTTTAAGGCTAAGCTAAAGCCGATAATAGCAAGCAAACCGATAAAGCAGAAGCCGGCGTGAATGCCGACAATAAACTGATTTTGCGCTGCAATTAAACTGGTGGCGATGGCTGTTGCTAGCGCGCCGACGATTTGTTGCAGCGTATTTAAAATGGCACTGCCATCCGCCGACATGGCGCCATCGAGGCTATTGAGACTGTATGTTTGAGCGGGCGCTGAGACGCATTGTGCGCCTGTTAAGATGATGATATGACCGAGTATCACCCGGCCTAATGTGGTGTGTGTGTTCGTCGACAGTAAGACGATCACACCTAGCAAAATAAGCAAAAAGCCGCCTCTAGTTAACCATTTAGCACCATGTGTGTCATAAATTCGACCTGCAAGTGCGGCTACGATTGCGTTAGCAGCACCACCAGGCAACATCACCAGGCCTGTTAGTGCGACAGGTAACTTTAAGCCGTTGCGCAAGTACAGGGGCAATAAATACATGGTCGCAAGGATCACACCAAAGTCGAGCATGACCAACAGTGTGCCAATGGTGAATTGACGTGTTGCAAAGACTTGTAACGCCAGCATTGGGCGTGTGGCTTTTAGTTGTCTTTGTGCGTAAATGAAAAGGGCTAAAAGACCAATCCCTAATGTGCCTAACACACTCATTGACAACCAGCCGCGACTTGCGGCTAGGGATGACCCGACTACGATGCCACTGAAACCAATTGTCGAAGCCAACAGGGCGTACCAGTCAATGGGGGTGTGACTTTGTTGAAAAATATTCTCGACCACAAAAGCGCAGAGCATAAATGCAACGGCAAGTACGGGAATGAAAAGCCAAAATATGAGCCGCCAAGAAGCCACCGATAAGACCATCCCAGTAACAGTAGGCCCTAAAACAGGTGCAAGCATAATCACTAATGAAGCCAAGCCCATCACGGTGCCTAACTGATGCGGTGGAAAAATCTGCATGACAATTGAGAACATCAGGGGCAGTATCAACCCAGTGCCGATGCCTTGAATCATCCGCCCAATTAGGACAAAGGTGAAATGAGTCGCGCTTGCCGAAATCAGTGAGCCGATCATGAAGCCGCCTAAGGCAAACAAAAGAATCGATTTCGTTGGGACCCAACGTGTTAAGAGACTGGATAACGGCATGCAAATGCCAATCACAAGCATATAGCCAGTGACTAACCACTGAACAGTACTTTGTGAAATGGAAAAAAACTGCATGAATGAGGGTAAGGCAATATTGAGCGCCGTTTCTGAAAACATACCAACAAATGAGCCAAGCATCAGCCCTAATAGTATTAATTTGGGGTGCGTCACCTTGACCTTTGCGGTTGGTAAAGCGTGTGTAGATTCCATGAGACCTGCTATACAAAATGTAGAATTATGTCGTCAAACATAATGAGAAAGAAGTATAGTTTTCCTTTCCGAATTTGTTTACTTCCGTCATCATTAGTATTCCGATAGCCGAAAAACGGGTAATCGCAGGGACTAACTCTTGAAGCTTAAGGGCATAGCCTGCCCCTTTTTAATTATTTTAAAGTGCGAGTTGTGATAAATTTTGAACAGCATTCTCATCACGATTTAGCGTTACACCGCATTCATAACAAACATATTCATGGTGTTTTGTTTGGTGTTTAGCATTCCCGTGCAAGCCAATTTTATCCGACCCTTGCTTAACGTGTCCGCAATTAGAACATCGTTGGGTACTAGGATAATATCGATCTGCTAAAAGTAATGTTTTGCCGTACCAGTCACACTTATAAGTTAGAACTTTTCTAAAATAGCCGAACAAAGAACGCTGCAAACCTTTTGAAGCAATATGGGTCATTTGCATTTTTTTCACATCTAGGTCTTCAATCACGATTTTATCGTACTGGTTCACCAGATATGTGGTAAACTTCTGCATCAAATCATGTTGAATATTGGCCACTTTTCGATAATCACGCTGTAACTTGGCTTTCGTTTGGGCGTAATTTTTACTTTTAGTGCCTTT
>NZ_AZDA01000117.1:95969-96729 GCF_001434575.1 Loigolactobacillus bifermentans DSM 20003
CGACCATTTACCACCCGTTTGCGAGCTAATAGACGTTGATAATGTTTAATACGTTGATAAAGTCGTTGTAACCGCTGAGGACAAACATTAAAAATACCGTCGCTGTAATTCAGATGGCCTACGTTTATATCCACACCAGTTATCTGACCAGTGCTAGGTTTAGAGGTGATTTCAGCGACTTCAAATGGCAAACTTGCCCAGTAGGTACCATTCTCACAATAAATGGAGACCACTTTTAAAGTACCGATTAAATGACGCGTACCACGAAATGGAATATCGTACCAACTCGTTATATCATGAGGTTTATCCAAGTGTAATCGACCGTTAACAATTTTAGCGCGATCCGTTTTAAAACCTTGGCGTGATGCTTTTTTGGATTTAAAATGCGGTTTACCCCAGTCTGGTAAGGATTGATCAAAGAAGTTTTGCCAAGCCTTGCCTAGGTCAGTGATAGCTAACTGTAAACAGCGCGCAGACAATTGATATTGCCAGTCTTGCTTATTTGCGACTAATTCGTCACGCACTTTACGCGCAGTTGGGCACAATTTCTTATCAGCCATAATTTGCGAACTATCGTACATTGCATTCCAAGTGGCAAGACCTTGATTCCAGCAATAACGGCGATAATCACAGAGTTGCGCTAAAACACGGCGCATGGTGGCATTTGGATATAATTTAACTTTCACGGTTCGCATCATCTCAATATGGTCCCCTGTCAATAAAATAGACAATTTAAATAGAGACTTTTTTGTCCTATGCC
>NZ_AZDA01000021.1 GCF_001434575.1 Loigolactobacillus bifermentans DSM 20003
TAATCGCGGATCAGCACGCCGCGGTGAATACGTTCCCGGGCCTTGTACACACCGCCTAAATAATAAGGTAAGGCACAACTGGCGTAGGAAATGTGCTCGCCACGTTCAAATAAAGTGATGTCGATTGTTTCATCTAAACGGCGTAAGCGCGTGGCAAAAGAGGGCCCGGCTGCGACGCCGCCAATAACAACAATTTTCATAAGCATCCCCATTTCATGTTTAGTAAGCGCTTGCTTAGGTGACTGTAATTGTAGCGGGAAATCGGTTGTGATGCAACTATCTTGTTGTGCCGAGCGGTAGCAAAAAAGTACGCTGTTGACGTGCGTACTTTTTAATAGGTACCTTTGATTTTAAAATAACTGCCGCGAATGATCCCAGCAAGCTTTGATTTTTGATGGGCAAACTTGAATTTACCCTCTAATTCGGCTGGCACGGCCATGCCATCGGAAAGTTTCAGGCCAACCGCCCGTTTACCGTCTTCTGCTAAGGTGTAAAGGATGTTGATCCCCAAGCCGTCTTCATAAAAGACATGGGTCCAGCGCACACCAGCCACTTCAAGCTGGCTGACTTCTAGTGGCTTTGCGGCAAAGTGCAGGTCACGTTCGGCTAAAATCTGATTGACATAATCGATCAGGTCCGGCCGCTGCGCTGCAGGCTCAGTGACAAAATGAACTTTGTATTTATTCCAGAAATATCGGGCTTCGTTGGCACGTAGTCCTGCTAAAGCAGGGGCTACTGGTGAGGATTCTAAGCCAGTGGTGGCAACTGTTTTGAAATCAACTTGATAACGCATGATTGACCTACTTTCTCAATAAAGTAAATTAATTATAGCGGTTTTAGGGTGTGAAGGGAATTGAATTGTTGTGAATTTATTGGGTGCCAGGCATCAAGTTGGTTTAAAGAGCACCATAATCAAAAACCACTTTTTTAAAAACAAAAATGCACATTTCTTCACAGGTAGGCTGCACAATTTAAACCGGGTATTTTGTGATAGTCGGCCTATATTATTTTGACGGTTAACCTGTCAGAATAAACTTAAGGCGAAATGCTAGCTTTTTGAAAACGCTTTATTTTATGATTAAACTTGTGGAGGCGGCCTATGGAACCGGTCAAATTAGTGATTGCGACGCATGGTCAGTTTGGCATTGAGTTGATGCGCTCAGCGGAAATACTGATTGGACCCATGCAGGCGGTTTATCAGTTATCTTTGCGGTCTGAGGATAATTTTGACACCTTTGTGGCCCATGCGCAGGCCTTGTTGACAACTTTAACGGGTCCGGTTTGTGGGTTAGTCGATCTAAACGGTGGCACGCCGGCCAATGCCATGACCTTTTTAACCCGTCAATTTCCAATGCGGGTCGTTGCCGGCTTAAATTTACCGATGTTATTAGAGAGCTACTTGCAAGTCAGTCGTCAACCAGATACTTCTTTAGCAGAGGTTGTCCAAACTTGCTTGCAGGCGGGCCAGCGGTCTGTCGTGGAAACAACGGCCAAATATCAGCGGAACAAATCATAGAATGGAGCAATGTCATGCAGTTGGTGGATATTTTCAATTCATTTATCCATGTGGTACAGGAGAATCCGAATTATTTAATTGGATTGTTGGATATGAATCATCAGGTGATTGCGGCAAGTGATGAGAACGTGTGTGGTGAGGTGATTCCAGCAGAAATTGAGCCGGCTCGCAATCAAATATTTGTGCTACAAGTTGGTGAGTCGTTGTTAGGTTATTTGTGGGTCCATGTCCATCAACCAGATGCCAGTTTGAATATGGTGAGTACCTTATTCTATCAGTCATTGAAAACACGGATCGCACACGAATTAGATAAGGAAAGTGCGTTGGCAAGTTTATCGTTAGAAGGCTTACTGATCAATGAATTGATTGTCAAAGAAGCAGCGGATGCCAGTTATGTGCAAGACCTAATGGCCAAATTAGACCTGGATCCTAGCATGCCTCGAATTGCCGTTTACTTGTTAGGGATGGATGCGTTTGAATCAGAAATGATCACGAATTTAAAGTATAAGCTGAATGACCCCAACACTTTTTACGCACGCTTAGGGGGCCCAAACCTTGGTGATTTTTAAAGCACTTCCAACGGCACGTAAGCCAGTTGCTGTGCACACCGTTTTAACTACTTTTGTCCAAGAGCTCGTGGATTGGGGCCTAAAAAATTGTTACTACGCCATTGGCACCTTACAGTGTCAAATGCGACTCTACGCCGATAGCTATCAAAGCTGTCAGTGGTTAGTCAAACATGAAACCATGATCAAAGACCAACCGTGTTTTTTCACGGATCATTTAGCGGGTTACTTTTGTGACAAACTGCAAATTTCTGAAATGGATAATTTGTTTGATTACTTTTACGAGCAAGTGGTGAACATGGATACAGAAGAAATGGTGGCAGTGGCCGACGCATTATACCGAACGAACTTTAATCTAAAACAAGCAGCGGATCAGCTTTATTTTCATCGCAATACATTGTTGTACAAATTACAGGACTATGAGCAAACACTAAAGTTGGATATTCGTGGCAGTATGGTCGGGAAGTTTATGTTTTTCCTGTTTTGTGACTTGTTGAAGAAAACGTTGTAAGGAGGCGCTTGCTTCATGGGGAAAATTGTATTGGCACGCATTGATGATCGATTGATCCACGGGCAAGTGATGACAGCTTGGATCCAGTTTACCAATGCAAATGAAGTGATCGTGATGGATGAAAAGGTGGCGCAAGACCCGTTTTTAGCCGATATTATCACATCAGCGGTACCGGAAAACCTCAAGGCAATGGTGTTATCACCAGTGGCTACGGCGGCCTATTTAAAACAACAGGCGGATCAGCCAGTTAATCATTTGCTGCTGGCCAAGGGACCACAAGCTTATTTAGACTTACTTGATCAGGGCATTGCGCTAAACAGTATTGATTTAGGTGGCATGGGTCAGACCGGACAACGCACGCAACTTTATCGCAATATTGCACTAGATGAGACAGAACGGGCTGCCTTTCGAGAATTAATTCAGCGCCAAGTGAATGTTTACATCCAAGTGGCACCGGCTAATAAAAAAATCAACTTAGCAAAAATATAGTTCAAAAATAAATCAAAACCAGTGGGCTTATTTTTTGCGGCCATTTGACGTGCTGGCCAGGCAGTAAACCTGAAAATTTAGAGGGGGAATTTGAGGATGACAACGAAAAACATTGTATCGAAAACGTATCGTTTAATAAAACCAGAAAATTTTGAAACGCAAAACATCACACGCACGCTAAAACCAGGTTGGGTGGACGTCCAACCGCGGATGGCCAGTGTGTGTCACGCGGACGACCGCTATTTTGCCGGGCAGCGGCGGCCAGAAGCCTTGGCAAAAAAGTTACCGATGGCGCTATTACATGAAGGTTTAGGCGTGGTGAAAGAAAGCATGAGCAATCAGTTTCAAGCTGGCCAACGGGTGGTGATTGCCCCGAATATTCCTGGCTATGTGTTGCGCGGAGAAGCGAAAACAGATCCAGTACCGGATAATTACAGCACGGACGCCGTTTTTATGAGTAGTGGGTACGATGGGATCTCCCAAAGTGACGTGGTCCAGCCGGCGTCAGGCTTGATTCCAATTCCCGATAATGTCCCTGATGAGATTGCGGTTTTTGCGGAAGTCAGTACCATTGGCTACCATGCGTCCAGCCATGTGGCCAATTATCTCAGTCAACCTGGGGTAAAAGTCGCACTGTTTGGCGATGGACCTGTAGGTTATATGGCAGCAGCGGTATTGCATTATGTGCGTGGGATTGCGTCTGAAAATTTAACCGTATTTGGGGCGGTACCTGAGCGGCTGGCCAAATTTGACTTTGCACAGCGCGAAAATGTGACAGAATATGACTTTGAACAGGCGCCTGAACAATTTGATGTGATCTTTGAAGCCACAGGTGGGCATTTTAGTTCTAGTGCGATCAATGAAGGGATTCAAGTCATCAAACGCACAGGAAAATTTGTGTTAATGGGGGTAACGGAAGAACTGGTGCCGATCGATACCCGTGATGTACTGGAAAAAGGCCTGACTTTATATGGTACCAGTCGTTCAACGCCACCAGATTTTCAGGCGATTATCCAAGCGATGAGTGCCAACGCTGATTACCGTCAGGCGTTAAGCAAGTTATTGCCAGAACAGGCCACGACGATTTCCAGTGCAGCAGATTTAAAAGTGGCGTTTGATCAGATTGTTGCTAGTAAAGATTGGCATAAAGCCATCTTGAAATTTGAATGGTAGGTGACGCAAAATGGTTGGGATTGTGATCGCAACACATGGCCAATTGGCGGCAGGTTTGTTAGATGCCGCTGAGTTGATTATGGGTGAGCAGGCGCAGGTCGCCACGTTAGGCTTACATCATGGGGACGATGTGGCCGCATTTGGACAAGCGCTGGTGCGCGCTGCCAAATCTGTTAGCACTGGCGATGGTGTATTAGTACTCACCGATTTATTTGGGGCGAGTCCGAATAACCAGGCTGCAACAGCTCGGACGGCCTTAACTGGGATTCCTTATGCGCTGCTGACAGGGGTTAATTTACCAATGCTGTTAACGGCATTTAATGAACGTTTGCTCGGCAATGACTTGATCACCATGAAGCAAGCTGTTTTAACAGCAGGTCAAACAGGGATTAAAGACTTTTTCATAGAGCTTGCCAAACAATAGAAAGTGAGGGTTTCAAATGTCAAAAATTGTTTTAGCCCGCATCGATGATCGCTTGATTCATGGTCAAGTGATGACCGCTTGGCTTCAGTATACCGATGGCAATCATATTGTGATCGTAGACAACGGTACTGCACAAGATAGTTTTCTGCAGACCGTCATGAAAATGTCGGTTCCTCAAGGGGTTAAGTTGGATATTTTCAATGAAACAGATGGTGCTCAATTTTTACAGGCTGAGCATGGCCAAGATAATATTATTATTTTAGCCAAAACACCAGAAGTCTACTTAGACTTAATTGAAGCCGGTGTCAAGCTGGATGAGATCATCGTTGGTGGGATGGGTGCCAACGGTCAGCGTAAAAAGTTCTATAAGAATATTTCGGCATCCCCTAGTGAACGGGAAACTTTCCAAAAGATCATTGACCACGGCACCACAATGAAAGTACGCATTGTACCAAGTGATAACGCAACTGATGTTGAAGGGTTACTAAAGTAAAAAGGAGGGAACAAGGCCATGACGATACATCTTTGGCAAGCGTTTTTAATTGGGGTCGTTTACTACTTAGGACAAATGGGATCGCCTTGGGTTTCCTTAGCAGGGACGCATACCATTATGCGACCGTTGGTCAATGGGGCATTGGTTGGTTTGATCATGGGTGATCCAGTCAAAGGGACGATTTATGGGGCAGCAATCCAATTACCATTCTTAGCTTGGATCGGGGCCGGTGGGTCAGTCCCAATGGATACTGCGTTAGCAGGGACTTTAGGCACAGCCCTTGGGATGGCGTCTAACGTCTCACCTTCGGTTGCCATTACGTTAGCGGTGCCGATCAGTTTGATTGGGACGATGATCTGGGTGCTCCACATGACGGTGGATATTACCTTTGTACACATGGCCGATGCAGCCGCTGAAAAAGGTAATTTAAGTCGTATTAACTTCTTACACGTGTGGCCACCACAAATTACCATGTTTATTTTCTCCGTCGTGCCCGCGATGTTAGCCTCTTACTTTGGGGCCGGGCCGGTGAAGGCAGTGATCGGCAGTTTAAATGGGACACCGTTACACGTGTTAACTGTCATTGGTGGGATTTTACCCGCTTTAGGGATTGCCATGAACTTACGCGCTATGAATGGCAAAGGTACTTTGGTGTTCTTCTTGCTCGGCTTTATGATTGCCGTTTACTCAAAATTACCAATTTTACCAATTGCCGTTTTTGCAGTGATCGTCGCTTACATCTACACCACATTGTTCTTAAAGAATGGGAGTGAAAACGCATGAGCGAAAAAGTAACGGACGTTGAAAAGCAGGAACTGCCTTCTGAGAATAAGAAGGATGCGGTGCGGTTAACCAAGCGCGAAGTTGTGCGGTCATTCTGGCGCTGGACGTTTTTCTCCCATGCCAACTACAACTATGAACGGCTGCAGGCAACTGGGGTGATCCATGCGCTATCACCAGTTTTTAAGCATTTATATGGCAATGATGAAGCACAGATGAAGGAAGCTTTACAGCGGCACATGCAATTCTTTAATACAGAACCCCATTTTGGTGGGGCGATTTTAGGGATGACCATTGCCATGGAAGAAGAAAAGGCCAATGGTGCCCCGATTACCAGTGAAACGATCAACGGTTTAAAAACCGGGCTCATGGGCCCGTTAGCCGGAATCGGGGATACACTGTGGCAAGGGACATTGATTCCCATTTTACTCTCCTTTACCATTGGTTTTGCGTCCAAAGGGAACATTTTAATGGGCCCGGTTCTGTTTGCCGTACTTCATTTAGCCATTATTTGGGGGATTGGTTACTGGAGCTGGATGCAAGGTTACAATTTAGGGAAAGAAGGTATCGCAAAGGTCCTGCAAGGGTCCCTGTTGCCAACCGTTATGACCTTTGCCCAGTCCATGGGACCAATTGTGATCGGCGCACTTTCAGCGACCTTTGTTAAGGTATCCAGCCCATTAAAATTCCATTTAGGGAAATCCATGATGAAAGTCCAATCGGGCATTTTAGATAAGTTAGTCTTAGGGCTACTGCCATTGCTGATCACGTTATTAGCCTACTATTTGTTGAAACGCAAGTTCAAACCAACGACCGTATTGTTGATCTTAGTGATCGTAGGCCTCGTCGGCGGTATTTTCTATATTATTTAAAATCGTTTAACCACTGATGACGCTGTCGTTGGTGGTTTTTAGTTTGGGTCCATCTTAAAGAAGCGTTCGATTTGAGTCCCAATATCGGAGCGATTGTCATAGATTTTTAAAATTGTAAGGTCGGTTTCCGACTTTTTATAAATAACAGTGATTTTATCTGTGTGATAATAATCATAGCCTGTTAAATAAGGCCCAATCTCTGTGGCAGAACGACCTAAGTTTGGAAAATCAGCAAGTGATTTTAGTCGATTAGCAAGTTCTCGCATAATTCTATTGGTGATTTCAGTGCCAAAGGTTTGGCTCAGGTAATCTTTAATGTGTAAGAGATCTTTCTGTGCAGCATCATTGATTATCAGAGTGAGTTTTGTCATTTGAAAAGCTCCTTTTCAAATTCTGAAAATGGTTGAGAAGGGCCAGCTTCAGATTTTTTTAGATCATTTAAAATTTTTAATCCGAGTTGTAAACGATCGTATTCTTCTAGGTCAACAATAGCGTATTTGCCATAGCCATTTTTTGTTAAGATCACAGGTTGTTCCTTAGTGACTTCGGCCAGTAATTTCTTGTAGTTACGGAGTTCTGAGACAGGTTTAATGTTAAGCATAAATTGCACCAACTTTCAAAGTTTTGTTAAAAATATTGTACCTAATTTAGTGCTTAATTTACAGCAAATGGTTTTTACGATTAAGGCGCAAGTTCGTGATGATTGCTAAGTGATAGCTACAGCATAGCAACGAAAGCGGTTACTGACAATGGATTTTGGCTTTTCTTAAACGTTTGTTCGCCTAAAATAAATCGCGTTCTTTTGCGCATTACTAGTGGTTATTTTTTGATAAACGAAAAAAGCTACTAACTTAGGCCAAGTTAGTAGCTAGATGTATCCTGATAAACTTTATTTTGTACTGCTATAATAGTATTTTACAATATTTTGTGCAACTCATTGATATTGCCATATAGTGTCCACCATAGTGCCATAACTTTATGAATCGCACAATAGGTGCAAAATATTTGAACGCTATAAAGGGACGTCAGATATTAGCCCATAGACGATTGTTGTTTATCATATCATCAATCGCGATGGTAATCATTCCGCTTGATCCGCAAACAAACTGATAAAGGTCGCTGCGTCCTGTGGGTCAGTGGAAGCAATACGGAACAGTAAGTCTAGCTGGTCATCGGTGGGATCCGTAAGGTGTAGGGCCTCAACCATTTGGGTGAAGCGTTTATCAA
This sequence comes from Loigolactobacillus bifermentans DSM 20003, assembly GCF_001434575.1. Taxonomy (GTDB): domain Bacteria; phylum Bacillota; class Bacilli; order Lactobacillales; family Lactobacillaceae; genus Loigolactobacillus; species Loigolactobacillus bifermentans. Next base: position 8,052 of record NZ_AZDA01000021.1, read on the forward strand.
TTGCTTTTTCGGTCATGTTAGGGTCTTTGGGGCTTTGGCTAAGGGCCATTAAGATCATTCCTTATTGTTTATTTTGTGTTTAAAGGTCTTTGCGGTGGTGTGAATGCTTGTCTATACGATAAAGTACTATTCGCACAGTGTAGGGAAATTCGGAACGGATGTCAATATCAGGCGAAGGACAATGCAAAAAGAGCATCTAGAACGGTTAAGGTCTAGATGCTCTCAATGATGCGCTTGACGTTAACCCGTACACCCTACTGGTTAGCGTCGTGGCAGCACTTGTATTTTGAATGAAGCACTTGTTACTTGTTTTGATCTTCGTACTTTTGCAATGTTTGCGCTGTTTTCGCAGCAGCTTGTTGTGTGATCTTTTGTTGGATCTGTGTTTGAAGTTGCTTTTGTTGGGTCTTAGACATGGTTGGGTCTTTGGTTAAAGCAGCTTTCATTTGGGCTGCAATCACCTTTTTCGCTTGCGCAGCCATGGTTTTCTTAGCGGCCTTACTTTGTTTGGATAAGGCCTTGGCTTGCTTGGTGCTTAACACGTACCAGTTTTTGTTGACTTTAAACGTGTTGGTTTGTGACTTGTATTGATGGTTGTTGTTTAAGCCAGCAAAGAATGTTTCATAGAACTTGTTTTTGTACGTATAACGGGTTGTGGTGGTAACCACATGAGCCGTTTTTGTGTTGGCTGATTTTTCAAACGTATTGGTTGTTTTTTCGTCGGCTTTCGTTGTTGTGACCTTTTTTTGAGTTGGATCTTTTTTGTAAACATAAACCGTTTCGTCACCATTGCCTAAAGGTTGGAACAACAGAAGTTTGATGTTGCTACCTTTCATGGCAGTGGATGGGTAGATGGCGTGCGTTTTGGTGACTTTTTCAGTTTTCATCCCAAAATGCTGTTGTTCGTTTGCAATCATCAACCCGATCGGTACGATCAAGATGATCAAGCTAAGTGGGATCATAATGTATTGTTGCCACCAGGTATGACCACCAATGGCAAAAATAGCAAATAGTAACGCGCCTAAAATAATTAAGAAAATCGCCATTATTGGTCACCTCCTGCAACTTTTGGGCCTTGCGTTGTTTTCTTAACAAAGAAGGTGACGATCACACCGATGATACAGAAAATCGAAGCGACGATGAAGGCCGCATGATAACCAGATAAGACGGCATTGATGGCACCTGTCTTGTAGTGTAATGGCAAGGTGTGTAAAACATGCTTACTTGGCATTTGTGCTTTTGTAGCATTTGATAAAACTGAGATCAAGATGGCAGTCCCAACGGAGCTGGCAACTTGACGAATGGTGTTGTTTACTGCGGTCCCGTGGCTGATCAAGTCTAAGGATAAAGCGTTCATCCCGGCTGTGGTAACCGGCATCATGACCATGGCAATCCCAAACATCCGAACGGCGTAAAGCACAATAATCGTTGCTAATGGGGTTGACTTCGTTAAACCAATAAATGGAATGGTCCCAATGGTTAAGAGCAACATCCCAGTAATGGCCAAGCGACGTGCGCCTAACCGGTCAAATAATTGACCCGTGATCGGGCTCATAACCCCCATCATTAAAGCCCCTGGTAACAGAATCAGGCCAGAATGAAAGGCAGATTCGCCACGTACGTTTTGAATGTATAAAGGTAAAACCATTTCAGCACCCACCATGGCCATCATCACAACTGAAGATAAAACAGTTGCAACCGTAAAGGCAGGTGTTTTGAAAACGCGGAGTTCCAAGAATGGCTTCTCCATGGTTAATTGGCGCCAAGCGAATAAGGCGATGAAAACAACCCCGATCACTAAGCCGCCAATGACAATCATGTCGCCCCAGCCTTTATCACCGACTTCTGAGAAGCCGTAAAGCAGGGAGCCAAAGCCAATGGTAGATAGGACAACTGACAAAATATCTAGTTTTTCGCGACGTGTGTCCAAAACTTTACGTAATGTGAAGAAGGACGCCACAATGACGATAATGGCGATTGGTAAGATCATGCCGAAAAGCATCCGCCAGTTATAGTTATCAATGACCCAGCCAGATAATGTTGGGCCGATCGCAGGAGCCAAGCCAATGGCTAAACCGGCAGCCCCCATGGCAGCGCCCCGTCGTTCAGGTGGGAAAATTGCCAAGGCAATGGTCTGCATCAGTGGCATGGATAAGCCCACCCCAACAGCCTCAATTAAACGACCAATTAATAAAGTCGCAAAGTTAGGGGCTTGCCAACAGATGACCGTCCCAATTAGGAAAATCGTCATGGCACCGATATAAAGGTACTTTGAACTAAATCGATTGATCAGCCAAGCTGAAATGGGAATCATGATCCCGTTGACTAATAGGAAACCAGTTGTTAACCACTGGACGGTTGATGTGGAAATATCAAATGCCTTCATCAATGTCGGGAAAGCTGTGGCCAAAATGGTCTGTGTTAAAACTGTCGCAAATGTCCCAACAATAACCGTTGCTAATAAGAGGCCCCGGTTATAAGGCTTGCCATTTGCGTCAAGTGTTTGTTCTTTTGCCATACTTGCAAAAAGCCTTCTTTCTTTTAAAAGATTCTGAGAGCTACTATAGGCGCTTTCTGAAATCTTGTCAAGTAAATTAACAATAGTTTCAGATGATTTGACAAGATGGACAAACAAACTATAATACTGTTAAGATAGATGACGGTGGTTTGGAAAAAATTAAGCAGGTGATAGAAATGGGTGTTCAGCCATTAGGGTCGCTGATGATGGGCGATCGGTTTATTTTAGGAATTGGTCAGATCAGCGAAATGACTGGCGTGTCGCCGCGGCAATTGCGCTATTGGGAAAAGCGCGGGTATATTCAACCGTTGGCGAAAAAAGACGGTGAAACGCGGCAATATAAAGCCAAAACAGTGGTGACGATTTTAGGGATCAAGCATTTTTTAGATGAAGGGTATACCTTACAAGCCGCTGTGAAGAAGATGACGGTTTACGATCAACAGATCCATAAACTGCATCAGTTTATTCGGCGCTCTTATCATGGGGTGGTTAAAATTGATGGCCACAATGCCGTTGATCTAGGTTTCTTTGACCTTGAACAAACACAGCGCTTATACGGTATTTTAGATAGTGACAAAGTGTACTATCAAGTTTTACCGGCGGATCAAGCGCCAGTTGTACCGGAAAATCCAGCAGAGTAGACGCTACATGGTATAATGGGCGTTGACGTTAACGTCCAGTTTTGGGCGTTTTTTTAGTTTGAAGGGGGTAGCTGCATGGCAACACAGATCGGGGTGCGCACGTTAGTTGAATTTGTGTTGCGTCAAGGGGACTTAAATGCACGTTTAAATAGTCAAAACACAGCTTGGCAAGGGGCTAAGTTACATCGTGCATTACAGCAAGCACACCGAGAAGCTGATTATCAAAAAGAGGTTTATTTAAAGCAGACGGTAACCTTAGCCGGGCAGGATTATGTCATCGATGGTCGGGCCGATGGTGTCTGGTCAACGGCTGGTGACTATACCGTTGAAGAAATCAAAACCTCAGATGTCCCTTTTGAGACGTTACCAGACAATCAATTGACCTTGTATTGGGGGCAGGCACAAGTTTACGGACATTTTTTGTGTCATGATTTTGACTTGCCCGCAATCAATTTAGAGTTGGTGTACTATCAAACTGATAATGACGCAGTGACGCGGGTTCAGCGCCGCTTCAAGCGCGCTGAACTGGCCGATTTCTTTGAAGAGATGGTGCAGGAATACAGCGACTGGTTGCAAATGCAGGCGGAATGGCACCAAACACGTGACCAGTCAGCGCAACAATTACAATTTCCATTTGGTGATTATCGTCCGAATCAGCGCCAATTAGCGGTGGCTGTTTATAAAACCATTGCCCGCCAAAAGGAACTGTTTGTCGAGGCCCCAACGGGTACTGGTAAGACGATCTCGACGTTGTTTCCGGCGATTAAAGCGCTAGGCGCCGGTCAGTGTCAGCGTTTGTTTTATTTAACGGCGAAGCAAAGTACCCGCCAGGTGGCCGAGGAAACGCTGGCGTTATTGGCCACCAAGCAATTACGGCTGAAAAGTGTGACCTTAACAGCGAAGGATCAGATCACGTTTCCGGAAGAAGTGGACGTGCCACCTGAACAAAATCCGTATTTTCTCGGGTATTATGATCGGTTAAAACCAGCATTACGAGATCTCATGGCCCATGAAGATCAGTGGACCCGGGCAGTCATTGAAACATATGCCCGTAAGCATCAAGTAGACCCGTTTGAATTTTCCTTAGATGCGGCGTTATTAGCGGATGTGGTGATCTGTGACTATAATTACTTGTTCGATCCAATCGTTTATTTACAACGCTTTTTCGCCGATACGGATCCGAATCAAGTTTTTCTAATTGATGAAGCGCATAATTTGGTGGATCGTTCTCGCAGCATGTATTCCGCCGCCTTAGCCAGTCAGCCGGTGGCAGATTTGGTGAAACAATTGAAGCCAGAACCAAAGTTACAAAAGGCGACTAAAACGTTGCGGGCAGCGTTTACAGCTTTAAGCAAGCCATTGCGTGACGCTGAAACGACCCAACAAGTTCAGGCGGCGCCAGCTGAAACGTTTCAGGCGGCGCTGTTTAAATGGCAGGGCAAGGTCCACGATTGGTTAGGGGCGCAGGAGCCCGATGCACCACTGGTGACGCCGGTGTTAACCGTTTATTTTCAGGCGCTGACTTATTTGAAGATCAGCGATTTATATGGCGACAATTATCAAACGTTGATCCAATACGACCCGACACAGCGTCAAACCACGATCAAACAATTGTGTTTGGATTCAGCGCCATTTTTAAAACAGTGCTTGGCCAAAGGTGGCAGTGCCATTTTATTTTCAGCTACGTTAACACCGTTGTCATATTATCAGCAGGTACTAGGGGGTACCGAGGCTAGTTTTCAATTTCAAGTGCCGTCACCATTTCCACCGGCACATCAGGCCTTATTGATCGCCCAGTATGTGCAAACCACTTACCAGCAACGGGCGGCGAACTTACCGAAAATCGTGGCCAGTTTAGGCGCATTAGTACAAGGTAAAGTTGGTAATTACCTATGCTTTTTACCGTCTTATCAGTATTTAACCACAGTCCAAACGGCTTTTGAGCAGGCCTATCCAGCCATTGAGACTTGTGCGCAGACCCCAACCATGACAGCGGCGGAACGCACGGCCTTTTTAGCGCAATTTCAGCCTGAACCAACCGCTACCTTGCTGGGCTTTGCGGTATTAGGTGGCAGTTTCGCTGAAGGCATTGATTTAAAGGGGGAGCGTTTGATCGGAGTAGCAGTGGTCAGCGTGGGCTTGCCGGGCTTGTCGGTGGAACGGAACTTAGTGCGGGATTATTTCCAGCAAACCCAACACGCGGGCTTTCAATACGCGTATCAGTTGCCAGGGTTGAATCATGTGTTGCAGGCAGCTGGGCGCTTGATTCGAGATACCGCCGATCGCGGCATTATTTTGTTGTTGGATCAGCGTTTTGGCACGCCACGTTACACGCAGTTTTTTCCAGCGCACTGGCAATTTTATCAACGACTGACCCAACCACAACAACTATCAGCACAAATTCAGCAATTCTGGGCGGAAACAGCCCGTAAGCAGTGAAATTCTGCTACAATGTAAGCAAATTAACGGAAAGGGGCCGAGCACATGCAATCAATTTTGGCGGAACTTCAAGCGGCCCAACGCGACCATCAACTGATCAACATTTATCAGGCCGCTCATGACGTGGTGTACACCGGCTACGTGTTGTTTTTAAATGAAAGCGGTGTGGTGCTACAAACTTATGACGATGCTGGGTTACAAGACGGCATGGTTTATTTGCGGCTACCGATTATTGACGAGATCGAAGTGGACAGTGACGATTTGACCAGTATGCAATTTCGCATGCAGTTGGCGCAAGATGAGCATTTTATCACGTCCTTTCAGTTTGCTTTTCAATTTGTGGCAGCCCAGCCGTTATTGCCACAGTTGTTGCAACAGGCGCAAGTCCGTCAAACTATGTTAATGTTTGTGTTGGCCAATGATGAGCGTTACTTAGAAGGTCGGGTGCACGATGTCACTGAGGATACCGTGGTATTACAGCTTTTTGATAAGTTTGATTACACCAATCAAGCGCTATTAATGTTGCCACAAACTCAGATTCAATTGGTGGAATTTCAAGGCAAAGAGCTATCGCTAGAAACGTATTTGTTGCGCCAACAGCCATTGCCAACGCACGTGTTGCCCCAACGGGCCACCACGCCAACTGCGATCCAGACCATGTTAAAAGGGGCTGAACAGGACGGTCGGTTAGTGGCTTTAGGGGATGCTAACGATAACGACATGTTTTTCGTCGGTTTTGTGAATACGGTGAACACCGACAGTGTGGTCTTAAATTTGATTGATATGAACGGCCAATTTGGCGGTTATGTGCTGATGCAGTTGTCTGAGTTAAATAGTGTCACCAATCAATCTGACTATTTGCACACCATGACCGCCTTTGTCCGGCGCAATCAGCAACGCGGACTGACCAAACAGCCGATTCTCAACGATGAGCGGTTATTTGATCCCAGCGTGGATCTGTTTCGAACCTTGGTTCAGCAGGCGTTGACCTTCCGCCGGTTGATTCGGATCCGGACCAGCGCTTGGGAAGGCGCCATGGTGGTGCTGCCGCTTGCAGTGGACGACGAGACGCTGACGTTTCGGATTTTTGAAAGTGAATCAGAAGACGATCCCGATCAAATGAGCATTGCCTTTACCGAATTAGTCGAGATTGCCTTTGATTATTTAGACCTGTATTTGTTGACCCAGGAACTAAAGGCCAGCGGGGAGCTTTAAGAATTTTTCTGAAAACTTAACTTTTATTTGCTATAATAGGCGCAATATCTGATTAAGAAAATAAAAGGAGCAAGTCATTGTTTAATATTATTAAAGCCGTCATTCTAGGGATCGTCGAAGGGATCACTGAATTTCTACCGATCAGTTCGACTGGACATTTGTATTTAGCCGATGAATTTGTCAAATTAAGTGAATCGACTGCCTTCATTAACATGTTTATGGTGGTCATCCAGCTTGGGGCAATCATGTCAGTTGTGGTGCTTTACTTCCATAAATTGAACCCACTGTCACCGCGTAAAAGTAGTGTGGAAAAGCATCAAACTTGGGTCCTGTGGTTAAAAGTTATTTTAGCTGTGTTGCCGTCTGTCATTATCGGGTTGCCGTTAAATGATTGGATGGATGCGCATTTAACCAGTTGGCAAGTCATTGCCACAACCTTGATCATTTACGGGATCTTGTTCATTGTGATTGAAAATCATAACCGCCAACAATCCCAAAACCGGCATAGTCACCAAATTACGGATCTCAACGCTTTGCCAATGAATACAGCCTTGTTTATTGGGGTATTTCAAGTGTTATCCTTGATTCCAGGGACCTCACGTTCAGGCGCAACGATCTTAGGGGCCATTTTAATTGGTTGTTCCCGTTATGTGGCCACTGAATTTTCATTCTTCTTGGCGATTCCAACCATGTTTGGGGCATCTTTATTGAAAGTTTTGAAATATTTTGCCCATGGCAACACCTTCACTGGCAGCCAAACGGTTGTTTTACTAGTCGGCGTCATTGTGTCCTTTGTGGTGGCGTATGTGTCAATCAAGTTCCTGCTGAATTATATTAAACGCAATGACTTCAAGGCCTTTGGCTGGTACCGCATTATTGTCGGGGTGATCGTGGTCTTGTATTTCGGATTATTACATTAATTGTTAAAGCATGCTGGCAAAAGCTGGTGTGCTTTTTTAAGTTGGTAATAGGGTCAAGTCGGTAGGGTGCGATTCATGTTTGTACCAGCGTTGGAACCATGGTAAGCTGTTCATTAGTGTTAAAATTTAAATGATGTGTCTTGTCAGTTACCTGAAAGTACAGCAGTTGTGCATGCTTGGCGAACTTTTGAACCATTCGCGTGATTGGATTAGATATTTTGTAGAAAGCTTGGTACCCATGGGTTTGAAATTGATTTTAATTTCATTTTTATCATCGTTGATCATGAATATCACCGTTTTATTAGGCGCTGAAACTATTTTTGTTTGGCTAAAACGGACGGCACATAATCCTTGGATCCAGCATTACCGTCATGCGATTTTAGTGGTGGTAGGCACTGCTTTTGTGTTGCTGATCCATTTGGAGGCTTGGTCAAATACCAATGTGTCGCAAAATTTAGTGGGGCTGCATTGGACTTTCTTTAATGTCGAACTCTTGGTGGCGTTTGACTTGCTTTTAATGGTCGCGTCAAAATGGCAATTGCTGAGTACCATGTTGCTATCGCTGGGTTGGTTTAAAGTGGTGTTTGTGCATTTTAATCGGCTTTCCTTAGGTTTAATGGGACTGTTATTGGTTTTAGAAGTGGCCATGTGGTATTGTCGGCGCCCGATCTGCCAGCATATTTGGTTCCGTTGGCCGCTATTTTATGGGATGGCGGCAGTGACGTTTACCATGACCCATTTAAGCCATGGGGATCAAACGATTGGGGCCTGGGTGCGGCAATGGCTGGCATTGATCATCTTACGGACAATCACGGATCTTTATCTAGAACTATTGCGCCGCCAAGTGAAACGGGCGCAGTTAACCAAGTTGTCGGCAGAACAAGATGCGTTAACTGGCGTGCTTAATTTTGGAACGTTTAATCATGCGTTGCAGGCTAAGTTCCAGCAGTATCAAGCGACACAACAGGCTTATGCATTGTACGCATTAGATATTGATCGCTTTAAACGGGTGAATGATACCTATGGGCATGTGGCAGGTAATGAAGTCTTGCAACAGGTTGCGAAGGCGCTGGCTGTGGCCATGCAGCAAACCGCACATACCATGACATTGTATCGGACAGGTGGCGAGGAGTTTGTGATCATTGCGGATTGTTTGGCGAGTCAGCCGGACTTTAAACAAGTTTTGCAGACGATCCAAACAGCCACACGGCAACTGACTTTTTCTTTTAGCGCTGACTTGATCATTACCTTATCGTTAGGGGAGTCGGAAGTGTTCGCCACGGATCTCAACTATTTAGAAGTTTATAAACGTGCGGATCAATCGTTATATGATTCGAAACATAGCGGGCGGGATCTGATCACTGTACAAGGGGCCTTGCTTTAATTTTTCCAAAATAATCGCCATCAACGTGCGCAATCGTGTATGTTGATGGCGATTTTAATTTTTTTAGCAAACAAGGGGCTAAATCGGGGGTTAAAAATCCAACCTAAGGCGGATATGTTTTTCGGTATGAAAATGGATAATGAAAACGTTGTGAAGATGCACAGCATACATATAAAAAAAGCGAATGGGGGGCTTCATAAAATGGCCTTTTTAGAATTACGCGACATTCAGAAAGCCTATTACTTAGGCAAGGAAGCATTTCCGGTTTTAAACGGGATCGACTTGGATTTTGAATTAGGCGAATTTGTCTCAATTCTGGGGGAATCTGGCGGCGGTAAATCAACGTTAATGAATATTATCGGCGGCTTGGATCGGCAATTTGAAGGTTCAGTGACCATCAATGGTCAGAAGCTAGATCACACCAAAGAAAAGCAGCTCGACGATTATCGTCGGGGGACCATCGGCTATATTTACCAGTCCTATAACTTGATCAGTCATTTAAATGTGTTGGAAAATGTGCTCGTTTCTTTAGACATGACGGCTTTAAATGGGGCACAACGTAAAGCCCGAGCAGAATCGCTACTTGAACAAGTCGGTTTAAGTGACCAAATGAAGAAACATCCCAACCAACTTTCTGGTGGTCAAAAGCAACGGGTGGCCATTGCGCGGGCGTTAGCCAGTGATCCGCAAGTCATCATCGCTGACGAACCCACCGGCGCCTTGGATGCCAAAAACACACAAGAAGTATTAGGGTTATTAGAACAAATCGCTAAAGATGGCAAGTTGGTGATCGCCGTCACGCATTCTCAGGAAGTGGCAAACCATGGCACACGAATCGTTCATTTAGCAGAGGGGAAGATCGATGGCGATACCCGCTTGAAACCCGCCTATCCGCAACCTGAAAATGTTGACAAGATTCCACCACGAAAATTGTCAGCATTGGCCAGTTACCGTACGGCATTCAAGCATTTAACCTACAATTTTTGGCGCAACTCATTGATCATGTTAGGCACAGGAATCGGGATTTTTGCCGTATTACTGTTTAGTGGCTTGGGCAATGGGGTCAATGGTTACATTCAGGATCAGATCAATGCCATGGTGAACCCACATTCAGTCACATTGGTAAAGAATCCTTCAGGCAAGAAAATGAGTGTTGAAAAAATTCAGGCCTCGATGCAAGAATATGCCAATGACCCTGCAAAGTTAGCCATTGCAGACCATCAAGTTCAGCATTTAAAGCAGATCAAAGGGGTCAGCAAAGTTGAACCAGGCTACCAATTTAACACTTATACGTTAAGTTATAACAAACAAAATGTGAACGCTAGCGGGTTCCAAACTTGGACCAAAGCCTATGCGTCCGATACCATTAAATCGGGGCACAAACCAGGCGCCAATGAAATTGTCTTGGATAAAAAACAAGCGTTACAGCTCAATAACAATCAAAATTACAAAGCCTTGTTAGGTAAAACTGTCAAAGTCACCTTGCCAACGGTGGATGCGCAAAACCACCCCGTGCAAGTTACCGGGCAACTGAAAGTCGTTGGGTTTACCAATGGCGGCCAAACTGGGGCCATCACAAGCACCAATTATCAAACCATGCGCAACTTGTTAAGTAAGGCCAAGGCGGCCACTGACGCTAATTTTGTGTCAGTGAACGTCAATAACTTGAAACAAGTGACCCAAACGGCCAAACGCATTCAAAATTACAAAGATCATGGGAAATACGTTTTTGGGGCCATCACAGTGGGCGATATTTTAAAGACGGTTAACCGTTATGTCAGTTTAGCATCAACTGTTTTAGGCGCGATTGCCGGTATTTCACTGATCGTTTCGGCGTTAATGATCATTGTGACTATGTATATGTCGGTTTCCGAACGGACCAAAGAAATCGGAATTCTCCGCGCATTAGGCGAACGGAAAAAAGACATTCGGCGGTTGTTTACCTCTGAATCGATTTTCATCGGTTTATTCTCCGCTGTTTTAGCCTTAGTATTGGCTTATGGCGCCAGCGCAGCATTAAATCATGCGTTGTACCATATGGTGAAGGCGAATATCGTCCAAATTAGCGGTGGTAATATCATCTTTGCCTTTGCGGCAGCGATTATTATCTCCTTTATTGCGGCCCTATTGCCAGCTCGCCGCGCATCAAAACTCAACCCGATCGACGCGTTATCGGCCGATTAAGGGATCAAAAAACACCTTTGCGAAGGTGTTTTTTAGTCCGTAAACCACCGCCAAGCGGTAACGTGACCAGGACTGACTAAAAAAGCCGCAAAAAATTGATATAACGTATCTTGAAATTGCCGACCATTGCTGACTTTAAAGGTCAAACGTTCCGCTGCTGATTGGGTTAGATCCAAGGTGACAAAATCGCGTTGATTGAATTTGAAAAAGGTAAAATTGCTAAGCTTAGCGAACAGTGGGTTTTGCAATTTAGTTTGGTGTAATTTGATGAGTTCTTGGTAGGACAATAAGCGACCTAAAGCGTGCTGTGGCTTGGTTTTTGAGCTAAAAAAATCAATGCCATTACTGCATTTTAATAATGTGATCAGATCTGCTGGCACGTTTAACGCTGCCAACGCCGCGGCCTGTTGGACCGTGATGCCAGCATAGATCCGAAACGTAGTTGGCAATAGCGTTTGCGTCTGCTGCCAAACATAAAACGTTTCATTTGATTGCTGAAAATCAGCTAATTGCTGATAAAGTTGCTGCATTTGCTGTTGTGTCACGTCAATGCCCCCTAAATGTTATTCGATATCGCCGCCAGGAATATAGCCGCCATAATTTAAAAAATGGTTGAGAAAATCTGTTAGGCTTGCGCGTAGTTCTAAGCCGCTGGGACAGATCAAGGCCAGCGTTTCGGCATCAGAACGCTGCCAGTCACATGCCACCGGGCCGAGATCTTGTAAGTATAGAAAAGCCAATTCTGATGACTTGATCAATGGGTGAGGCGCATTTAATTGTTGTAGCTGGTCAAAGCTCAGTAATTCCGCTGCGTAAAGTGTTGGGTCATCAGGCCAACACATCAGCCTTAGCCCATTGCTAAGCTTAAGCAATGTGATCAGATCGGCTGGATAATGTTGTTCGGCCAGCTGTTGGGCCTGTTGTGTGGTGATGCCCGTTGTCACCTGAAAAGTTGTCGGATAAAAGCCGCCGGATAAGTTGTACTGGTACAACAGCTTATCAGATTGAATGAATTGACAAATTTGTTGATAAAATGCCGTAATCGCAGTTGCAGTCATGGAAACACTTCCTTACAGTTTGAATTAAAGTTTAACAAAAAAATGATCACCTGCAAAATTTTCGCATATCCGTTAAATGGCCGCAAATTAATTAGCCGAAAGGAACTTGTGTTCGTATCCGAAACATGCTATGCTGAATATAAGAACAAACGTTCTAACAAATGGAGCGGGTGATAAGAATGGAGGTGAATATAAACGTGGCTAAAACGTTAAAAAATGGTCGTAAAAAGCGGACGGTGACACTGACGGTTTCAGATATGGATTATCATTTTGGTGTCAAACGTGTGATGTTTCCAAGTTCAGCACAGAAACAAATCATTAAACAAAATTCTGATGCATTCCGCTTCATTTACAACCGATTAGTTGCGACAACGCGAGACATTTGGAGTTATCAGAAATTGATTGAAAAATGCCGTAAACAATACGAACATTCACATAATGATTGGTTTTTAAACCAAATTTCAGTTTTAGAAACTGAAATACCACTGCTTAGGCAACAGATCTATAATGTCACGAGCATTAAGAATCAATACAAGTGGTTATGTAAAAACAAGAATCTAGATTCATTGATGTTTTTCAAAGCAAAATCAGCCTATCAAGCTGCTTGGAATATGTTTCGTAAAGTTCATCACGCCGGTATACCGAAATTTCACAAAAAATCATATGATCTACGGTATCAAACCGCTTATCTTAAGCACAACATTGAGCTTTTAGATCGGACACACGTCAAACTGCCTAAGATCGGTCGTATTCGCATCAAACAACTGCCAAATTAGTTGATGAAACGTGACGATATTAAGCTCAGTACAGTTAGTCTTAAAATGGATGCTTGTGGTCGCTATTATATTTCCTTTCAACTTGCTTCAAATAACCCTTTCAAAACAAAACTCCCTAAAACAAATCATAGCGTTGGTATTGATCTCAATTTGGAAAACTTTTTAACTGATTCAGACAACAATATTGTTGATAATCCACATTTCTTTCAAAAATCAGAGGCTAAACTTGCAAAAGCGCAACGTGTCTTATCTCGTCGTAAACGTCGTGCTAAAAAGGAAAATCGTCAGTTAAAAGACGCTAAAAATTATCAAAAACAACGTCAAAAAGTTGCGTTTTTACACCGACGTGTTAGACAACAACGTCAAAACTTGCTACATCAAACCAGTAAGGCAATCATCGAAAACCAAGATCTCGTCATTACTGAGGAATTACGTAGTCAGAATCTTTTAAAAAATCACGCTTTAGCAAATCGCATTTCAGATGTTGGTTGGCGGACTTTTCTAGCACAATTAGAGTATAAAGCTGAATTGTATGGTAAAGAATTCAGAACGGTTAACCCAAGATTTACCACACAGATCTGTCACGATTGTGGCTTTAGAATGGGCACACATGGAACGCATAAGTTAACGCTTGACATGCGTCAATGGACCTGTCCGCATTGTCACAGTTTCCATATTCGAGATCATAACGCTGCTTTGAACATTAAGGCTAAAGGTCTTGCGAACGGACCAACAGTAAAGCAATCAAAACCTAAAACGAAGAAAAAACCAAACATTGAACTGACAGCTTCTGGCTGTAAGATCATCCGGGGTATGGCAACTGTCTGAAAAGACTTAATCACCTCGTTAATTTAGTCAACTGTCGAACCAATGGCGACAAGTATTTCGGTACAAGTCGCTAAGTTCGAATGACCTAAATAAGTTGTAATTGCATTAGAGGCGTGAAGGGCTAATGTACTTACAAACTCGGTTCTTTAGAGCCGAGTAGTTGATTTGGAACAGCAGCAAGTGGCAGCCAAGCCGCAGCCGGTTCAACCAGGGATGCGATTCAGCGCCCTAGAAGCATTATTGCAACGCGCTTGGAAACAAAGCCAGGCCGTGACCATTCAACCTGATGTCCTAGCATATGGCCAGTACGTTGCCGAAATTCAAGGGGTTCATGGTGGGCTTTGAAGCCGGACAGGTCTATTTACAAACGCAAGATGGCCACATTTGCACGATTGCAATTGCGGTGATTCACACCGACCCATTATCGACCACATTAAAAAAGTCCAGCATGCGCTGGACTGATAAATTTATAGAGCTTCTGTTAATGGTTGTTGTTGGGTGTGCTGCATTAATTTTGCGATACCGCGACAAGCTTGGGCTAATGCCTCATCACTTGCTGCATAGCTAATGCGAATGTAGCGTTCGCCACCAGGGCCAAAGGCAGCCCCGGCAATCACAGCCACTTTTTGATCATAGGCTAATTGTCGTGCAAATTCCCAACTATCACCTTTAAAGCTGGCTGGTATTTTAGCAAATACGTAAAAGGCGCCATTTGGTCGGGCGACTTCAAAGCCGAGTTGCTGCAAGTGTTCCCGCACGTAATCTCGGCGGCGTTGGTAAATTTTAACCATTGGGGCGCAATCATTTTGACCGTGCTTCATGGCTTCAATGGCCGCATACTGCACAAAAGTGGTGGGCATGGTGACCATGTATTGGTGAGCTTTCAACATTTCAGCCATTAAGTCTTTTGGCGCAAAGGCAAACCCTAGCCGCCACCCTGTCATGGCATGTGACTTTGAAAGGCCATTGATTACAATCGTCTGTTCAGGTAGTAATTCACCCATTGACGTATGTTTTTGACCGTAAGTTAATTCGGCATAGATCTCATCGCTTAAGACCCACAGTTGTTCCTGTTTCAAAATGGCAGCTAAGGCTTGCATTTCAGACCGCGTGTAGGCAATGCCAGTTGGATTGCTAGGGGCATTTAAAACGATGGCTTTAACGTGGTCCTGACGGTGTTGGTCTAAAACCGTTTGTAACCGTTCTGGAGTCAACACGAAATCATCAGCGCTGGTATCTACTAGAATGGGTGTGGCGTGTTGTAATTTGATCAATGGTAAGTACAGTGGATAAATTGGTGTCGGGACGATCACTGAATCACCAGGCTGTAATAAAGCTTGAAAACTGGCAGAGACGCCTTCGGTTGCGCCAACGGTTACCAATGTGTTTTCAGCAGTGTAGTTTAAATTGAATTTTTGATTGTAGTAATTGGCGGCTGCTTCACGAAGTTCTGGCAAACCGGCAATTGGTGTGTAGTGAGATTCATTTGCGGCAATGGCCGAAATTGCCGCCATTTTAATATGCGCTGGCGTTGAAAAGTTTGGTTCACCTAGCGTTAATTTGACGATGCCAGGAATCTGGCCGACTTCTTGATCGAATTGGCGTAGTGGGGATTGTTTTAAGCCTTTTAGGATTTGATTCGTATCATCACGGAACATATTTTCGACCTCCAAATCTTTCTACAAAACGTAACTGATTGATTAATGTTACTGTACGCTATTTTTTGAATAAAATAAAACTAAACTTTATCAAACTAAGTTGAATTAAATTCATCTATCAGCCGCTTCAAAAGCTTTTCAAAGTGACTTTCGGTACGCTGATAGTAGTAGATAAAATTTGAAGAGGTGATGCGCATGCAACAAGCACTGATGATCAATGTGGGAAGCTCATCCTTAAAATGGCAGTTATTTGATTTGGCGACGCAACAAGCCATTGCGACAGGCTTAGCCGAACGGTTAAACGCGGCCCAATCGATTTTTAAAATCAAGTTTCAAGGTCAGGTGACGCAAATTCAACAGGATCAGCTGACCCTTAAGCAAGTCGCAACGTTGTTAGTCGAAAAATTGCCAGCGCTGGGGCTGATACAACAATGGTCTGATTTAGCAGCGATTGGACATCGCGTGGTTGCTGGCGGGGAACGCTTTAAGCAGCCCGTCCGACTGTCAGCGACTGTTTTGGCCGAATTAGCAACGCTTAGCGATTTGGCGCCGTTACATAATCCACCGGCACTGCGATTCATTGATACCATGCGTCAGGTTGTTCCAAAGGTGCCCCAATACGCTGTCTTTGACAGTCAATTTTTTACGACATTACCTGAATTAAATGCCATCTACAGATTACCTTATGAGTTGACCCAACAACTTCAAATTAGGCGGTATGGGGAGCATGGCATCAGTCATGGTTACCTCGCTCAACAGGCCGCACAAGTGCTGCACCAGCCTTTGGCAGCCTTAAAATTGGTGACACTCCATTTAGGTAGTGGCGCTTCAGCAACAGCCATTAAAGACGGCCAGGCTTTTGACACATCGATGGGGCTGACGCCTTTAACGGGTTTAACCATGGGGACCCGTGCCGGCGACATTGATCCGGCCATTGTGCCTTATTTGATGAAAAAGCTAGACCTGGCAACACCAGAAGCCGTCCTGACGCTGTTAAACACCCAGTCAGGGTTACGCGGGATTTCTGGAATTTCAACCGATATGCGCGATTTAACGGCGCAAGCCGCAACGCAGCCTCGCGCACAATTGGCAATCGATATTTTTGTCAATCGTGTGGTGAAATACGTAGGCAGTTACTTTGCAGAAATGCAAGGTATCGATGCCATCGTGTTTTCTGGCGGCATTGGTGAAAATGATGCCGCAGTACGCGCACAAATTTGTCGACAACTATCTGTATTTGGCATCGCGCTTGATCCGGCACGTAATCGTCATCAGCACACAGGAATCATCAGTACGCCAACTTCCGCCATTAAAGTGTTACGGTTGCCGACTAACGAGGAATTGGCGATGCTACAACTCTTACAACGTTCCGGTGAATTAAAGGAATCATAGTCCCAAAAGAATCTTAGACTTTAACCGCCAAGGCTGGTATTCTATAATGTGAAAGTTTATTTTGTCATTGCGAAATAAACATTAGCGCGTTTAGGGGGCGAGTTTACCTCCAATAGCAAAATTGACATGAGAGAATCTGGGGGGACTTGGTGGTGTCACGTTTTACAAATTATCGCGTGAATTGTCGGGTGATTTTAATTTGCCGCACGCAACAAGGAACAATTGCGCGTTTGCATTACGAACGGCCGCAAACCGCCAGCGATGCAGCATTATTGGCGGAAGCCCGCCAAGTATTTTTAAAATTACGTCAAGCAGGCGTTAATCAAATCACGATGTTGCTGGCCACTGGGGTGGCACGCAATCGACGTCAATACCGTAAAATGATCAATGACTATTTAATTATGTAAGGTCAACCGTCTTGAGAAATCAGGCGGCTTTTTTAATTTAACGATTTGCCAATATTTCCCTTGGCAAGTCGTTTTTTGTTGTTTTATGAGAAAAATTTAACTGTGTTCCATCAACCTTCTCATCGATTGGTGCTTTGCTCGACTTTGCATTTAAGACGTTTTTTATTGCAAATGCCAAGTGCTGTTTTATATAATGCTTATACTGTTAATAAGCATTAAATTATTATAAAATGATAAATTATCTTTTATAATGCACCTTTTTGTGAATTGGTATAGATTGCGTCATTGCAATGAGTATTGTTACACAAACTACTATGAAATAGGAGGCTGAATTGGTTTTTTAATAGCTTGATACAATTCTTTGCACAAGTGAATGAAATTGTGTGTATTAAACGATGTAAGCGTTCACGTTATGATGAATTTGCAATTAAGAGCGCACAGTGTCAATACGCTAAACGCTTCATTATAAATAAGGAGTTGTTCATGATGACGGAAAGTTGGATTGATTTAAAGGACAAGGTATTTATCGTAACAGGAGGTTCATCAGGTATTGGTGCCGCAATTGTTAAAAGCTTATTAGACCAAGATGCATTTGTTTATGATGCTGATTTACAACCTAGTCAAGAAACGGCTGAAAAGTTAACTTTTGTGGAAACGAATGTGACATCAAAAACAGCAATTGATACGTTGGTTGCTAAGGTTTTGGAAGAACATGCTGCGATTGACGGTTTGGTCAATAACGCTGGTATCAATTTACCCCGTTTATTAGTCGATGCACAACAGCCTGGGAGCCAGTATGAATTTACTGAAACCAATTTTGACAAGATGTTTGCAGTCAATGTTAAAAGTGTTTTCTTAGTCTCCCAAGCAGTTGCCCATCAAATGGCAAAACAAAAGTACGGTGTAATCGTCAATATGTCTTCTGAAGCTGGTTTAGAAGGTTCACAGGGACAAAGTATTTATTCTGCTACAAAAGGCGCAATTAATGGTTTAACACGCTCATGGGCTAAAGAATTAGGGGAGCATAATATTCGGGTCGTTGGGGTTGCACCAGGCATTATGGAAGCAACCGGCTTACGGACGCCTGCTTATGAAGAAGCACTTGCTTATACCCGTCATAAAACCGTTGATCAAATTCGCGCTGGTTACAAGAGTACGACAACCACACCACTTGGGCGTAGCGGCCACTTATCAGAAGTTGCTGATTTAGTAACTTACTTCTTATCGAACCGTGCCAGCTACATTACTGGGGTAACGACAAACGTTGCCGGAGGTAAATCCCGCGGTTAACTTATTGGGGATATGAGCATGGATATACAAAATTACAGTCTATTAAAGTATTTTATTACCAATGATTCACTGACGTTGATGGAATTGACGACCCAGTTTCAAGTTTCTAAACGGACAATGTTGAAATATATCCAAAGCTTAAACTTAGAATTAAAAGGTATTGCTGAAATCAAAGAAAATCGACAGCGGTATTACTTGAAAGTCATTGATTTCAAGCGTTTGACGAGTTTACAAACTGGGTTTTTGAAACAGTCATTGGATCTAAATGATCCATTAAAGCGACAAGCTTATGTGATTTTAACCTTGATCAAGGCACAGGATTTTATTGTATTAGATGATTTAGCTGATGAATTGATGATTAGTAAAGGGACGTTGAATCGCGATTTAGCAGATTTAAAGCAGCTCTTACACAGTTATCAAGCACAAGTGATTTCAGTACCAAGTAAGGGCATTAAATTGCAGGTCAAACATGATTTTAATTACGCGTTATTACTGAAATTTGTCAGCAATTATTATGCCTTTGACGAATTGCTGACAAAAGCGACACTTAAGCAAACATTACCAGCCGATTTATTGTCGGAGCATACACTTGTGTTAATTGAAAATAATTTAGCGATTTTACAAGTATTAGTTCAGTCACAACATCGCTTGGAAGAACCCATTATGTTTTATCAAGAAATTACGGATCGTGTCCAATTTCAAAGTTTAATTCAAGCAGCGGCAACTCGATTAGGAGTTCAGTTAACGGAAACCGAGATTCAATTTTTATGTTATCCGTTTAATTTAAAAATCAATCGGGCGACAAAGGAACGCTTAACGGAAAATCGTCTGGTTTGGTTGAAACAGTTATTTGATAATGTGGAGATCAAAGTTAAAAGTGAAATTGATAGTCGTTTAGAATTTGATCATGTTTTTGAGCAAATTAAATATCATTTACTGTTCATGCTAAATCGGGTGATTTTCCATGTCCAAACTGACAACTTATTAAGTAATGAGGCAGTTGGAAAATACCCAATTGCACTTGAGTTGGCAACTGCAACGGCACAGGGATTGGGCAAACAGGTCCAGGTTGAGATCCCTGAAGCCGAGGTGAATTACCTGGTGATTTATTTTGAAATGGAAATTGAGGAACAAAACTCACAACGACTACAGCAAAAAGCGGCAATTGTTGGCCAGGTCAGTCGCAGTATTAAACGGTTTATCATTCGACAGTTAAACGATCTGTTTCAAGATTCGATTGAAGTTGTGAGTTTTGCAACGGAGCGTGAACTCATTCAATCGAATGAACGTTACTTGATTATTTTCTCAAATCGTCCGATTCAAGTTTGGAATCAAACCACACCAGTTGTGCGGATCAACAGTGTTTTCCGAACGGATGAAATGCTTTGTAAAATTCAGGTGGCACAAGTAGAAGAGGCCATTGCCCATAATTGGTGTGATTTTCAAGTCACAACATTGGATACAGCTTTGGGTTATTATGCCGGAACTGAACGGTTGATCGAAACGGAAATTGACCAGGGACGATTGAATCAGAATTTTTTGAAGGCTTGGCAACGTCGCGAAAAGGAAACGAATAACGTTTTTGAAAATGGGATTGCGATTCCGCATGTGATTGATGATTCACCTGCTGCGACTAGCATTTTATTGAGAATTGGTATCTTTAAACAGCCGGTTAAGTATCAAAATCGGCCAGTACGGTTTATTTTCTTGATTGGGATTCCACAAAAATTAGATCAGAATTTAAACCGGACTTTATCGCAATTATATGACTTGATCTTTATGATTTCGCGGCAACCGAGTTTGGCCGCAAATCTGTTGGATTATGACGACACGCAACCATTGACGCAAATAACGGAGGGGATTTAAATGCTAATTATCGGGCTATTTCTAGTTGGCGCCTTCTTATTACAAGGGGCCTTGGGCTTGATTCAAATTAAGAACTTTACGAAAAACTATCGTGACTTGCGTCTGATGGGACGCGTGTTGATCGGTAAAAATCCGAAACGCTTTCGTTCTGGCAGTTTGATTTTAATGTCGATCGATGAAGCTGGCAAAATTAAAGCTGCACGGATCATGAAAGGGGTGACGATTTTCGTTAAATTTAAAGCGCTACCAGATTTAACAGGCGAGTATTTAGCAATCGTTGCTGCTGATCATGATACGTTACAACAATATGATCGGTTAACCCAACAGTGTATTTTAAACGCTTATCGCAATTATGTTGATTTTAAAGCAGGTAAATTAAATGCCAGCGATTATGATACCAGCACGAACGTTTTCACGATGCCGCTATTTGAGAAAATCAGATCAATTGGTTTAACAACGATGGCTTCGCTCAAACAAAGACGCAATGATATTTAAAAATAAAAATTGGAGATGATGATATGAAGTATATTACTGATTTTGCCTCAGGATTCATGGGGTTGTTCCAAACGGGTGGTAAAACACTGATTAGTTGGATGACCTCGATTGTACCAGTTGTCTTGCTATTATTAGTTTTAATGAATACGATTATTGCCTTTTTAGGTGAAGAACGAATGAACAAGTTAGCGCGTGCTTCTTCTAAAAACGTGGTGACACGTTATCTGATCTTGCCATTCTTGTCTGCATTTATGTTAGGGAACCCAATGGCTTTCACCATGGCACGCTTTTTACCTGAGTATTACAAACCAAGTTACTACGCTTCTCAAGCACAGTTTTGTCATACCAGTAACGGGGTGTTCCCACATATTAACCCCGGTGAATTATTCATTTGGATGGGGATCGCACAAGGGGTTCAGAAGTTAGGCTTAAACACCATGGATTTAGCGATTCGCTACCTATTAGTCGGGATGTTGATGAACTTTATCGGGGGTTGGGTAACTGATTTCACCACAGCCTATGTTTGCCGGACAAGTGGTGTTACTTTGTCCAAAGAAGTTAAATTAACTGCTGGTACAGCCGAATAGGGGGAAAACAACATGACGACTTGGAATAGCATTAAAATTGTAAAAGGTTCAGGCGGCTGGGGTGGCCCCATTATTGTGACGCCAACAGAAGAAAAACATAAATTCATTTACGTCACTGGTGGGAACCGTCCGAAAATTGTCGATAAGATTGAACAATTAACTGGTATGAAAGCGATTGATGGGTTTAAAACGTCAATTCCAGATAACGAAGTGGCGCTAGCAATTGTTGATTGTGGTGGGACATTACGTTGTGGTATCTACCCTAAGAAAGGGATTCTAACAGCAAATGTTTTACCAACTGGCAAGAGTGGTCCTTTAGCAAAATACATTACGCCAGAACTTTATGTTTCAGCAGTTGATGTGAACCAAATTTCTGCAGTTGATGAAGCAACTGCTGCTGAAAATGTCGCACCAACTGCAGTCAGTGATGATCAAGAAGACAGTAAGTACGATAACCAAAAGACGATTACGCAACAAATGGAACATCAAGGGATTATTGCAAAAATTGGGATTGGGGCAGGGAAAGTCGTTGCCACCTTTAACCAAGCTGCAAAAGAATCCGTTCAAACGGTCCTCAATACGATTATTCCATTTATGGCATTTGTTGCCTTACTTATTGGGATTATTCAAGGTTCTGGGATTGGGAAAGTTTTTGCAAAGATCATGACACCATTGGCTGGTAATGTTTGGGGCTTAATGATCATGGGCTTTATCTGTTCATTACCATTCTTATCACCACTATTAGGCCCTGGGGCCGTTATTGGTCAGATCATCGGGACTTTGATCGGGGTAGAAATTGGCAAGGGTCATATTCCACCTCAGTACGCTTTGCCAGCATTATTTGCCATTAATACACAAAATGCTTGTGACTTTATTCCAGTCGGTTTAGGCTTAGAAGAAGCAGAATCAAAAACCGTTGAAGTCGGGGTGCCGTCGGTACTTTATTCACGATTTATCAACGGGGTACCGCGGGTATTCGTTGCTTGGCTCGCCAGCTTCGGATTGTACGCCGGTAAATAAATAGAATTAGAATTGTGTGGGGATGATTGAGATGATTGAAAATATCGAAAAGACAGTTTTTGAAACGCAAGTTGTAGAAGTCGGCCAAGATGCCCGTGACTTTAAAGAAATTAAAATGGCTATTTTATTTGGGAATGAAGCGCCAGACGCATTACGTCCCTCTTGCTATTTAATTCATGTGACACCAGTGGCAACTGACATCAAACCTGGGATGACGCTTGTGATTGATAACCAAACTTATCCAATTACGGCTGTTGGAAATGAGGTCCAAACAAACTTGTCGAATTTAGGCCACATTGCCATTAGTTTTACGGGGGCAACAAAAGCTGAATTACCAGGAACACTATATGTTGCAGATCGTGATTATCCTGTGATCGATGTTGATTCTAACATCAAGATTGTGGCAGGGTAGTGCGATGCTACCAGTAAAAGCCGTTATTTTCGACATGGATGGTGTGATCGTTGATTCAGAGCCACCGATTATTGAGGCCAAGCAGCAAGTGTTGGCAGCCTTTGGCGTGCATCAACCTGAAAGTTATCACTTTAAGTTCATGGGAATGAGTTTTCAAGCGATTTGGGACAATATGCGCACTGAGCTTAACTTACCAGTTTCGACCGAAGAATTGTTAAAGCGTTATTTTAAAGCGTACCAGCAGTTGATCGACGCCAATGGCCAACAGCCAATTCCTGGCAGCTTAGCGTTGATCAATGGGCTGGCGGCACAAGGTTATCGTTTGGCACTTGCGTCGTCATCACCATTGGCTGACATTCAGCGCACGTTGACCGCTTTCGGGGTATTGGATCGGTTTGAAGTGGTTTTATCCGGTTATGAACTGGCACATCCCAAACCAGCGCCAGATATTTTTAACATGGCCCGGGCCAAACTGGGCTTGCAACCCAACCAGTGTGTGGTGGTGGAAGATTCTGATAATGGTATTCGGGCCGCACAAGCGGCAGGCATCCAAGCCATCGCCTTTGATGATCCACGCTATCACCCGCAACGAACGGCACCTGGCGTGATCGGCGTCACGTCCTTTAAGCAAGTGGTGCCAACTGCAACTGGTATCTCAATAACGGATTAATGCAAAAGCGCAACTTTGCTGACGTGGCAAGGTTGCGCTTTTCGCTTACAGTTGTGCCAGCCGACGACGTAGCACCGGATCACTGGCGTATAAATATAATCCTTGACGACCGCGGGTGATCAAAACATTAATGGAGTTTAAAATGATTTGGCGTTGCATTTCGGCCATCACGGCTGGATCAGTCACGTCGCGACGCTGTTTAAAGGCTTCCTGATCTTCATAACGTTCAGGCCGAATGGCGAGGCAATCATGTTGGGCGTCATACCCCACTGAGGGGCCTAAAATCACGCCGACATAGTTGAGGTCAAAGCCTTGCACGGTATAAATCGAGCCCACTTCATCAATGGTTTTAGGTCGTTCGGCCCACGCTACATTGGGGTCCATATTTTTGTCCCAAGGTTGTTTGAAATTTTCGGTTTCAACGTAATATGTTTTGCCGTCTAGTGTGTAAGGAAAATCAGCGGTTGCCACTAGCCGCGATAGCCCATAACGTTGATTTTGTTGGCGAAGGTGGGCATAAAGTTGATTCGCATCGGTATAAATGCGCAAGTCAAATGTGGAATCAGGCTGTGGTTGCGGCAACAATTGGCCAGCAGTCCCGAAAGCGGTGAGCCAGTGTTGGATGGCGGGGCCTGCTTGCACCCGAAATTGTTGGGTGAGCCGTGTTGTTTCAGTGGGGTAAGGGGCTAACACTTGTGTGAGTAACTGTTGCGGCCAGTAGCTTTTAAACTTCAACATTTGCGTGGCATCAAACACTAAAATGATAATGTGACTTTCTTTTAAGATCTCAGTGAGTTGGTTGGTCTGATCAAAGCGATTGTACCGGTCAGACTGGGTTAACAGTAAATGGGCTTCATCCACTAAGACCACGTCAGCGCGTTGCTGCAGCTTGGCATAGCGGTTGATAAACGGGGTGGGCTTTTCAACATCTTTTTTGCGCAATCCAGCACGCTGTCCCGCAATTTGTTTGTAGGTTTTGACCATTTCAGGGTGGTTGATCAATAGATGGTTATCACCTTGGTAAAAGGGGCTATCAGGCTGCTGACGGGCTTGTTGCAGGACTGCCAGTAAATGACTGAGAACCACACTTTTACCGGTGCCAGCAGCGCCGTGGATCACAAAAACGGCAGTTTGGGGTTGGCGCCAATGCTGTTGGCAAAAAGTCAATATGTGTTGCACTAAGGCGGTTTGTGCCGTTGAAAGGGCTTGATCAGGGGCTAATTTCGCAGTGGCTTGATTGTGAGCACGTACCATTTTAAAACTTCTTTCGTTCTAAAAAGCGCCATGACAATCAGCTGTCATGACGTTTTGTTTTTTTATGGAATAAAGTGATTCAAGGCTTTTTGTAAGTCGTGGATCTCAAGTAAATTGATTTTAGGGAAAATTTTGAAAATAAAGGAAGCAAACGCATCATGGTGATATTTATAATTCATTTTGCCCATCGTGTAGGCGGCTTGATCAGTTGGCTGTTTCCGCACTTCTAGATCAAAATCGGCCTCAGGATGCACAACAATATAAGTATCTGCAGTAAGATAGATTGAATTTTCGGCGACACGCGGCTTTATCATGGCAATCAAACTTCCTTTGTTTAGAATTGGTAATCTCATCATACAAACATACGTTCTCGTTTGTCAAGGGGCGATTTTTTGAAAAAGCGTTGAAAACAACGTAAATCAACGAATAGCCTCTTTAAAAAATATTTTTTGATTCAATTGCCGCGTTCAGTGGTTCGAACTGTCGACCTGTCCTATTCTACGTGCAAAGCGATAAGGCGTCAAAGGGAATTTAAAGCCGTTTTCAGCGTGAAGCATACGCCGCCAAGGGCTGAACCGCTTTAAAAATTTTTTATGTCCGGTAATTTCGTTTATAATTAAAAATAATTATACATTTTGACTAAAGCGTGTTGCTAAAGGTATGGCGCGTCAAATTCAGGATCTTGTGAGGTCAAAATTTTAGGGCCAGCTTTGGTAATCGCCAAGGTATGCTCATACTGTGCTGAGGCTGAGCCATCAGCGGTGACGTAATATTGCCAATTGTCGGCTTTAAACAGCTTGGTGGTGACTTCCCAAGTGCCTAAGGTGATCATGGGTTCAATGGTAATGGTCATCCCTTCACGCAGGCGCAACCCTTTGCCGGCTTCGCCATAATGTGGGACTGCCGGTTCTTCGTGAATGGTTGGCTGAATACCGTGACCAATCAGATTGCGCACGTCACCCAGGCCTTGTTCCACTTCTGTATAGTGTTGAATGGCATGGCCAATATCACCGATCCGGTTGCCGATCACGGCTTGATCGATCCCTAAGTACAAGGCTTTCTGGGTGACGTCCATTAAATGTTGAATCTCAGGTTTCACTGCGCCAACGGCATAGCTCCAGCAAGAATCACTTTGATAGCCATCCAGCGCCACGCACAGATCCACTTTGACAATATCGCCTTTTTTTAAGGCCAAATGCGGGCGGGGAATGCCATGGGCGACTTCGTCATTGACGCTAACACAAGTCGCGTATTTGTAGCCTGTAAAGCCGATCTGCGAGGCAATGGCGCCGTGACTTTCAATGTAGTGGCGGGCAAAGGTTTCAATTTCCCAGGTTGAGATCCCTGGCTTGATCAAATCGCGTAAGCCTAAATGGACCCCTGCTAAAATCGCACCCGACCGGCGCATCCCTTCAATTTCACGTGGTGATTTTAATGTAATCATTGTCAATACTCCTTCAAAAATCCTTATTCATATCGTTTCTATTCTAATCTTTTTCATTTAAAAAGACAGCCAGAGCGCTTAAATTGATAAGCATATTAGTCGCCAAGTGAGGCGGTTTTCCGGTAAAATAGAGTTGGAAAAAATAAATTATAGAAAGAGGGTCCCGCTGTGAAACTCATTGAAGTTCCAATTAAAGTTAATGTTAGCTTACGCAAAATGATTCCGAACACGATTGCCTATCTGTATGGACATACTGCGATTCGCTATTTTAGAAAATATACCTTAGGCAATACCGATGTTTACTATGTGGATAATTTCAACCGGATCGACCTAATCCTGACCAACACCACGCGCCGCATTCGGGAAGATGAAGTGGCGTTTGTCACCGACAAATTACTGCCGCATACCCCTGACGAAGATCCGATTCGATTAAGCAAAGAGCGAATCGAAAGCGCGCGGCACCATAAGATCCGTAAAATGAAGGATATTATCATCATTGAATCAAAACCAGTGCCAACCACGAATCTTGATGCATAAAAAAATGCAGGTCCCATCTTGTTGATGGTGAACCTGCATTTTTTAAATGGCACTATTGGGCGTTCATGATCCACAAGAAGCCTAAGAAAACGAAGAATAAGACGTACATTAAAGGATGAACCTCTTTGCCACGTTTTGCGGCAACCATGGTGATGGGGTACATGACAAAGCCCAGTGCGATCCCGTCTGAGATACTGTAAGTTAACGGCATTCCTAAAACGATCAAGAAAGCGGGAATGGCAATTTCTAATTTATCCCAGTCAATATTGCGTAAGGATTGGGCCATTAACACACCGACAATGATCAAAGCTGGCGCGGTCACTTGACTGGTGACAATGGCCAACAGTGGGGAGAAAATCAGGCTGACAATAAAGAGGACACCAGTGACGATCACGGTAAAGCCGGAACGACCGCCAACTGCGATCCCGGCAGAGGATTCAACGTAGGCACCAGTTGGCGATGTCCCTAATAAGGACCCGACTAACATCGATGTAGAATCAGCGAACAAAGCTTGCCCAACACGTGGCATTTTATTGTCTTTCATAAAGCCTGCTTGTTCAGCCAAGCCCACTAAAGTGCCTGCAGTATCAAAGAAAGTGACCAATAAGAAGGTCAACACCACCACGACCAGCTGCAATGAGTTAATGTGCCCGATATTCTTCAAAGCCACTAAGAAAGTCGGTTGCAAGCTAGGGGCTGTTGAAATAATCGTGTGTGGTAATGGAATCAAACCAGTGACCAGGCCTAAAAGGGTTGAGCAAACCATGCCGATAAAAATGGCGCCTGGGACACGACGGGTCATTAAAATGGCGGTGATCACTAAGCCGAAAATCGTCAACCAAGTGGTTCCGACACTTAAGGAACCTAAGCCGACCACCGTTGATTTGTTAGCAACAATCAAACCACCATCATTTAAACCGAGAAAGGCAATGAACAACCCGATCCCAGCGGCAATGGCCATTTTTAAATCGCGCGGGATCGCATTGATAATGGCTTCCCGTAACTTTAAGGCGGTGATGATCATGAATAAAACGGCGGCTACGAAGACGCCGGCCAAGGCGGTTTGCCAAGGAATCTTCATGCCGATACAAACGGAGTAAGCAAAGAAGGCGTTGACCCCAAGGCTGGGGGCAATGGCAATGGGATATTTGGCGACCAGGCCCATGAGCAAGCACCCTAAGGCACTGGCCAAAGCGGTGGCCGTGAAAACGGCGCCTTTATCCATGCCAGTCGCGCCTAAAACGCTGGGATTGACAAACAAAATATAGGCCATTGAGATAAAAGTGGTAAAACCAGCCAAGGTTTCACGACGATAATTGGTCTTTAAGGCTTTGAAATTAAAAAAGCTGGCAATTTGCTGCATGAGAATACTCCTTTTATAAATGATTAAACGAAGAATCGATTGCTAGAAACTTAAATTTGTTCGTGTTTTAATTGAACCACAATAATAAGATACTATATTACGATTAAAATGCAAGTGAAAATTGAACATTGTTCGGATTTAGCACGTTATTTTGTTGATTTTGCTGGCAAATCGTGGCAGACCCCACTATACTAAAACTAATAATGAAAAAGGGATGATTCGATGCTTGATTATCGGAAACAGCAAGAATGGTCGAATGGTTTTGGTCACCAACAATCACCAATTGGGTTTTTATCGGCCACAGCACAACCAGAACAATTGACCACGTCACTTTTTGAATGGTCGTCACCTTTAGCGGTAACCACTGTGATCGACCGCGAAACGAATTTCGAAGCCACCGGCACAGGCAACGCACGGTTATTGCAACAACCTGTCACCTTTCAGCAGTTGCATTTCCATGCACCAGCAGAACATCAAATTGATGGCCACCAAGCGGCAATGGAATGGCATTTTGTCTTTCAAGATGCATTAGGTCAATTATCAGTGGTGGCGTGTTTTGCAGAATTAGGGGCGGCGAATCCACTGTTTGAACAATTATTGACCCATTTTCAATCCCGGCAAACCGCCACGTTGCCACAAGCGCTGCCGGTGAATAGTTGGCTGCCTCAGGCAGGCGGCGTGGTGCGCTATTTAGGCTCGCTGACCACACCACCGTTAACCGAAGGGGTGCATTGGTACTTGGCAGCCACACCGCTCACCGTATCAGTTGAACAACTGCAACAATACCGTGAATTTTTCCCACAGGATAACAACCGGCAGTTACAAGACTTAAACCAACGGCGGTTATTTAAAAGTGTCCTATAAACAAAGTTGAGAAGTCCTGCGCTAACGCCTATAATACATTTAAAGCAGTTCAATGAAGGGATGGGAAAACGGATGTTAACTGTGTTTGATGCCTTAAAAATGATTCAGGTCAACCATCAGCCACTGGATACGCATCAAGTTGTGATGACTGATCCAGAAGGCAAGCCGAATAGTATCTTAACGGATCTTTTAACGGATGTGGTGACCAAAACACGGATGTTTGTTGAAATGGACCTTATTTATACCAGTGATGAACTCATTGAAAATCTCCAGGCCGTGACCCCATTACCAGTAGATGTCTTATCGGAGTACACGAAGATCTTAGATCAGCCCATTGTGACCATTAATGTCGCGCCACAAAAGCAATTGGTCGAGTTGGTTTATGATGAATATAGCCACTAAAACGGCAAGGAAAGACTGGAGTGATTGCTCCGGCCTTTTTGATTGGGGGCATGAAGCATGAATCAGGCAGCTTATCAACATATTTTATGGGCCGGTGTGATCGGAGATGCACTAGGCGTGCCGGTTGAAATGCGAAGACGTGATACGTTTCAAGTGACAGGTATGCAACCAGCAGGGACCTGGCGGCAACCAGCTGGCAGTTGGTCCGATGACACGTCGTTGACGTTATGTTTGGTGGCGAGTTTAACCCAGCAAACAGGGGTTGATGGGCTCATGACCAATGCAGTGGCGTACTTGACCACCGGCCAATGGACGCCAAATGGGGTTGTTTTTGGCGTAGGCCGTACGTGTCGTACCGCCATTGAACGTTACCAACAACAAGTACCGGCCTTACAATGTGGGCCGACGGCGGAAACCGCTAATGGCAATGGCGCCTTAATGCGGGTGGCGCCACTGGCACTGGCTTTATTATCAGAACCGGATTTAAACCGGCGTTTGGCGATTTATCAGGCTTATACCGTGTTGACCCACGGGCATTTACGGGCGGTTTTTGGCAGCAGTTTGTATTTGGAGATTTTACGGCACCTGTTACAAGGCCAGTCACTGCCAACTGCCATGACCCAAACATGGCAAGCGCTGCAACAGCAACCACAGTTTGCACCAGAGATCGCCACTTATCGGCCGTTATTTGAGGCTGATTTGGCCCAGGCACCACGTGAAAAAGTACCCAGTAGTGCTTATGTGGTAGCCACCTTGGCTGCGGCGCTGTGGGTGAATTTACGGCCCGGTGATTTTGAGACCACTGTTTTACGGGCCGTTAATCTTGGCAGTGACACCGATACGGTGGCCAGCGTGGCGGCAACCATCAAGGCCTGTCGGCAACCTGAGCAACCGTTACCAACCGCCTGGCAAGCGGCTTTACAAAATCAAACCTTATTACAAACCACTTTTGCAGGTTTGATCCAGAAATTAGAAGCAGGTGAATGGCATGTTAGAATATGATGAAGTGGCGCAACAATTTGAAAAAAATCAGAAGATCAATTTTGATGTGATCTTGCAAAAATTGGTTAAAAAATGGCAAGCTGACAGTAAACGGCCGCAGATTTTATTGCATAGTTGTTGTGCCCCTTGTAGTACTTATACGTTAGAATATTTAACGCAGTTTGCGGACGTTACCGTGTATTACGCCAATTCCAATATTCATCCGCAAGCTGAATATGAACGACGGAAATATTACCAACAAAAATTTATTACGGACTTCAATGAACAAGCGCAGCAAAATGTGCACTTTATCAGTGCGCCTTATCAGCCGAGCCAGTGGATTGCTACCATGAAAGACTTAGAAAAGGAGCCTGAAGGCGGTGCGCGTTGTCGTGTTTGTTACGATTATCGTTTAGAGCAAGTGGCGGAAAAGGCTCAGGAACTCGGTTTTGATTATTTTGGCAGTGCCTTGACCATTAGCCCGCATAAGAATTCGCAGGTGATCAACGAACTGGGCTTTGAAGTGCAGCATCTTTACGATGTGGCTTACTTGCCCAGTGATTTTAAAAAACGTGGCGGTTATCGCCGGTCAGTTGATATGTGCAATGAATACGATATTTACCGTCAGTGTTATTGCGGGTGCCTATTTGCTGCCCGGCAACAAGACTTAGATCTGAAGCAGATCAATCGTGAGGCCAAGGCCTTTATGCAGGACCATGCCCATGAAAACTTTGATAAGATCGCGTTTCATTTCACCACGGTGTCGTAAAATTTTTAAACGGACGCTAAAAAAGACCTCAATGATGAGGCCTTTTTTTAAGCTTTCACTTTACTGACCACTTGATAAATGACAAATAAAATTACAAACCAGATAATGGAAACCACCAGTGAAATACGGGTGCTTGGCACAAAGAATAAGAAAATCAGCACGGCAATAAAGAAAATCAAGCTGAGATAGTCCGTTACGGGATAGCCAGGCATGGTAAAGTTTGGCTGCCCCTTGGGGTGCTTCTGCCGGTATTTAATGTGGCACCAGAGTAAAATGATCCAAACAAAAACGAAGTTGATCGTTGAGACGCCGGAGATCAGGGTGAAAATACTGGCTGGCATAAAGTAGTTTAAAATCACGATGATAAATAAAATCATTGATGAGAAATGTAACGCCAGGCTCGGCACGTTATTCCGACCTAAGCGTTTAAACTGGATCGGCGCATTGCCACCGCGAGCCAATGCGTGCAAGGTGCGACTGGTACTGAAAATCGCACTGTTGGTGGCGGACATCGCAGCGGTTAATACCACGAAATTCAAAATGCCAGCGGCACCGGCAATGCCCACACCAGAGAACACTTGGACGAAAGGACTAACATTGGTCGCAATTTTGTTCCAAGGGTACACACTCATAATGGCGATCATGGAGCCAATGTAAAACAAACCGATCCGAATCGGTAAGCTGTTAATGGCCTTAGGTAAATTTTGTTCCGGGTTCGTGGTTTCACCAGCAGTTAAACCGACCATTTCAATGCCGACAAAGGCGAAGACCACCATTTGGAAGGACATGAAGAAGCCCACCACACCGGTTGGGAAAAAGCCGCCGTGACTGACTAAATGGGTAAAGCTAGCGTGTCCACCGGCAACAGGGAAGTGGATCAACGCTAATACCACGCCGACGATCACCAGTGCAATAATGGCCACGACTTTGATCATCGAGAACCAAGACTCCATTTCCCCGAAAAGGCCCACATTGACTAAATTCGTGATCAGTAGCAGCACGATGATCACTAGCGGGGTGATCCACTGTGGAAAATCAGGGAACCAATACTTCACATAGATCCCAGTGGCGGTTAAGTCGGCCATGGCCAAACTGATCCAACAGAACCAGTAAGTCCAGCCAGTGATAAATTCCATGCGGTTGCCTAAATACTGTTTGACGAAATCAATAAACGAGTTTTTGTTGGTATCTGATAAGAGCAGTTCACCAATGGCGCGCATTAAGAAATAACAGAAAATACCGACGATCAAATACGATAAAATAATTGATGGCCCGGCGGCTCGAATTGCAGAACCTGAACCTAAAAATAGGCCAGTTCCGATGGCACCACCGATGGCGATCATTTGAATATGGCGACTCTTTAAAGAACGGGAAAGTTCCTGTGGGTCCTTCATGTCAATTTCGACTCCTTTTCATTTAACGACGTAACCAAAACCAATTACAGCGCGTCTTCTGCGTCCAGAACACTAAAAAACGCCCCCAGTACAAACTAATGTTGTACTAGGGGCGTTGGTTTTCAACGCTGTTCCACCCAAGATTCGAAAATGAGGCTAGCCTTCATTTTCCTCTAACGCCAATAACGCGGCGAACCGATTTAAAATCTGCCATAGCAACAGCGTTGACTTTCAGCCAAGATCAACGTCTCTGATCTGTTGTAATTGACATCCAGTGTATAAAAGTCTGTTTTACTTGTCAAGATGTAATTCACGAACAAATTTAATCAAAAGCCAGTTAATGATGACGGTTAGTTACGTTTTCCGGTACGATCAAGCGCCGTTTCAAGCGCGCTTAAAACGCTTAAAGCGGGGTTAAACTGACGTTTAACAATTTAACTTGATAAGCACCATTCGGGGCGGTGACTTGAACGATTGTTCCTGGAATTTGTTTTAATAAGGCCTGCCCTAGGGGGGACGCAAAGGATAGTTTTTGTTGGCCGATGTCGGCTTCCTGTTTGCCCACCAGTTGATACGTCACTTGTTCGTGATCATCTAAAAATTCGAGCAAGACATAATTGCCAATTTCGGCTTGATCACTGGCAGTTGGCGTCACGACTTCGGCGAATTGCAATTGTTTATTCAAGAAGCGCAGCCGGCTTTCTAAATGACGGAGGTCACGTTTAGCAGCACTATAATCTGCATTTTCCGAAAGATCGCCTAAAGCGCGCGCCGCCTGTAAAATTTTAATGCGCCGCGGTCGTTCTGCTTTTAACGCCTCGATCTCCGCTACGATTGCTTGTTGACCGGCAGCCGTCATTTGATTGAAGTAAGGTTCCATCATAACACCCTCTGTTAAAATTTGCTGGATTGAAATTTGGTTCTATTTTGCCAATCTGGCTTACAAAATGCAAGGCTATTAAAACGCTCTCATTAAAATCTTATTTGAAGTGTAGCGCAACTACTTTTTAGGGCCTTGGCATTAGTGCGCCATGCTGTATCAGCTGATCACAACCGTGGATGCTAGCGGTATCACTGGTTTTCTTGACTGGAACTCGGTAAAATAGACGTAATCTTAAAAATGATAACGGAGGCTGACAACATGACAACAGACCGCATTGAGCTTTCAGCTTGTACATCTATGATGGTCGGAAAAACCGCTTCTTTAGACGGTGCGACTTATATTTCACGTAATGAAGATCGTTTATTGGCGATCCATCCCAAACGGTTTCTGGTCCAACCAGCTGTTTCAGGGCGCCAAGAAACTTACAAATCCCCTTATAACGGGTTAACCGTACCGCTGCCTGCCAACGGCTACCGCTACACATCAACCCCAAATGGCGATCAAAGTGCGGGCCCTAATGAAGAAGATGGTTTCAATGAAAAAAACGTGGGTGAAAGTGCCACTGAAAGTGTTTACGCTAATGAACGGGTGCTGGCGTATGATCCGTTAGTTGAAAATGGGTTAGCCGAAGATTCGATGACCACCTTAGTCTTGCCATTTATTGATTCAGCACGAGACGGGGTTCGTTATTTAGGCGAATTGGTGAAACAGTATGGTTCCGCTGAAGGAAATGGCGTTCAATTTAATGATCAAAACGAAGTGTGGTACATGGAAATTGTCACTGGGCATCAGTGGGTTGCAGTACGGATCCCAGATGATTGCTACGCCGTTGCGGCCAACCAAATTGCGATTCAGGAGATCGATTTTAACGACCCAGAGCACTTTATGTGGGCAGACGGGATTCAAGAATTCGTTGCGGCACATGATTTAAACCCTGATCCTGACGGCTGGAATTTCCGCCATATTTTTGGCACGGATACTGAAAAAGATCACCATTACAATACGCCACGAGTTTGGTTTGCGCAACGCTATTTGAATCCGGAAATTGAACAGGATCCGGAGTCTGCCGAATTGCCTTTTATTCGCAAGGCCAACCGTAAAATTAGTGTGGAAGATATTCAATACATTTTAAAGTCTCATTATAATGAAACAAAATACGATCCATTAGGCCGTGGGACTGAACACGACAAAAAAATTTACCGGGCAATTTCGTTATCCCGCACAGCCAATTCCCATATTTTACAAATGCGTCCCGCCACAAAAGGTGGCGGTGCCGCTGTTCAGTGGCTGGGCTTTGGTGTGCCAAGCTTCTGCCCCCACGTGCCATTTTTCACCAATGCCAATGATACGGACGTGAGTTACCGTGAATTGCCTGAAACCATGACGTTTGACAGTGCTTATTGGTTGTACGAAGCGTTGGCCGCCACAGTCGAAGCCCATTACGCAGACTTTATTCAAGATGATTTGGATTATCAAAAAGAATTAAGCGAATGGGCCCGGCGTAAAATTGCGGCTGTTGATCAAAAAGCCGCCACGTTAAGTGGGACTGCGTTAACAGATTATCTAACGACGCAAAATCATGAGATTGCCCAACACTATTTAAAACGGACGCAGGCATTGGTTTTCCAATTACTAACGGCCAGTACAGAATTGTCCCAGTTAACCTTTAAAATGGATCCTAATTTATAAGTTCGTTTGCGAGGCCGGGCCATAATTACTTATTTTGGTTTGCGCACCGCACCCGGCCGATTTTGAATTACCTCCTAAAATCTCTAGAGTTAGATTTTGCTAACGCAAAATTTTATTTCGGAGGATGGCCATTCTGGCGGACGAAAACCATCACGCCAGAAACATGGCATCTGAAAAAGGAATAAAATCGGCCTCTAACGTGCGCCATAATGCAGCCTGCGACCTTTAGCTACAAAATAGAGTAGAACTCAAAATTCAGAGTTCTACTCTATTTTTGGCTAATACTCGAAGGCTAACCGCATTATGGCCCACTCATTTTACGACCTACGACCGATTTTTTGAAAAAAGTATTGATAGTTAGTTTCGACAGTAGTAAACTAACTTTTATCGTTTAGGTACCAAATCAATCTCAAAGCAGGTGATTAGGATGTTACAAAAATGTCTTTTCTGGGGTGAAACCGTTATGGAATACCTCGTCTTATTACTATTAGGCCTATTGCTTTACCGGCCAGCTGCTTTTTCAACTTTACTGTTTGTCTTACTGGGAATCAGTGTGATCAGTAGCTTTGCCCTTGAATTTTATGATCATTTTCGTCAATCAAAAACGGCGCTGGTCCAATAGGCGGCATTGACGTTTTTGACTTGTATATTGATTGACCGTTTTGCGACCTCTTTGAAATAATAAAGTGAATGGACTTTGTGATTTGCGAGAAAGAGGTGACCGCTATGTTTTACGATCAAACGGAGCAAGCTGTTTTAACCGAGCTGGCCACATCCCGTCATGATGGCCTGACCAAACAGACCGCGGAAGCGCGGTTACGCGAAAAAGGCCCGAATCAGTTAAACGTGGATCAAACGCAGTCGGCTTGGCTGATTTTTGTAAAGAGTTTAAAGGAACCGTTGGTGATTATTTTATGGATCGCTGTGGGACTGGCACTGCTTAGTGCAAGCTATGATTTATGGGTTTTACAAGATACAAAACACGGTTTTGGCGGCTTAGCCGAAGCTGGTGTGATTTTCGCAGTGATTATGATCAATGCGGGCTTAACGTATTGGCAAGGTGCCAAAGCGCGGCGGTCGCTGGCGGCGTTACAAAGCTTAGCCGCACACCAAGTCAGTGTATTACGGGACGGCAATTGGCAAAAAATTGCGGCCGAGGCGTTAGTGCCTGGTGATATTGTGGAAGTGAAGTTAGGCGACTTTATTGAAGGCGATCTACGTTGGTTGGCGGTGCATGAGCTACAGCTCAACGAATCGCATTTAACAGGGGAAAGTGAACCAGTTGCCAAAACAGTGGCGGCGTTAGCTGATGAGACAACGTTGGCAGAGCGCACCAATATGGGCTTTGCAGGTTCCAGTGTTACCAACGGCAGTGGGCTAGGGGTAGTAACGGCAACTGGGATGGCTACTGAGTTAGGCCAAATTGCGCAGATGCTACAAGCTGCGCAACCGAAGCCAACGCCAATCGAACAAACAGTGGCGCGGCTGACCCGCCAACTGATGCTGGTCGCCTTAGGTGTCGTGGTGTTGTCCTTAAGCTACGACCTTGGTAAAGAATGGTTGACCACAGGGCAGCTGACGCTAACGGGGTTAATGGCGAATATTTCAGGCGCCATTGCTTTAGCTGTGGCGGCAATTCCTGATGCGCTACCAGTGGTGCTCTCCATTGTGTTGACCATTGGGGCGCGCCTATTAGCGCAACAAAAAGGGTTGATCAAGGCTTTAAATAGTGTTGAGACCTTAGGCGCTACAACAATTGTGGCCTCCGATAAAACGGGTACGCTGACGAAAAATGAAATGACGGTGACCCATTTTTGGGCAAATGGGCAAACGTATACCGTTGAAGGCAATGGCTATGACCCAGTTGGTGAGCTTGAAGCGACGACTGGCGTAACTGATCCGGCGGCTTATCAAGCCTTAATGCAAAGCGCTGTGTTGAATAATGGTGCTAGTTTGCAACAAGATACAGCGCAACGTTGGCAGCCATTTGGCAACCCCACTGATATTGCGTTAATGGTACTAGGGGAAAAAGCCGGTTACAATCAAGCAGCGTTGCAGCAGGATTTTGAAATTTGTCGGGTGTTGCCATTTGATAGTACCCGTAAAATGATGAGTACCGTGGTGCGTCATCACCAGCAATATTGGCTGCTCACCAAAGGCGCCCCCGATGTGTTGTTAGAGCGCGCAGATCACGTGCAATGGCAGCCTGATCAACAAAAACCAATGGCGGCCGTTAAAGCAACCTTGACCCAGCAAATTGCCAATTATGGGCAACAAGCCTTACGTACCTTGGCCGTGGCGCAACGACCGTTAACCGCTGAAGCGGCCCTTAATGGGGACCCAGCTGACTTAGAACAGCAGCTCACGTTGCTGGGGATTTTAGGCATTATCGATCCACCGCGCCCAGAAGTGAAAGCTTCGGTGGCCATCTTAAAACAAGCTGGCGTCAAAGTTGTGATGATCACCGGCGACCATGCCACCACTGCCCAGGCAATTGCTTATCAATTAGGCATTATTGACACACCAACGGCACCGGTGATCACCGGCCCAGCATTAGAAGCGGCCACAGACGCTGAATTAACGTCATTGGTACAGGAAACTTGTGTTTATGCGCGGGTCACGCCGCAGCATAAACAACGGATCGTGCAGGCCATGCAGGCCCAACAAGAAGTGGTGGCGATGACCGGGGATGGCGTCAATGATGCACCAGCTTTGCGCAGTGCAGACATTGGAATTGCCATGGGCATCAACGGGACTGAAGTCACCAAGGACGCCGCCGATTTGATTTTATTAGATGATCAATTTACCACCATTGAACATTCAGTGGCAGCTGGTCGGCGGATCTTTGCCAATATTAAAAACTTCATGCGGCAAGAATTAACCACCAATGTGGCCGAAGTACTGGCCTTGCTGTTGACCACTTTCTTGATTACCCAGCCAATCGGGCATGTGTCTGCGATGACACCGACGTTAACCACAATTATGGTACTGTGGGTCAATATGATCAGCGATTCGCTGCCATCATTGGCGTTAGGTTATGATCAACCTGAACAGGCGTTAATGCAGGTGCCGCCGCGTAATGTACAACAGTCGATTTTGGCGGATCATTTGTTAAGTCGGGTGCTGATTCGTGGCGGTGTGATGGGTGGCATGGTATTTGGCGCCTTTCTCTGGGCTGCGCAGGCCGGGTTAAGCACGGCTGAGGCGCAAACAGTCGCCTTTCTCACGCTGGTGTTTGGTCAGTTATGGCATGTTTTTGATGCGCGTAGTCAGCGCAGTCTTTTCCGCCGTAACCCGTTTCAAAATCGTTATTTAGTGGCAATGGTCTTATTTGCAGGCATCGCCTCCGTAACAGTGACCTTAGTGCCGTTTTGCAACACGCTAATGGGCACGCGACCACTGTCAAGTGGGCTTTATCTGGCGGTCTTTCTGTTACCGGCGTTGCCGACCTTTTTACTGTCAGGTTTAAAAGAAATTTTTCGAATTGAATGGTGGTAGTCTGCGTTTACGCCAGTGGTAAAAAGCAGTACACTAGACGTTATTGATTAAGGTACCTTAGGAAAGGGAGTTATACTATGTCAAAGGTCGAAAAGGCCTGTACTTCAATTTTGGTTGGGAAAAAAGCGAGTTTAGACGGCTCAACCATGATTGCACGTAATGACGATACGTTTTTACCACTAACACCACAGCGCTTTTTAATGCGGCCCGCCGTAACAGCGCCCCAAACGGTGACTTCTTATTTAAATGGTTTTAAGGCGACGACACCAGCAGGTGCCCAACGTTTTCAAGCAGTGCCAAATGTGGAACTTGAAAAAGAAGGCGTCTATGACGAAAGTGGCTTTAATGAAAGTAACGTTGCGATGAGTGCCACTGAAAGCACCTATGGTAATGAAAAATCATTGGCTTATGACCCATTGGTCGTTGATGGCTTAGATGAAGATTGTATCGTTCAAATGGTCTTACCTTACATTCATTCTGCCCGTGAAGGGGTAACGCGTTTAGGCCAATTGATCAAGCAATACGGTTCGCCAGCAGGTAACAGCGTGCTGTTCAGCGATGCAGATGATGTTTGGTACATGGAAATTGTCACCGGTCATTTATGGGTGGCCCAACGGATCCCAGATGATGCTTACGTGATCACCGCCAACCAAGTGGCTATCCAACAAGTCGACTTTACGGATACGGCTAACTTTATGTGGGCGGATGGGATTCAAGATTACGTCACGGCACATCATTTAAACCCTGACCAACAAGGTTGGAATTTCCGGCATATTTTCGGAACCAGTAACGAAAAAGACCGCCATTATAACACCCCACGGGTTTGGTTTGGCCAACGTTACTTCAATCCAGAAATTGAACAGGATCCAGAAAGCAGCGAATTGCCTTTTATTTGTCGGACCAACCACAAGATCAGTGTGGAAGACATTGAATATATTTTAGGCTCACATTACAATGAAACGCCATTTGATCCATTGGGCAATGGCAGCGAAGCCGATAAACGCCGTTACCGGCCAATTGGTTTAAATCGGACTCAAAACTCCCACGTGTTGCAATTCCGCAACGATGTACCAGCAGCACAAGCAGCGATCATGTGGCTGGCCATCGGTTACCCAAGCTTTACGCCATACGTGCCATTCTTCGCCAACGCCACGGATACCGATCCAAGTTACCGGACGACCCCTGTTAAATGGGACCGGGAAAGTGCTTATTGGCAGTATCGGACCTTGTCCATGTTAGTGGAAAGCCACTACAATCAATTTGCTCAGGCCGACTTGGATTACTTAAAAGCGGCTCAAGAAGCACAACGGCGGTTGATCGCGGCAACGGATGAAAAAGCAAAAACACTGAGTGGCGCTGCGTTAACTGAATTCTTGACCCAACAAAACTACGCCATGGTAGCAGAGATGCGCCAACGCACAGAAGCCTTGATCGGCGACTTGATCATGCAAGGCATTAACTTATCCGAATTAACCTTTAATATGGACATTAATCTTTAATTGATCGCAACGACAACCGTCTCAATGGGACGGTTTTTTTTTTTGCAAAATCGCCTTTATGGCGGCGGTTGACGAAGGAAAAACTAATGTTTTAATGAGAACATATGAAAGCGTTTGAAAAAAACGCTTAACTTCGTTAAAATGGATTTATAATTGTTAATTTTGGGGTTCTTAGAACCTGATGAATTGAGGGATACTCATGGTAAAAGTTTTGGCGATCAATGCCGGTAGTTCAACATTAAAATGGAAATTATTTGAAATGCCCGCTGAGCAGGTTATTGCTCACGGGATGATCGACCGTTTAGGCTTAGCAGATTCTGTCTTTACGGCTAAATATGGTGATGGTCAAGTCTTCAAGTTAACGCGGGACATTAAAACCCATGACTTGGCAGCCACTTTGTTATTAGAACAATTAAAAGATCTTGGAATCATTGATCATTTTGAAGATATTGTTGGGATCGGCCATCGGGTCGTTGCCGGTGGGGAACAGTTTAAAGATTCTGTGATCATTACAGAAGAAACCCTCAGTCAAATTGAAGATTTGGCACAATATGCACCATTACATAACCCAACCCAAGCGTACTACATTCGGGTCTTCCAACGTTTATTGCCACGGGTCTTACAAGTTGCCGTTTTCGACACCTCTTTATTCGCAGCAATGCCGAAAGAAAACTTCTTGTACAGTATTCCTTATGAATACTACGAAAAGTATGGCGCTCGGAAATATGGTGCGCACGGTACCAGCCACCGTTACGTGTCAGCACGGGCTGCTGAAATTTTAAACCGGCCATTGGCAGATTTGAAATTGATTACCTTACATTTAGGCAGTGGTGCTTCGATCACCGCCTTTAATCATGGTCAGGCCGTTGATACATCAATGGGCTTTACCCCATTAGCAGGGATCACCATGGGCACCCGTTCTGGCGATATTGATGCGTCATTAGTGGCCTTCTTGGCTGAAAAGAAAGGTGCCACAATGGCTGAAATGGTCGATATTTTAAACCATAAATCTGGTTTATTAGGCTTGTCAGAATTATCACCTGATCAACGTGATCTAGAAAAGGCAGCACCGACGAATCCGTTAGCCAAACAAGCCCTTGATATTTTTGTAAACCGGGTCGTTAAATATGTGGGTTCTTACGTCGCGACGATGAACGGTTTAGATGCGTTAGTCTTCACTGCTGGTAGTGGTGAAAATGGCATCGACTTGCGGCAAAATATTGCGGACCAATTGGCTTATTTCGGGGTGCAAGTCGATCCTGAATTAAATCATGTTCGTGGTAAAGAACAAATTATCAGCCCAGCAAATGCTGCTGTCACGTCATTAGTTGTACCAACCAATGAAGAATTAATGATCGTCCGTGATATTATGCGTTTAGGTCATCGGGATCCAGCGTTACAAGCTTAATTCAACGCTCCAAAAATCCGAGTCGATACTGACTCGGATTTTTTTAGTACGCAAAAACGCTTTCTTTTGAAACGGCTAAGCTCACATGAAACGTTACAAAAAATGAATTATTTTGTAATCGAGCTGCCTTTTTTAACT
This sequence comes from Loigolactobacillus bifermentans DSM 20003, assembly GCF_001434575.1. Taxonomy (GTDB): domain Bacteria; phylum Bacillota; class Bacilli; order Lactobacillales; family Lactobacillaceae; genus Loigolactobacillus; species Loigolactobacillus bifermentans. The sequence continues at coordinate 49,935 of NZ_AZDA01000021.1, forward strand.
ATTTCCAAATTTTGATGTTATAATTTATGACATCAAAGAATGGGGGAAGTCAAATGAGTGCAGCCAATACAGGTTTTATGATCTTTGCAACAGTGTTAGTGCTATTTATGACACCAGGTTTAGCATTTTTTTATGGCGGTTTGGTCTCACGGCGCAATGTGGTCAACACCATGCTATCTGTCTTTTTCATTACAGGGATCGCGATTTTACTATGGGTGATCTTTGGTTATGAATTGTGCTTTAACGGGGATCTTGGCGGTGTGATCGGTACGGTGCATCATGTGCTCCTAAATGGGATTGATTTAACCAAGCTTACTGCAACGAAAATTCCGACGGGCCTTTATTTGATTTTCCAAATGATGTTTGCCATTATTACACCGGCACTTTTCATTGGTGCAATCGTAGGTCGGTTACGTTTTAAATTCTTATTGTGGTTCATTATTTTATGGTCAATTTTCATTTATTATCCCATGGTTCATTTGGTTTGGAGTCCCAATGGGTTACTGGCTAAAATCGGGACGTTGGATTTTGCAGGCGGGACGGTGGTCCACATTAATGCCGGCATTACCGCATTGATCTTATCGATTTTCTTAGGCAAACGGGTGAACTATGGCCATAAAACAGAACACTACAATTTGCCTTGGGTGCTGTTAGGCACCGCAATTTTGTGGATCGGCTGGTATGGGTTTAATGCCGGCAGTGCGTTGGCAGCCGATGAAATTGCAGTCCAAGCGGCCCTAACCACTACCGTTGCCACGGCTAGCGCCATGATTACTTGGATGACGTTAGACATGCATGTTGAAGGTAAGCCAACGCTGGTAGGAGTTTGTACTGGCGCATTGTGCGGGTTGGTGGCCATCACCCCAGCAGCCGGCTTTGTGACCCCGGCCGGTGCCTTTTGGATCGGTATTTTAGGGACGCTGGTCAGTTATTTATTTGTGAATTATCTCAAGCCGAAGCTAGGGGTGGACGATCCGTTAGATGCCTTTGGCTGTCACGGCGTCAGTGGAATCGTTGGCAGTATCGCCACCGGCCTTTTCGCCACCAAGTCAGTGAATTCAGCGGTTACCACCAACGGTTTATTTTATGGTGGTGGTTGGCATTTGTTCGGGGTCCAGTTGTTGGGCACCTTTGCCACGATACTGTTTGTCGCGATTGGGGGAAGCATCATTGTTTTGCTGTTACGACGGGTGGTTAAGATGCGTGTCGATGCACGAGAAGAGCGGGTCGGTCTGGACTTAGGAGAGCATGGGGAGGCAGTGGATGATACCGTGAAGCTAAATCCTGATTTTCAGCGTTATGAAGATGAGTTTAAAGGACAGATGGCCGCATTACGTCAGAAAAACCGTCAACCTTAATGTGCTAAAATAGCGTTATTAAGTTGAGAAGGTGAATGAAATGAAGTTAACCACTTGTCACCACATTGCGCTGATTGTACCAGATTATCAGGCTGCCTATACATTTTACGTTGAAAAGCTAGGATTTCAGGTTGTTGCAGATCACCAGCGGGCCACGGATCGGCTGCTGAATTTACGCTCAGGAACTGTCACACTGGAAATATTTGTGAAGCCAGATGCCCCACAACGGCTAAGTTATCCGGAAGCGCAAGGCCTGCGTCATTTGGCATTTCAAGTTCCTGATGTTGCGGCAGTTGTTGCAACATTAGCTGCTGTTGGCGTTGACTGTGAGCCGATTCGACACGACGCGTTCACCGGTGAAGCTATGACGTTTTGTCAGGCGCCAGGTGGGTTGCCGTTGGAATTTCATGAATAGGTGGCGCTGATGATGATGAATCCAGCAGTTGCCCTGAATCAATTACTCGCTTATTTGGCGCATTCTGAAACCACCACGTTAGCTACTTTTCAACCAGACCTGGTGATTTTAGCGGGTAACAGTTTACCAAGCTTAACCTTATTAGCTGGTGAGGTGGCGCAAAAGCAACACTGTCCATTGTTGTTAGTCGGTGGTCACGGTCATGCAACCCAACATTTAGTAGATCAGCTGCAACACGCTGATTTATTGCCATTGGCACAAAGCACCCGCGGCGTAAGCGAGGCAGGCCTGAACGGCATGGTGTTGGCTCGACAAGGCTTGCAACAACCGATCTATTATGAACGGTTATCCCGCAACACGGGGGAAAATGCCCGTTTTGCTTGGCAAGTCGTCCAACGTTATCAGCTGTCAGCTAAGCGCGTGGCATTACTGCAAGATCCGTTTTTACAGCGCCGAACCTGGCTGACATTTGTTGAAAATTGGCCGCTGACGACACAGTTTTATAGCGTTAATCCTGAGCTGCCGCAATTTCGAACCCTAACACCGGCACTTAAAACCGTACCAGCAAGTGCGGCGCAGTGGTGGTCACAGCCTTATTTGCTGGCTTTGGCAGTCGGCGAGATCCAGCGGCTGCAGGACACACCTCAAGGCTATGGGCCAAACGGTGCTGGCTTTATCCCTCACGTTAAGGTGCCGGTTCCTGTTTTACAAGCAGCGGCGGCGCTACAACAGCACTATCAGTTAGCCGCACAAATTCAACGCTAACAAAAAGAACTCTGCGATCGGGTTCTTCAGCATAGCACCAGCCAGCATTTTGAGAAATGTTAGGCTGGCGCTTTTTAGTTTAGTCGCCAGCGATTTTTAGCAGTCGCGGCTTCCCGTAAAAATAGCCTTGGCGTAGTGCGATTCCTAAGTTGTCTGCCATTTGGTCATCGGCTGCCGATTCAATGCCTTCAATGATCAGACGTTTGTGGGTGTTTTGGGCAAGCCGTTGCCAAAACTGCAATTGCGGGGCAATTTCTGCTTCGCGTTGTGCGTGCCGGAAATTTTGTAATGCAAATTTTACCTCCGAAACATAAGGTAATAAGGGTTGTACGGATTCGTATTGATTTAAACCGGAACCAACGTCATCTAGTACGAACTTCATCCCCATGTCTGTAAAGTCGGTAATAAACGGCAAAATCTCACGGTTCGTGATAGGTGGTTCAGTTGCCTGTTCTGTTAGTTCAACGTTTAGCTTAATCGGCCGTAATGACGCTTGTACTTTGATCAGAGCTTGATTGATGGCCGGGTCGATCAGCTGTTTACGGTTGAGATTAATGGCTAAAGATGGAATCTTTAAAGAAAGAACTTGTGTGGTTTTAAGCAACAACGTACTGAGTTCAGCTGGGGTGATTGCCGTAAAGTGGTGTGGTGGTCGCCAGCCAGTTGCTGTTTTCTGTTTCAACAACAGTTCATAGCCAATGAGACTGCCTTTGACTTTATTGAGTTGTGGTTGAATAAAAAAGCGATACATGATTATGGGCCCCCGTCCGCCATCGAAACTGCGTCTTTTAAATAATCGATATGCTATGTCTACTTTACCTATTTTAGGTAGGCTAGCGCAAGTAAATTTGCCGAAAGAGTCAGAAGTATTTTCCAATCTCAGGTATAATGAAAGCAATCGTGTGTTTGCCTGGTTCGTTACCAGTCAAATACTAAAATGTTGAAATTTAGGGGATTTTTAAATGAAAGTGGTCGTTATTGGTTGTACGCATGCTGGGACAGCAGCCGTACAACAATTGTTGACGGCGCATCCAGACACTGAGGTGACCGTTTACGAACGCAATGATAATATTTCGTTTTTATCATGTGGCATTTCATTGTATTTAAACGGTGATGTGCAGCATTTAGAAGATATGTTTTACGCTAAAGCAGCCGATTTGGAAAAATTAGGGGCAACAGTTCGTTTACGGCATGACGTTTTAAAAGTGGATCACAAGAATCAGACGTTACTGTGTCAAAATCTTGAAACAGGGGCTGTTTTGCACGATACTTATGACCGGCTGATCATGGCAACCGGCTCTTACGTGGTGGTGCCACCATTATTTGGGATCGAAGATGAGCAAGTCTTGTTGTGTAAAAACTATTTACAAGCCAAAAAAATCTATCAAACGGCTCAAAACCATCACCGGATCACCATTGTTGGCGGGGGTTATGTCGGTGTGGAATTGGCTGAAAGTTATGCCCGCACCCAGCATGACGTTTGCCTGATCCAAAGTCCCGCGCAAATATTGGATACCTATGTCGATGCACCTTTAGCGGCACAGGTGGCCCAGCAATTAGCGGCTCATGGGGTCCAAGTGCATTTAAATGAACGGGTGACTGGCTTTTCCCGTGATGACACCACAAATGCACTGCTGGTAGAAGTAGGGGCGAAAACGTACCCAACCGATTTGGTGATCGTCTGCACAGGCTTTGTGCCGAATACCGATCTGTTATACGGTCAGGTGAAGATGAATCCGCAAGGCGCTTTGCTCGTCAATGATTACATGCAAACGTCGGATTCGCATATCTTTGCTGCCGGGGATGCTTGCGCCAGCTATTTGAATCCTGCACACCGCAATGTTTATCTTCCGGTTGCTTCAGCGGCCGTACGGCAAGGCCGGTTAGCTGCAACTAATTTATTTGGTCCCAAGCAAAAGAACATGGGTACTCAAGGGACCACAGCAATGATGATCTTTGACCACACGCTGGCTAGTACGGGGCTGACGTATGCGCAAGCAAAGGCGTTTGGCTTTCAGGCCGGCACGGTGACTTGGCAAGGGGATTATCGACCGGCTTACATGCCCAGCACAGCACCCTTAACCATTGTATTGGTCTATGATCGGAGCAATCGCCAGATTTTAGGCGCCCAATTCTTTAGTAAACATGAAGTGGCGCAATCGGCAAATACCTTGTCTGTTTGTATTCAAAATCAGAATACCATTGATGAGCTAGCGTTTGTGGATATGCTCTTTCAACCAAATTTTGATGAACCATTTAATTATCTGAACCAGGTGGCACAATTGGCCCAACAACAAGAAAAACAAGCCGGCACTACCCCTTGGAAAAAGGGTGGCAATTGAGTGTGATTGTTGTAGAATTGAGATACATCATGACAATAGTCGTTCTGGACAAATGGGGGGAACATTTTGGCAGCAATTAACTTTTTAGGCATTGGACTTTGGATCATTGTCCTAGGCTTTATGCTTTTCACATTTCATAATATCCGTGTACGGCGGTTAAAACGGATCATCGCCGGTCAAAAAGGCTTTAACGGGGCCAGCTTTTTACTGTCAGGTTGTTTCGTGGTCATCACGGTATTAGGCTTATGGTTTGCAGCGTATGCGACGTTTTTCCGTAATGTCTCGATGCACAACAAGAATGAAGTACGTGTGTCGTATCAATATGAACCGCTGGTCATGTCGTCGATCAAAGGCAAATTTTATGATGTGAAAGTGGTCAATGGGAATGGGAAAGAACCGATCCAATACTATACTTACTGGGTCAAAGGAGCGCGTTATCAAAATAACAGTCGCCATGCCACTGTTTCGGCTGGCCCACATGCAATTAATTTAGACGCTGCGAAGTACCCTTGGCAACGTCAAAAGCTAGCACAATATGATCAGAAAACAGAGCAATCTTATGTGGCGACCATGAAGGCCACTTACAAATCAACTATCATGAATGGCTTAGGCTTACGTGCCGGTCGTCAAGCAACATCATTTTCAATTATCCGAGTCCAGAATTCATCTGTTATCTATATAACACCTGCTAAATAAGGCTTTTAGCGGCTGTTCAAGCGCGCTTGAACAGCCGCTTATTTTATAGGAAAGAGGCTTTGATCATGTTACGAATTGGCATCATGGGGGTGGCGAGTATTGCCCCGCGGTTTGTGGCAGGCGTCCGTGCCAGTCAGCAAGCCATTGAAGTGGTCGGTGTTGCTGCACGAGATGTGCAACGCGCGCAAGCTTTTGCTGCGGCGCACCAGATTGCCCACGTTTATCCAGATTATCAAACATTGGTGGCAGCACCTGAGGTCGATCTGATTTATATCCCGCTACGCAATCGGGAACATTTTGCAGGGGCTAAACTGGCTTTGGAAAACGGCAAGCACGTCTTGCTGGAAAAACCGTTTACGTTAACGGTGGCAGCGGCTGAATCATTATTTGCTTTAGCCCAGCAACACCACTGCTTTTTAATGGAAGCACAAAAGGCCGTTTTCTTACCGGTGATCCAAAAAGCCCAACAACTGATCCAACAAGGCATTTTAGGTGAGATACAGTCGATTCGCAGCCAAATCGGTCACGATGGCGCCCAACGAATTCCGTGGTTTGATGATGTGACAGTTGGCGGTGGGGCCTTTCGCGGTAGTGCGGCGTATCCCATTGAAGTGATCCAAACGTTATTGGATCAATCGGTTCAGTTGGTGAGTACCCAACACCAGGCCGCACCTGGTCAAAGTGACCACAGCGCAGCAGCACTTCTTAAAAGTCCAACGGCGTTGATCCAGATTTTGATCACTTGCCAAATAACCTTACCAAGCGAGCTGGTTTTGTATGGGACGAAAGGTTATTTATGGTTGCCCGATTTTTGGAAAAGTGGTATCGGTGAAGTTCATTTAAATGATGGTTCAGTGCAATATTTAACTTTTCCAATGCAAAGTGAATTTACTTATGAAATCGAACATGCCGCAGCGTGTATTGCAGCAGGTCGGTTAACCAGTCCTGTGATGACCCCGCAGCGTACCTTAGCAGCAACACAAATCATCGCCGAATTTTATCAGCGTGAAATGGGGGAAAACACTCGATAGCGCTTGCTTTTGCAGCTAAAAATGCTTACTATTTTGGTAGGATCATTGATAAAGTCAAATAGGCGGAGGAACAAATGACAGAACATAATTTAGACCCAAAATTAAGACTGATCACCTTGAGTGCGAACCAACCCTTGGCGGATAAGATTTCGGAAGCGGTTGGGGTACCATTGAGTCAAGTTGTCGTGAACCAGTTTAGTGATGGTGAAATTCAGATCAGCGTTGAAGAAAGTTTACGTGGCGATGAAGTTTTCATCATTCAATCTGTTTCGGATCCCATTAACAAAAACTTAATGGAATTAATGATCATGATCGATGCCTTGCGGCGTGCAAGTGCCAAAATCATCAATGTTGTGATTCCTTATTACGGGTATTCACGAGCAGATCGAAAAGCGCGGGCTCGGGAACCGATCACAGCGAAATTGGTTGCAGATATGTTGGAAATGGCAGGCGCAACCCGTGTGATCGCATTAGACCTACATGCGGCACAGATCCAAGGATTCTTTGATATTCCGGTGGATCATTTACGGGCAGCACCACTTTTAGCAGACTATTTCTTAGAAAATCAGATCAAGGATATTGTCATTGTATCGCCAGATCACAGTAGTGTTGCGCGGGCACGGACCATGGGCACGTTGTTAAATGGCGCGCCAATTGCGATCATTGACCGGCGTTATTCGGAAACAGAAAAAGCAGAGCACCTGAATATCATTGGGGACGTGAAGGGCAAAACGGCCATTGTTGTCGATGATATGATCGACACCGGGCATCGGGTCACCACATCGGTTGCTGCTTTGAAACGGGCGGGTGCAGGTGATGTCTACGCCGCTGCGACCCACGCTGTTTTCTCAGATCATGCCACAGAACATTTACAAGCGTCTGATTTAAAAGGTGTGATCGTCACAGATTCCATTCAAATTCCTGCTGACAAACGTTTCGATAAGTTAACTGTCTTATCAGTTGGCGATTTGATTGGGCAAGCCATTCAGTTGATCCATAACAACCAACCAGTTGATGTTTTATTTAAAACCCACGCTGATAAAAGTACCGATTAAAGTTTATTTCTGAAAAGAGGTTCCGTTGTGCCTCTTTTTTTGTTACGCTAGTGATTATAAAATGATGTTAAAAAAAGTAATCAAAGGAAGGTTGTGAGCCTATTGCGCGCAGTTGTCACAGTAATTGGTCAAGATAAGATCGGAATCATCGCCGCAGTGAGTCAGAAGTTAGCCGAGTTGAATATCAATATTGTGGATGTGAGCCAAACCATTATGCAAGGCAACTTTACCATGATGATGATGGTTTCAGTACCAGATAAAAGTGATTTTGACGGCATTCGTTCAGCGTTACAAACAACGGGGACCACATTAGGCGTTCAAATTCGAATTCAGCGGGAAGATATTTTTACCGCCATGCACGATATTTAAGAGGGGGACTGAACGTGGAAACCAATCAAATTAGTGAAACCATTCGGATGATCGACGATGAGCACCTTGATATTCGGACGATCACGCTGGGAATTTCCTTATTAGACTGTATTGATACTGACGTGCAGCGGGCTTGCGATAAAATTTATCACAAGATCACAACAACAGCGGCGCAGTTAGTGCCGGTTGCAAAAGCCATTGAATCTGAATATGGGATTCCCATTATTCATAAACGGATCTCAGTCACGCCAATCAGCATCATTGCGGCAGCCAGCGACACTGATAATTACGTGCCTTATGCTGAAACCCTGGAACGGGCCGCAGAAGCGGTAGATGTGAATTTCATTGGCGGTTTTACCGCATTGGTGCAAAAAGGTTATCAAAAGGGCGATCGCAATTTAATCGCTTCGATTCCGGAAGCACTGGCCAAAACAGAACGGGTTTGTGCGTCAGTCAACGTGGGCTCCAGTAAGACAGGCATCAACATGGATGCAGTGGCTGAATTAGGTGAAACCGTTAAAAAAGCTGCTGAACTGTCTGAAATGGGTCCGGCTAAACTGGTGGTCTTTTGTAACGCAGTTGAAGATAATCCATTTATGGCTGGGGCTTTTCACGGTGTCGGTGAAGCCGATTGCGTCATCAATGTCGGGGTCAGTGGCCCTGGCGTTGTGAAGCGCGCTTTGGAAAAGGTTAAGGGCGAACCCTTTGACGTGGTGGCTGAAACTGTAAAACGGACAGCCTTTAAAATCACCCGTGTGGGCCAATTAGTGGGCCAAATTGCCAGTGAGCGGTTAGGGTTACCATTTGGTATTGTGGACCTTTCGTTAGCGCCAACACCGGCTGTTGGTGATTCTGTGGCCCGTATTTTAGAAGAAATGGGTCTGGAACAAGTGGGGACCCATGGCACAACCGCAGCCTTAGCCTTGTTAAACGATGCCGTTAAAAAAGGCGGTGTGATGGCCTGCAATCAAGTCGGCGGCTTGTCTGGGGCGTTTATCCCAGTTTCTGAGGATGAAGGGATGATTGCCGGTGCCCAAAGCGGTGCCTTAAATCTTGAAAAGCTTGAAGCCATGACGGCTGTTTGTTCGGTGGGGTTGGATATGATTCCGATTCCAGGTGAAACGCCTGCAGCGACGATCAGCGCAATGATCGCAGATGAAGCTGCGATTGGCATGATCAACAATAAAACCACTGCGGTGCGGGTACTGCCTGCAACGGGTAAAAAAGTTGGTGATTGGGTCGAATATGGCGGGTTACTAGGTGGTGCGCCAGTGATGAAAGTTAATCCAGCGGCTTCGACCGACTTTGTCGCGCGTGGTGGCCATATCCCGGCCCCGATTCATTCGTTTAAAAACTAGTACGGTTCAAAAAGCCCATCATCGGTTGATGACGGGCTTTTTTGCGGTTACTGTTTAAGCTGGTAAGGACAACAGGTTCGGTTTTGCAAAGTAGAACCCTTGTAAAATATCGGCGTGATACGGTTTGATCTGTTTTAAATCTTGGGCAGACTCAAAGCCTTCAACAGCAAAAACTTTGTGCTGGGTTTGGGCCCGCTGGCGCCAATAGCTGAGACTTGGTTTAATATCCGTGCTGAAAACGGCATTTGGTGCGAAGTTTTGTAAAGCAAATTTATATTGCACCACGTAACGATCCAAGATGTCAGCCATTGTTTGATTATTATCCGCAGTACTCACATCGTCGAGGCACAAGGAAACGTTGGCCTGGGCGTAAATTTCGGCGGCTTGCTGCAAGGCAGTTTTCGTGACAGTCGCGTAATGACGTTCAGTGAGTTCAATGATCAAGCGAATGTGGTGTTGCTGGTATAAGCGGCTGATTCGAATAATGGCCTGTAAATAGCGGAAGTCAACAAACTGATTTTGATCGAAGTTTACGGAAACAATTTGCGTATCGGGCGGAAAAGCCGCTAAGGTTTCTTTTGCTAATTTTTCAACGGTTAGCGCTGAAATTTGTTGGAAATTTTTCGGGAACACCCAGTGTCCCGCTTGATACGCTCTGAGAAAAAGTTCGTAACCAATTTTTTGTTGGTTGTCTGTAAATTTAGCTTGGCCAAAGTAACGCAGCATCAGTTGCTCACTTCCTTTCTAAAAAATAAAAAACGACCCTAGCTTGTCTCTCTCAAGCACGGGTCGTATCTTTAATCAACACGTTGATTAAAGTTGAGCAAAATTAAATTCAATTAGATTATAAGCAAATTATACCATATTATTTTCATGTTTATTAATTATTTTCAAATCTTAATTTATTAAAGCGCATTCGAACACAAATTTTAGACTCAGTCATGTGATTTTTGAGGTTTTAAGCTGTTTCACATGAAACAGAAAGTGGCAAATATAATCTTTTAAAAATTGTCTCAATATTATAATGGAATATTTACTAAAATAGAACTATCCTCATAAGATAGGCGTCCAGCCCCGCTAATGACGTGTTTTTAAAAATAGAATATCTCAATATATGCTATATTAAATTTATCGAAATTAAGAAGGGGGTTACATTGATGTACAATATGCAAAATCAAAGATTTGGTCGTTTGACTGTTTTACGCCGTGCTGCAAAGCGGACGCGCAATCAAAATATTCATTGGTTATGTCAATGTGACTGTGGGAATTTAGTAACAGTGGATGGCTATTCACTTCGTCACGGTCGCGTTAAAAGTTGTGGTTGTTTACGGCGAGCGCAGCAACAAATCGCCAGTCGTCAAAATCCTGCGTTTCAGAAAAATATTGGACGCCGGGAAAACTTGGTTAATCCGCAGCAGGTTGAGTTTGCTTCGATTCATCGCAGTAAACGCAATCGCAGTGGGGTAATCGGGGTGTCATACGATCAGCGCAAGCAGCGTTGGTTTGCACGGCTGATGGTCGATCATCACTATGTTTTGCTGAAAAGCTTTCCGGATTTCGAATCGGCTGTGAGTGCACGAAAACGCGCCGAACGACAATATTTGGTTGCCAGTGATCATCATCATGACGCTATGAATGCGTAAATTTAAGCTAAAAAAAGAAGGTCAGTCCGCTGGGGGAGCGGGTTGAGCTTCTTTTTTAGCGTCGTGGATGGCGTTTTACCCAGAAACCACCATGGAAATAAGTGGGATCCAGTGAGATCATAAAGGCCTTCGCGTTAAAGGCCAATACGGTTTCATACACGATGTTTTCTTGTCGACGTGGCACCAGGACTTCTAAAATCAGTCGTTGCCCATCGCGGCCGGTACCGTTGAATTCAGTCACACCAAAGCCTTGATGGCGGAGCAATTCTACTAGATTTTGTTGATCTGCAGTACTTTCAGACGGCGGGACAATGATCTGAACGATTTTGTAGCCAATGGCCAATAAGCGGTCGATCAGCATGCCAAGTGCGATCCCTACCCCAAAACCAATGGCGTAAGCCAGTAAATACCAGGGATTCGATAAACTATTTAAAACGTAATGTAGCCCTAGCGTATAGAGTATGATTTCCAAAGCACCACAAACCGGCGCCACCCAAATCAAACCTTTTGCTTGAAAAAGTAAGCGTAACGTATTAATGGTGAGATAAAGGACGTTGATCCCAAAAATTAAAAAGAGCAAGTTGAATTTGATTGCCATACAGATTCCCCCCTAATGTGGTGTGATCACATGTTCCGCAAGGGCTTGTCACGCGGCTGTGGGACTGCTAATCATCCGTGGTTGGCGTTAATTTTAATTGGGTGTGTTGCGTTTTTTGCGGCTCAGAACGTGTACTGATCTTAACGGTTAACGGTTGATCAGTCTTTTTAAGCCGGAAGGTGGTTTCCAAATCATCGGTGGCCTGTGGCTGGATGGCTTCAGTTAAATCGTCATCCCGTTCTAAAACGGCTAATTGTTCACCGTTTTGGCTCACTGTGATCACTGCCTGATCGGCAAAACTTTTTGCTTGATTCGTGGTGTTTTGCCAATCAAATTCAACGCTGACTTCATTGGTTTCATCAGCGTCGATCTCGGCTTTAAGCTGCGTCACTTTAAACGTGCCAAACTGCCAATTCACCGTTTGATGAGCGGCCTGATCTGAGACATTAGTGGTTGAGCTTGCCGGATGTGACGCTTTTTCCGTTGTGTGCTGGCAAGCCGTTAACCCCAATAATGCGCCAATAAAAACGAACATAAAACTCCATTTTTTCATAAAAAGGCACCTCCTAAATCCTCTAATGTATCTTTGCTATCGCAAAGGTCCTATTTCCGCTGGTTGTCCAGTCTTGTGGCGTCAAGTCGCACCGCAGGACACATGGCTCCAAAATTTACTTGAATGGTGTGGTGTCATTATCTCTAGCATAACGAAAATGCCGTCAATTGCCAATCAAAAAGACGTCCTCAATCGCTTGAGGACGTCTTCAATCAAACTTGGCTTAGTTGGCGTGGTTAGCAGCCGCTGCCCGTTGCGCTTTTAGCAAGTGGGCGCCAAGCCCTAAAGCAGCCCCAACTAAGGCAGGTACCAGCCAATCAAGGCCGTATTTTTCAAGTGGCAAGTAGGCTTGTTGGAAACCCGTCATGGCCCGACCGAAACTACTTTGACTGACAACAGCCGGGAAAGCAGCGACCATGTCGAAAACAGCTGGTACAACGGTGAAAACAACGGTGAATAAGTAAACTAAGCTGTCGCGCTTGAATAATGGTGAAAAAACGGATAATAGGATCAAAACCATCGCCAATGGGTATAAGAACATGAGCATTGGTGTTGACCAAGCGATGATTTGATTTAAACCAACGTTAGCGGTTAAGAAAGAAGCCAAGGTGGTTAATAATAACCAAGTCCGATAGCTGACCTTTGGAAAATGTTTGTGGAAGTCTTGGGCAAAGGCAGCGACTAATCCGATGGCTGTGGTTAAGCAAGTAACGGAGATCAAAACAGCTAAGATGGCTTGACCAGCTGCGCCTAAGTAGTAATTGACGATTTGATTAAAGGCAACGCCGCCATTTGCAGAAAGGTTGAATTTACCTAAAGACATGGCCCCGACTAAGATCAAGGCTAAATAGATGACAGCAACCAAGCCCATTGATAAGACGCCAGCACGAGCTGTGACCATAGCAACCGCATTTTCACGCCGTTTGCCTAAGGAACGGACAGCCGTGACAACGGTGACCCCAAAGGCCAAACCAGCCAAAGCATCCATGGTGTTGTAACCTTGTAAGAAACCATTGGTAAAGGCGCCTGTTTGATACGCCTTTGTCGCATGTTGTGTGGCTAAATGCCCCATGGGACTGCTAAAGGCTAAGAAGAAAACCAAGGCCAATAAGATCAAGAATACAGGATTTAATAATTTCCCAACGTTTGAAACAATTTTGTTTTGTTCTAATGAGAATAAAAAGGCAAGGCCGAAGAAAACGGCAGAGAATAATAGCAGGCCTAACGTTTGAAACTTAGCAGGAACCAATGGTGCTAAACCAACGGTATAAGACACTGTCGCCGTCCGTGGGGTCCCAAATAAGGGGCCGATGGTACCATGGATCAAGATCATAAAGGCCAAAGCGAAAACAGGCCCTAGTGGCCGACCAATATCATAAACCCCTTCAGAATGGGTGATACTGATGGCTAAAACAGACAGTAACGGTAAAAGGACTCCGGTGACTAAAAAGCCTAAAGCAGCAGGTAACCAGTGACTGCCAGCCAGTTGACCTAAGTGTAATGGGAAGATCAGGTTGCCAGCCCCAAAGAAAAGGGCAAAGAGCATCGAACTGACCACAAGATATTCGCGTTTTGTAAGATGACGTTCCGGTTTTAGTTCATTCATAATGTGACCTCCTAAAGTCTGTTGACTATTTTGCGTTCGCAAAATCTCATTTCGGAGGATGGCCATTCCATCGGACGAAAGTCGTCACGGTGGAAACATGGCACCTCCTAAAGTCTAAAGTCTCTAATGACTATTTTGTAAGTATCATAATGGGTACTTACAAATCCCATGTGGAGGATTTCCAAAAATCTCCCGTGTCGGAAATGTGGAAACTCCTGATTTTTGTAAATTGATGGGACTAACGACTCCGGAATCGTTAATCAAGGTGCGAATCAGTCGCGATCTGATCCAATCAGCGTTAAAAACAAAAAAACGCCCAAATTTGAGCTTTGCTCAAATCAGGACGTTAGTTAACGTGATACCACCTTCATTTGTTGTTATTTCACAATAACAACCTTTTCAAGTACGTGAAAGACTTACTTTCGAATACTCTAGCTCTATAATGGGAGCACCCAATGAACGCTCAAATTTCGCATTCATCGCTCAAAGATGATTTTCAATGATGTTTGATTTGACGCCCTTTCACCAATCGACGCTCGCTTTGCTCATCGCACATGATCTACTTTTCTTATCACAGCGTTTTGTTCATCAATTTATAATGTGACTTTAATCTAAAGCATCTAACAGGATTTGTCAACTCTGAATTTTAAATTTTTAAGGCCACTTTTTAATTAAAGGACAGCTATTTTCATGTGTCTAGGGGGATCTTATTGCGTTTAAAAAATAAAAATACAACTTTGGCATGAGGACAGTCGGTGATTAAACCGGTAAAATAAAGAATGAATGAAAGCTTTAACCAAACTTGGGGGTTTAAGCAATATTCAATCAAAACGGTTAATTAAAATTTTAACCTTGCCGAACCGTTTACGAGGCCGTAACAGCTTGTTACGGTTTTTTGTGTGGTGTGGGCGCGTCGTCAAAAACGGCTTTGAGGCTATCAAGGGACTAAAATTTTGAAATGAAGGCTTGCTATTTTTTAGAGAGACCGTTATAATGATAAAAACATTAATAATTGATGAGAATAATAGCGATTGGTTAGCGTTAATTCAAAGACCATTGTTATTAATACTTAGATTAGGTTTGAGTCGTTTAATTGATCAAAAAGGCGTGCCTTGCTGGCTAATATCTTCTTCCCGTGTGAGATGTTAGTCAGCAAGACACGCTTTTTTGCTAGTGTCGGTCTGCTGTCAAAAGCGTTTGGAAAGCCTGGATCAGGTGAGTTGGTGTAGCTAGATCAGCAGCTATGACCCGACTTGCAGTCTGAATGAAGTGGGAACGATGTTGTAAATCGCAAGCAGCTGTGCCGGCAGTTCCAAGTCCGCAGCAGCCAATTTTTGTCAGATCCGTATGTTGTAATAAGGGCAAACTGTTCAGTTGACGAGATTGTCCGTAGCAATCTAAACTCAGTAAGGCCTGCCGTGCCAATTGTGAGGCTGGCCAGTCAGGTTGTTGTTGCAGCCCAAATACAATCGTTCCGTGATCTGCTAGTTGTTGCGCGCTGGATAATTGTTTTGGTGTTAGCGCCAACCATAAAATCAAAGGGAAATTATATTTTGGTAAAGGTGCATTAGTCTGCGGTTGTTGTGCTGTCCGAATAGTAGGATAATAAGCGCGCCAGGTTAGTTTAGAGCACGGTTGGGTGTAAGTGGGTAATTGATAGTCAGATGTCAGTTGACCAATGGCAAGCATTGCAGTGTCTCCTTCACGTTAGTTGTCCATTCTGGCGGACGTAAACGATCACGCCAGCAACATGAATGATCAACTTCGGTTTAAATTTAAAAAATGAGATGATAATAATGAAACAATGGTGGCAACGTTGGTGGCTAACATTAGTCGTGATCATTGGCGGCGGCTTCGTGGTGTTTGGCGTGGCACACAATGCACGGCTTTACCACACCCCAGTTGCTGTGGTGACACAGGTGAAGCAGTTGCAAACCACAAAAGAAAAGGATCAATTTAACAATCAAGATCGAGCAACGACCCAGCGTGTGACATTACGGCTTTTAAATGGCAAACGACAAGGAAAAACACTTCACGCAACCAATACATACTCCCAATCGAATGCCTATGATCAACCGTATCATACAGGGCAACAAGTACTCTTGAACTTACATGGCAAAAGTGCTGCCATTCAAGGTTTGAAGCGCGATACAAGCATTGTTTTATTACTGTGGCTAGCACTCAGTTTATTGGTGCTTACCATGCACTGGACGGGGCTAATTGCCTTTCTTAGTGTGGTGATGAATTTAGTGCTTTTCTTGTTGGCGATCAAGCTCGATCTATTATGGCACAGCAATCACTTTTTGGTAATTTTCAGCGTGTTAACGGTTATTTTTGCCACGTTGACCTTATGGCTTGTTTTAGGGTGGGGTCGGCAAATGGGGATTACCTTGGCAACGACTTTAAGCGGCACCCTGGTGGCAATTTTGATCAGCTTGTTGGTGTTGCAACTGACCAATCACCGTGGTCTTTATTTTGAATCCGTTCAATATGTCACGCAGGTTGCCCCGCGGCCACTTTTTATTGCAGAAACGATTTTAGGGTCCTTAGGGGCCGTGATGGATGAATCAACGGATATTGTGGCCACGTTATTTCAGCTTAAAACAGAACAGCCTAACATTACAACCGGCCAGCTTTTTAAGTCAGGTCGTAAAGTGGGCCAGGCCATTATGGGGCCATTGATCAATGTACTGTTCTTGATTTTTGTTGCGGATACATTTCCGCTTGCCGTTTTATTCTTACGCAATGGCAATAGCTGGCACTATACGTTTTCCATGAACATGTCACTAGGGGTCACGCAAAGCTTGATTAGTGGGATCGGAATTGTATTGGCCGTGCCATTAGCCAGTTGGTTGACGAGTCTGTGGATTCGACCGCGACAAAAGGAAGGTGCAGCATGAGTACAATTACAGTATTAGCCTTGATCTTATTGCTTGCGATGACCTTGGTTGGTGGGAAACGTGGCGCTTTAGCTTTTACCAGTCTCATCTTGAACTTCGGCATTCTTTTCTTAACATTAGTGTTAGTGGCTTACGAATTTCCGCCAGTGTTGATCACCTTGATCTCAGGGACGATTATTTTGGCCTTTACGATTTTCTTAGGAGATGATGATGTCCTTGCGACGCAAACGGCTTTTGTGGCCTCACTATTGATTTTAGTGATCCTCCTTTTGTTGATCATTCCAGTCGAACATTGGAGTTGGGTGCAGGGATTTGGCAGTGAAGACAGTGAGGATCTAGAGGGGATGTCATTATTGGTTGGCGTCTCTTTTGTTCAAGTGGCCAGTGTCACGGCGGTGTTAAGCACGTTAGGGGCGATTGCCGAAGCAGCAATGGCCATTAGTGCCGGCTTAGCTGAAATCATTCGCCAACATCCCAAAATTGCACCGACGCGCCTGTTTCAAGCAGGTATCTCAATCGGTAAACAGATTATCGGGACCACCTTTAACACGTTGTTTTTCGGATTTTTCGGTGGTTTTCTAGGCTTATTTATTTGGTTTGTTGATTTAAAATATTCATTGGGGCAACTATTAAACCCGAATTATTCATACGAGGTTTAATATCGGCATACCGCACAATTTTGGACCAA
>NZ_AZDA01000118.1 GCF_001434575.1 Loigolactobacillus bifermentans DSM 20003
CAATAAATCATCACGAATATTCATTAAACGTTCGTTTAATTCACTGCCTTTGAAAACTGTTTGCTCGCTTTCGGTTTCCTTAATTAATTCTCGTCTTTCAGCTTGCGTGGTCTGTTCAAAATTAAGCTCTGGATAAAGTTTTTTCGTGGTACGATCGACCACTTTGTTTAAGAGTTCATCTGCCTTTTTTAATGAGCTTTCTTGTTGGTTAATTGTCAATAATTGTTTAGTCACATCTTCACCAACTGCATGTTTAATTAAGGTGCTATTTTTCCAATTAAATAGCATGCGCCGTTTATCATCTAAACTCTCCAAACTGATATAAGTTTTCAGTTCATGGCTTAACTCATTGACCACCCGTTTTTCATTAAACGAGAAGTGTTCACTTAGGCTATCTAAGTGACCTCTATTGATTGCTTTTTCTTGGTTGTTTTTATAACTGGCTTTGGCTTTGCGATAGTTCTTTACTTGTTGGTTAAATTCTTTTCTTTCATACCGCTTACTATTAATTCCCTCGTGTTGGGTTGGTGTATCATCTATTCCCTGCTCAGTAAATGATTTTTCACTGATCCGATCAGGAATATTTTTTTGCTCTAAAACCTGATTGACACTAACTGCCCAATTATGACGCCATTCAATTATTTTTTCTTTCTTATCCCAATCGACCATCAGTATCTTTCTACTCTTAGGGTACTTGCTAGTTCCGGTATACATTTTATTGCCATTCTCATCTAAAATATATTGCTTTTTACTCTTGATTCCCCATGTTCCGTCTGGGTTAAATGGTCGGTTAGTTAACATCACATGTGCGTGCGGATTATCTTGGTGGTCGCGATGAATCGCTACATCAGCTACCATGCCTTGATCAACAAAATTTTCTTGCACGTATTTTGTCAATAATTCTTTCTGTTCATCTTCGCTTAGTTCAACTGGCAAAGCCACGTTAAACTCTTTCGCATACCGAGAATTTGCTCGCCGATCTTTTCTTTCTACTTCGTTCCATAATTTTTCTCGATCACTGGCCCATGCTGGTGCATTTTTAGGAGTTAAAATAAAACTCTCTGGTATGACTGACCGAGCATAGAAATAGTGGCGACCTTCTTGATCATCAAATAGCTTTTCACCACTTCGATAAGCGGCACTGGCAATCGCACTTCGTCCTTTCCCAGCACTAATATTACTAAAACTCATGTGGAATATTGCCATGTCAGTCACCGTCTTCCTTTGATTCTATGGGTTTTGACCTTGTTGTCGCCATCGGCGACTTCTAATACAGGATTTTGGCACGATTTACCCCACAATAATTTAGTGGGGTGTAAGTGCGCATTGACCTCGTTTCACTCGGTCTGCTGATTCTCCTGAATTTACTTTTAGTGTATGCCTTCCGCTTCGCTATTTCAAATTTTATACTTTGACTTAACGTTTCCTATATGATATAGTTTCGGTGATTATTTCTAA
>NZ_AZDA01000119.1 GCF_001434575.1 Loigolactobacillus bifermentans DSM 20003
AATTATACTAAATCAGAGTCTCTATTTAACTTGTACACTTTTTATTCTAGGCCCAGAGAAGCACATCAAGAACGTGGAAAATTACCTGTACGGCACCATGCAAAACCTATTTGGCGTTTGGTGGAATAAACAAGCGGCTAGAGAATATGGGGTTAATGGAACATCCATACGAAAAGTAGCGGTAGGAAGCCGAACACTCAGAAT
>NZ_AZDA01000120.1 GCF_001434575.1 Loigolactobacillus bifermentans DSM 20003
AAGCAGCTTTCCCAAGTTTCGCCAGCAGTCATCCGACGGTCTAATGAAACGGAGCAACCATCGGCAACGGCACAACGACTAGGAGATGAATAGAAGATTTGTGAAGGTGTCACAGTCCCACGGCCTAAGAAGCGAGCTTCTTGCCATTCAGGGTTGTTCTTTTCGTTTAACATCTTAACCAGGCCACTGATAACGGTACTTTCAGTGTCACCGTTGTTGTTTAATTGACGCACGTCTTGTAAAATGTCCATCATCTTGTAAATGGCGTTGTCACCACGTTCTGGTGCAGAACCGTGGCAAGATTGGCCTTTAACGTCAACGCGGATTTCCATCCGGCCACGTTGGCCACGATAGATCCCACCATCAGTTGGTTCAGTTGAAACAACGAATTCAGGCTTAACGTCTTCTTCGCTTAAGATATAATGCCAGTTCAAGCCATCGCAGTCTTCTTCTTGGACGGTTGCGGCAACTAAGACGGTATAGTCATCGTTGAGTAAGCCTAAGTCTTTCATGATCTTAGCACCGTAAACGGCTGAAGCGATCCCGCCTTCTTGGTCAGAAGTCCCACGGCCACCGATTTCAGTGTCTGTTTCGTA
>NZ_AZDA01000121.1 GCF_001434575.1 Loigolactobacillus bifermentans DSM 20003
CATAATGTTACCTTGATCATGCTGATCAATTTGAGTGGTATAGCCTGGTATTTTTTGGGCCTCTTTGACCACATACTTAATTTGTTTACCATTTTGTTTGGCAGCTAAGTCCTTCCAAGTATACGTCCAATCCGTGGCTTCACTTAAAATAACTGGTGCCCCAGATTTCTTACCATTAGCGTATAGCTGTACTTTAATGCTCTTTGGACGTAACCCATCTTGATCAGCCTGATCATTCCAATGCTTCGTCACGGTCACACCTGTTTTCATCGGCGTGTAATGGTTGATCACATCATGATTCTTAACTTGAGTTGTGTAATCTTTTACCGTCGCTTCAGTAATGGTGTACACGATTTTTTTACCATTCTGATACATCGGTAAATTTTTGAAGTGATAACGCCAATGATCGGCAGCTGTCACTTGTTGCTGGGCAACTTGCTGGCCGTTAGCTAATAAGTTGATTGTTACCGCCTTTGGTCGCAATCCATCTTGATTCTGATTATCATCCCATTTTTTAGTCCCACTAACTTTAGTCACACTTGGTTGGTGGGTATTCGTGATCATCATATTACCTTGGTTTTCAGCAACAACTTTGGTGGTATAGCCCGGTACCTTTTGGACTTCCTTAACAACATATTTAATAGATTGGCCTTGCTTTTTTAAGGCTAATCCCGTCCAGGTATAGGTCCAATTCGTAGCTTCGCTTAAACTAACTGGCGCACCGGATTTTTTGCCATTGGCATAGAGTTGTACTTTAAGTTGGTTCGGACGTAAGCCATCCTGATCATGTTGGTCAACCCAATGTTTCGTCACTGTAACGCTGGTTTGTTCCGGTGTGTAACTATTTTTAATATTACTACCGTTAATTTCTGTTGAATAATCAGTAACTTTATTTTCCGTTACTGTATAATTTATTTTCTGACCATTTTGGAATTTAGGTAAATTCGTAAAGTGATACTGCCAATGCTGCTCTGCTGTCACCTGCTGACTCTGAACTAGTTTACCATCAGCTAACAAATTAACCGTAATCGTACTTGGACGGATTCCGTCTTGATCGTTATGATCGTTCCACGTCTTAGTACCTTGTACACGAGTTGTTTCTGGTGTATGTCGATTCGTTAAATTAAGCCCAGTTACTTGCGTCGTATACCCCGTTACTTTTGCTTCTTGAATCGTATAAACAATTTTCTGACCTGATTGATCATACAGGGACTGGTGCTTAAATTCGTACTGCCAATTATTGGCGGCAGTAACGGTTTGCTGCGCAACACGTTTACCATTGGCCAACAAATAAACAGTCACTTGATTAGGCCGTAAGCCGTCTTGATCATCGTGATCATCCCAGGTCTTTTTCCCCGTAATCGTTGTGACGGCCTCATTGTCGAGCTTGATAGCTGTGTTCAATGAATCGTCGTCTGTATCACTTACCGTCACTGTTTTACCAGCCGCAAGTTCTGGTGAGATCTGATAACCTGCCGGTGCTTCGGTTTCAATAATTTTATACTGGCCAAGCGTTAGGTTCTTAAATTTTAATTGCCCCTGCTCATCAGTCGGTTGATCTTGCAATACTGCGTTGCCTAAATTGCCATTCGCCTGCACACGATAAAGTGAGAATTTTGCATTTTGTAAAGCCTTGTGGGTCACGGCATCTTGTTTCGTTAGCGTAATGCTGCCCATGAGTCCTTCGGCACTTCCACCTGCGTTCGGGGCAGTCAACGTTACTGTTTTATTCGTTTGTGAGCCACTAATTTTATTTCCAGAAATCGTCACAGTATTACTAGGCTGAATATTTTGACCAGGCAATGTCCCTGCGGGAATCAAAATGGTGGCGTCATACGTAATATTAATTTCCTGATCAACAATGTCATTAAACGTCAGCGTGAAACCTTGTTCACCAGCAGCTAGCTTATATTGTGATTCAGGCAGGAGATTTCCTTTTTGATCCGTAATTTTAAAGGAACTTGGATCGACCCGTAAAATGCTTGTATCATCTGGTTTATCTGCAATCACAACATCTTTCAGTTTCAGTTTATGCGTTCCAGAATTCGTGGCTGTATCAGGATTCACCTTCACAGTATAGGTTACTTTTTTACCATTTTGTTGTGCATCTTTCTGCAAAAGATCACTAGTAGAATTGTAACTGACCCGCGCTGTTAAATTGGCTGTTTGATTATCATCATCTGAATACTTGGCAGTATTTGTGACATCTAAATTAGGTAACGTGCTATCTTGATTTGAATCAATATCAGTTGTCAAAACAATTTGATAATCGGCCTGACTGCCTTTTTCAAAACCGGTAAACGTAAGCTGCCGTGTTTTTGCATTGTAGGTTGCTGTCAGATGATCGACCGATTTTTCGTTTTGCGTCACCTGGTAGTCTTTTTCCGGAACCGTTTGATCACCTTCGGCATTGGCATCGATGCCCGCTAACGAGATGCCCTGCGGTAACGTGTCAACTAGCTTGCCATCGGCACCAAAAGTCGACTTTTGATCATCATTTAGCTTGATCGTCCAATCAACTGTTCGCTGTAACGGATTGATTGCACCACTTTTAGAACCCTTCATTGTTGCCCGGGCCCCAGGCGTAATATTGATTGTCGTCCGATCTGAATAATCAAAGCCATTAGTCTCGTACGTATAAGTTGCAGTATTGGCTTGCTGCTCCCCACGCTTAGACGCATCGTAATTCGTGGTGTATTTAATGATAAAAGTATCCGTCGTACCGTCTTTCACGGCCTTGTCAAGGTTAAGCGTAAATTTCGTAAAAGGCGCTTCTCCATCAGTTGTGATGGTATAGTCATTTGGATCCACCACTGTTTCCTTACCTGAAGCAGCCCCTTTACTCAGTCGATAAACTTTAATCCCCTTGATTTGCGTCTGATCCATGGACAACCCAGCCTGTTTATCAGTGTCCATTTCATCGACAACAGTTGCTTTGTTGATTGTGGCATTATTTTTATTCACCGTAATTTGGTAATCGGCCGTATGGTTGGCTGTATCGATTTTGGTGTTTTGCTTAACAACGCCACTCGTTTTATCGATTTTACCAGTTGTGCTATGCTGGCCATTCCAACTGATCGTATTATTATAAACGGCATTCGGTTGTTGACCCGTTGCTTTGGTATAATAGGTCAGCTTAAATTCTGTTTGATCAGCGGCTTCATCCAAAGTAAAGGTATAATTGCTTTGACTACCTGAAGCAACTATTTTAGGACCAGTACTTTTAACGGCATCACTAATATCTGTTAAGGCCTGACCGGAGGCATCTGTTAGCACTTGATCATTATCCATTTTATCCGTAAAGGCTGTGCCCTTTGGAAGCGCCATGCCTGAACGGTTAACAGTGATCGTCCACTTAATGACACCATTTGTTGCCATTGTTCCTTCTTTTTTAAAGTTAACATTATAGCCAAAATGAGTCGAGGCACTGGCATTGACAGCAGCTTCCCCTGGTTGGATCAATTGTGCGGTATTTTTTATGGCAATCGAATCCGCATTAGCGTCCGTATCAACTTTTGTGAAATCAACTTGGGTATCAAATTGTAATTCGTAATACTTTTGATGATCTGCGCTATCTTTTAATTTAAAGCTGACTTTTCCGGATTGCTGATCAACCGTAAAAACATCCTTAAAAGCCACTGTCTTTTCATTGTGTAAAGAACCGTCCGCATAGACATCGTAGGCTTTTAGCACTTCATTACCAGTGTAGGTGACACCGGCTGGTAATGTATCAGTGATCGTCGTCCCATCTTTTAAAGTCGAAGTGGTTTTATTAATACCTAATGACCAAGTAATGACCGCTTTATTATTTTTAATATCAGTATCTGGTGTCTGATCCACCACTTTTTTACTGAGGCTTACCTGGTCCGATGCAACGATATCGGGAACTGTGACATTATTGGAATCGACAAAAGGAATATCCAGTCCTGGATTAGTGCCATCATCACGCATCGTCACTTTACCAGAAACAAATAAGGTCCCTTTGATTTTAGAGTGCTTCTGAACATTGTCAGTAAACGTAATTTTAGCACTGCCATCCGAATTGATTTCAAAGTGGCCGAAAACTGTGCCTTGTGAATCGGATAAATCACCTGTTAGCTGTTGATCTATTTTCATCCCCTTTGGCAACGTAAATGAGAATGTATCGCCAGCATTGATCTGATCCCGAATACTTTCTGGAATTGCCCATTCATATTGGAGCAAAACGTCATCACCAACATGCACCTCTTTAATGGTGTTGCCTGCTTTGTCTGTGATTTTGGCGCTTGTGAAAATGGTTTGGTTCCCTTCAGCGTCTTTTGGTAAGAGATCATTGATCGATTTTGATTCAGTAGGTGCACGTGGTTGAGCCGTTGTCTTAGTCGCTTCGCTGGACTTTGCATCGGTAGCGCTACTCTGACTATTGGTAGCGCTTGTGCTATTTGTATTGTCGGTTGCAGTTTGTTCTTCCTCAGCGGCTTTAGTTTTTGCATTCGTATTAGATTTTGTCATTGTGCTTTGCGTTGACGCTGTCGTATTATTACCATCGGCCGCAAACGCTGATACTGGTGTAATCATGACAGAGACCAGCATGACCAGCAATGCAAAATAAGTATTAAACTTTTTCAATGTCTTCCTCCTTAAATTCAAACGTTGTGAGCGATTGTTTATTTATAGCTACGCCAATTTTTCATTAAGCGAAATCGCTAGCAATCGGTAACAAATAGGGTTTTCCAAAATAATAACCTTGCACAACATCCGGTCGAAAAAGTTGAATCAGCGCAAGATCATCGAATGTTTCAAGCCCTTCTAACACAAACAATTTATGTTGCTGTTGCGCTCTTTCACGCCAAATGCCAATCTGCGTTTTCAGTTCTGTTAGCTGCACTAATTGCCGTATATTTTGTAATGCAAATTTATACTCAAATACAAATGGCGCTAACTGTTGGACCAACTCATATTGATTGGCACCAGTCCCTATATCGTCTAAACAGAGATACATGCCTGCCTGTTGATACGCCTTAGCCATTGTCACTATTTCAGAAGACTCACATGCCGTTTTATCAATAGCCTGCTGTTCTGTTAATTCAATTTGCAGCTTAATTGGTGTTTTTGGCTGTAAGGCTGTCAATAATTCGAAATAATTTAAATCGACAAACTGTTCTTGATTCAAATTAATCGAAATTGAATTTAGACCTCGAGGTAATGTTTTCAGAGTATCGGTCAATAATGTTATTATTTTCTTTGGTGTAAATTTGTTGAAATTTTCTGGTAAAAACCAAGTACTATCACGTGTCTCTCGTTTACGAATAAATAGTTCATAACCAGTCAGCTTTGCGTTTATAATCGAATATTTTGGTTGTGCAAAAAATCGAATCAAAGTTGCCATCTCCAATTTTTATTGAATAAAAACCACACAAAAAAGCCGTCTCATAACTGTTCAGTTATGAGACGGCTTCAAATTAAAGATAAAAATGACCCGTTTTATATTGTTTTAATTTATTTTATAGTGAAATTTAACCTAAATCATAAGAAACCATTTAGGAATAACACATATTTATAACAAAACCAGAAATCACATTGTAAGTGCTTCATTAACAATGTAATTGTACAATTATCTCACAACTTAACAGTTATGAGACCGATATCACCTACCATCAATAAATTAACATCACGCTACCATTATAAAAAATAGTAAAAAGTGTATCATGACAGTCTTCTAAAAACGCATCAATCTCCGTAAACTAACCATAAAAATACACATTGTAACCATTTTTGGAACATTCAGCTTCGATAAAATAAGATGGTTACTTACTTATTTTCTAATCATTCTTAATTTCAACGAAAATCAATCAACAAGCCCTAGCATTAAGACCGACATTTTTAACCAATTTCTTCAAACTTGATACTTTAATACTACTCAGTTTTCAAGTGAAATACAATCTCTTTTTTTACAATTATTATAATATATACAACTGATTTTTGAGTGTTCCTTTTTAAAGAGATACAACACCATCAACTTATTAAAGATAGAAATAATAGCTGATCACAATTTTAACACGACCTGACGTGTCTTATCATAAATGGCCCCCCGTCTAAACCTTAAAGTGGACTTTAAGGCAAGGCCAAAAATAAAAAAGTTATTCAGTTGACGTGCTTCACGTGAAAGCATACGCTTACGAAGTACATTTCATTTGTAAAGGAGCGTTTCAAAAAATGACAACTAAAACTTGGTTGATTACCGGTACTTCCACTGGTTTCGGCCGCGAACTGGCCACACTATTGGCCCAAAAAGATGGCGTCAACTTAGTGGCCACTGCACGCCACACGGAACAGTTAGCCTATTTAGATCAATACGACCACGGCCAAATTCAAAAACTGACCCTGGATGTTACGGACCGTGATCAAATTCAAGCGGCCGTTAAAGCCGCCACTGCAAAGTTCAGTACCATTGACGTACTGGTTAACAACGCCGGCCTTGGCTACTTTGGTACCTTTGAAGAAAGTGACCGGGATGCAGTTCGTTACATGTTTGACGTGAACGTGTGGGGCTTAGTGGACATGACCCGTGCGGTTTTACCAGCCATGCGCCAACAAAAATCTGGCGTCATCGTCAACTTCTCATCGATTGGCGGTTTGTTCTCCTTCCCAACTATTTCCTTCTACCATGGCACCAAGTATGCCGTTGAAGGCATCAGTGAATCCTTGGCCAAAGAAGTGGGCGACCTTGGTATTAAGATCATGCTTATCGAGCCAAGTGGTTTCCGCACAGACTGGGCTGGCCGTTCTTCCCAAAAGAAATTCCCAGAAATTGACGACTACGCGCAATTTAAAGATTCCATTCAGTGGAATGTGAATACAGCTCATCATGAAAATGGCGATCCCCAGCGGGCGGCTGAAATCATTTATGACCAAGTTACCAACCATACGGCTAACTTGCCATTACGGCTTCCACTAGGTCAATTTGCTACTGATACGGCGATTGATAAATACCGCAAGACGTTGAAAGAATTTGAAGCTTTACATGATTTATCAGCTTCAGCCGACCGGCCAGAGGCCTAAAAAAATCCATATCGCAAGTTGAGTGCTTGCGGTATGGATTTTTTTAGCGGGTTGGTAATTTTTTGATTACTTTTGCCGGGACACCACCGACTAGCATATTATCAGGGACATCTTTAGTCACCACAGCTCCAGCGGCAATCACCACGTTGTTCCCAATGGTGACGCCAGGGGTAATTGTCACCTTACCACCGATCCAAACATCATTGCCAATGACAACCGGACTACCTTTGCCTAAATGATCTCGCCGGCCTTGTGGGGTCAAGGGATGGTTCACAGTGTAAATGTCCACGTTTGGCCCGATCATCACATTGTCACCAATCGTAACTGGCGCAATGTCTAAAATCGTTAAATTGTAATTGCTGAGAAAATGATCCCCAACATGAATATTCTGTCCATTATCACAATTAAAGGTACTTTGCATGGATAGAGCCACACCAGCCGATCCCAAAATTTCCCGGGCTTTGGCCACCTGTTGAGCGGGTTGCGTTGCTGGAATGGCATTAAATTCCTGGCACAATTGTGCAGCGCGCGTTTTACGTGCTACAACCGCTGGGTCATCAAAGTGATACCACTCACCTTGTTCTAATTTATCTAGTTCACTCATTACGTCTGCTTCCTTTCCTGTTTAGTCTAACACGACCAGCAAAAAACGACTTCACACCCTACTTTTAGATGTGAAGTCGTTCTTTTAATTGGCATCATCGCCGCAACGTTGATGAATATAGCAGCGCTTACCAGCCTTAAATTGATTGGGGCTCAAATTAAAGGAAAAGCAACACTGATGTTTGATTTTTAAAAGCTCATTGGGATTACCATGATATTCATCGAGCCATTGATATTCATGACCGTCTGCTGCTTGCGCCAATACTTCTGTCAAATAATCTTGTTCTGCTGCCATGTGCGTCCCCACCTTTCTATCCAACTATGAAAGCACCTTCAGTTTACACGATAACCTGCTTGATGAAAAGAAAATAACCCGACAATTTATGACCGTGGCCATAAAATCACCACGGCCCCCACCAAACAGATCAATGCGCCTAGCACATCTAACCGATCTGGTACTTTATGATCGATGCCCCAGCCCCACAGCAAACTTAGCACAATAAACACGCCACCATAGGCCGCGTAAACTTTTGAGAAATCCGGAAAGTGTTGCAACGTAGCTACGATGCCGTAAAGAAACAGAACCAGCCCACCGATTAAGCCAATGATGACGCTCCGTCCTTCCCGTAACCATTGCCAAACCAAATAGCCACCGCCGATTTCACAAATACCGGCTAATATGAAAAATAGACTTGCTCTCAGCATTCGTTTACCTTCTTCATAGAATCAACACTCAAAATCAAAATGTCATTATCCGCCCAAACCCACAAAACCTGCAGAAAATAATCAGAAACCTGCAGAAAAAAATAATGATTAAAATGGTAATCTACCTATATTCTATCTAAAATAGGATCAGGAAACTAGGTTGAATCGATTTACTAAGCGCCTACACAAAAATCCCGCTAAACCCTTATCCAGGTCTAACGGGACTTTCGCCTAAAACTGTTTATGTCATCAATTACGTATGACCGATTTTAAAAAGCGACTTCGCTATCATCTGAGCCGGTTTCGATCAGATTTTTATTACTCGTTAATGCAAACTGCACCATATTTTTAACAGCAGTTGTGGTATAAAAGGCAATATGTGGGGTGACTAAAACGTTATCCCGCAGCATTAAATCCTTTAAACGGGCGTCTGGAATGGCATCGAAACTGCCAAAGTCGGTATTAAATACCCCAACTTCATCTTCATAAGTATCAATGGCGGCGCCAGCAATCTTACCGCTATCCAGCCCTTTAATCAGTGCATCTGTATCGATCAATGCACCTCTGGCAGCGTTGACTAAGAAGACGCCGTCTTTCATTTTTGCAATTGATTCATCGTTGATCATGCGATCATTATCTTTAGTGGCAGGTGCATGTAAGGTGATCACATCTGCTTGGGCATATAACTCATCCAAGGTATCCACGTACATGCCTTCCGCTTCCAAAGTGGGGTTGCGGAACACATCATAGGCAATCACTTTGGCCCCAAAACCTTTATAAATTTGAATCGCAGCACGACCGATCCGGCCGGTTGCCACAACCCCAACGGTCATTTGGTTTAATTCCAAAGCAATATCAGGCGCCCATTTCAAATTCCCAGCGGCTTGCTTTTTGTCGAAAATATTCGTATACCGCAACAAACGCATGAGTTGGGTCACACTTAATTCCGCAATTGCGGCTGGTGAATAAGCTGGGACATTGGTGACTTTAAACCCATTGCGCTTAATGGCGTCCGCATCAATGTTGTCCACCCCAACATTACGAAGGGACAAGGCAGTAATGCCATAACTGGCTAATTTGTCTAAAACTGCGGCAGTATAAGGCTTTTGCTGATACACAACTGCCCCGTCATACCCTTTGGCTTGTTCAACGGTGTCTTCATCTAATAATGCACTGACAATCTTGACTTCAACATTTTGACTTTCTGACCACTGCGCGACATAGGGACGTTCATCATCACGAATACCATAAGCAACTATCTTCATAACTTACCTCCGTGCCTTTGCTTTGCCTGCCTAACTTCACTTGTCAAAAGTTCTCCTCAACAGTACGTTAACATCCAGACGGAAAGCTCGGTGCCCCCGACTCATGTCATCTCCAAGCCTAATTGAAAATGAGATTCGTCATCAGCTAGAACCAATCCATACATTAGTTAAACCTAATTACACTATGAGTGTGTCTATCATAGCATGTAAGCGCTTTATTATCAATAACTTTTGTGACATTTTGAAGTGAAATGTAAGTGAGCTACAAATTGTGAATACAAGTAGCCCTTTCATTTTGCCCCTCATAAAAGCTGGTTGCGCAATTGAATTATAATAATTCAATAATAAAATTACTATACCAATTGATAGACAGCTTTTAAAAATCAACCCATCCACAGAAATAAATGCTTTTCATTAAGCGACTTTCATTTTGAGAAACAGCTTAGAAATAAGCAACCAATTCTGATTTAACATCAACAGAATGACCTCAGAAAGCCGAATCATGTTTGTCTTATTCAGGACGGATCGAAAAAAGCCTCCCACCTTAAAATAGCAGAAGGCAATCATTTTATTCCGATAAAATGCGATATAACATATCGCGGCCTTTATCCAGTGCTTCATTTTGGTAATGGTTGGCCCGAATCCGAATCGGATCACCACCGTGATAATACTCATACATCAATTGACGTTGCCCAAAAGCCTCACCCGTTACATCCCAGCCTAAGTTCAACAACTTCGCCCGGAAAGTGGCATCCATTAAATGACTCCCCATGGTTGCCTCTAAAGTGGTTCCTAATTCGCCGTCGAAATCGCGAAAATCAGGAACGCTCATCATCGAACCTGCTCCTAATAACTGAATCGTTTTAATGGCTTTTTCGTACATTTTCGGCAACTGCGCGCGAATGGCCAAAATGGCCTGCATATTAGGGCCAAATACCCCGGCATCATCCAACTCACCTGAAACTTCTGCATTTAAAAGGGCGCCGCGAATCAACTCTAAGTTGGCCGTTAAATCGCCAAGCGATTCCTGAACATTTAAGAAATGGTCCACCCCAAGCCGTTCCGCAATTTCAATGGCCAACGTGGTGACAAATTCCAATTTGATGACGCCACGCGCCTGATCTTGATGGGAGGTGTGGTCAAATAACCCACTGTCCATAAAGAATTTGTTCGACTGTACCACATCCTGGAACACATAAACTTGTTCCCAAGGCACAAATACCTGGTCGAAGACGATATAAGCGTCGATTTCATCAAATGCATTGGAGAGTGGGTAATCATCCCGACTGTACCCCGGCCGATTAAACGGCTTGCGGCAAATGATCTTCAACCCGTCTGCATTGTTTCGCAGTGAAAAGGCCAGCGCATAGGCTTCATCCCCAGGTGACAAAGTTGGGGTGTTGAAAATCAACAGTTCATCTGACAACGGCGCCAAGGTGTTCACCATTTTTGCCCCCGAAACATAAATACCTTGCGCGGTGACTTTTGTCGCTTGCACCCCAGTGGCGCCACGCTTCACATCATGCAGTTCCTGCGCCCGATCAATTTGCGGATTCTGTAAGGCATGGGACACAAATACATCGTCTTGCTGAATATGCTGACAATAAGCCTTGGCATTTGCCGCAAAATCGGTGTACTGGCCTTGCCCTAAAAAATCAGTGTGTGCCGCAAAAGCCGGAATACCAGCATTAATGAAATCCGGTGTCCGCCCTAACATGCCGTAAGACAGTTCCGCAATGTCCTGATAAACTTGCCGCTTAGCTGCCAAGTCAGCTGCCGACCGTGGCGTTTTAAACACGGTATCAGCTTGTTTGCCAGCCGCATCCGTAAACAAATGCGTTTCTGGCCGTTCTTCCTGTAACCGATAGTAACCATTCACATACGTCAACGTATCCCGAAACAACTGAACGGTGGAAGGCTGTTGCACCCGTTCACCGTTCAAATAAATCGTACGTCCATCATCTAAACTTGCCAATTCAATCATTTCGATCCATCCCCTTCGATGTCGTTAGCGCTTTCTGCCAGTATACCGCATGTTTCAAGCGCTGACCAATCTGACTTCTAAGGTAAATTTAAGCGAAAAATCACAAGCCAAGGTTAACTGATACTGGCCTTTCAATTTAATGAAATTAGCCTACGCACTGCCTATACCAATGAAAAATATTTTGTGCGTGTTCAGTGGCTTTCCAGGCGGCTCAATCAGTTCAAAGTTTCATTATGGATAAATACACGCGCTAATAACATATTTTATATGAAATTTAATCTTGTTCACGATTACGTTTGCATGGCTTTTAAAATATAACTATTTTTAACTTCATTAAAAGCGTTTGCCTGACGCAAACTCTTGATGATTTGTAATTGTTACCATTCGAATTCGTCGCTCTACATCTATTTTAGAATAGACAACCAATAAGTCTGCTAAAACATGAAATTCACGGTAGCCACGCCATGGTTCATGTTCCAGTACATGATCATCATACATGGCTGGTAACTGCCCCTCGACTGCCAATAATTCAACCGCATCAAGAATTGCTTCACGAGCATCTTTTGTATCCTGAACCGACAAATTAAACAACGTCGTCAAATGATCCATACGTTTTATAAATGTTTTTTCAAGTCTGATATCATAGCTCATCGTTATCCCCATCGCTGCCGTAATGCTTGAAAATTAGTTACCTGCTCACCAGTGTCAGCTAACAAGCTTTGCTCTTCCGCTTTCGCAATTAGCATTGCATTTTCTACAGCTTCCGGTAGTTGTGGCGTCTCCTTTGCATTCACCGGATAGCTAAATCCCTTATCGCGATTAAACTTTGCGATAAACATTTTAAGCGCCGCCGCAGGGGTTAGACCAATAGCTTTTGCATTTTTTTCAAATTCGCGTTTCTCTTTTTCATCAAGGCGAAAACCAATTTGTGATAAGGCCATAATGACCACCTCCTGTATTTATTATGCAGCATTATTTAAGCAATTGGCTAGTAAATTGCTAGTATTTAAAAGCTATTTACTATTCTTTTCATTAACAATTCACGACTTAACGATTGACACAACTACAAAGACACTACAATCTTGGAACAAACAAAAAGGCCGCAAGTCATTTGAACTTGCGGCCTGAATCGTCCTTCAAACCCTAATTGGTGATCACATGCTGAAACTGAATGGTATGATCCGCCAGACTAGCATGAAACAACCCTTTCACGCTGGTTTTGGCGTCAACCATGACCACGGTGTAATCCTCACCGCCGGTTTCGCAATGCGCAATGCTGGCATATTCCCCACGAAAACCATTTTTCCGAAATAAACTGACTAATTTCATTGTTTCTGCTGGTGTGACTGTTGCGAGATTCCCCAAAATAATGTCCCCTCTATTTCTCATTCAATAACACGTCTTTTCCAGTGCTATCCCTATCGATTTTACCGCAATTCAAAATGAAATGTAACGGCTTTCTCATTGTGTATTTTAAAACCAAAATCGACCTGTTATACTGAATTAAAATGGGTTATGTCATCGCTGAACTGGAGGAGGTTCACCGTGAAAATCAAGCGCTATTGGCCAACACTGTTACTTGTGATCATCTGGGTAGCAGGCTTCCCCTACTGCCTCAATTAAACCCCTATGCTGTTCTGGTATTCGATATCGTCCTGCTGATTATTGTCATAATTGGTGCCCTTTGGAGTCGGCGGCGGTTGCGCGGTGAGCTGCGTGAATTATGGGCCTTAGCGGCGCAATTAGGTTACACCACCCAGCAAGTCCGGGCCATTGCTGAAACCGCCTATCCGCAATTCAAATATGGCCTGATCGACTGGGACCAATCCCGTGGCGCAACCCCGCAATTTTTTCCCAGTCGGCGGGTGTTAGTCATTTTAAAACAGCGTTTGGCAACCACCCTTGAAACAAACAACCTTTGAATCCTAACCTGATATGTTAGCGTTGCTTGCGGCTTTGCTGGTCAACGCTTTTTTTGCGCCTACAAAAAAGCACCTAGGTCCCTTAAGGCCTAGATGCTTCCAAAATAAAGCTCAGTGTTTACTGCTTACGGCGCCGTTGCGCACCCAATCCAAACAGACTAGCAACTGCCACTAATCCGATGCCACCTAATGTGCTGGCTGTGGTTGTCGCACTGCCGGTTTGTGGCAACGCGGTTTGCGTCTTACCGTTTGAAATTGTTTGACGCTGTTGTGCGATCGTTGTGTGGGTCGTAACCGGCGTGCTGGTAGTTGGCACTTTAACCGCTACCGCGGCCGTTGGCTTAGCTGTCACTTGCCCTACAACTGGTGTTGCTGTTGGTTGTTGCGGTGTCGCATTTGGTTGTGTCGGTTGTGCTGGTTGTTGCGGCGTTACATTTGGTTCTTGCGGCGTTACGGCTTGATAAACCAGCGTCAAGGTCATGGCATTGCCTTGATACTGACCGGTAAGCGTAGCTTGTGCTGGATTTTGTAAGGTATAGCCGTTGATAGTTGGCGCCGTAATGGTAAAGGCCGTTCCGACCAAACCGTTTTGCGTGGTGTCAGCGGCAATTGGATGCCCGTTTTCATCCACATAATGAACGGTTAATTGGGTCTGGGTCTGGCTTTCATCTGGCGTCACACCATCTTTTTGATAATGGAGCGTTAAAGTCATCGCGTTACCTTGATACGTCCCAGTAACTACTCTTTGCTGCGTCGTATAACCCGAAATTGTTGGTGCCGTGACAGTAAAATCAGTTCCAACTTGACCACTTTGCGTGGTATCCGCTGCAATCGTTTTGCCATTTTGATCCACATAATGCACCGTTAACTGCGTTTGTGTTTGGCTTTCGTCCACTTGCGGAATCGCTTGGTACGTATACGTAATGGCCATCGCATTGCCTTGATACGTGCCCGTTACCGTTTGATCCGGGCTCACCAGACTGTAATTGCCAATCGTTGCTGGCGCTGTCACGCTGAAAGCAGTCCCTTTAGGTGCCGTTTTAATAACACTTGGCGCCAACTCATTCCCTTGGTCATCTACGTAATGAACCGTTAACTGCGTTTCACCTTGACTTTCGTCTACTTCCGGAATTGCTTGGTACGTGTACGTGATCGTCATGGCGTTGCCTTGATACGTGCCCGTCACCGTTTGGTCTGGGCTGATCAGACTGTAACTGCCAATCGTCGCTGGTGCCGTCACACTAAACGCCGTTCCTTTAGGCGCCGTTTTAACAACACTTGGCGCTAATGTGTTGCCTTGATTGTTCACGTAATGAACCGTTAACTGCGTTTCGCCTTGATTTTCATCCACTTGTGGAATCGCTTGGTACGTATACGTAATCGTCATCGCGTTACCTTGATACGTGCCCGTCACTGTTTGATCCGGGCTCACCAGACTGTAACTACCAATCGTTGCTGGCGCTGTCACGCTGAAAGCAGTCCCTTTAGGTGCCGTTTTAACAACACTTGGTGCCAACTCATTTCCTTGGTCGTCTACGTAATGAACCGTTAACTGCGTTTCGCCTTGGCTTTCGTCCACTTGTGGCACCGCTTGATACGTATACGTGATGGTCATGGCGTTGCCCTGATACGTACCTTTGACTGTTTGATCTGGACTGATCAGAATATGATTGCCGATCGTCGCTGGTGCTGTGATGCTAAAGGCGGTTCCTTTAGGTGCTGTTTTAACAACACTTGGCGCTAATGTGTTGCCTTGATCGTCCACGTAATGAACCGTTAACTGTGTTTCGCCTTGGTTTTCTTCCACTTGTGGCACCGCTTGATACGTATACGTAATGGTCATGGCGTTACCTTGATACGTGCCTTTAACTGTTTGATCTGGACTGATCAGAATATGATTGCCAATCGTTGCTGGGGCCGTGATGCTAAACGCCGTTCCTTGCGGTGCTGTTTTGGTGATGCTTGGTGACAACACGTTCCCTGCCTGGTCTACGTAATGGACCGTCAAGTGCGTTTGCGTCTGCGTTTCATCAACCAACGTGCTGGCTGGCTGATACGTAAAGGTCACGGCTTTGGTAATATCAAACCGAATCAAATTCGGCATATTAACACTGCCATCCGTTCCAATCCCGGCGGCTGTTAGTTCGGCGGTTGCATCTGCGGTACTGAGTTGGGTACTACTGATGATGGTTGCTGGGTCATCATAAGTCTCGACCAACACGGTTTGGTCCGAATTAAAGGTATAACGAACGTACTTGGTGCTTGGTAAACCTAATTGGGCACCGATTCCAGCTGGTTGGAGTGCTTGTAAGGCATCTGACGTTTCCAACACGATTTGTTGCAAGGCACCGTGCGCATTCAGTGTCAGTTGCGCTGCCGTTAACGCGTCAGCCGTTGCTTGGGGTCCGCTTACCAGCGTTGATTGTAAAATATGGTCTGCGGTTAGCGCAATACCCTGTGTATTTTCGTAATGAGCCGTGATTTGGCTAGGGACTTCTTCAATTGTTTGCACTAAGTTAGTGGGTTGTGTTGGATCGATAATCGCAAAATTCTGATTGGTATAGCCTGGTATGGTCGTAACAGACCCTGTATCCGTAATATAACCGCCATCCCATTGATAATCAGCTGGTAATTCAACTAGATTTTGAGTCGCGGCTGTTTCGGTTAAGTCCTTGAAAATCCCAATAAACGGTAATGACACCTGAATGGGGTTTCCGTTAACATCTGTCAACGTTTGCGCATAGGCGCTAAACAAATAATGCGGTTGACCGTCTTCAATCACTGGCACCGAAACACTAGCCGACAGCAAGTCGCCTTTCAGCGAAACATTCGTTGGGTACACTGAAGTCGAAATCCGTTGACCAGTTGTGGTTTGTGCGGTATAAGTCACCTGGGCGATTTGGCCTGGATTGGCAAAACCTTGGCCAGCATAAACAAATTGAATCTGATCAAACTTGGCAAAATCAGCGTATGTGCTGAAATTAACGGTCCCATCGATACCAATTCCTTGCGCCAACAAAGTTGCCAATAACTTATCGGCCGCCTTGTTTGTGCTGTCATTTAAATATGGAATGCCAAAACCTAATTCAGTGGCATTTTCGTCATACCAATTTTTATCGTCTGTACCCGCTTGTAATTGGCTCGTTGCTTGGCTTGTCCCATCATCGTTATTGGCCTTCATGGTCACATAAATTTTATTAAAGGTGCCATTGTCATAATCGGACAGCGCATACGTATAAGTCCGATCGGCAGTGGTCAAAATAATCTGTTTCAGCGTGCCGCCTAATAGCGCATTATTCCGACTATCCCCGGCAATATTACTGTTTAAGGTGGTGGCATAGCCGCCAGTTGTAATTTGGTCATCCGCAGTTAGCTGACTGTCAGTGGCGGTTAAAATCGCCGCTGGTTCAGTCGGGTCGATTGCGGCACCATCAGCGTACGTATAGGAAACTGCCACTTGATGGGTCCCGGCAACAGCTGCTGGGTAACTGGTAAATTCGATGCGCTCATATTGGGCAAAATCAAGATAATTCGGAATATAAACTGTGCCATCTAATTGGATCCCGTTAGCAGCTAATGTTTGAACGGCCTCATCGTAGTCAATGGTTTCGGTGGTATCAGTGGTGAGTGTTGCCGTTTTGGCCTGTGAATCAAGTTCAAATGTGACTTTTGCAGGTGTTGCTGACCCGCTAAGCTGACCACTTTGGGCCAAAGCACTAAAATAAAGCGTAATGGTTTCTTTACCAGTGCTATCAAAATTCTGACTAGCATGGTATTCAGGCACACTGTCGGCCGTATAGCTCCCGATAATCTCAGACCCGGTCACCTGTTTGCCATTGTCGATCATATAAGCCACTGGCAGGCTTAACGCTGGGTCAACCGTATAATTTAAGGCCAACGCCACCGTATCTGCATCAGGAATGACGATTTTATCTGACTCAACTTGATTGCCGCCATTTAACGCATACCCCACATATTGCAACAAGTGTAGCTGACCGGCATTATCCGTCACGAGATACTGCGCATCCGGTGTCAGTTCGGTGCCCACTGGAATCGCAGTGGTGTTTTGGTCAAAAAGTTGCCCATCCGCTAAAATTTGCGTGGTGACTTGGGCGGTTGTTTCAGTCCGACCAGTCAACGCTGTTGTCGTTTGCTGATCCGTCGTTGTGGTGGCAGCAACGGCCGTTTTCGTTTGGCTAGCTGGTAAGGTCACGCTATTTTTGTCAGTGGTCACCTTCGCTGTTGTCGCTTGCGTCGTTGCAGTTTTGGCTGGCGTGGCCGTTGTCGCAGCTTGTTTGGAAGCGGTTGTATCCGTGGCCGTTGTCGTCATCTGTTGCGACACGGTTGTAGCAGCACTTGACGTATCTTGCTTGGTAGCCGTGGTATCAGCATTGGTTGTCGTCTGTTGGGCAGCAGTTGTATCAGTGCTCGTCGTAGTTGGCGCCGAACTTGTCACTGCAGCGGCAGCCGTTTTAGTCGTTTCACTGGTTAAAGTTGACGCCGCCGTGTCAGCACTGGCCCCCGTAGCGGCTGAATCAGCTGTGGTTTCAGTTGTGGCGGTGACTTGGCTAGTGGTCGCATCCGGTGTCGCGGCTTGAGCAGTTGGCGCTAACATGACAAAATCAAATAGTGCCACACTGGTTAATCCTGCAATTAGCCAAAGTTTGCCGCTTTTATATAACCGATAGCGGGTTTTAGTGTTCATTTTTGCTGCTTTTTGTTTCATCTTAAATTCCCCCTGGTTCCCCTGATCCAACTTTTTTAATGGTCGATTGCCCCATACTGGTACCCCTACTATATCGGGCTGGCACTAGCTGTTTCAACCTCATATTTTGAAATATTATTCGTTAAAATGTGACACAACCGCTAGTCGTCTACTTCATAGTTGTGCTGTTGATGCAATTGAAAGCGACGCTTTTTTCCATTTAGCTCTAAAAAGACCCTTTCATGACAGCTTGTGCCCTTAACTGGATCGACACACCGTTTTAAAACACGTTCTTTCCAGTAATTGCATTTAAACTAGCTATCGCACAAAAAGACGCCATTTCAATGGTTGACATTTTTAAACCAATTGGTTAAACTACAGTCATTAACCGTTTAAAAAAATAAACCATCAATCAAACTGTGGAGTCCTTTAATTGCAAACAATGATGAAAGCAGCCCAAATTACCCACTACAAACAAGCAATACCAGCCATCACGCAGGTGCCTATCCCGTCAATTGGTCCCCATGATGTGTTAGTGAAAGTCGTCACTGCCAGCATTAACCCAATTGATCTAAAAACCCAAGCTGGGGGCTTAAAAATGTTACTCACTTATCGTATGCCGTTAACCTTAGGCAGTGATCTAGCCGGCATCGTAGTCAAAACTGGCGCACAAGTAACCCGTTTTAAAGTCGGCGCTGCCGTTTACGGTCGAGTACAAAAAAAGCGGATCGGTACCTTCGCTGAATACATTGCGGTGACACAAAATGACTTGGCCTTAAAGCCCAAAAAGCTTTCTTTTGCGGAAGCAGCGGCCCTGCCTTTAGTGAGCTTAACCAGTTATCAAGCCCTACACGACATCCTGCGGCTCCAACCGGGACAAAAAGTCCTGATTCAAGGTGGTGCTGGCGGGATTGGCACGATTGCGATTCAAATCGCTAAAATGTTAGGTGCCTATGTGGCCACCACGGCTAGCCCGAAAAATTTTGACTTGGTCCGCGATTTAGGGGCAGATCAGGTCATTGATTATCACACCACCCCTTTTCAGAGTGTTCTACAGGATTATGACGCCGTTTTCGATACCCGCGGTGGTCAAACGTTACGAGACGCCTTTCAAATCGTTAAACCTGGTGGCCAAATTGTCAGCATTTCCGATGTTCCCACTGGGCGTTTTGCCAGAACTTATGGGCTACCGCTTTGGAAACAACTGGTGTTGCAATTCGCCACGCGCCGGGTCACCGCTTTGGCCAAACGGACGCAAGCCACATACACCTTTTTATTCATGCGACCTGATGGTCAACAATTGGCCACTTTAACCCCGCTTTTTGAAAATGGCACGCTAAAACCGATCATTGATCGGGTGGTACCTTTTGACGACCTATCAACGGCGCTGCGCTATGCCCGGGCAGGGCACGCAACGGGCAAGATCATTATTCAAATCGCTACTGATCAGGAAATGGCAGGCCGCCTATGATGCGCTTACTGAGTAGTATTTGTGTGAGTTTTCTGACCCTAACCTTGATTTTAAAGCGTCGTACCAGTCCACAACCTAGCCTACTTTTTCCTGCGCCACGTGATATGATTTTATGCTTATTGT
Organism: Loigolactobacillus bifermentans DSM 20003; assembly: GCF_001434575.1. Classification (GTDB taxonomy): domain Bacteria; phylum Bacillota; class Bacilli; order Lactobacillales; family Lactobacillaceae; genus Loigolactobacillus; species Loigolactobacillus bifermentans. The sequence goes on from NZ_AZDA01000121.1 coordinate 19,820, forward strand.
GACCGGCTCAATAACGGTCACTACGGTTATTTCTTAAACCCCGTTGGATACATGCAAGCCACTGTATGGTCGCTGATCAGGCTATTGGTCGTCTACATCCTTTGAAAAATTTGCTTAAGTAAGGAATGGCAAGACAAATTGAAAATGAAACCAAATTCACAAAATTAATAACTATTTTTCAGCAAAATAAAAACCACTCGCTAGGATGAAGTACTCTCCAGGAAAGCTAATGGTTTTTGATCCGACTTAATATTTAGATGATTGTTGGCTTACATCTTTGCATACCACAAAGAAGACCATTAAGACTTTGAGTAGGCCCTCTTGCTCCGACTTACTATTCCTTGATTGTTTTGCCGAAATACATCAGCTCCCAGATACCGTCAGGGTTGACTTGCTGGTCCACTTCTTGACCGTTAATCAGTTTCTGTACAATAATATCACCAGTAAAACGCAAGTAGGCACCATCAAATCCGGCGAGTTTGGCTAAGGCTTTCTTAGCACCAGTAAGCTGATCAATCATCTTGAAACCTGAAATGACTTTCTTTTCAGCATACGTGACGATGTACTCGGTATCACCATTTTTCAAGCGGTAACGTAAGGTCTTTTGCACGGGTTTGTTGGTGTCTTCATCGATGAAAGTATCTGAGTCTTCGACAGTCATATTCGCTGCATCGCCACTGATGAGTTGCCCATGATCGTCAATCATCATTACAGGCAGTTTGGTATAACCAAATGCTTTTTCAGCAGTCGTTTCCGTGGAAATCACTTGATAATCTCCGACTGCGGCACGCCCCCAATACCAATGATGCATCAACTTAAGCATTGACTCGTTGCCCCAGTTATGGTCATGATAGCCTTTGCCGGTCAAAGTCGTGATTTGATCATTCATCTGAATCGTCGCCGAAACAGTTGCAGCAGGGACTGCTGGGAGCCAGGCAAAGTAATGATCACCAAATTCATTTGCGCCGGCACCTGGCCGCCACGCATGACGCGTATTTTCAAAGGTCAAGTCGGCGACAACATCATCTTTTTCAAAATGCACGGTGTAAGTCTTTAAGTCACCGCTTAACGTGTTTTTACCAATTTTCACATCACAATGTTCCTTAGACGCACTGAATTCTTCTGGTGAAACATCGACGCGCCATGATGTCGTCTGCCCCGCCTTATCAGTCCATTCAAAGGATACCCAAGGTGTCAGTTTGGTGCCAAAATTCATTGCGTCTTTGGTCATGTAGGTTAACACGACACTAGAACCGTCATTCATTGATGCATCGAGATACCACCATTCAAAGGATCTATCCGCGGCATTGGTACGCATGCCATCTTCCCAGGCTTCAACATAGTCCGGATTGACGTGATATTTTTTGAAATCTGCCGGTTGATTTGCGGCACGTGCAATTTGTACAGACATCATAAAACTTCCTTTCTAATTGGTTTGACAAAAAGATTATGAGTCGTATGATAAGTAAAAGTTTTACACGTGTCAATGATTTATCCATAAGTCGAACACATGAGAGGAAGTGTCAAACTTTGTATAAGGGAACCAATCCTTCCGCACTAAAATCGCGTGATATGATTATTTCAGCGATGTTTGCCTTACTTAAAACGACCCCATACACTAGCATTAACGTTAAATTACTGACTGATGAAGCCAAAGTTTCGCGGCAGACCTTTTATGCACTATTCGCTAATCGCGATGAGGTTATCCAGTGCCGCTTGGAAGCTGTTTTTAGTGATTATCAAGCAGCTTTGGCTAAACTTCCAACAACGATGCACGTTTTGGTGACATTGTTTTTTCAATTTTACGAAACGCACGCGGATTTGTTTAACTGTTTATTGGATAACCATTTGGAGAATTTACTAACGGTTAACGCAAAACGCTGCATGCAGGCATTGGATTTGGCCAATAAGTCTATCTATGCCAGTGATTTTATCGCCGCTGGCTTGACACAAATATTAAGCGATTGGCACCAACGACAAGATATCGATTTACAGACCTTAGTTGCACTAACCGAGTCGCTACTGAACCCTGCGGCAGTATGAGTTAAATCTACTTTGAGAGTATGGTCGTGCTGTCAATAATGTATTTGATTCTGCTTGAAGTTCGACCGTTGCAACTAAGATAACGTCATAACTGTTAGCGGTTGGTCCAAATGCCTGCCCAAATCAGGGTTCATCACTATCAACTCAGGGGTGTAACCAATTGTAGGGCTTTTCTGATGATCAAGTATAGTTGTGCGTTCAAGGTGAAAATTGTATCAAAGTATTTAAAATTATAAGGATCGAGTTGTACCAATTGGCGTTGTTATCACGATATTGACATTTGGCAAGCCAGCTACTTCCGTCATTTTGACAGGCGTTTTCAACGACACACTTGATACCATCATTGAAAGTGACGTCAAAGTACCTTCGTTATGTTCTGGTGCAGATTATGTGACTTCTTCTCGAAAATTCACCTGATTGAGGTTAATTCCAAGCTACTCAAAACCTGCTGGTTGATCCATCAGTCTGCTTTGATACCAAACCTTATTCCAAATCAAAGGTGCTAATCGTCTTGTAACAAAGCGGTTAGCCCTTTTTAGTGAAAAAAAGCCGCCAAGGAGGCGACTTTTAAACCGTTAATTGTTTGATCAAACGTTGGGCAACAGCATGCACTGAAAATGGGTTTTGCCCGGTGATTAACTGACCATCTTGAATGGCGTATTCACTGTAAAACCGCTTCTTTCTAAAATGGGCCCCATGCGCTTCCGCTACGGTGCGGTTTAGAAAGGGAACCACTGACTTTTTACCGGCTAAAATTTCTTCAGCTGTGGTAAACCCTGTGATATTTTTACCAGCAATTAAATATTGTCCGGTTTCGGTTTTTAAATTCAGTAAACCGGCGATACCGTGACAAACTGATGTGACATACCCACCATTTTGATAAATCGTCAACGCAATTTTTTGTAACGCCGGATCGTCTGGAAAGTCCCACATGACACCGTGACCGCCGGTATAATAAATCGCCGCATAATCAGCTGGGTCAACCTGATCTGGGCGCAACGTCTGGGTCAGCCCGCGTTGAACAAAATCAGCACTTTCATAAACTTTTAAAATCGTTTCATCCGTATATTTCATGCTGCGTGGATCAAGTGGCACAAACCCACCTTTAGGACTGACATAATCCACTGCGATACCAACCTGTTGCATGTCGGCCACAAATTCTGCGGCCTCCCCTAACCACAACCCAGTTGGATCCGTGGTCTTGCCGTAGCGGGTCACATTGGTTTCAACAATTAAAACTTTTATCATCTTAGTTGGCCTCCGCAGTCATCACCTGCACCACATCCTGTAACAATTGCTGTAATTGTTGAACAGCGGCCGTTTCATGCACAATATAATAGAAGTTTTTGGTTCCTTCACGACGATAGTCCACTAATTTGGCCTCTTTCAAAATTTTCAAATGATGTGAGATAGCCGGGCGCGATAACTGAGTGGCCGCCGTTAACTCGCTTACCCGGACCCCTTGACAGGCGCGATCCGCCATTAAAGCTAACAAAATGGCCTGACGTTTTTCATCCCCCAATGCCACCAAAAACTGACTAGACGCTGTAAATTCTGCTTTTATTTTCGATAAATCTGCCATTGTACGGCCTCCGTTCATTTCTTTAAACCATTAAAGCATCCCGCTAAATACTTGTCAATTGATTCGTTTATTTTTTTGAACTAATTTTCATTAATAAAATCTAACAACGCTAGTTAAGTTTTAAAACTCAATAGATATATCGAATAACGATATTTTATTATCGATAAACAATATGGTATACTGGATTCGATAAAATTAAAGGGGAAATTCAAATGTCTAAAGCACTCAGTATAAGTAGTCGCGTTTTAATCTTGTTGTTCTATTTCATTCTATTTTGTCTGTATGTATCTTTTCTTAAACCACTGACCTTTCTTTATACCGGTTTTAATGGCAATGTTGCGCAAAGTATCGTAACCGATCGTAATTATTTGTTGATTTTAAATCATACGCAACTTTCGGCACAGGCAGTTCAAAACTTTCCTAGTAAAACATACAGTGTTTTTCTGGCCATTGGTATTTTATTTGCACTGATTGCAGCTACATTGCTCATGCGTGCAGGTATTCAAATCCTTCGCAGCTTGCAACGCCAACAATACTTTTCTTTACACAATGTCCATCAATTAAAGCATATCGTCATTGCACAACTATTTGGTATTAGCGCTGATTTATTTATTGCAACCGCAAACCAAATACTTCGAACAAATCTATATCGTATTAATAGTCAATTGACCATCAGTTGGTCTGATTTACCACAAGATATCATTTTACTTATTGTTTTAGGATTGGTTTATTTTATTTATGATAAAGCCGTTTTACTGCAACAAGAAAACGAACTAACTATTTAAAAGAAAGTAGTGTCGCAATGATACATGTACAATTAGATGTTATGATGGCTAAACGTCACATCACAACCACACAACTGGCCAATTTAGTTGGTATCACCCCTGCCAATATTTCAATTTTGAAAACTGGTAAAGCAAAAGCCGTTCGGTTCAGTACCCTTGCTAAAATCTGTCAAGTACTTGACTGTCAACCCGGTGACATCCTTTACTACGCCGAAGAACAATGACCTAATTAACCACAATTAAAGATTGGAGCCCTGAGCATCGAACATCTCAATGAAACCTTACGTTTAGCCGACTGTGAACCGTTAGACCAATATACGAAGTGCACTTTTACGGACACTGACTTACCGGTTCATCTCAGCGATATTACCTTTAAACGCTGTACTTTTCCTGAAAATCAATCCCATAATGACTTTGTTAGCGTCACGTTTCAACATTGCGATTTGGCCAATACTGACTTTAAAATGGCAAAATTTGGCAGTTGTCAATTCACCGACTGTCGTTTATTAGGTGCTGATTTTACCCAAACCACACTGATTGCCACCACATTTAAAAATTGTCCGGCACAAATGATCAATTTTTCGGAAGCCTATTTTCAAAAATGCCAGTTTCAAACTTGCGATTTCACGGACGCCTTGTTTCTAAACGTCACCACCCGCTTACGCACCAAGGTCCAATTTGACGATTGTCAACTTCAACGCGTTGATCTACTGGACACCAAGCTGAAAGGCTGGGACGTTAGCCGTTCAACACTTGGTGAATGGCACCTTAGCGCCCAAGATATTGGCGGCTTAGTGATTGCCCCTTGGCAAGCTGCCAACTTAATTAGCTTATTTGGGGTGCAAGTTAAAGCTTAATGCCAAACCAAAATCAAAATAAAATAGCCCACAAAGTCGTGAAATACCACTTTGTGGGCTATTGTTGCGCGATTCACTTCATTCAAGCTATTCTTAGATTGCCCATTTTTGCTGATCTATTGCCATTTGCCAGAAGGCCAATTCATACGCACTACTGCGTACAAAAGAACTTTGCATGCTAGCTTGCTCTTGGGCATCCGCTTTTGCGGCCGTTTTATTAGTCAATTCAATCATGGTGTTAACGCTATCGGTATAGCCGTCACTATCGTAAGTTTCGATCCAGCGTTGGTATAAGTCAACCGGTGACCCTTGGGCAATTAAGCGTTGGCCGATTTCATTATAAAGCCAGTAACAAGGCAACAAACCGGCAATCGCCCGTCCAGGTGTGCCGCGATCTAATTCCGCATACATATGATTCACATAGTTGTAGGTCGCCGGTGCCATTGGTGTTTGCGCCACTTCAGCGTTGGTGATCCCTAAGGTTTCAAAAAAACCATCCCGAACCGCAATTTCGCCGTCCTTTAGGCCTTGCGCACCAGCCTCTAAAAAGGCCACATCGGCAGGATCTGACAACTTTTCCGCGATCCGTTGGTGCAACTTTCCAAACTCATTTAAATAATGGTGATCTTGAATCAAATAGTACCGAAAAACAGCATCTGGTAACGAACCATCGCCAATTTCATGAATAAACGGATGGTCAAAACTTTTTTGCCAAAATGGCGCTGCGGCAGTGTGAATTTGATCGGTAAATGTGGTCAAAATGGTGCCTCCCTATACCGGAACACAAAAAAGTCGCTTGCTCTGAAACCCAGACAACCGACTTTAAAACAGTTAACTTTCCTACGCAAGGGTTGCCTTACAGGTTCAAAGGGTTCGGTAAAACCGTCTCAGCAAATTTGCGCCCCTAGTTTTTATATTTAATTGACATTTTTATTGTAGCACAAATTAGTGATCTGAAAGCGGTTGATTAGTGGCGCGTTGTCATCAGCATTCTAAATAGTACAATCTCTCAGATACGAAGTTAAATTTATATTTATAAAATAATCACCAAGCTTATTCGTCTAAAAATATTTGCAATACTAGTGTGCCGCATGCGCCAATTGCAACGCCATTTCATCACCCATAGCCTGAACTAATGGTTCGAATGGTTTAAAATCCGCCGCAACAGTGGCCTTTGTTGTCGTCGACTGCAACTGACAGCCTACATTCGTTGCTAATTGACGCATCCCTAATCCCGCCAACACCAAACGAATGGCAATATCCGCTTGAAAGGTATGCCGACCATAAATAATCGTTCCCACTGACTTATCTTGCCACTCGGCGTACACCGTATCCAACGCATTTTTTAAAACGGCTGGATACCCCCAATTATATTGAGGAAAAACTAAAATCAACCCATCACAGGCTGCAATCGACTGCGCAAATGCCTGCGTACTAGGCTGTTGGTAATGCCCGTGAGCAGGCACGTCTGGTTCATCTAAAAATGGCAACTTAACGGTTGCCAAATCAATTAATTGCAGGTCATATCGTGCCGATTGTAAGGCTGTCATTGCCCATTCTGCAACGGCAGCTCCAATGCGTGCTGTGCGATTGGTCCCCAGCATAACACCGACCACTGGTTGGTGTGCTTTAACTTGATTCATGTTAAATACCTCGGATTTCATTTTAAAATATTGATTCACGCGAATACATTTGCTAGTATAGAGACTGGCTTTTGAAAAGTCAATTATTAATTCACGTGAATGGATATGAATAAATGATCAACGAAATCTTACAATCAATCAATCAATTACTAGCGCTGGATAGTACGGATGATGCTGAAAAAGAACGACTGCTTAAAAAAAATTCAGAGGCTGATATTCGTCAGCTGGCCGGTCACTTAACGACCCGCGATATTTTAATCTTGGCTAAAATTGCGCAAACGTCCCCCTATCTTCAAAAGGACTTACACCGGCAAATCAACATCTCACAACCAACGGCCAGCCGAGCCGTTGACCGGCTTATCAAACTAGACCTACTAACCCGCACCAAAATGGTCCACAACCAAAAAGAGTGGCAACTCACCCTGACACCACTTGGCCAACGCATTGCCACACTGAAGCAGAACTTTGACCAAGCACGCCAAGCGCAAGCTGCCACAATTGCCAGTCACTATACCGCAGCTGAACTGGCTAAGTTTAACCAATTTATCCAAGAAATAATCGCCCTTAAAACGCCGCAATAGCGACTATTTGATTTCAGAACCGCAAACTATCACACAATTAGATCAAGAGAAAGTAGGCAGCACATGACACCGCAACAACAATTTGAAGCGCAGCTAGGTACCCTGATCGATAAGCTGACCTTGCTCAGTAAGGCCCAATTAGAGGCCCAACTAAACGGTTATAAAGCCGCAGAAGTCCACACGATTCAATACATTGGGGATCATCCCACTGCTAATGTCACCCAAATCGCCAAAGCGCAATATGTCACCCGTGGCGCCGTTAGTAAAATGACGCAGCGCCTGATGAAACGTGGCTTGATCCAACGTTATCAGAAACCGGATAATAAAAAAGCCCTGTATTTTCGGCTCACACCTGCTGGCGAAAAAATTTACCAAATTCACGCCCAATTATCTCGGGGATTTCAACAACGTGATCAATCCGTTTTTGAAAATGTCGCGCCAGCTGAAATACAAGCAACATTAGCTTTTTTAGAACATTACAATCAACATTTAACGCAAGAAATCACCAAACGCGGCCTCGAAAAATAAGGCCGCGTTTATTTTTTTGTTGACAAAGAAACAAAAACAGTTATTATTGTTTCCATAGCAACAATAAATCGAAGGTAGCCCATTTTCTGCAGTGTACTTAACCGCAACAGAAATGGCCAACCTCCGAAATCAGATCTTACATAATTCAGTATTGGGAGGTGCCATATAATGCGCACTGTACTTCAAACTAATTTTAACGGTATCGATGCGTTAACGCTTGCGACTGTACCACGACCTAAACTAACGGCGACTGGGGTGCTGATCAAAATGCAAGTGGTCCCCGTAGTGCCATCCGATTGGAAACGTGAAACAAACCCGGCCGCCACCAAAGAACAGCTTACTGACCTACCACGGCCCATTGGTATTGGCGGTGTTGGTCAGGTTGTTGCTGTTGGTGCTAAGCGCGACCCAGCGTTGTTCAACCAGCGCGTCTTTGTCCTACAACCAAGCGGTAGCTACGCGGATTATATCGTTTCGGAAAATCCAGATTTTATTTTCCCACTACCGGCAACCGTCACCGGAGCCAGTGCCGCAGCATTAACCGCTGGTCCAGGTACTGCGTGGGTTTTACAACAAGCTATCCTGGCAAGTGCTGCCACTGAGATTTTGATCACTGGCGCAAATTCTGTAATCGGTCTGTACTTACTTCAATTATTACAGCCCACAGTGAAACGACTTTATCCCTTAGTCACTGCGGCCAGCCAGGCTTATTTCAAAACGCAATGTCCCACTCAACCAGCTTACACGCCTGCCACCTTACCCCATACGCTAAACCAACCTTTGATCATTGACATTGCAGGTTACCGACCGCTGTTAGTCAACTTGACCCAACGTTTTCCCGAAGCCGAACTGGTTTCAATTGCCTATCAACAAAAAGATCTACCACATTTAAGCTTTGTTCACGAACAATTTGAGCCACAACGCTACCGCCAATTCATCCAACAATTAGCAGTTGGCCGTTTAATAGCACCCATTGACCGCACTTTCCCAATTGCTCAAGTCAAGCAGGCGCAACATTATGCTCAAGACCATCACAGTCGCGGCCGCGTACTGGTCGCCTTTTAGAAAGGAACTTTAACATGTCAAATTTTAAAATATTACTTCAACAAAACTGTTTTGCCACCGATCCAGAGCAACGCCAAAAAGCAGCGCAAGCCTTAGAACAACAATATAATTGTGAGATCAATTGTGTCGCGTTAGCGCCCGATGTTCAATTTGCGCATCATGGCCGCGGTTGTACCATTGCGGCCGCTAAAATCGACCAGCACGTCACCATTTTCCAAAATGTCACCTTAGGTTCTAATCAACGCTTTAACCGGCAAACACAACAATGGGAACATTTAGGCGGCCCTGTAATCGGCAACGATGTGGTGATTGCCGATGGCGCCAAAGTACTAGGTCCCGTGATGATCGGCGCTCACACGGTGATCGGTGCAGGTGCGATTATTACCAAAAACGTTCCCGCCAATAGTGTCGCCTATGGTGTTAATCAGATCAAACCACGTGATCCCAACTACGACTTGGTTTTTCACACCCCATTGCCTGATCAACAAGCCATTTTAACAGCCTGCCAACACTTAATTGACGTTTATGAAACAAGTAAAACCACCAATGCTTGATCATTGATTTGAAATGACGCTACGACCGTCAGTCATAGCACACAAAACCCCCGAGATCATCACATCCATCTCGAGGGTTTTAAACAATCTAATTGATGCTGCTAATGGCGCCGTTGATAACGACTGCGGCCATTGAAACGCACGGCGCTAATGCCTAATAAAGCTAGTAATACACCGCTAATGGTTAACGCTGGTGTTACAGTTTCATTTGTTTGCGGCAAATTATTGTGATTGCCGGTACTGGTCTTCGTCGCGTTATGCTGCGTGGTGGTTTGATTTGTAGTGCCTGTTGTATTTACCGTTGTCTCGCTAGTCCCTGAGGCAGTGGTGCTAGCTTGCGTACTTGACGCCGCGCTGGCATAAGCGGCCCGAGTCTGCGCAACTGTCGCTTGTTGTTGCTGCGTGGTGCTTACTGCACGACTGGCGACTGAGCGCGCACTGTCCAATTTGCTTTGTGCCTGGGCCACATCGGTGCTAGTCCCTTGTTGTTGGGCCTGAACCACAGCAGCCTGATGGGCCTTGACGGCTGCTTGCGCCACATCTTCCTGACTTTTAGCCGCCACGGCACGCTTTTCAGCCGCCGCATAACTAGCTTTCGCACTGGCAACGCTGGTTGTTGCTGCATCACTGTCGGTTTTAGCACTGCTGGTGTTGCTTTCAGACTTTGAATTTAAAGCCGCTGCCCGCGCTTTTGCGGTGACCATGGTGTTGTGCCGTTTTTGATAAGTGGCTTGTGCCTGCGCTAATTGGGTTTGCGCCTTGGTCAAGGCTGCCTGGGCTGCTGCAACGCCTTTGTTAGCAGTTTGTGCTTGGGTCAACGCTTTTTGTGCGGTTTCAACTGCGGTTTGCGCCTTGGTTAAATCAATCTTGGCATACATTTGTTCCCCGCCAGCGGCGGCTAATTGCCCAACGGCTAAGTCAGCGTTCCCGCCATCATTAGCTTCACTGGCGTTGGCGTTTTGGTAGCTCGCCTTGGCAACTGTTAAACGCCCTTGATCCTTTTGCAACGTTTCTTTGGCAGTTTTTAACGTTGCTTGTGCGGCGGTAACGGCAGCCTGTGCTGTTTTAACAGCGGCCGCATCCCCTGCCTTTTTCGCTGTGGTTAACGTTCCTTGGGCCTTGGTCAACGCATTGGCGGCCGCTGTGTAATCCTGCTGACCGTACAGCACTTCTTCCGAAGCGGCCGCTAACCCGGCCGTTGCTGAACCAACGGTTGAACTTGAATCAGCTGTTGTTGCCGCCTGTGTTCCCGTAGCCAGCCCCAAGCTGGCTAAAACGACCGTTGCCATCATGCATTTTGTCATAACCTTTAATGTCATTTTAAATCCCCCACAATTCCATTTTTAAAACCACGCTGTCAGCAATGCGCGATAGGTGGTTTGGTCTAGCTGAACGCGATAACGCAGTAACTGCTGGCCTTGAAATATTAACACGCTCCAAGCCTGCCCTGGTACAAAGGTAATCTGTACCGGCGTCATGCGCTTGCGACTGCCTTCCGTGTGAATCGAACCATCTGGTAACCTTACAAAATAAACATTTTTAACTGGCCCTTGTGCCACGCCACGCAGCCTATGCGCATCCTCACGTTTCACATTCAACGCAATGTAGCGAAAACCTTGTGGAAAACGGGCGCTTTCTGCTGCTTCAAATACTTGTTGCCGATCCTGTCGGGCGTCACGCTGATTGGTGACAAAAAAGCCGACTGCTCCAATCACGAATAGCACAACACCGATGATTAAAATGCTACCGGATACAATTGTTATTTTGCCACCTCTTTTTTTAAATCATTTGAACTTTGTTAACCTTCATTATAGGGCAACCCCCCCCCGGTTTTTCAAGCGTTTGTAGAACACTTTACTGAATTATATTTTGATGTAACTGAGATTATTTCATGTAACATGTGTTCTATCATCACTAATTACCACCTCATGTAAAAAAATCACCTGCTAAGATCTGTTTATATTGGGTACTCTGCTTAAGCCTTGTTCGATTCTGATAACAACAGTGCTTTAAATCTGAAAAAGCCGTTATGATCTGATTAATTGACCGTCAATTCATTTAAAAAATACCCCTCGCTTGTTTCTAAAATCAATCCTTGCACACAAAAAAGAAGCCCTCCTTAAGAAAGCTTCTCAATAATCAAATCTAGCCTTTTAAAGGCTGATTCGTTTTTGCTGAAAGCTATGCCTTAACCAACTCATCGACAAATGTTTGCAATCGTGTAACATCATCGGCTTCAGCATCCTGATCGATTTTAACAGTCGCGCTGCCTTGTTGAGCACCTGTTGCTTCAAAAGCTGCTTCAAACAAATCGGCTGCTCTGCAGAATGTTGTTGCATGCATTTCTTGATCCCCGCTGCCAACAACACCATAAACTTTACCTGAAAGTGTTTCAGTTGATAACGCATTATAGAAATCTTCGAATTCATCAGGTACTTCACCAACGCCATAAGTGTACGTGGCAACAACCGCAAGATCTGCATCCGCAAAAACATCACTTTCTGCGTCATCAGCTTCAATGCGTTCAACTTCTAATCCCGCCGCTTTGAATTTTTCCTCAAGAATTTCAGAGATACCTTCAACATTACCGGTCATACTTGCATAAACAATTTTAACGACTGTCATTTGGACCATCCTTCCTGCTATCGATTGCCAACTACGGCTAGCCTGCCGCGCAATCGATAGGGATCATTTTATCAAACAAATTGATTATAATGGCTGACCAAACTTTTTGTGTAGTCAGATTTAAAACATCATTTTATGTTTTTCTGACGAATTCCTGTTTTAAAGCGCTTTAACGATGGCATCAATACCGCTTGTTAATTGGAAAATAGTCGTAAGACTCGCTTTGGCGTTTTGAAGTAATTGAGACTGTTTATCAATGACATGAAAGAATAACGATTCAGGTTAATAAAACTAACTGACCCAAAGCACAAGCGCAACCAATGTCAAATTTACGATTATCATTATAAAAACTGCTACTCAATCTGATATTTTCCAATGTTTATGCCTTGAGAATCGTCTATAATATAGCTTGAATTTTAATACAATAGGTTGTAACTTAAGCATGAATAATAGGTGATCAATTATGAAAAAGGCCATGGCATTGGCAGTCTCCGTTTTAACGGCTAGTGCGTTTTTAACTGGGTGTGCTAACAAGTCCAATAATGGAAACAGCGCTGCTTCAGCTAGCAGCTCAAAACAAGCCGCTAGTTCGATTGAAGCAGCTTCTTCTAAAAACAAAGCATCTAGCGAATCATTGGCTAAAGCTAAGTCAGCAAGTGAGGCCAAAAAGAAGCAAAATCAATCGTCAGAAGCACAATCTGATAGTACTTCTCAAGCAACAAACAATACCACTACAACCCCTGATTTCAGTCTTGATATTCATGCTTTTGTGAACAAATATGGCATGACCGAAGCTGCCTATCGCAGTACTTATATGGGAATGAGTAGTAAAGAAGCCTTGTACGCAACACCTGATTCGCATGAATCCTCTGGTGAAATTCAATCTGAAAATCTTTTTAAGCAAGGTAAGGATCCATATGCTGATACAAGTAGTAACTCAGATACAAATTCAAGCGAAGACACAACAAATTATGATAGTGATTATTACAATGACGATAGCGACTATGTCGAATATCCTAATGGCGCACAAAAGGCAGTCTCTGGCAAAAATGATGATTGGTATACCGAACAATACCAGAAACATCATCCGGAAGCCCAGCAATAAAGTAACTGATTAGTCTGCCCCTGAAATAGTTACATGAAAGTATAGGTGATCACTCATGAAAAAAACCATTATCGTTCTCATATCTATTTTAACTGCTGGTACATTTTTAGCTGGCTGTTCTAGTCATTCTAGTCATAAAAATAGTGCTGCTTCAGCTAGCAGCTCGAAACAAGCTGCTAGCTCGATCAAAGTAGCTGCCTCTAAAAATAAAGCGTCTAGTGAATCATTGGCTAAAGCTAAATCAGCAAGTGAAGCTACCGCAAAATCAGAAAGCAAAGTGGCTAGCGCTTCAAGCCAGACAAGTGAATCAGTAGCTGCCGCCGAAAGTAACGCTCAAAGCTCATCTAATCAATCAGCAACGACACAAGCTAGTAGTAGCTCACAGGTAGCAAATAGTGACACGACCCCTGATTTCAGTCTTGATATTCATGCTTTTGTGAACAAATATGGCATGACCGAAGCTGCCTATCGCAGTACTTATATGGGGATGAGTAGCAAAGAAGCCTTGTACGCAACACCTGATTCGCATGAATCTTCTGGTGAAATCCAATCTGAAAATCTTTTTAAGCAAGGTAAGGATCCATATGCCAACTAGCTTAACAATGAATGATTTGCTGATCTAAGTTTCCCTAATTATAATAACAATGTAAAAAGACAGTTTGTCGATGGCACTCGACAAACTGTCTAACGTGAGCACAGCACATGTATTGAGGATGGAGCTAGCCTTTAATGGTTGGCTCTTTTTATTATTTCGTAAGCGAGGACAAACTTAATTGGTGCCACTGAGATAATATCAATCGTAATGGTTCCATTTTCCGCCTGCACAGCAACCATATTTGTAAATGGTCATCGCTTCATTCACACCATTTTGAAATGACGTTCACTTACCCATACTTTTTCGCGCCAGCCATTTTCAGGTCATCATGCCAATCGATTATGACATGATGATAACAAGCTAAATTGATGATTAACAATTAAGACTTGTGCACTGACTATGATATTCGAATAGAATTGATTATTTCTTACCTGCTAACCTTAATTAGTGTTTCCATTCAGCACATTGTTCGTGCTATTTCCGGGCTATAGCTATTTATTTCGTCTAATTGTTGATGAGACAATACCTAAATTTTTGAACTTTTCTTTCCATGAAAGCAAAAATCAGCCAATCAGATATTTCCAGTATGACGATCACTTATCTCTATCTCATCATACCTTATCATACCTTATCATATCTCATCATTACCGTTGTATTAATACATACCGTGTGCTCGGCCCGCCACCAACTTTTCGCAAAATATTGGCGCTAATCAATTGTTTTAAGTATCGAATCGCCTGCGCTTGTTTAACATTTAAAAGCGTTTCTACGGTTGACCTGTCAATCGAATCATGTTCGCTTAAGTACGTTATAATTTTACTTTGGTAATTTGGAATAAACGGATCAATTTCTACTTTTTTAGTTTGTAGCATATTATCTGCGTTCAAATTATGGCCGTTATCAATAAAAAAGTGCTGTGCATTTGAAAGATTATTTAATCTCTCAGGCGTAATCGGCAGTTTAACAGTAAACTGATCTTCATTATCAATGAGCGGTTCTGCCCCTAATAGGATTGGCGCAAACTCAAAAATTTTACTAACGCCTGAACCTAATTCTTCAACTAAGCCAATGAGATGAAAAACCCGGGCAATATTGGGATTTTTAGGATACGGCCAAATATCACCACGCCGTATTTTCCCAGGATGCATCGGTTTATTGGCATTTTCAAATTGAATTGACGTTGCAGTGATGGTGATTCTCGAAACAAATGGATTAGAATACTCGCGGTGCACCAGCATGTTTACGATCAGTTCACGAAAAAGTACATCTCTTATTTCAATTCGTTTATCTTGGCGTAAATAAAATGGTTGATTGATGTGTTTTGCAATAAAAGCCATCATTTGCGAATAACTATCAATGAGGTTGGTTGAGATTCTTAATCGATCATCATAACGATCAACGTCTTTGATTTTCACCACAATATCAAGTGCAAAGTAAGGCAACACACTTCTAATGACATCATCTTTTCCAAACAATAAAATACTTGCCAGTGTGAAACCTGCTATCCCATTCGCGTAATCCTTTTTATACATTGATAAACTTTTTAAAACTTGCAAGTCTGATTGGTTGGCCAGATTATGCTCACCTTTTACATTCGTGCTGGATTTTCTAACAAAATCAGTCAAATCAGCACGAAAATCCGTTATCTCAACATATGGATAAATCTTGTTTTCAGTGTATTCAACTTGCTTTCTCGCATACATCTGTTGCACTAGATTCGTATTATTCGTAATGTCAATATCGGCATCACCATGACGATCAAAAATAATCCGGCCATTCATACGATGAACCTGTGAACTATTGGGAACATAAATATGCAAGATTATTTTGTCATCAATCCAGTAAGGCGCAATGTCCAAATACAAAGCAGGCATTAGCTTATTACCCGACTGAATCGTCGTGATAAATTCTTTCGTCATCTTAGTAAGATTCACGTCTGACAATCCTAGCACATTGCCCGTATCATCTACCCCTAAATAAATGTTACCGCCATCTCGATTCGAGAACGCACACACGGTTTCATACACATCTTTTGGAATTTGACCTTGTCCATCCCGCCCTTGCGCCGCCTTAAACTCAATGCGAATAGATTCTTTTCCATCAGTAATTTCATGCTCTAAATTTTCGGGGATCCTTTTCAAAAAAATACCTCCTCAAGCAAACGTCAGGTTCGTAACCACTATCTATATTCTACCTGATTGGGATTCTTTTTTGTTATCACCTTTAGGACCAGTTGCATATGTCAGACCCATAACGTGAGTAGCCACCAGCTAGTCCGAGTTTCTGAATTTTAATGCCTGTAGCTGGATCAAAATTAATAGCAATAATGCAGCCGTTTAGGTATGTCTACCACAACTCTTTCCCTACTGGTTTTGTATTTTCCCAAACGTTGAGATCAGTTGCACGCTGATAACACCCATGCCAATTTTTGAATAGGTCATCCAAGCGATTTATTGTTTTCTTCGAAGGCTTAAGAATGAATTCTCCGTTAGCCTTTTTCTCAACTTTGTACCGCGTACCAGGTGTCACGGCCAAGTTACTTGGAATGATAGCAACAATGGCGTTATCCTGTTTTTGAACCCTTACATCGCTTTTCATGAGTCTAGCCTCACTTCCAATTACTATTTTCTAACTCATAACATGCCCACGTGAATACACAAGCTTAACACATTTTGAAAAACCTTTCCTAGAGAGTACAGCTTTTGGGACCATTTTTGTCAATTAACATTAGTTTACGCATTTGCTTTTATGATCTATTTCCGATTCTGTATCTTAAACACTTCGATAATTGTTATAACATTACAATTTTAAGTGCGCTTCACTAACACCATAGGCTAGCCTATTCAAATAGTGTTGCATTGATTTGACGATTCAGGAAGTTATCTTCCTACTATATATTCTACATTTTAGTCACTAATTGATACTCCGTTTATCTATGCTAGGGAGCACCTTAAATTAAGCACAACTCATTTTTACAAATTAAGTGATTTGCTTATCCAGCTTTTCCCAGTTATAATAACAGTTAAAAGGACAGCCGTCGATGGCACTCGACAAACTGTCTAGCGTGAGCACAGCACGTGCATTGGGTCGGAGCTAGCCTTTAGCGGTTGGCTCTTTTTGTTATCTCGTGAGCTAAGGCAAACTTAATTGCCGCCTCTGAGATAATATCAATCGCAATGGCCCAAGCCATCTTGATTTTCCTGCTGCACGGTGACCGTATTTGCACATGGCTGTCACCTCATTCGTTCACTCAGTTTTTGAAATGGGAATCACTTGCCCGTACTTTTTTCACGCAAGCCGTTTTCAGGTCATGACGCCGTCAATTGGCTATGATGCCATTATAACAAGTATCATTTTTAATTCCTTATATTAAGAATATAGAACCATAAGAAATACCGAAACAGCTACGGCAAGCATCCAACTCAGATTTTATCATTTTATAAAACGCATTACTTGCACGCTCCCTTTTCCAAAGTTATTGGTCACTGGCCAATAACTAGGCTGTTGTCGACAAAAAACAATTCAGGGGCCGAGGGGGCAAAGAGGGCAGACAAAATTTTTCGATTCTAATTAATTATGAAACCAACTTTTATCAGCTAATTTCCCGCTAAGTTTTAGGTAAAATCGCCTCAAGGGTGCCCAAAGAGTGCCCTTGTATTTCAAAAACATTCTAAAAAAGAAGACCACCCTTAGATGATCTCCCCATAACGTAGCTCTCTTAATCCACAATCACATGTTGGAAATTAATGGTATTTTCAGCCAAGTTAGCCGTAAACAAGCCTTTTACACCCGTTTTCTCATCCACCATAATGACGTTATATTCGTCACCACCTGCTTCGCTGTGTTCAATGGTGTCATACTCCCCACGAAAACCGTTTTTTCGGAACAAGCTAACCAACTTCATCATTTCTTCTTGTGTGACTGTTGCGACATTATCCAAAATTCCTAACCCCTCATCTGATCTCATTCTTATGCTATGTATCCGGTAGGTTACCCCACCGATGGCGACAAAAAAGTGACCCCCACGGGATCACTCTTTGCCGTTAAATTAGTTTAATTTCTTTTTGCTAACAACGTTTAATTTTTCGTCCAAGTCGTAAACAACTGGTTCGCCAGTTGCCATTTCAACGTCCATGATGTCGTCATCAGAGATGTTTTCGATGTACTTGGTTAAGGCACGTAATGAGTTACCATGTGCTGCGATGATAACGTTCTTGCCGTCGATTAATTTTGGTGCGATTTCATCTTCCCAGAAAGGAATAACCCGTTCCAAGGTAACTTTCAAGTTTTCGCCACCAGGAATTGCACGAGGGTCTAAATGAGCATAACGACGATCTTGTGCTGCTGAGCCTTCGTCGTCAGCGCTCAATAATGGTGGTAAAGTATCGTAAGAACGACGCCAGATATGAACTTGGTCATCCCCATACTTTTCAGCCGTTTCTTTTTTATTTAGGCCTTGTAAAGCACCATAATGACGTTCGTTTAAGCGCCATGTCTTTGTTTCAGGAATCCATAATTGGCCTGAGCCTTCTAAGGCATAGTGTAATGTCTTGATGGCACGAGTTAATACAGAAGTGTAAGCTTGGTCAAATTCGATGCCTTCTTGTTTCAATAAAGCACCAGCATTTTGTGCTTGGCGTACGCCTTCTTCACTTAAATCAACGTCAACCCAACCGGTAAATTGGTTAGAAAGGTTCCATTCACTTTGACCGTGACGGATAAAGACTAATTTTGCCATTAGATGATAACCTCACTTTTATGTTTTGTTCCTCTCATTGTACACTTTCATTTTGAAATTGAACACCTTTGGTAGCGCTTTTTTCAGAAAGTTTTTCATTTTTTAATCGTTCTGCTACAATAGAAATATTTAAAAAATCGTTTTCACGGAGGAACTTTTATGCGACACATTGTACGCGGGATCTGGTTCTTGACCTTGATCTACTTTATTGTTTATTTACTAACACCAGCCTTACGCGGCGCCGTAGACGCTAGCCAAGCGTTGTCGTTTGTGCACGCCTTATTCGGTCTGATTCTAGTCGGCGGTGGCTTTTTGTGGCTGGTTTTGTCGATCCACCGTTTCTTTACCCGTTAAAGCAAGCGCGCTTGTTGCACCACGTTGGCCACGGCCTGTTTGACGTTAGCTGGGTCAGTGGCCAAGTTAAAGCGGACAAAGCCAGCATCTTGTTCCCCAAACCATTGCCCAAAATCAACGGCGATCCGGCATTTATCTTGAATAAATGTTTTGGTATCAGCGACTGGCACTAAGTCACGTAGGTCTAACCATAAGAGGTAAGTCCCTTCTAATGGGGCAATCTTAATGGCTGGCACTTTGGCACCTAGTTCGGTCCGAACATACTGTTCGTTTTCGCGAATGACGGCTAATAAACTGTCTAACCAGGCACCACCATTTTTGTAAGCTGCTTCAGCAGCTACTTGGCCTAGCAAGCTGATTTCGGTTTCATTAAAGCGTTTCTTCCCTGCATCATACTGCGCCCGAATTTTTTCATCTGGAATGATCACATGAGAATTCAGCAAGCTAGCTAAGTTAAAGGTTTTAGAAGGTGCGGTGACCACGATCAATTCATCATCATAAGCGCCGTTCGCAACGTTTAACGCAGAAATAAATGGCCGAGTGCCAATTTCAATGTCCTGATGAATTTCATCTGAAACCACTAAGACATGATACTGCCGGCACAAGTCTAACAATTGCTGCAATTCAGCTTCAGTCCAAATACGCCCAACTGGGTTATGTGGTGAGCAGTTGATCAACAGCTTCACTTGGTTGGCCTTGATCTTAGCTTCAACATCAGCAAAATCAATGGTGTATAAGCCAGCGTCATCTCGTTGTAATTCAGACGCTACCAACTTGCGGTGGTTGTCCTGTACCGCATTACGAAATGGATAGTAGACAGGTGTTAAGATCATCACGGCATCGTCAGGGGCGGTAAAGGTATTGATAAGGCCATAAAGCGAATTCACCACGCCATTATCAAACCGCAGCCATTCCTTTTTCAGCGTAATATTATGACGTTGCTTTTGCCACGTAAAATAAGCATCATAGTATGAATCTGGCGTAAATGAATAACCATACACCCCTTGGGCGATTCGCTTTGTTAAAGCGTCTATCACCACTTCTGGGGTGCGAAATTCCATATCGGCTACCCACATGGCAATCAGATCAGGGTCTCCATAACGTGCTTGTAATGCATCCCATTTCAAGGAATTGGTACCGTGACGCTTGGTGGCATACTTGGCCACAAAAGCTGCTGTTTCTTTGCTCATGCTGCAACCTACTTTCTTTGATGTGATTGATTAAAAAAAGCCTTCGAAAGATTCGAAAGCTTTTTTATTTAGTTTCATCATAATGACCTGTCTCATGCTTGTCAACGGTCACGCCTGGTAACTGTTGGACGCCTAAAATATCCAACAAGAATGTAAAAATTGGGATCCCGACGATCAGTCCCCAAGTGCCGAATAAATGGTCACCGGCTAATAGCACCACAAAGGTGTAAAAAATCGGTAACTTGGTGCGACTAGACATGAATTTTGGATTTAAAACATACGTTTCCAAGGAATGGACGATCAAGATCATCAATAAGATATACACCACATCTTGGATCCCGCCAATCGAATACCCAATCAAAGACAGCGGAATACACGAGATGATCACCCCTGCCACCGGCACCAAGCTTAGCACAAACACCATAATGGCCAAGGTTGGCAGCTGCGGCAAGTGCATAAAGGCCAAGCCAGTGGTGGTGATCACCGTATTCACCACGGCAATCAGTACCTGCGTTTCGATCACAATGCCAAAGGTGTTGACAAATTTCTTGGCAAAAAAGTAAATGTCTTGGAAAAACCACGCGTAATGACTTTTCAAAAATAACCGTGAAAAATGATACATTTTATCCCGCTCGATGGTAAAGAAGAAACTCAACAGCAAGGACATCAGGAACGTGACGCCCATACTGCCCACGCTGGTTAAATAAGTCAGCGCCACAGACATCCCATTTTTAAACTGCCGTGTGAGTTCACTGGCGGAAATATACTGATTCAGCCAATGAAACAGCTGATTGGTGTCCTGATCCGGTTTCTGATAAAACTTGTAAACCGTATCCACCATTTTCACCGTTTGTTCCGCAATCACTGGTAAGTAATTGGTGATGGCTAAGTACATCAGGTAAATCACCCCTGCATACAACAGCAACACCAATAACGGTGCTGGAATGGGGAGCCAACGGCGAATGAAATTCACCACTTGAATCACCAAAAAGGCGAAAATAAAGGTGAGTAAAATTAAACTTAACACACTGCGCACCAACCATAATACCAATACGATCAGCGCTAATACCACAAACCGGCGTAATTCAACGTTGGCTAAAAACTTTTTCCAAACCGACACCTATGCAAGACCCCTTACTTTCCAGACTTACGCTTCTTCAATGTCACGTACGGTGACCACTTTTTCAATCAATGGTGCCACTTCGATTGGTTCTGCCCCAACGGTAATGGCTTGTTGGGCTAATTCTGCCATCGGTTGTAGATCATCACTTTGCCCATAGATCGTCGCCAAGGCTTCACCAGGTGCAACGGCTTCCCCTAACTTCTTATGTAGCAAAATGCCAACGGCTGGATCCGCTTTTTCACCTGAACCTCCTAAGGCTACAACGACTTGTTGCAACCGGCTTAAGTCAAAGTTGGTGACATAACCTTCGCCAACCGCCCATAGATCACTCATAAAGGCCGGCTGTGGCAATAATTCAGGCGCATCGATCACCCGTTCATCGCCACCTTGTAACCCGATCATTTCTTTAAACTTATCTAAGGCCTGACCATTTTCTAATTTACCGATCAAGGCAGCCTGAATCTGTTCATCGCTACCGGCGTAACCCCCTTGACGGGCCATGGTCGTGCCTAAGGTCAATACCATTTCCTGTAAGTCTGCTGGACCTTGGCCGCGTAACGTCTTAATGGCTTCGGCAACTTCCAAGCTGGCGCCGATACCTTGGCCTAACGGTTGCACCATATGCGACACCACGGCAACGGTTTGCCGGCCAACACTGTCGCCTAATTGGACTAACGTTTTCGCCACGATCTCTGCCAATTCAGGTGGTAACAATTGCTGACCAACGCCTGTTTTAATATCAAACGTCAAGGCATCCGCGCCAGTAGCAATTTTTTGACTCATCATTGAGCTTGCCAGTAAGCCTGGAACGGTAAAAGTCGCTGTCCGCACGCGTAAGCGCCGTAATTTTTGGTCAGCTGGGTCTAATTCAGCCACCGGTGCCGCAATGGCAAGACCTGTTTCCCGTACTTGGCTCACAAATTCATTAGGACTAAGCGTGGTTTTAAACCCTGGAATAGCGGCCAAACGATCTAAGGTACTGGGTAACCCGGCCAGTCCTGGTTGGCTCAGCTTTGCGACTGGAATGCCTAAACTAGCAATCAATGGCAATAAAATCAGTGAGGTTTTATCACCAAGCGCAGCAGTGGCTTGTTTATCTAATTTGATACCTGGAATATCCGAGAGATCATAAATACCGCCTGAATAAGCCAACGCCATGGTGAAGTCCGTTAATTCAGTCGTGTCTGTCATATCCGTAAACGCATACGTATCTAAAAAAGCGCCGATTTGGGCGTCGTCCACGTCTTTCGCTGATAACTGGTCAATAAAAAATTTCAATTCAGCGGCGGTTAAAGTGTCCCCTTGCCGCCGTTTTGCAATAAGATCTGTGAGCTGCATATCTTCCTCCTGTGCCATAAAACGACCTACTTTGTTTTGATTTTAGTCTGATTGGAACGTGTGCCACGACCATAGCGGAAATACAAAAGTGGGCCAATGGGTTGCACAAAAGTCAATGGTAACCACAGCCATTTATTGCCGCGTTTAAAGATTCCCCGGTGTAAAATACTGCGAATAGCAGTGCCTTGCAGCAATAATTCAGCGATTGCCACCGGCCATAACAGCTGACGGAAACGTAATTGCCGATATTTTTGATTGAGTCGTGCTTGTTTTCTACTTTGGCGCATCCTCATCAACCTACTTTCTATTGGGCATTCTTTTGCATTTGTTTCAATTGATCAGCATTCGCTTCTTTCAAAGCGGAGGCCTCTTGACGCACTTGGCGATAAGCAGCTTGCTTTAAGGCCGGTGTGGCCAACAGTTCCTTGAGTTTTTGGTTGGAACCAACAATATTGCCGTTATCACTTAATGCTCTGGCCTTGGCCAATTGCCGCTGATAAACCTGCGTCTGCTTGATCACAGTTTGCGACGTTTGTTGCAACTTGGTGGCCTTTTGATGCAATACCGTTAATGCTGGCTTGGTTTGCTTGATCACTTTTAATTCATAAGCCACTTGGGTATAATTCCCGGTTTCTTGGGCCTTTTTAGCCGCCCGCCAAGCTTTCACTTGCGTCAAAGCTGCGGTGGCTTGTTTGGTTCGTTTCAGCTTCACTGCCTTTTGAAAAGCAGTTTGTGCCTGTTGGTATTTCTCAGCTTTCACAGCGCGCTGGCCTTGACGCCAAGCACCTTGATAGGTCAAGGTTGCGTGACCACAACTGGCTAACGCTAAGCAAACAATGAATAAGCCGAATAACTTGAAACTTTTTTTCAAAATTGGTACCTTCTTTAAAAGCGCTATGATTGCAGTCTAGATACCATGAGTATACCATGTTTTAGCGGTGTCGTTTTCGCCGGCCAGCCCTTTTTTAAAGAAATATCAAAGTTTGCCCATGGCATTTTCTGAAAAAGGCGTATAATAGATAGTCGATATAGTTTAAAGAAAAGGAAGGCGCGCACTATGCTTGAAAAGACATTTTATAAGACGTTATTTAGTCACTCGTTTAACTTTCCCGTTAAAATCAATTTCTGGGATGGCAAGAGCGAAGTTTATGGAGACGGCGAACCAGAAGTTACCATTACCTTCCACGACATGATCCCGGTTAAAGAGATCTTGAACAATGCTTCTCTCTCATTAGGAGAAGGCTACATGGACGGCAAGATCGATATCGAAGGCGGCGCAGATGCCATTCAACGGCTCTTAATGTCCGCTTACGAAAGTGCCGATAGCTTTATGCGTAATTCGAAATATATTCGGTTCCTGCCAAAACAATCTCATTCTGAAAAAAAGAGTAAAGATGACGTTCAAAGCCATTATGATGTTGGGAACGACTTTTACCAACTCTGGCTTGATTCAACCATGACTTACTCTTGTGCTTATT
The DNA here is from genome assembly GCF_001434575.1 of Loigolactobacillus bifermentans DSM 20003. Classification (GTDB taxonomy): domain Bacteria; phylum Bacillota; class Bacilli; order Lactobacillales; family Lactobacillaceae; genus Loigolactobacillus; species Loigolactobacillus bifermentans. The sequence goes on from NZ_AZDA01000121.1 coordinate 44,004, forward strand.
TCCAATCCCCACAAGATACGCTTGAACAAGCGCAAATGAATAAAGTACGGCATATTCTCAATAAATTAGACCCACAAGCTGGTAACACTTTATTAGATATTGGCTGTGGCTGGGGCACTTTAATGCTGACAGCAGCCAAAGAATACGGTTTGAAAGTGACTGGGATCACTTTAAGCCAAGAACAATATGATTATGTTCAACACCAAATCGAGGAACAAGGCCTTAGCGATGTGGCGGACGTCCAATTAACCGACTACCGGGAATTAAAGCATGCCGCCTTTGATTACGTGGTTTCCGTTGGGATGTTTGAACACGTTGGGAAAGAAAACCTCGCCTTATACTTCAAGACAGTTGCCAAGTATTTGAAACCAGATGGCACCGCCTTGATCCACGGCATTACGCGGCAACAAGGTGGCGCGTTAAACGCTTGGATCAATAAATACATTTTCCCTGGTGGCTATATTCCAGGTCTCAGTGAAAATATCGATCACATTATTGCCGCCGACTTACAGATCACTGATATGGAACCATTGCGGCGTCATTACCAACACACCCTTGAAATTTGGGACCAAAACTTCAACGCCAAGCGCGCTAAAATTGAAAAAATGGAAGGCACGCGCTTCACCCGCATGTGGGACTTATACCTACAAGCTTGTGCCGCTTCCTTTGAATCAGGTAATATCGACGTGATCCAGTTCTTAATTTCCAAAGGGCCTTCTGGTAAGGTTTTGCCAATGACCCGCGATTACATTTACGCCAAAGAAATCAAGGCTGAAACTGAAAAATAATACTTTTGATAAGCTACCAACTGCAAATGCGGTTGGTATTTTTTTGTGCTGAAAGCTGCTTCGAGTGGCGATTGCACAATATCAACACAAACGACCGCCCATAAAAATAGCACCCCACCATCGGGATGCTATTGATTAATAAGGTTTATGTTGTAATTTTGCGGCTAATGCTAAGGTGCGATCGGCAATAATCGATTGCGCATCGGCGAGTGGGAATTGGTCCGTTGGCGCCAATTCTTGGGCTAACGATAATTCGGTACAGCCTAAAATAATCACATCAACATTTTGTTCCGTCAGCATTTTTTGTAAAATGCCATGATACAAAGCTGGGTCGACTTTGCCACGTTCTTCTTTGATCTGATGATAGATCAATTCATCAATGTCGTCCTGAATCGCTGGTGCCGGCACGATTTCTGTTAAACCAGCATCTTGGATCACTTTTTGATAAATCCCGCTGCCAATGGTGCCCCGCGTCGCAGCCACACCGATCCGTTTGGCTTGTGGAAATTTTGTCTGGATCTCCTTGACCGTTTCCACCGGCATATTCAAAAATGGTACATCACTGGCGGCAGCCAGTTCATCATAAAAATAGTGAGCTGTATTGCACACCATCACCATAAAATCAGGCTTTAGCAAATTTTGTTGGCGCACATCATCGAGTAGTTCTGGCAAAAAGTTTTGCTGCTGGTGGTCTAAAATATAGGCCGTTCGATCAGGGACACTGGCGTGATTCACCAAAATATAGTTTAAATATTCTTGGTCATTATTGGCCGGTGTGCGCTGATTTAAAATGCGAATAAAACTTTCAGTGGCCGACGTTCCCATACCACCTAAAATCGAGAAAAACTGTTTCATCCGGCGAAGCTCCCTTCTAACTACTTCAAGCCGGCTCCTTTGTTGGCCTTGAAGTACTGCTTAAAGCGACCATTATATAAGTAGAACGCATAATGCATTAATACGAACCGCTTAATGTTCCGATCGCCTTTATAAAACACCGTTGTACCATATTGCTTAGCGGCTAGCAAGTCCAGCGCCCGCTTTTTATCGTCATTATCCCGGGCATATTCTTTAAAGACTTTGGTTGGAACACCTAGCCATAATTTGTGGGTCTTTGGATCTTTGTTCCCATAGACCGTTGGGGTATCTTTTAACGTTTTGGTAATATAGTCCGCTACTGGATAAGTCGCCAAATTGTAACCATTTAGCGTGACAAAGAAGCTACTCCGGCCTTGGCGCAAGTTGATTTCAAACAGCTTGAATTGACCATCCCGGCGGTCAAATTTCATATCAAAGTTACAGAAACCGGTAAATTGAATGGTTTCCAAGAAACGTTGAATAATGTCATACAGATCTTGGTTATATTCTGGCAAAATCGCCACATAATTCCCAATATCAGCTGGGGTTGGGTCTTCCAGTAATGGATGACCTAAGCACATCATTTTCACGTGATGGTATTGATCCACATAGCAGTTTAATGTCCGCATGTTGGAATCATCTCCAGGAATAAAGTCCTGTAAGATCACATCAGAGGTGTAGCCGTTATCGTAAATTTTGCTCACAATGTCGTCAAATTCAGCCCGATCTTTAATCGTAAACGCCTTTTTCCGACCCTCAAAATGAATTTCCAACCATTCAACGGCATTGGAAGGCTTTAAGGCTACTGGGAATTCAAATGGCACTTCTATTTGAGCAACCCCTGCCTGATAAGCCGCCCGCGTAATGATTTTCGTGGCGGGATGTGGCAAATCGTACTTATCTGCCATTTCATAGAAGGCTTCTTTACTGATCAGTTTTTCGACCATGTCATAATCAGTGTACGGTACCACAAAGGTTTCACTTAATTCAGCCTTATGCTTGGACACTAATTCAACATAGCCGTCCCCACAAGCAATTAACAACACAGGTTTCGTGCTGTTTGCATAGCGCTTAGCGATTTCCTGCATGTTAGTCATGAAGCCTGGGTCATCATTAAAACCAGGGAACGTTTCAACATCGACTAATTTACTGTATTTGGTAGGTGCGAACTGAACGCTGGCAAACGCCTTCGACTTAATGCCGTACGCCTCATAAAATGAACGTGCCATCCCATAAACGTTAATATCACTGCCTAATAAAACTGGAATAAAATCTGCTTCTTGCGTCATGTTATTTTTGCAACCCTCTCACAATTTCTTTTGCAACCACCATATCCGTTGGGTACGGGGTATCCACACCATTAATTTTTTGATAAGCGTCGTCGCCTTTACCGGCTAACACCACAATGTCGCGGTTGGTACTTTGCTGAATGGCCAATGCAATGGCTTTCGGCCGGTCAATTTCAATGGTCACCGCCACTTTGTTGTGGTCGATTTTAGCATTGATCTGATCTGCAATCGCCTTAGGATCCTCAAAGCCCGGATCGTCAGCGGTTAAAATCGCCACATCCGCATATTCATTCAATGCTTTAGCAAAGCCTTCGCGCCGAGAGACCCCTTTATTCCCGGTACTGCCCACCACGACAATAACTTTATCAGTGGCTTGTTGGCTTTCCAAAAACTTGAGTAACGCCTTTAAACTGGCATAATTATGGGCATAGTCCGCATAGATCATGCCATGATTTTCAGTTTTCAAGGATTCCATGCGGCCGGGCACATAGGCTTGGGCCAACTGGGTTTGCGCTGCTGCTGTTGATGCACCAGCTAGCCCGCTGGTGATGATTGCAGCAACCGCATTACTTTCGTTAAAGGTCCCTGGCAAGCTTAATTTGTAGGTGCCTGCATGATCGATTTGTTGCGCCTTAGCCGTGACGGGGTACACTTCAAACTGACTGTGCGTTAAATTGGCTTGGTCGCTTTTATACCGGAAATCAATGGTTGGCACTGCCACTTGCGGCTGGAAATCTTGATGCGCAAATAAGTAGATATTTTCCGGATCTGTGGTGGCTTCAGCCGCCTGATAAACCTGCAACAGGCGGTCGGTTTCCGCATTGATCACACAAACGTTCGCATTGGCCAACAATTGCAACTTGCAATGCAAGTAGTTTTCAAAATTAGGGTGTTCATTGGCCCCTACATGGTCTGGGGTGATGTTCAAGAAAACCCCAACATCAAAATGCAAGCCATAAACTCGGTTTTTCAAATAAGCCTGTGAGGAGACCTCCATCACCAAATGCGTCATCCCGGAATCCACCGCTTCACGCATATCGTGGAATAAGTCCAACGACTCCGGTGTGGTTAAATGCGACTTGAATTCTTGTTCCGGCTTCGGACCAACGATCCGATCAATGGTTGAAAATAGCGCGGTTTTGTTAGCAGTCGCAGTCTTTAAAATATCATGGGTAAAGTAGCTCGAGGTGGTTTTACCTTTCGTACCTGTGTAAGCAATGATAAATAATTGATTTTGCGGAAACCCGTAAAATGCCGCACTGATCAAGGACATGGCCTTTTGAATATTGGTGACAATAAACGCCGCCATACCGTCACCTTCTGCCAATTCACGTTCAGCCATATACGCCACCGCACCATTTTCCCGAGCCGCGGTTAAATAGGCTGGCTTGTAATTGCCTTTACAAAAAAACAGCGAGCCAGCTGTACTTTTACGCGAATCATAAGCCACACCAACAATTGCTTGTAGTGCTGCGGTGATCACTGGCTGTTTTTTTAATAAATGATGTTCCGTTAAGAGTGCAGAAATTTCGCCCAATTGTAACTGCATCATTCAACTTCCTTTCGTCGCAAGTGGCGCTTGCAAAAAGTCCTGCAAACGCCGTTATCTCTAAATTCAAACGCACCGGTAACTTTATGACAGTCCGGTTACAATCCAGCCTTCATTATAGCATATTCCCACTAGCCCGGCAGTCCTTACCACATGCTTAAGGAATTCACAAAGAGTGGTTGTTTGATAAATCTTGCTTGCGCAACAAGCTATTGCAAAAATAAGCAGTATACTGCTTAAAATTAAAATATAACGAAAAATAAGCAATATAATGCTTATTGCCAAATATAGATTTTGTGCAATCAAAAAGCTGAACCACAAATGCGATTCAGCCTTTTGATTAAATAAAGTGATAGCGACGATTACGTTGCCATAAAATCAGTAACAACACGGCGCCAATAACAGTTACCACCACATCGATTTGGAACACTCGAATCACACTGATAGCCGTTTCATTAATAATGAAACTGGAAACAAATGGTCCAACAAAGTAGGTTAACGAAGTCGAAAAACTATAATAACCAGTTACCCGCCCTTTTTCCTGTGGGAAGTATTGCGTTAAAACAGTTAAACCTAACTGCCAGATCCCACCGGCAGCGAAGAAACCAATTAAAATGCTGGCGATCCGTGCCACCAATAAAGTTGGTGCAGTGACCATCGCGATTAAAGCAGCCACAGAAATCACAACATAAGTGAAGATCAAAGGCAGTAATTTGACCCGCGTTACAATGATCGTCGTTAAGAAAACTGAAATCAAAGAGGAAATGGCATACCATGAAATTAAGCTTTTGGCAGTCACTGCTGGAACGTGCAAGACTGTTGCCCCAAAGTTAGGTGCATACTGCATAAAAATGTAGAAGGTAAACGAAATCGTAAAACCTAATAAAATCAACGCCAAACCATCAACGGCCATTCGTGGCTGCGTGTGATGACTAACAGCTTGTGTCTCCGATTGCGCCTTTTGATCAGGTCGATTTTGCGGTGCAAAGCGACTACGGCTAACCAGTAAACAATTTAAAGCCACAACAATGGCCATCATAATCAACATTGGCCGCGCTGTTGGTAATAAAACAACTAAGAATGGTAATCCGAATTGGGCCAGTGACATAGCCGCCTTATTTAACGCGTTCATGCTAGCGGTATTGTCCGGAAAAGCATCCGACAAAGCCGGATAGCTTCCCGCATCGGAAAACGAATTGGTAAAACCTAAGAACAAAGCAAACACTGATGCCATTAACACACTACGACTAAATGCCAATCCTAATAGGAAAATAATCATCGATACCAAGCCGATCAGCAGCGTCGGTTTCCGTCCAAAACGATCTGAAATTGGACCGGCAAACAAAATTGTCGCTAATCGACCTAAACCAACCATCGCAATTACCGTCGAAACACCTGCAACATTTGTATGCCATAACTTTTGAAAGTTAGCACTATACTGGGAAACAACAATGGTTGCCATCCCCAACATCACATAAGCAAGATAGATACCGGATGCTACAGTCGTGTAAGCACGCCGGCCCTTTGTGTTTTCACCAGGAACTTTGTCAGAGGCCATCATTATCAATCCGTCCTTTGCGTTTTATTTTGTCGTACGATCACGGCTAAAATAACCCCGATCACAGTGACGACAATATTTAACAAGATAATCAAACGTGGTGCGTTACTACTTGAAGCACCTGTAATGTGCGCAGCCAACGATAACATCGCGTAATTGGCAATACTTGAGGCAAACATACACATCGAAGTCGCTAACCCTTTATTGAATGGGAAGAAGTTGATGGTTGTGGCCGTTGCCAATTGTAAAACACCACCGGCTGCCGCGTAACCGATCACAAAACTCCCAATGTAAAGAATAAATGGTGCTTGAATGAAATAACATAATGCTAACATAACGATTGAAATACTTGGATACAAAATTAAAATACTGGTATTCTTTAAGCCCATTCGCATTAACTGTGCCGTCGCTAATACGGCAACGGCAGCGCCAGCAGCATAGAAAGACTGCAATGTACTAGGATCTTTAATCCCATAACTCGTCCCTAATTCTTGATTACAGTTTAACCAGAGCATAAAAGTAGTTGAACTGGTAAAACCAATTAGAATTGCAGCAATCGAACCACTGGTAAAATGCAATTTTTGTTTTGGCGCTTTAGCGGCTGAAACTTGATCATCAACTGATTTTTCCGTATTTGGAAATGGTAAGAACAAGACCAGTGCAGCATCAACTAATAATAAGATCCCACAAATAATAAAGATCGTTTTATAACTGAGTTTTGCGCCAGCCACCAAACCGATAAAGAATGGCAATAAGAACTGCGCAATAACAATAGAAAACTTCGTAAATAAATTTGCGATGGAGGCGGACTTCGGGAACATTTCCATTAAACTTGGTGAGACACAAGTATCTAAGAAAGAATTGGCGATCCCGTTTAAAACACCAAAGGCATAAGCCATCCAAAAGTTCTTTGAAAAAACAATGCCGAAGAAGAACACCGCATATAAAATAATGCCAATTAGGCCACTGACCCGACGACCTAGTTTATCAGAAACTGGGCCAGCAAAGGGATACGCCACTAAGCGTCCTAAGCCAAAGGCAGCGACAACTGAAACCACCATACTCACATCAACCGCACCAGAGCTTAAAGTTTTAGCACCCCAAGCTGTGGCAAACTGACTTTTGTATTGGCTTAAAATTGAAGAAGCAATCCCTAAGATCGCATAAGAGAAGTACAGTGCAAAGGCGGTGGGCCAAAATTTCTTTGAATTTTCCATATTGACTACCCCTTACCAAAAATGATCTGTTCAACTTCTTTTAATGGCATATCTTCACCAGAGTAAAGCTTAAAGGCAGCTGCTCCTTGCCATAGCAACATGCCACGACCACCGATGGTTTTAGCACCATGGACCTTTGCTTCACGTAAGAAACGCGTTTCAATTGGGTTATAAACGGTGTCCGTTACCACTAACCCTTCATGGAAAACGCTAGGATCTGCAACAACGGTACCATCTGTATGTGGTGCCATCCCAACTTTCGTTGCATTTCCGACAATGTCGCTTGCTTTGATCAAGGCGTATAGCATGGCTTGGTCATTGACATCATTTACAGTGACTTTGCAGGCTGGCACTTCAGTCATGATCTTTTCAGCTGTTTTTTCCGCATTGGCAAAGAATGGGTCTTTGGGATTGAAAATGTTGATCTGCTTAGCACCGTCTAACGCTGTCTGAACCGCAATCGCAGTCCCTGCACCGCCAGCACCAATAATCGTAATCACTTTATCCTTGACATCAATCCCATTGGCTTTTAAGTTTTTGACATAGCCTTGACCATCCGTATTGTAGCCGGTTAACACACCATCATCGTTGACGATCGTATTAACAGCACCGATCAGCTTGGCTTCCGGTGACAATTTATCAACTAATTCGGCTGCTGCTGTTTTACAAGGCATGGTGACATTCGCACCACGCATGTTGAATAACCGCATGGTTTTTAAAGCTTGCGCCATGTCATTTTCCTGAATGTCAAAAGCCAGGTAAGCATCATTAATGCCTTTGGCTGCAAAACTATGATTATACATGGCTGGGGAGCCGGAATGACCTACCGGAGACCCAAATAAGCCCAACATGACTGTATGTCCATCAATTCGTTCTTCCATTTATATCACCTTTTTTATCTCTGATTGTTACTTATTTGCTTGTGCTGCTTCATAGGCTTGGTATTCAGCAACTGGCATTTGCTTGCCAACGAATAATTCGTAAGCGGCAGCGCCTTGCCATAATAACATTCCTTTACCAGGTGCCACTTTACAACCAACTTTTTCAGCATCTAAGATCAACTTGGTCTTCAATGGGTTGTAGACTGTATCGGCGACCACCAGGTCAGCACGCAAGAAGCTTGGATCAACTAAGGATTGATCATCATAAGGCTTCATGCCGATCACTGTGGCGTTGACTAAAATATCAGCGTCGGCGATTTCAGCTTTTAGCTTTGCCTGATCCGCTAATGGATAAACGTGAACGGTCACATCTGGCGCTGCTGTGGCTAACTTCTGAGCTGTTTCCTCAGCCCGCGCATAAAATTCATCATCTTGGTTGAAAATGCTTAAGGCTTGCGCCCCATCTAAAGCTGCTTGGACCTGTAAGGCTGTGGCAGCACCGCCGGCACCAATGACGACTAACTTCTTGCCTTTAATGTCAACGCCGTTTTCCTTTAAATTGCGAACAAAGCCAATGCCATCGGTAATGTGACCGGTGATTTTGCCATCTTGATTCACGAAAACGTTAACCGCACCAACTACTTTGGCAGCTGGTGATAGTTCATCAACTAAGGTGGCAGCAATGTTCTTCAGGGGCATGGTGAAGTTACCCCCGCGAATGTTCATGAGCTTAATAGCTTTGATGGCATCTGTCATACCTTCTTTTTTCACATCAAAGGCCATGTAAGCATAATCTAAGCCTTGATTTTGAAAACTGAAGTTATACATCGCCGGTGAGCCAGAATGCCCGACTGGCGAACCTAGTAAACAAAAGAGACCTGTGGTTCCAGCAATTCTTTTTTCCATCATTAAAAGATCCTTTCTCAAGTGCAATTTATCACAATCAACTGCAAAAATTAGAGCTAGTGCTTAGCTCTAATTTTTAAATGATTTAATTTTCAATCTTTCAGGCAACTTGCTATTTCTTAGCAGGTTGATGATGTTCGATGGCGTATTCGCGACGGCCACCTGGCTTAGGAATTTGGTCCCCCATCATAATGCCGAAGCCACCTTCAACTGTGACTTCGCCACCATTAGTGTAATCAGAACGATCACTGGCTAAGTAAAGCACTGTGTTGGCAATGTCGTCTAAGTTCCCGATCCGCTTGCTGGCGGTTAAAGCTTTCCGACCTTGTTCAACGGCTGGATCTGAGTAGAAGTCAGCTGATAATGGTGTTTTAACCAAGCATGGGAGGACACAGTTACTCCGAACACCGAATTGGCCCCATTCAGCGGCGATTTGGCGTGATAACATGTTGACGCCAGCCTTGGTGGTACTGTAAGCACCACTGTAAGTTTCTGGGAAGCGTGATGCAATCGTTGAAATATTGACGATTGTGCCTTTATGTTGCTTGATCATTGCCTTCCCAAAACGTTGTGACATTAAGAAGTATCCTGTTAAGTTAACATTCAAGGCCATGTTCCATTCGTCTAACCGTAAGTCTTCTAGTGGTGAGAAGCGTAAAATGGCGGCGGTGTTGACTAAAACGTCAACGCGGCCAAAATGATCAACAACTGCTTTAACGGCAGCGTCAACTTCTGCTTCATTTGTGGTGTTACACTTAACGGCTAATGTATCCACACCATATTGTTGCTTTAATTCAGCGGCCCGTGCTTGGGTCTTTTCTTCTAATAAATCAACTAATGCCAAGTTGGCCCCTTGTTTGGCAAATTCTTCAGTGAATTTTGTGCCCATGCCACCAACAGCACCTGTGACAACAACTACTTTACCTGCTAATCCTAACCATTGTTCGCTCATGATATTAAAACCCCTTCTAAAAGTTTATTCATGTGATATTCAACCAGGATAATGATCATTATCCTTAAAAATTAATTCATAGATAAAATTTATCTATTCATAAAAACTATCTATTAAAGCATTTCTGGCCAAGCTTCTTTTAACACTTTGGCCGTATTTTCAAACGTATAATCAGCCACATACTTCACACCTTTAGCCAAGTAAGCATCTGAGATCACTTCTACCCCGATGACCTTAGGATCAGCACCAGCATCCTTCACCATCTTTAAGAAGGCAACCGTATCTGCCTTCCCAGTGCCTGGTGCCAAACGATCATGCATGGATTCATCACGTAAGATTGAATCAGCATAAGGACGGGCATAAGCATCATCGATTTGGATTGAAATCACTTCTTTGGCTTGTTCTTTCGTCAAAATATCGTAAGATTGGTTGGCGCGAACCCAGTGCCAAGTATCTAACAACATCTTAGCGTTCTTGCAGTTAGCGGCCTTTAAGACTTTCCAAGTTTTGTCCAAGTTTGGCAAACCACTATATGGCATTGGTTCCAACGCAATGATCTTATCACCAGCGCGACTGCAAAGTTCTTGTAACTTCTTAGTCGTATAGTCAACGTCGTAAGATTCCATTAACCCAACATTAATGTGTTCAACGCCGAAGAGATCGCACATATGGAAGCAAGTTTGTTCCTTATATTTTTGTTCATAAGTCCGCTTGGCTTCACACCATTGCACAATGTATTCAACTTCGGTACATTTAATTTGATATTTATCTAAAACAGCTAAAATGTCCTGATCTGTTAAACCTTCGTTTAACGCATCCACGTAAGTTTCGGCGCGGAGCCCAATACCTTCGTACCCAGCTTCGTGTGCGGCTTTGCACCGTTCTTCAAATGTACATTGATCGCCTAAGGTCCAAGAACTAACTGTGATTGGATGAGATTGTGACATAATAAACCCTCCTATGATTTGTCTTGTTTTTCACATGAATCATTTTACAAGTTCATTGTAAGCGGTTCTCATAAGAGCGTCTAATTGATTCTAATCGACTAATCTATAGTGATAGGCTATAATTAGGCTGGAAGCCGGTTTAGAAAGGGGTTCACACAATGAACTTGTACCACCTACGTTATTTTTCGGTACTTGCCAAAACCGAAAACTATACTCAGGCCGCAAACCTGTTAAATATTACACAGCCTAGTCTCAGTAACGCCATTCATTCACTTGAAAAAGAAGTTCAAGTGAAATTATTTGCAAAAAAGGGTCGCCGCGTCCAATTAACAGATCCGGGCCATCAATTTGCCAAAGATATTGATCAAGTCTTAATGCAACTTGACCACAGCGTGGCAGCTTTACAAGCCACCCAGGAAACCACCAGTTTAATTCGTGTCGCAGCCTTACGGACGCTAAGCTCCCGCTGGTTGCCCCAAATGGTCCAACATTTTCTTACAAGCCATCCCGAAACCGCCAGCCAGTTTAAATTTTCAAATGACACCGGGATGTCGCCTGATATTGTGGAAAGTCTCCGCCAGGAAAATTATGATGTGGCGTTTTGTTCAAAAGTTGATGATGCCCCTGATATTCAATACACCCCCATTGCTGAACAAGATCTCGTAGTGATCACACCGCTGGACCATCCTTTGGCGAAAAAAAAGAGCCTCAACTTAAATGAGACCCTGCCTTATCCGCAAATCACTTTTTCGCCACGCAGTGGTTTATATCCGATTATTCACCACTTATTTGCAGAGATCGGTCATCAACCACAAAGTGCTTATGCCATTGAAGAAGACCAAGCGGTTGCAGGGATGGTGGCCAACAACTTTGGAATTGCCGTTTTACCTGCGATGGATAGTCTAAAGGGCATGCCGGTGAAGATCATCCCCCTGACATTCCCAAAATGGCACCGTTTGCTATACATGGTGACTTTAAAGCAGCATTACCAAAATCCTTCTGCTCAGGCCTTTATTGATTTTGTACAGGCCCAGGCTTAACGTTAACTTACTAGTCACCAAAAAGAACAGGTAAACTCACAAAACTGAGTGAGTGCCTGTTCTCTTTTTACTTTAGCGTCACGCGATGCTGCTGGGTAAAGTCAAAAATCACCCCACGCACTGTAATGGCATTCCGTGACTGCTTAGAATCATATAAATACTTATCCGCACGATTATAAATATCCAGATAATTTTTATCATCTAAAATCGACCGATCTTGTCCCAATGACACGGTGATCTGAAAGGTCTCACCTTCATCAGTGGTAAAGCGCAACGCGCCTAGCGCATCATGTACCCGTTTTGAGATCTCAATCGCCCGTTCAAAATTAGCTGCCGCATCCAGTAGCAAAAAACTGAATTCTTCGCCACCTGTTCGGTAAGTTTTCGATGCATATTCCAAATTAGTCATCAGCTGTTTTAACGTTTGAGCGACCTGTTGCAACACATCATTCCCGACTAAATGGCCGTATTGGTCGTTGATCTGCTTAAAATGATCGATGTCTAATGTGTAAAGGGCATAACCACGCTTAGGATCCGTATGAAAGTTTTGATAAGCAGTTTGGAGGTCTTCGTTAAATACCCGAAAATTGTACAAGCCGGTTAAATCATCGCGCCGGGCTTCTTGGCGTAATTTAGCTTGCGTTTTGGTATAACGAAGCTCAAAATACTGAACCATCCATAAAATCACATTGATCACCAAACAAGTGCCGAGCTGCCAAAGCCAACCGACATTGATGCCCCCTAAAGAAATGGCATTCATGGTAAAAATCGGTAATGCAAATACCAAACTAAAGGGAAAATAATACAGCGGTTGTTTAACGATTTGCGCACCAAATTGCTTCGCAACCAGCATGAGTGCCAGACTGACAACATAAAGCGGTAGCCAGTTCGATACATCCGGTAACCACCAAAACCAAATGATCATAAGTAACGCCAAACAATTAAACGTTTTCCAACTGCGTGCCTTCAGTAAGGCAAACATCACGGTACTGATTTGAAAATTAATATAAGTCCACCCAAACCCCGCTTTATTCCCTGCTTGACGCATACTCAGTATAGATGCCACATGAAATAGCAACAAAAACGCTACTGTAATGCCAATTAAATAAACCATTCTCAATTTTTTCTGTCTGGGACGATGAAATTTTGCCGCTTGTAACCAGTTAAACAGCATGGCATAACCAATCAAAACCAGTGTATTTGTAATAAAGGTTACAATCCGAATTTCCCAATCAAGCACCTTACCGCTTCCTTCTCTTCCGTCAATTCGTTTTCTGTAACCTGTGGCCTGTTATGCCAACGCTGTTAAGCCCATTTTTAACGTTGCCAGATCCAACTGGCCCGGTGCTGAAGCGCCGCTTACCGTTGCAAAACTCAACGTTGAGCCCGTTAAAGTACCGCTTAACCGGCTGATACGGCCTAAATCACCCATAGCCATCGTAATCAGCGGTTGCGTCAGTTGCTGATCAGCTTGGAGCGTCGCTTGCATTAACGTCAATACATCTTGCGGCTGGTGCGGCATAACGGCCATTTTCACGACAGCTGCACTTGTCTCCCCCATCACTTGCAATTGCTGCGTTAAAACGTTTAAAGGGGCAGTGGCTTGAAAATCGTGCTGGCTTAAAATCACCGGGATACCCTGTGCTTGGGCCGCGATTAAAATAGCTTGTACCACTTGTGAGCCACGGTTAAACTCCACATCTAACGCATCCGCTAAACCAGCCTGACAAATTTGAACCAGCAACTGCTGATAAGCCGCTGCTGTCAGTGCCAGTTCACCACCTTCAGCCTGCGTGCGTAACGTCACCAGCATTGGTAAATCTGCTAATGCTAACCGTAACGCTGCAAAATCAGTTTGTAAGGTGGTAAACGTGCAGTCTTTTAAATAATCGATTCGCCACTCCACTAAGTCAGGTTTGGCAACAACCACCTGCTCGGCTGCCACCAACAGTTCAGACAAATCCGTGCCAATCAATGGCACACAACTTTTAGGTTGGCCTTGGCCTAAACACACGTTGCCAATTTTTACGCTTTTCTCCAAATGGTTCACCTCGTTTTATTACCTAATTCTCATTTTATCTGAAAAAGCGATTACAGTTCAAGTCACAATCGCTAATTGGTTCACCTTTATACCTTACTTAAATAATCTCACCACTTTTTAATGCTAACTGATTTGAAAATCCCCTTAGCAACCTAGCAGTGGCAGCTATCGCATTTTAAATTGGTATAGCCGATAACAACTTGTTCAGTTTAGCTGGCAAATATGACCAAAGCGTGATGTTTATCTGAAGAATAGATCAAAATAGGCCTTCTTAAAAGGCCTACTTCTTTTTTAACATCGCTTGGCGCTTCGGACTCACCCAAGTACCCGAACCATAACCTAAAATTGTTTTTAATGCTGGTATAAACGTCGCTGCAATGGTAATCGGATTCACCATCCAAAAAAATAACATGTAAAGCGGTGCAAATATCAGATACTTCAACTTAGCTGCATGGTGATCTAAAATCAGTGCCGCTAATAATTGGAAAAAACCTGCAAAAATTTCAAACGTGACAAAAACAAAGGACATTTCAATGGCATGGGTAAATCGTTCCCAATTACCAGTCATTGCAAAGTATAACAATGTGGTCGCAAAAATAATTGTGGTCAGAATAAAGAAAAACGACCAGACAATTGATAATGTGGAATCCACAAACATAGACATCTGGTAGCGATGCGCAATCGGATGTCGTAAGAATTTCTTGATATTAGTCAACCACACCTCGGTCCCACCCTGGGCCCAACGTTTACGCTGCTTATAAAGATCACCAATGGTCTCAGGTACATTCATATGAAAGACAATATTTGGTGCAAATCGCGGCACCGCACCAATCATTTGATGGTCCCAGGCAATACTAATATCTTCAGTTGCTCGATTTTGCCGAAAACCACCAACATCGATTAAAAACGACTTACGATACATCGTATTTGCACCAGAATAAGCATACATCGAATCATTCACCGCTGCTTGGCTGCGCTTGATAACCCCAACAATACTGGAAAACTCCACTGTTTGTGATTTACAAATTAACTTCGTTCGATTTTGCACATCCATATTAGCCGTTACAGCACTGGTATTCATATCACGATCATGAATAAAATAGTTCATATATTTCATCAGCGCATCTGGTTCAGGAATAGTATCTGCGTCATTGCTGAGAATATATTCCCCCTTGGCAAAATACATCCCAATATTAAAAGCATGCGCTTTTCCCTTATTTTTAACGATTTCAATCATGCGTAACCGAGGATATTGCTGCTCTAAACGTTGAATAATTTCTCCAGTTCGATCCGTGGAACCATCGTTCATCACGAGGATTTCATAATTGGCATAGTTTAGCTCATTGAACAAATAAGTGATGGTGGATTCAATCATCACTTCCTCATTGTGCGCTGGAATCATAATCGTCACCAACGGCTGCTTTTCAGGCGATAATTGGGTCCATTTATTGTCCTCATGATTTGGTCGCAACCAACGATAGGACAGCGCACCAAAAAACCAGAAAAAAGCCCCCATAATCGGATAGAGGCACAAAATGAGTAATGCAATTGTTGTAATGGTATGGAACGGTGTATTTTCAAAAATATGATCAATCATCACTTACCTCATACTATCCAGATGCTGTTTTTCAAATAATTCATGAATTTGATTCGTATCTAAATTTTGATTGGCTTCTACTTGGTAATTGCGGCAATTCTGCCGAAATTCAGGGCTGCCAAAGCGTTGATTCATAAATTGATCCAATTCTGTTTCCCGCGCCTTTTGGCGAATCGGATCAAATGTTGGCCATTGTTCCACTAAGCGATCTCGCTTGCGGACTTGAATAATCGTCATGGAGACGGTAAAAATCAATGCAACGGCAGCCAAAAATAACAATACTACACCAATAAACTGAATTTCATAGATGCCCTCGCGATAGCGCCAAAGTGGCTGCACCCAACCAAAACGCACACCAATATAGCTGATTACTGTGATTGCAATTGGTATGAATACACACAGCCAGCCTAATAACGCCATCAAGGTTTGCCATACCTTCAGTCCTAAATGCCCCTCGGCAAAATAATCATCGGTATACAATTGTTGTGAATATTTACCTTTTTCTTGCACCATTATTCACACTTCCTTTACTGCAACGGATTAACTGGGCGACCAAAGCGATAACCTTGGCGTAAATTAATATGTAGCTGTTCAGCTAAGGCTTCATCTTCATCATTTTCAATCCCGGTTAACACCAAATCAATATGCTTTTCCAATGCAAATCGATGCCAAAATTGCAAATTAAGATCCAACCATTCAGTTCGATTCTTTTTACGAAAACTGCGCATTGAGCACTTCAATGTGTTGATGACTGGCATCATCCACTCAATACTACTTAAATCCGCATTGTCAGCCCCAACATGATCAATTTCAAATAGCATGCCATAAGCTTGGCCACGCTGAATACAATTTAGAAAATATCTTTTATGGGCATAATGTTCATTTGGCAACACATTCAGCTCTACTGCCAATTTCATCGGTGTAATCTTCGAGATTGCCCAACGCACAAAATAATCAAATTCAGGGCTAATAATTTGTTCATAACTTAAATTGATCGATAACTGAATCGGTTCTGTCGGCAATGACTTAAAAGTCGATTCCAACAAAAAAATCACACGCTGTAATGGCAAGGTATCCAGTTGTTTGGGCAACTGCCATGAACCGTCGGGTTGGTGCTGGCGCAATAAGCATTCATAGCCGATTAATGCCCCTGTGTGATCAACCTGTTTTTGAATAAAATAACGTAATTCTAACTCTTTTTTACCTAAATAATTATTGGAACGCTGACGTGAATGATAAAAATAAATACCAATAATCACCGCACTTGAAATCAAGAGTAAGATGGTTAACCAGAATAATAAAATTTTAAGATCATCTAATAACATCTTTTCCCCTCTTTACTGATGTTTTGACTGATAATAAGCCAAACCCTGATCGCACACAATAAATAACAGCAACCCTAAGACGAGAATTGGCAAATGCGGCAAGGCCCTTAAGCGTGGCCAAAAGCTTAGATGGCGCACTTGTACTGTTAAATGAGGTAACCCTTTTGCAGGCATGGTTAACGAATGTGCTTGTCCCTTTGCCAGTTGATAACCGAGTGGTGCCGTTAATGTCAGTTGTTGACCAGTCCGTGTGTGCACAAAATCCTGTAAAACTTTTCGCTTACCATTGAGGTATGTAATGGTGGTGCCTTGTAACGTTGGTGTCACTGGAATGACTACATTTTGTTTCATTTGACTGGTAAAGCGGTAGGTTTGCGGCGCTTTTTCAGTCGTGGTATAACCAGTAACACCTGCATGACGAATATTAAAGGTTGAACCAGTCAGACCGCTAATAGCCTCGCTGCCCACTTGCTGATGGGTACCGCGTACTTGATACAGTAAAGTAGCCGTGCGCATTTGCGGTGCTCGGATAACATGAATGGTCAGCGTTTGGCTGGTCGCAGCTGTAAATGTATAAGTTTTCGGATTATTAGTTGCTGTTCGATACCCTGAAACACTGGCATGTTGAATATCAAATGTGCTTCCTACGTTCCCACTGATTGGTTCCTGACCAACCTGTTTACCCATTTGATCCACATATCGTAAATAAGCGGTACGCATTTCGGCTGCTTGCACGGCTGTTGTTTGATGTGTAACGGCACGATAAAACCGATTCAATCTTTGTGTGACTTGCCAAGCAACTGAATCGTGCGTTACTTTTACCAAAGAAACACGATTATTTAATCGAACTGTTTTAAGACCATAATAGCGTGCCATCCAAACATTAAACCACTGTTTATCGGGTTGACCACCCGCCACATACGTTGAACTTAAATACATGTTGTGATCATTAAAAACTGGCGGTTGTCCAGGCACTGATGCACTCGTTTGACCAGCCTGCTTGGCTTGACGACAACGGACATCCCCAGTGCGCCAATATTGATAAGATTGGAAATTAGAATTGACAGCGGCCACATATGTTGGAATGCTCATGAAAGCCAGTACAGCAGCCACAATATATGGGATAAGAGTCGGTAGCCATGCCTGTCGTCTTAGCCGTGCATAATCTGCGAGCAATAACAGTAATGCCGTGATCAAATACAGGCTAGGCCCAAAAAATACCCGGGATAGAATCTGAGGCGATACGATCAACGATATAATCCCTAGTATTGCCCCGACCCCATACAAACAACCTGCCAAATAAAGCCGCTGGTCTCGCCAAGTAAAGGCACGACCATAGCCATGGTGTTGCCAATAAAGATAAAACGCCACTCCAAGAACTAACAATAATAACAAACCTGAATATTGCCAAGTTGCCGTTAGTAATTTTTGAATTTGAAACTGTGAACCACGCTTCGCCACTTGTTGTGAGCCAGAAATCACTAAAACAATCCAACTTTCAGCACCAGCAATACCCCCAGCCCATTTCCAAGCCAGTTGTCCCTGTTTCCAATCACATATCGTGAATCCTAATGCAATAAATAACGTTAATGGTGCGGTGTTTTCATTCGTACCGCCTGCTAGAAAGCCCAGTAAGAGCATCCCAACAAACATGATCCGCGGATGTTGTGCCTGATAATTAAACCGATACGGCAATAGAAAACTGAGATAAATTAGCGCCACCCACAAATAATTAAAGCCGCCAGACAACCATAAAATTGACGTGCCATAATCTGGCAAACAGACCCACATCAGCATAAACGTCAACATCAAATAACCCACACGTAGGCGTGACAGACGGCCAAATAAATGTAGGTTAATTAAAATACCGACTAACAAAAAAACGATACTATTGGCAATGTTATAGACGCTTTTTGGCCACTGCATAAACAACTGCACCCCAGTATGGGCCACAAAACGACCATTGTTGATTCGCGTATGATTTTGAATTGATTGTATTAAATCAAATAAATTATGGATTCCTCGTAGGTGCCGGGCTGGCCATTCCCCTGTAAAAAAGAAATGATAGAGATAATCATCAGCTGAATAGCCTGTATAATCATTAAGTTGCTTAAATAAAAGGTAAACCACACCCAAAACTGCCACAAATCCTAAAATCCGTAATGTTTGATAGCCTTTTTTACGCATACTCTAATGCCCATTTCATTGATTTTTCAAGGTCCAGTATAACAGATTTTACCAGTGGTATACACCTATTCTAGGTGATTTCATAGAAACACCTTTTTCAACTTGGTTGATCTGACTGTCAATTGGATCCGAACTAACCCGATGCCGCTATCCTGTGATCTACAAAGCTTTTTCGCAACTTATTTCCTTTCTGCAGCAAATCATGCTAACACAAAAAAGCCTCTGAATTCAAACGATATTCAGAGACTTTTCTAATAAGCACAATGCAAACCAAACAGGATGCCTTTAGCTTACCACCAACCGTTAGCTTGACGGAAAGCAATTGCTGCAGAGATACTGCCGTAGCGCGAAACAGCATAGTTTACTAAACCAGCTGTTTGCGTGGCAACAGAACCGTAGCCCCATGATTCTTTGGTTTGGCCTAAACCGTGATAACCGTTTGGTGAAACGGCATTCGGATTACCACCAGATTCTGGCATCACAATGGCAGACCACAATTGGGCTGTCCCACCGGCAGCAATAAATTGGCTATAAACAGAGCCACTAGATGCTGTTGAGGTGCTTGTTGTCGTCGTGCTAGCAGCACTTGAGGCAGCAGCTGTTGAAGCAGCCGCTGCAGACTTAGCTGCAGCGCTAGAAGCGGCATAAGAAGACTGAGCAGCAGCTGAACGAGCAGCGGCAGCATTCGCAGCTGAGGTCGCTGCGCTTTGAGCGGCAGCACTTGAAGCGGCAGCTGATTGTGCGGCAGCGGCATTGGCTGCTGAAGTTGCGGCTGACTGAGCAGCGGCACTGGAAGCAGCAACTGAAGCGTTAGCGGCTGAAGTAGCAGCGCTTTGAGCAGCAGCACTTGAAGCGGCCAGTGAAGCGTTAGCCATTGAAGTTGCAGCACTTTGCGCTGCAGCACTTGAAGCGGCCAATGAAGCATTCGCTGTTGAAGTGGCTGCGCTTTGGGCAGCTGTACTAGAAGCTGCGGCTGACTGAGCAGCTGCGGCATTGGCGGCGGATGTTGCTGAGCTTTGAGCTGCGGAAGCGTTGGCCGCTGATGTGGCCGCACTGGAGGCAGCCAATGACGCGTTGGCTGCGGCCGTGGCTGTGCTTTGGGCAGCAGCGCTGGAGGCATTGGCAACAGAAGTCGCTGTACTCTGGGCAGCAGCCGAGTTAGCCGCAAGCGTTGCTGCTGATTGTGCGGCAGCACTGGAAGCAGCTGAAGCGTTGGCAGCGGCAGTAGCAGCACTTTGCGCTGCAGCGCTAGAAGCATTGGCAATTGAAGTCGCCGTACTTTGGGCAGCAGCACTTGACGCTGCAACATTGGCGGCGGCTGTAGCAGAACTAGCAGCTGCTAATGAAGCATTGGCCGCTGATGTGGCTGCGCTTTGGGCAGCAGCACTAGAAGCAGCGTTGGCCGCCGCTGTAACAGCAGCTTGATCGGTTGCTTGACTCGTTGGTGTAGCACTAGAGGCGGCAGTAGATTGTGTTGCTGTCCCAGCAGTCTGAGTCACTGTTGTCTGTTGACTTGGTGTCGTGGTCACATGATAGCTGGTCATCACTTGACCATCTGCAGCTTCCCAAGTAATTTGGGCGTTATCTTTGGTACCGGTCATCACCATCTTGGTGCCGATCTGCAACAAATGTTCATCTGTTGTTTGCTTGACAACGGATGGGTTAACCCCGATCTCCTTTAAACTCTCAACGATTGTTGAATATGTATCGCCTTCTTTAACCGTGTAAGACTGCTTGGTTGCCGTCTGTTCACGATTCATATCGGCTTTAATTTGATCAACTGAACGAGCTTTCCAAGTCGCGGCTTGGGCGTCAGTGCCCTGTTTCAAGACCCCAACAGCGCCAAGACCTAAAACGGTCATCCCTGAAACCAACCAACGTCTGCCAGATTTATAAAGTTTAAAGCGTTTTTGTTCATTTTGTCGATGATATGTTGTGTTACGACTTTCCATGCTGATAACTCCTTCTAATCGAAAATTTGATTACAATTCACCAATTTTAATGTTAACTGTTTTATATTATAGCGCATTTCGAACCAGTTCGTCACTAAAATTTAGCACGCTTTTCACACATTCGCAAATTTTAACCCGCATACTTTCAATTAAAGTCTGATCAAACCAACAATTTCAATATAAAAATACAAAATCGTATTTTCACATTTTAAATGATCTATTTTCAATCATTGTGCGCGACGCTAACCACTTAAAAGAGCAAAAATAAAAAGGCTCAGAGTCAGCAGACTCCAAGTCTTCAACTGCATTAAGCACTTAACCGCCGATCTAACAAACGAGACAATAGTGATAATGCATAACAAACAATAAAGTACAAAATGGCCAACATCACAAACATCGGAATGACATAGTTGGTATTTTGACCATAAATGATCTGTGCGTGATACATCAATTCTGGCAACATGATAATCGTGGCCAGTGAGGTATCCTTGATCAACGAAACGAATTGGCTAACCAATGGCGGGATCATTTTCTTGATGGCCTGTGGTAATACGATGCGCCACATCGTTTGGGCGTAAGACAGCCCAACTGACCGGGCACCTTCCATTTGGCCAGGATCAACTGCTGCGATCCCACTGCGAATGATTTCGGCGACCATAGCAGATTCAAACACTGTCATCGCTAAAATCGTGGCTGGAATCACATCTGGCTTCAAACCAAGATTTGGTAACCCAAAATAGGTAAAGAAGATGATCAACAGCAATGGTAAGTTCCGAATAATGTCGATGACAAACCCAACAATCGGTGATAAATATTTGATATTCACATAACGTAATAGGCCTAAACAACCACCAATGATAAAGCTAAAGACAATGGAGACGACGGAAACCAATACCGTCACGCCTAACCCTTGCAAGAGATAGTGCATGTTTAGCCATGAATAAGCGTGAATAAAGTTTTGCATAACCAGTCCCCCTTCCTAAGCCCAACGTTTTTCGAGATACCGCATGAAGTAGCTTAACGGTAAGGTCAAAACTAAATACAACAGTCCAATGACAATGTATGTATCCGTTGTGTTAAATGTTGTTGAAACGATCAAGTTCCCTTGATACATCAAATCAAAACCAGCAACAAAGGCTAAAACAGAAGAGTTCTTCACCAAATTAATGAACTGGTTGCCCAATGGTGGGATCGTGATCTTAATGGCTTGCGGGAAGATAATGTGGGTCATCGCTTGTAAGTAGCTTAACCCATTTGAGCGTGCGGCTTCCATCTGGCCTTCATCAACGGCTTCGATTCCAGCCCGCACGGTTTCAGCAATGAACGCCGACGTATAGATCGTTAAACCAATTGTCCCTGAAGTGAACCCATTGACCTTGGCGATATACATGGGAATGACCACGTAAAAGAACATGGTAATGACCAATAACGGGATATTCCGGAAAACTTCAACATAAATTTTCCCGATTACGCGGAGCGCTTTATAAGGACTGATCTCCAACAAAGCAAATACCGTTCCGATCACCAAGCTGCCGACCAAGGCCACCAAACTTGAACCTAACGTGAAGAGTAAGCCAGACCAGAGATCTGACCAATGTTGCGTCAAAATATTCAGCATGACTAATTGCTCCCTTCATTAAAGCCTGGCACTTTGCCAAACCATTTATTCAGCAGCTTCTGATACTCGCCGGACTTCTTCATATCTTTAACGGCTTTGTTTACCGCATTGGTCATGTTATCCTGGCCTTTGTTAACAGCGATCCCGTAAGGTTCTTTGGTAAAGGTGCCCCCAACCACACGATATTGTGGGTTTTCCAAAGACATCCCATAAAGGATCCCGTTATCAGTCGTCAACGCCTGGCCTTGACCAGATTGTAAGGCGGTAAAGGCCTGGGCATAATCAGATAATTCCAAAACAGACGCTTTTGGTGCTGCTTTACGGACGTTTAACGCAGACGTTGAGCCTTGGACAGCTAACACCTTTGCGCCCTTATAATTCAAATCATAAATGCTCTTAATTTTACTGTTCTTATTGACTAAGATCGCCTGACCGGCATTAAAGTAAGGTTTTGAAAAATCAACCTGCTTGGCCCGTTCTGGCGAGATCGTCATTGTGGCAATAATGGCATCAATGTTCCCATTTCTTAATAATGGGATCCGGGTATTACTGGTAATTTGGACAAATTTTGCTTTGCCATCTTTACCTAAAATATGCTTGGTAATGTGTTTTGCCATATCAACATCGAAACCTTGAATAACACCGGTCTTAACGTTCATTAACCCAAACAATCGCGTATCCGCTTTGACACCCCAAGTTATCGTATTTGATTGTCGATCATCTTTCAGCACGTCTTGCTTGGCAAGACTTTGACGGCCACAACCACTCATTAATAAAACGAGACTTAATAAGAAGGCGATGGGTAATAATCGACGGACAAACTTACGCATTGTCCTCACCTCCATTAATGATTAATAATTTTGCTCAGGAATTGACGTGCCCGTTCTTCTTTTGGATGTTCAAAGAAGGACTTGGTATCAGAATCTTCTAAGACTTCACCATCAGCCATGAAGATCAACCGGTTCGCCACTTCGCGGGCAAAGCCCATTTCATGGGTGACGACCACCATGGTCATTCCGTCTTCAGCGACTTTCTTCATAACGTCTAAGACATCACCGATCATTTCGGGATCTAACGCTGAAGTTGGTTCATCAAATAATAAGGCTTGTGGTTTCATGGCCAAGCTACGAGCAATGGCCACCCGTTGCTTTTGACCACCGGATAACATCCGTGGGTAAGATTGCGCCTTATCAGCTAAGCCGACTTGTTCAAGCAGCGCCATTGCTTCTTTTTGGCTTTGGGCTTTGCTTTGTTTCAAAACCAGTTGTGGGCCTAAAGTAATATTTTCTAACACGGTTTTGTTGGCGTATAAATTAAAGTGCTGGAACACCATGCCAACATCCCGCCGAATTTTATTCATATCGGTTTTTTTATCGGCTAAGTCACGGTTATTGACAATCAACTGCCCCGAAGAAATTGTATTTAACCCATTAATAGAGCGTAAAACCGTACTCTTACCTGAACCAGATGGTCCAATGATGACAACGACCTCGCCTTTATCAATTGTCAAATTAATGTTTTTAAGCGCATGGAAGTCGCCATAATATTTTTCCACATCATGGAATTCAATCATTGACATAAACGTTTCCCTCCAAAATAAAAGCTCGAAGTCGCAGTTAAAAACCTGTTAAAGGCAACGTCCGCCTTTAGAAGAACCGCTGACGCTTCGAGTTTTTCAAAATGAGATGATGATCAGTGACCATCAAGATAGTTCTAATTTTAATTTATTTTTAATGTAAACGCAACTGGTAATGGACCGTTAAAGCGCTGTCCCACTGTCTTTTCAGGTCATTTATGAGAACATTCTAATTTAAGAATTTGATAATACCGCGCTTTACCGGCTGTCTCTAAATTTATAAACTTTTTTTACAAATAAAAAAAATAACCCACCGCCAACACCATTTGACGGTAGATTATCTCACATCTAAGCCTGAACCGGGTGATCTGCTTTGCCGGTGGTGATGATATGGAAGGCATCATCAAGGCTAATATCAACCATATTTTGCACAGAAACGGTGGTGTAAAATGCGATATGTGGCGTATAAATTGCATTTGGTAAGGCAATCAATGCTTTAATTTCAGGACTTTCAATGGTTTGATCCCGCAAATCAAAGTTGTTAATGACTTCTTCGCCTTCAACTGCATCAATCGCTGCACCAGCGATCTCATGTTGTTTTAAAGCAGTGATCAAAGCTGGCGTGTCCACCACTGGTCCGCGAGAAGCGTTGATCAAGTAAGCACTATTTTTCATCAATTTAAAATCAGCTGCGGCTAATAAGTGCGTTGAGCTAGGGTTTAAATCAGGATGTAGATCAATGACATCGGATTCTTTTAAAATGGTTGCTTTATCGACATAAGTGACAATGTCTTTCAGGTCCGCACGTGGTACAGGATCGTTAGCCAACACGGTAGCCCCTAATGCTTTGTAGAGCTTAGCGGCAGTGCTTCCAATTCGGCCAGCCCCAATGATCCCGATGGTGAGATCGTGAATTTCACGCCCCACTAAACCTCCCCAACGGAAGTCTTGTTGTTGGGCGCGTTCATCTGCAATTTCTAAATTGCGGATCAACCGCATGAGTTGTGCCAACGAATATTCGGCCACTGACCGTGGTGAGTAGGCTGGTACATTGGTGACGATCAAATCATTGGCAGCTGCTGCCTTTAAATCAACTACGTCATAACCGGCACTGCGTAACCCTAATTGTTTGATGCCAAACTGATGTAGCTTTGCGTAAACCTGGTCGCTATCGATGACGCCATGCTGGACAATGACCACCCCATCATAGCCTTGCGCGAGATCTACAGTTGCTAAACTCATGACTTCCTGATTCATATCAACGGTAACCTCATGGCGTTCAGCCCACGCCTTAATGGCCGCTTCTTCATCAGGACGGACACTGTACATTAAAATTTTCATTTTTCTACCTCTTCCTATTCAGACTTCTCTTCTATTTTACCGCTAAATGGCTTGCTTGGTGGATTTATTTAAAGCTTATAAAAACGCTATCATGAAATATGCTATACTACTTAAAGTAAAATATCTGAGCGGATCAAATCAAGGGTGTTGCACACCTTTCAAAACTTTGTGGCGGATTCTGGTCATTAAAGAACCCCCCATAAAATATCATTTCTAAACGTAAAGGGGTTTTTAAATTGACAGAACAATATATCTTGGCCATTGACGAAGGTACGACTAGCACACGGGCCATTATTTTTGACCATGCTGGTCATAAGGTGGCCGATTCACAACGGGAATTCCCGCAGTATTTTCCAAAACCAGGTTGGGTCGAACACAACGCGAATGAAATTTGGAATGCCGTATTGTCGACCATTGCCAATGCGTTTATCGACTCCGGCATTAAACCGAAACAAATCGCTGGTATCGGCATCACCAATCAACGGGAAACCACGATTATTTGGGATAAGCAAACTGGCCTACCGATCTATAACGCCATTGTTTGGCAGTCCCGGCAAACCGTCGACATTGCCGAAGCCTTAGAAGCCCAAGGTTATGGCGATATGATCCATCAAAAAACCGGCTTATTGATCGATGCTTATTTTTCAGCGACTAAAATTCGTTGGATCCTGGATCATGTGCCAGGTGCGCAGGAACGCGCTGAACGTGGGGAATTGTTATTTGGCACCATTGATTCGTGGCTGGTTTGGAAGCTAACTGGCGGAGAAGCCCATGTCACCGACTATTCTAACGCTTCACGCACCATGCTGTTTAACATCCATGATCTCAAATGGGACCCTGAAATTCTCAACATTTTAAACATTCCCGAAAAAATGTTACCAGAAGTCCGTAGCAACTCCGAAATTTACGGCTTAACGCAAGACTACCATTTCTACGGCAGTCGTGTGCCAATCGCCGGCATGGCTGGGGACCAACAGGCCGCCTTGATCGGTCAAACAGCCTTTGAACCGGGGATGGTCAAAAACACCTATGGCACCGGGGCCTTCATTGTGATGAATACCGGTGAGAAACCGCAAATTTCTGACCATAAACTGTTAACCACCATTGGCTACGGCATTAATGGCAAGGTCAACTACGCTTTAGAAGGTAGTATTTTCGTGGCTGGTTCTGCGATCCAATGGCTCCGTGACGGCATGCAGCTGGTTGAAACAGCCCCAGAATCTGAAAAGCTAGCCTTAAGTTCGAAAAACAACAACGAAGTGTACGTGGTGCCTGCTTTCACAGGTTTAGGCGCTCCTTATTGGGATTCTGCTGCCCGCGGTTCCGTTTTTGGGATTACCCGCGGCACCACCCGCGCTGACTTCATTAAAGCCACCTTACAATCTTTGGCCTATCAATCACGTGACGTGGTGGATACCATGAAGCTCGATGCTGGTATTGAAATTCCAACCTTGAAAGTCGATGGGGGTGCAGCGCGCAACGATTATTTAATGCAGTTCCAAGCTGATATTTTAAACACACCGATTCAACGTGCAGCTGACCTGGAAACCACCGCGTTAGGGGCGGCTTTCTTAGCTGGCTTGGCCATTCATTATTGGGAAAACTTAGATGAACTGAAAGAAGTTTATACCACCGGGAAATTATTCCAACCACAAATGGCCGCGGATGAACGCCAAAAATTATATCGTGGTTGGCAAATGGCCGTTAAAGCCACCCAAGTCTTTAAACCAGAAGGCTAGTCAGATTGCGATTTTAAACACGCTTTGTTAGAATAGAACGTACGTTCAATATTTTTTGTAAAGTAGGTTCATTATTGTGAAACGTCGTTTTAAATCGAAACTGGGTGCAGTGGCGCTGGTGCTGTTAGTTGGTTTCTTCGGACTCCAGCCGCAACAAACCGATCAACTAACGCAGAAGCTCCAGCAGTTACTGCCCTTTGCCCAAGCGCCAAAAATCACTAACCAGCAAACTCAGGCCAGCGATGCCGTAGCCTTAGCCAATCTCAATTATCAATCCGGCCAGCCACCGGTGGTGCAAGTAAATCATAATCGGGCACAATTAGACCCGAAAAGTTGGCAGACTAATCAAGTCCGTTACGCCAACCTAGATAAGTTTAATCGGACGAGTCAACCCAATACGGCCTATTTAGAAGCCCGCAATGTGGCAAATGATTCGCTACGAGCCAGACAAACCGTAGAACCCACTGGCTGGCACCAAAAATTTGATGGTCGCACGGCCATTATTAACCGTGGTCATTTAGTCGCCTATTCATTGTCCAAAGGGATCAGTTTAAGTGGTACTTATGACCCTAACCAACAAAGTGGTGATCAGAACAACTTGAAAAACTTTTTCACTCAAACGGCTTTTAGCAATCAGCGCCTGCAAACCAAGTACGAAACGCAAGTTCGTCAGGCATTACGCGCTAACAAAAAAGTCATTTACCAAGCACAGGCCATTTTCCGCGATAACGAATTAATGCCACGTGGAGTCCATTTACAAGCCATCAGCACTGATCAAACACTGGACTTCAACGTTTATATTTTCAACGTGCAACCTAGATTTACCTTTGACTACGCCACTGGCCGCAGTCAAACTAGCGCCATGCGAGTGCCAGAATCCTAGCAAAGCACCACTTCCGTTGCGGGAAGTGGTGCTTTTTAAGTTGCTTAAGTTTCCTTAAAGACCCAAAGTTTTTCTAAAATAATCACTTATTTTTTAGTATGTGGTACATTACAAAACCAGTCATCGCATGGGTTACCGTTGAAAAATGACAAATTTTCAGTTTTCATTCATTTTACTGAACTAGCTAGCGTAGTCGTGATCCAATAAGATAAAGCTACTTAAAAAAGTATTGAAAGGACTGGATTTGTTTTGACAATCACTACAAAGCGTCACCTTGGTCTTGGTTTGCTGGCAGCATTTGCCATTTTAGCGATGAGCGTTGTATTAAAGGCCGACTGGGTCACCAGTTTGGACAGCGCCACTCGCCAAGTCGCCAGCCAAACGATTAGCCCGCTGAACACCACGCTTTTAACAGGCGTGGCTTTTCTCGGCAGTCCTGCAACAGCCATCGGTTTGACGTTAGTGCTTTGTGGCTATCTTTGGTACCGTAAGGCCTATGTGACCAGCATTTGGATCGCTGGTATTCAATTTTCAGGCGCTGCGATTGCAGAAATCATCAAACAACTAGTTGCCCGGCCGCGACCAACGCAACAATTAATCGCAGACACTGGCTTTAGCTTTCCCAGCGGTCACACCTTTTGTACCGCTATTTTAATTTTTAGCCTACTCATGCTGTGTTGGCCTTACCTGCAAAATCAAGAAAGTCAATTGGTTGCCGTTTTACTTGGCCTTGCTTGGCTTGCTTTTGTTGCCAGTTCACGAGTTTATTTTAGAGACCATTATGTCACCGATGTTTTCGCCAGCGTTTTGTTGGCAAGTGGCTATTGGTTGGTTCTAAACGCCTATCGCGCCACACTACAACTCTGGATCAAGCGAATGCTTCCGAAAAAATATCAGCTTGAAGTAAATCCGAAATAATCGTTGATTAAACGTAATGGCTACTTTAAAGTGGTTTTTCAATAACCGTTAAAGGAGGTACAAAATATGGTGGTTTCAACGAAGAAACATCAATGGCTGCAGCTTATCGCACTACTGACCGTTATTGGTGCTGGCATTTTAAGCTATCATTTAGGCTTGCTTTCTTCAGTGGCCCAATTGCAGGCCTTCATTCGGCAAGCTGGTCTTTTAGGGCCCATGCTGTTTATTTTGTTGCAAGTGGTTCAAGTGATTTTTCCCATTATTCCCGGCGGGTTAACTACGATTGCTGCGGTAACGATTTTTGGTGCTAAATTAGGTTTCCTTTACAATTATGTCGGCATTAGCTTAGGCTCCGTTGCCGCTTTTCTATTGGTTCGACATTTTGGGCCTCGCTTTCTTCGCGGTTTTGTCCCTGAAAAAACCTTTAACAAATACCAGCACTACTTAAACGGCGGCAAGAAATTTGACCGCTTCTTCGCCCTAGCGATTTTACTACCAGTGGCGCCAGATGATATTTTATGTATGCTTGCCGGCCTTACCAAAATGTCGTTAAAAAAATTCAGCGCGATTATTATTTTATGCAAACCTTGGACCATTCTTGCTTATAGTCTAGGCATGAGCACTTTACTTCAAGTGACGCTACAACATCTTTAATTCAAAAAGGCCGTTGTATTTCGCACAAACGAAACACAACGGCCTTTTTTTAGGTTACAGCAATAAATCTTGGGCAACTAACACCTGCTTCAAATGCGTTAATGCTTTAACTAACGCCTGTGCATTAGGCATTGATGCCAATGAGATCCGCAAAAAAGGCTGCGGCGTATTTGGGCCTACTAAAAACCGATCTGAATGAAAAACATGAATGCCTGCAGCTTGGCATCGTGCTTCAACTTCCTGACCTGTCAAAGTAGTCTGAATCGGCAACCTTCGAAAAAAAGCCTGCTGACGATCATGACTTGGCGTTTGGGACGGAAAAATCGTTTCAAAAATTTGATTTGCTCGTGTCGCGCGCTGATACTTAGCTTGCATGATTCGTTCTGCCACACCAGTTTGAAAAGCTGTAGTAATAATTTCAACATCTAGCGCCGATGTTTTCACATTAACATTAAACATGGCTTGCCGTAAGGCCGGCTGATCCGCCAGCGTACTCACAAGATAACACACACGTAAACCAGAAACGATTGGTTTCGACAAACTACAAATATACACACTTTGTTTCGGTAATAAGGTGCTTAACCGTGGCAATGCTGGTTGACGAAAACGATTTAAAAAGCTTAAATAATCATCTTCAATTAAGCGTAACTGATGGCGCTTGATCACTTCGGCCAACGCCTGACGCCGATGTAACGTTAAGGTAACCGTGGTGGGATTGCTTAAATCTGGCATGAGATAAATGCCTTTGATTCGCTGCTCACGACACAGCTTGTCTAAAACAGCAGGCTGCATCCCGCCGGCATCACCACGAACTGCCACTAATTTAATCCCTCGCATGCGTGCTAATTCAATAAAGTTCGCAAAAGTAAATTGATCCACCGCAATTTTATCGCCTGGTCTGAACAAAGCTAATAAAACAATCGTCAGTGCATTCAAGCCCCCTGATGCGATAAAAAGCTGTTGCGTGGGGACAGTGATGCCAATTTGCTTCAAGTATGCCTGGGCAACCACCTTTTGATGCAAGGAACCCGTTGGCGCATCGTAATTCAATAATCGAGTGGCCGTTTGCCGGCTCACCACTTGCTTCATCACCGGCTGTAGCCGTTGATTTTCCGATTCAAATGACGCGTTAAAACCTAATTCTGCCTCAATTTGACTATTGTGGCGTGAAATCGTCACGGTTTGCTGGGCTGTTTGCGCCACAAACGTTCCTTGACCAATCACCGCGTAGGTCAGCCCTTGCTGTTGACTTAGCCGATAGGCCCGGGTAACCGTGGTAAAGTTGATCCCTAAAAAATTGGCCAACTCCCGTTGCGGCGGTAATTGGGTGCCGGGTAATAATTCACCACTGGCAATCGCTTGCGACAATTGCTGGACTAAACTTTGGTAAATCGGGCGTTTTAAAGCAGACCAATCCGGCTTCCAAGTCAACGGATATAAGTTGGTTAAATCAAGTGCCACAACTGTCACCGCCTTTCACAGTGATTTTATTGTAATCCATACACTTTTCATCTTGATTGTATGCTTTTACGGTTTAAAATACAATTAATGACGGAAGGTTTTAGCAGACCTTCGTAATCTATCAAACGGAGGACGCACCTTTGACCACAACCTTTCAATTTGCTTTTAAAAAATCAGTGCCAATTATGTTTGGTTTTATTTTTCTAGGGATCAGCTACGGCATTAGCATGCACCAAGCTGGCTTTAATTTTCTTTATCCAACGCTGATGGCCATGACAATTTTTGGCGGCTCAGTCGAATTTTTAATTGCCAACTTGTTAACCAAAGCCTTTGATCCTTGGAATGTACTGATCCTAACGCTGATTATTAACTCGCGGCATCTATTTTATGGGTTAACCATGTTAGGCAAATATCGCCATACTGGTTGGCGTCAACCATTACTGATTTTCGGCATGTGTGATGAGTCATTTTCAATCAATGCCACCACAACGGTTCCTAAAACAGTTGACGCAAAAAACTTCATGTTGTGGGTGACAGCATTAAATTACTGTTACTGGGTGTTAGGCGCCATGTTCGGTGGCTTATTCGGCAGTTGGTTAAAACTGGATTTACCTGGATTATCTTTTGTTATGACAGCTTTATTTATTGTTTTAGCATTAGAACAGACCTTCAAAAAATCAAATCGTGCTAGTGCCGCCTTAGGCTTCGTAGTGCCATTGATCTGGTTACGTTTAGTTGGTGCCACTTTATTTCTTCCGCTTAGCCTGATCACATTGGTTATCGGCTATGTTGGGACACAACAAGTCAGGCGGTGGCACGCATGACGTTAACCGAACAAGTGCTGACCATTGCGATTGCAGCAGGTGCCACTATGCTGACTCGTTTTGGTGCCTTCTTATTCTTTCCCAGCCAAAAGCCGATTCCACCTTTAATTCAAAAAATTGGCCAATTTCTACCACCTGCCATTCTGAGCATGTTGGTGGTGTACTGCTATAAGGACATCTTGTTTACACTAGACCGTACTTTGGTCAACAATCTTGTGGCAGGTCTCGTCACCGCCGGTTGCCATCTTTGGCGCCGCAACATGTTCTTGTCGATTTGCGTTGGTACAATTTGTTATAGTCTCTTACTCGTGTTTTAGCCTACTAAAAAAGTCATGACCGTCGCATTTTAATGAATGGACAACCATGACTTTTTAATTATTTCTAAATACCCTTAGTCATCGGCCCTGGTTTAAGGGTCTTGCGACGTGGTGCTAACCGCACAGAATCAAATGAACGTTCTGCTTGGCGTTCTACTTCATAATGCCAACTGTGTTGGCGTGCTTCGGCCATGCGCTTGTCGGTAACCACCATTTGGACAATGGAGATCAGCAACAGTGCACAGACGAAAATCAACGGGAAGCCGGCCAAGGCACAGATCGTTTGAACGGTCTTAAAGCCCCCAACCATGACGATCCCGAAGGAGAATAACATGAACACACACACCCAAAACATCCGGTTGGTATGACTTGGTTCTTGCCCATCCACTAACTTTTTGCTGGTGAAAGAGGAGACGATAAAGGCTGACGATGAAATCGTTGTGGCCAAGAAAATGAAGCAAGAAACACTATAAAATACCAATACCAATGCCTTAAATGGCAAGGTTTGGATGATCCGCGCAATGGCAGCTGCTTGCCCTTGGCTTTGTAAAATCGCAGCAACATTGACAATGCCAGCGTGTTGTAAATACAAGGTATAGCCACCTAAAATGGCGTAGAAACTCATGCACCCTAATGCCCCGTAGCCGATCATGCCTAAAACCACCTGACGCACAGTACGGCCTTTTGAAATACGGGCAATGAACAAGCCGGTAAATGGCATGTAGGATAACCACCAGCCCCAGTAGAAAATCGTTTCACTACGTGGGAAGGCAGCGTGTTGGCCTAAGATATTCGTGCTTAATGCGGTAAAATGTTGGCCTAATGAGACCAGATTGTGCATTTCACCACTAACCAAGTGTAAGGTTGGGCCAACTAATAATACAAAGGCCAAGAAGCCTAAGGCCGTCCAAATATGCGCGGAACTTAATTTGTCGATACCACCTTTTAACCCGGCAAATACGGTTAAGGCAAATAACACAAACAAAATCGCGAATAAGCCTAACGTCAACCAGAAATTATCTGGGATACCGGTGGTGGCACTGATGACTTTCGCCAAAACAGGGATTTCCATCCCAACGGAAGAACCGATCCCACCCATAATGCCGATCACAACCAGTAGGTCGACAGCAGAGCGCAGTCCTCGTTGCCACCAGCGCTTGCCATCTAAAACGGTAATGGCAGAACTTAACCGTTGGATTGGGCGCTTTTTAACGTACATGGCGTACGCAATGGCAATGGTCGCCGATGCAAACATGAGCCATGCCATTGGCCCCCAGTCAAATTGACCGAAAACACTTGCGGTGGCATAGGCCTGTGCTGAGAAAGGCTTCATATTAAATGCTGGGTGCATCAAGAAACGCAATGGATCTGTCATACTCAACATTAAAATACTGGCATCAATGGCTGTGGCAAACACCATACTCCCCCATTGAAAGTTGGAGAAAGCTGGTTTGTCTTTGGTATCACCGAGTTTGATTTTACCGAAATGACTAAATGCTAAATAAATGAAGAAGATAAAGTTAATGATGTAAATACCCAAGTATAACCAACCGGTGCGGTCTGATAAAAAGGCCAACAATTGGTTGATACCGGCTTGCAGGCCAGAGCCGCCTAAAATAAAAACAAAGGCTGCAATGACAAATAAAACGGCAGTGGGGATAAATATAAAGGGATCGATATTTTTGCTTTTTAAAATAAGTGACCTATTAAAATCTCAAAGCGACTTTAATAGTATTGCCTTCTTTCTGTTTAATTACCTCGTTGCGATCAACTTGAAAGCTTCCTGTCGTAATAAAACAAATCGGCTGTTATGGCAACCAACCGATTGTCGGCCATAAAAAATCATCCTTTCTTAAAATTAAATTTGATACAACTTATTATTGCTGAATTTTCCGAATCACACGGGCTGGATTACCGGCAATCACCACGTCATCACCAAAGGACTTGGTGACCACAGAGCCAGCACCAACCACCACCCGATTTCCTAGCGTGACACCTGGGCAAACGGTGACATGACCACCAAACCAGCAGCTATTGCCAATGGTAATTGGCGCACCTAGTTCAACGTCTGCGTTACGTTCGGCAGCCGTAATCGGATGAACAGGGGTGTACAATCCGATACCAGGACCAAAGTAGCAGTGGTCACCAATGGTAATCGGACACGTATCTAATAACGTAATGTCATAGTTACCATAAAAGTGGTCACCAATATGAATGTTAAAGCCATAATCAAACTTAAACTCACTTTCAACGAAAAAATCAGGACCACTGTCAGCGAGTAACGCGCGAATAGCGTGGTTTCTGGTGTCGTTATCTGGTGTTTGATTAATGGTTTGCAGCGCCTTGCGAATTTTCACACGACGAGCGATCAGTTCTGGATCAAACTGATTGTAGGCCTCGCCAGCGGTCATTTTTTCTCTTTCTGTTGGGATCTCCATCACCTCAATATTTTGATGATACCTTCGCAAATCTGGCGTCAGCGGCAAGCTCTCAAGCTAAAAAAGCCGCCATGACTTAATTTGCATGAATAGTCTTACAAATTCATGGTAGCACTTATCCCGACAAATGGTAAATGTTGTTCTGACAGTTTAACCGCTGTCATCCACGTTTAACATAGCTTAGCGCGATTTTATTAAGTTTTGAAATGAGTTTTGAAATGGCCGCGCCGTAAAAAAATAGGCTTGCCACTGCAAGTCTATTTCCGACAGAACAATTCATAAAAGCCCACGGCCGAAACAGTTTGCGCAGAAGCCACTGTTCCAGTTTGAATGCGCGTGCGCAGGTCTTGATACGCCATTAATCCACTGGTCACAAATTCATCACGATCAAAGTTCTTGGCTGCTTTTTGATCTGTTTCGATTTGCGCCAAAACCAACGTCACTTTTTCATCCGTAAACCCTTCAGAAGAAGCCACTGTGGTCATGATCTGTAAGTCCCGCGCCACATAACCCGTTTCTTCCTGAAGTTCCCGTTTCGCGGCAATCAGCGGCGTTTCACCCTCATTTAGTAAGCCTGCTGGTAACGCCAAGCTTTCCTGATTCACACCTGCTCGGTATTCCACGTTGACCACCACTTTTTGATCTGGGGTCAGGGCCAATACAGCAACGGCCGGTTTATGAAAAACCACGTCACGCTTCACCGTCATTTGATCCGGTGTTTGAATCTCCTGTTGCACTAATTTAAAAATTGGGCCTTGATAAATCGCCTTTTCAGACACGATCTCGCCTTTTTTTCCGAGCTGCTCTAACACGGCAATCGCCACCTTTAAGGCCTATTATACGCCTAATGAGTGGCTTCTGGGACAGCCGTTAAATGCGGTTTTTTCGCAGCTTTTTCTTGGCGCTGTAGCCCGATGCCTGTAAAGCCGCTGATCAATGACATCACTGGGCATAACAAGCTGAAGAAAACAAACGGTAAGTAGTGCATGGTTGGCACACCTAAGGTATTGGCTAAAAACACCCCGCCGACACCCCATGGGACCAAGTAGTTGATCACCGTACCGCCATCTTCTAAGACACGCCCTAACGCGTCGTTGCCTAAACCACCTTGGTTAAAGGCTCGCTTGAAAGCACGACCTGGTAAAATAATGGACAAGAATTGTTCGCCAACAAAGATGTTAACCCCTAAGCAAGTTAAGATCCCGGCTAGCACTAATTTACCAGGTGAGTTTAAGCGTTTGGCTAACGGGGTCATCACGGCCTCGATCAACCCTAATTTCACTAACAAACCGCCTAATGACAAGGTTAATACGATCAACGCAACAGTTGGCATCATGCTGACAATGCCACCACGAGACATTAAGGTATCCACCGTATGACTGCCCGTATGCGCCACGTAACCATCGGTAATGATCGTGGTTAATTTTTGCAATCCAATGCGTGGTTGTTCAACAAAAATCAACGCACTGGTGATAAAAACGTTCAACAACATCGTTGGAACGGCTGGCATTTTAAAACCGGCACAAACGAATACCAAAATGACTGGAATCGCGGCCCACCAAGTGATACTGAAATTTTGTTGCAAAACAGCAACTGTTTTATCAATATTCCCTAGTGTTGCACCACCATGACTGTGTCCTAAAATGGCAAACAAGATCACGGAGATCACACCTGCTGGTGCCGTTGACCATAATAAATGTTTAATATGCGCAA
The DNA here is from genome assembly GCF_001434575.1 of Loigolactobacillus bifermentans DSM 20003. GTDB lineage: Bacteria > Bacillota > Bacilli > Lactobacillales > Lactobacillaceae > Loigolactobacillus > Loigolactobacillus bifermentans. The sequence goes on from NZ_AZDA01000121.1 coordinate 80,570, forward strand.
ATAAGTCCACATCAACCACCGCTGACGCTAAGTTATTGGTTTCAGATAAAGGTGATAATTTGTCACCAAACACACCGCCGGCAATGATTGCACCAGCGACCATTGCTGGATTCATCCCCATGGTAACGCCCATTCCGAAAAAGGCGATTCCCACCGTTGACGCCACAGTAAAGGTACTCCCCACAGCAGCCCCAACCAACGTACAAACCACGAATACAGAAGGCAAGAACCACTGCACACTGATCATATGAAACCCTAATACCATTAAAGCTGGAATCGTGCCAGCCGCGATCCAAGTACTGATCATGGCCCCGATCATAATGAAAATAAAAATCGGAATGATGCCTTTTTCAATGCCTTCTTTTAAACCGCCATCAATGAGCGCCCAGTCCACATGCCGCCAGCGTGCCCACAACATAACGGTGGCCATCGCCAACATCACTGGGACTTGTGGTGACAAGCCAAACCCGATCACACCGACGCCCATTAAGGCCAAAACCACTAATAAAACACAAACTGCTTCTACTGCTGAAATTTTTTTCATTGTTGTTCCTCCATTGTCTTTGCCAGTTGATTGCGTTTACCGACAACTCCAATAGCGAATCAATCCGCCACATTGTGTTAACATGCTTGTTTGCCCCTTCCTTGATCGAAGCGCAAAAAAAAGCGCCCCAATCGTTAAATCTAACGATTGGGGCGCTTGACCGCGGTACCACCCAAATTGTAGCCTCAAAAAGACTACCACTCACTAGACGGTAACGGGCTCTAGTTATTTTCCGTTCATTAAAGAAACTGCACCAACGTATTTCATCTGAATTAACCTGATCGGTTCGCAGCAACCACCGACTTCCTGACACCCAGTTAACCAGCTACTTCAATGTGGTGTTTCACGTTCTCATATCTTGGCACCAGATTAGCACGTCCCGTTTTTTCTGTCAAGCTTGTTTTCGAACAGCGCTTTCAAATCGTTGATTGGGTTGGTAACGAGGTACGGTCAGCGTGCTCGGATAAATCTTGATTTAAATGCTGCTAGTTGATTACAAACGTTTCCAATCGCTAACGTAAACTGACAAGGCGTCAACGTCCATTCACTCGCAATCGTCTAAAATAATCATTGTACACAATTTAATTTTATGCTATATTAATGACAGCTACTTAGATTCATTCTCATTTAGCAATAATTGATAAATGCCTGTTTCATCTTGCTTTTAAGTATAGGTAATAATGATTCACAGCTGTTATTAATTTACATCTATGAATAGATTGCTATAATGGAGTCGTATTTAAGCCAAGCACTACTTTGTTATTTGCAAACTAGTCCTTAAATTACTTTAGGAGGTGCCATATTTCTATCGTGGCGGGGTTCGCCCGAGAGAATGGACATCCTCCGAAATAGGACTTTGCGGTAGCAAAGTAGTCCTTAAATTACTTAGGAGGTTTTTACTTATGAAAGTTATTGTAGTCGGTTCATCTCATGGTGGTTATGAAGCAGTACGTGAAGTTTTAGCAGATCAGCCTGATACTGAGATCCAATGGTATGAAAAAGGTGACTTTCTTTCCTTCCTATCTTGTGGCATGCAGCTTTACTTAGAAGGTGTTGTCAAAGACGTGAACAACGTTGCTTACGCCACACCTGCTGGCATGCGTGCACAAGGCGTTAACGTTTATACCCGCGAAGAAGTCAGTGCCGTTGACCCAGCCCAACATCAGGTTCATATTTTGAACCATAATGATGGCACTGAACGCGATGAACATTATGATAAGTTGGTTTTAAGTCCTGGTGCTGTGCCATTCGCCTTGCCTGTTCCTGGGAAAGACTTGGACAACATTTACGCCATGCGTGGTCGTGACTGGGCCGTTCAATTGAAGGCTAAAACCGTTGATCCCGATTTGAAGAACGTCGTCGTTATTGGCTCTGGATACATCGGCATTGAAGCCGCCGAAGTTTTCGCCAAAGCTGGCAAAAAGGTGACGATTATTGACATGTTGCCGCGCTTATTAAGTCTTTACTTAGACACTGAGTTCACCGACGTTTTAACTGATGAAATGAAGGCCAAGGGCATTTACCCTGCAACTGGTCAAGCAATCAAGTCATTTACTGGCGAAAATGGCAAGGTCACTGCAGTTGTCACCGACCAAGCCACTTATCCAGCTGACTTAGTGGTTGAAGCTGCTGGCATTCGGCCAAACACAGCTTGGTTAAAGGACACAGTTGATTTAGACGAAAAGGGCTTGATCAAAGTCGACCAGTATCAACAAACGAGCCAAGCCGATATTTATGCCGTTGGGGACGCTACCCTTGTACCTTTTGCACCAACTGCTGGTTCAGCACGGATCGCCTTAGCGACAAATGCCCGTCGCCAAGGCCGCATTGCTGGGAAGAACTTATTAGGGACACCGCAAGCGATGCCTGCTGTATCCGGTTCATCAGCCTTATCTGTTTTCGATTACCACTTTGCGTCAACTGGCATTAAAGAAGGTACAGCCGGTGCTTACGGCGTCACCACTAAGTCGGTCTTAGTAACGGATACCTTCCGCCCTGCTTTTGTGCCAGAGACTGCTGGCAACACCAAGGTTTGGTTCAAGTTAACTTATGATCCTGCAACCCAACGGATCTTAGGGGCCCAAATCATGTCGAAGGCTGATGTGACAGCTAATATCAACACGATCTCGTTGGCCATTCAAGCTGGCTTAAAGTTAGCTGACTTAGCTTACACGGACTTCTTCTTCCAACCTGGTTTTGATCGGCCTTGGAACATTATGAACGTGGCTGCACAAGCGGCTTTACGTCAAGAAGCCGGTCAGCAACAAATCAAGGACTAAAATTTATTCATGTTAGCACGAAAATTTTAAGTTCTAAATTGCTGATTATTTCTTTCAATTCGCTATACAAACCCTGATATTAATGCTAAACTGATTTCAAAATGAACACTTTTATGGTTTTTTTGTCTAGTCAGTTAAAGAGCCTATAGTGTAAGGGGAATTGAGGGATTCGTGTGGATTTAAATTTACTACAAAATTGCGAATTAAATTTACTCCAACAAATCGCGCAAATCTGTGAAACAGAACACATCAACTATTGGTTATCCGGTGGCTCTTTGATTGGTGCCGTTAAATCCCAAGGCATGATTCCTTGGGACGATGATGTTGATGTGGGGATGTTGCGACCAGACTATGAGCGTTTTGTCCAAGCCGTTCAAGAAAAGTATGATCAACACGATCGCTATGCGCTGGTCACTGACCTGACAGATGCGGACTATGGGGTAACTTGGAGTAAGTTTATTGATCGTCAAACGGAGATCAAGGAGAACTTTCCTTTTTCAACGAATACCGCGTTTATCGATATTATGCCGTTCGATCGCGTTGCTGATAATACACTCATTCAAAACTGGGATAAATTCAGCTTCCATATTGTCGATCAGCTGGTTCGCGAGCGTTATCATATTGCCAAACATTCGATTTTCGGTCAGTTATTGTATTTACCTTTTCGGATGATGTTCCATCGCTTGTCTTTGCAACAGCTTAAAGCATTTCGCCTCCACTTAATGACGCGCCGCAACGAAACCGATGCACGGATCGTGATGAGCTATGCCTCTTGGTTTGATTGGGGCCATGAATGGGTGCGCATCAGCGAAGTGCATCAGACCACCAAAGTGCCGTTTAATGATGCTGATTTGCGGATTCCCAAACACCATCATGCGATTTTGAAGCGGATGTACGGCGATATTAGCCAAACACCGCCTAAATCCAAACAGCATCCAGATCATGTGAAAGCCTTTCGCTTTCGGACGACAAAAAAGCAACGTCATTTAACGGAAGCACAAACCGTTGAAGCGCAAAAGCAAACCACGGTTTCCGTTCGCAGCAATTAATGGTGCGCCTTTCCGTTGACGTGATCTGAAGAGAAATGATTACATTTCATTCATTTTCGCTTATAATATTGAGGATGTGACTTTTGTCGCATCCTCTTTTTGTTTCTCCCTTTATTATTCTGTGCGCTAAACGAGGTTTAAGTCATGAAAGTTATTCGCAACTATCTCTACAACGTTTCCTACCAATTATTGGTATTATTGGCACCGCTGATCACGGTGCCTTATATTGCACGCGTGATCGGCCCAGTTGGCGCTGGGATCAACGCTTATACAAATTCAGTGGAATCCTACTTTGCTTTGATCGGCTCGTTAGGCATTGCGCTATACGGCAATCGTGAAATCGCCTTTCACCGCGATAATTTACAAGAACGCTCGCGGATTTTTTGGGAGATCACTTTGTTACAAGCAGGTACTGTCACCATTGCACTACTGGGTTTCCTGCTATTTTTCCTTAAAATCGTGCCCCATTATCAATTATTCTTTCTCATGCAGGCGATTGGGCTGCTAGCAGGTGTCTTTGATATTTCTTGGTATTTTATGGGATTGGAAGATTTTAAGAAGACGGTTTTGCGTGATGCCATGGTGCGTATTTTATCGATTATTTTAATTTTCTTATTGGTTCACCGTGCTGCCGATTTATGGCTTTATATTTTAATTCTTTCTGGTGGTTCACTGCTTGGTAACTTATCACTGTGGCCGTACTTACCTAAGTTAGTGCGCCGTGTGCCGTTAAAAGAGCTCCGGTTCTGGCGGCATTTAGGGCCAGCCTTTATTTTATTTATTCCCACCATTTCCATGCAGTTATACATTATGGTCAACAAAACCATGCTGAAAACCATGGTCTCAGTTAAAGCGGCCGGTTATATGGACTATTCTGATCGTTTCATCAACACCGCTATGGTGGTAGTCACTTCTTTAAGTGCTGTCCTATTGCCACATATTGCGAATTTATTTGCGAACAATCAGATCAAGGCCGTTCATAAAAGCTTATACCGTTCGTTCCAATTTATCACAGCTTTAGCGGTACCGTTGATGTTTGGCTTAGCGGCCATTGCCCCACAATTTACCATTTGGTTTTTAACGCCCCGCTTTAGTCCAACCGCCACATTACTGATGATCCAAACACCGATCATTTTACTGATTGCTTGGAACAATACTCTAGGCAAACAGTATTTACTGCCGGTTAATCGGATGCGCGACTATACGTTGTCCATCGTTTGCGGTGCGGTGATCAATATCATTGCCAATTATTTCTGTATCAAGCATTTTGGGACCAATGGCGCAGCAATCGCCACTGTCCTCACAGAAATTTTTGTCACGGGTTATCAAATCATTGTGGTACGGCAGCAACTGGATCTGCGCCAAATGTTTCATGACTTTTGGAAATTTATGTTATCCGGTGCCATCATGGCCCTGTGTGTCGTTGCGGTTGCGCATTTATTGCCATTACGCTTCTGGGCCTTCCTATTAGAGATCGGCTTTGGCGCACTCCTTTACGGTTTAGGGTTGTGGTTATTACGCACTGATATTTTATTAGCTGGTTTATCTGAAATGAAGCACCGGCTTTTTAAACATCAGGCTTAACAGGTTTCAAATTTATTTTAAAACCTGTGTTTAAGGCTTTTCATTCCCTTGTCAAAAGCTGTAAAATGAGAGTAAAGCGATTTTAGATTCAACGCAAAAAGAGGTGCTGCATTTATGAATATTAAGAAATGTTTAGATTATCAAAAGCAATTTTTTACCGATTTTGCGCAAGCCTGGCAAAAACGTTCTGACTTAGACCTTTATCAAATGATTGATACAACTGCAAAATCCTTACGTTTAGAAGTTTCTGAAGTGCCAGCGTACATTTTAGCCTACGACAAAGAGGCGCAAAACGAATTAGAGGCTTACTTACAAAAGGGCCTGACGCACTGGTTGCGTCAAGATATTCCTTTCTTTGAAATTGATGCCCGCGGTGTGATCATGTTTGGTGATTGGTACCATCGGCGTCAATTTGGACGGTTGGATGTTTGGAATCGGCAAATGATTCAAAACACACCAAATCAGCAACAAATTTTACCAGAACTTGAACGATATGCGTCTGATAGCGAAACTTACCTTGAGGATCGCTTGCAACGCTTACACGACGAATTATTCACGGACGTAAAAGACTTAGAACATGATTTGGAACGGGCACAAACTGCCGCTGAAACGGCACAAACAGAAGTCCATAGCCGAATCAGCCGTGAACGCCCACAACCTCAAAACGGAACCGGACGGCTTAAGAGCCTGTTTGGCTTTGGGGACGAACCTGAAGAACAACCGGAACCAGTGGCCCCTGTTACACCGGCCCCTAGCAAGCCCGTTAACACCACTCAGATCATGGATTTGAAGAACCGTTTACGGACGGCTAAAAGTGACGCGGAAGTCGAATTTGACGATCAAAAACGGCAGATCGAAGTAGAAGTTGCTGTTATTCGTTATGAATATCAAGCCATCATGAACCATTACAGCTCCATTGAACAATTCGAAAACGCCTTGGCACACATTAGCGAAAGCTATTTAGCCGCACTAAGCGAAAAAGGAGCTGATCAAGATGCTTAATTTCAAACAACCTGAATTACGTGACGTGATCGCGGCTCCTGCTAACATTGGCAAACTACGCCAGACGTTACGCCAACTGTACCAACGGCAACGGCAGTACAGTCTTGATCAGCAACAATGGCTGGAAAATGAAGCAGCTTTTAATGAATTAGAAGCCAGCTACACGCGGATCTTAGCGGATAAGATCTGGGAAGCCTTTGAAGCCGAAACGACCATTGAGAAAACGGACTTGTTCCAACACATTTGGATCAGCGTTACCGCGGTTAACGAGATCAGCATTAACTACGCCAGTACCGATGGTCAAACCAACCGGGTGTTATTGACAATCAATGATGCGTTGACCAAAACAGCCTACTTACAAGCCAAGCATTTACCGACTTTGAATCAAGATCTAACTGATTATTTCTTAGGTGCAGAAGCCTTAACGCCACTGATCACCATGATCAAATTGCTGTACAAAGCCGGCTTGACTTTCCAAACACCGCAAGAAACCATTTTACAACCTGTAGACGACCTATCCTTCTTAGTGACATTTCCTGAACCAAAGACTTTTACCAAAGAAATCTTGGTTTCAGATAACGTACACGAACCAGCGCGTTTTGATTTAGAGCTGGCGCCTTATGCGCTACAACATTTCGAAGTCACTGATGATGAAGATAACGACATTACCGATTTAGGCCACGTCACGGTTACCCCTGCTGGTGAATTAACTTGGCGCGCTTCTGCAAAAGACTTGCCAGATCTCTTAAACCATCAGCTGACCTTAACGGCCACTGCAGTGAACATCGACGCCTTGCCTTGCTTAGAAGACTTGTTTGTCACTGCCTCTAATGAAGGTATTCTCATGCGGACTGGTGATAAATTAGGCCAGTATCAGCTTGTACTAACAGAAGATCAACAATTAGGCTTGCAAGTCAACGCCAATGATCTCACCTTGACCTTAAGCTATCCAGATTCTGAAACACATATTTATGAACTGGACCGGACTTATCCATTCTTAATTAAATGGTTGGAACAAACCATTAAATAGCGCAAAAAAAACGATTGGCCGTCAGGGTCAATCGTTTTTTTAGACATTAAGCTTGATTTTTAGCTGTGTAAATCTGGCGAATACACTGGCGTAATGCGAAATACTGGCCATCGTTGGCATTTAGTGGCCAGTAGAAATTGCGTGCTGCTTCTGGTGCTGTTTTAAAACACATGGTGGCCTGGGTATCAAATGTGGTGATCACTAAGTCCGCCGGCAACTCTGTTTGATTAATTGGCAATAAGTCCACCAGGTTCAAGGTCCCTAAAAAGAGCCGTAACTCTCGAGTCGCCAAGCCGTCTTCCACTAACAGGCGAATGCGAACCAAGTCACTTGTTCTAAAGTACCGCGCATAAGGTAACATGAAATACAGTAAAAAGCGTTTGAGAAACCGTTCCTGTTGCGTGATCAGCGGCCAATCTTCCATTTGGTGGAGCTGATTTAAAAAGTCATCGATTAACTGACCAAGGCGCTTAGGTTCCGGCTTGATCAATGGTGCTGTAAAATCAACTAAGTCCGGACTAGCTTGCTGGATCACAACAATGCGCGCCGCCAAACGTAACAAATTTGTTTTCAATGGGGCATCTGCCAAAAACTCAGCTCGGACATCATCGGGTAACCGTTGTGCAAAATAAGTCATCGTATAGTCCATAAAATGCCAAATCGGATCTTGTCGTGCTTCAAAATAATGATACACAGTTTCGGATTGTTGAGTTTGTTGTAGCGCAAAGGACAGCCGGGTGGCACGCACAAAATAAATAAAGTGGCATTCTTCAGCCAAACGGTCTGGCGTCAGCGGTGTTTGCACCAGCTTCGCCAACGCCTGCTGAATCGGTTTAGCATCCGCAACTTTTTGGATCTGAAAATCATCATGCGACTCAATCAAATGCCCGGTTTGAATCCGTTGCACACAAATTCCCAGCATTAGTACTTCTTGGGCTTGGGCCACTTCCCCTTCAAGGGTGGGCTGATTAACAAATTCCTGAAAATCGATCATATCCTGATGGGCTACATTTTTAAACGGCCAGGATAACCCGTGAAAAATTAACCAGTAAAAGTAAAATAACACCAACCGAATATTCCGTTCGCTACCCGTCAGGTCCAACCGAGAATAGGAAAACTTCAACCCAAACTGTCCCACGAACTTCTTCAAGGCCGTGGTTTTACGCAGTAAAGTCGACCGACTGACAAAGTAATCATCACAAAACTGGGTAATCGTCGGATGTGGCTGTTGTAACAAGTAATCTAAAAATTGAAACGCAATCGACTGTTGTAATAAATAAACCCGATAGTGATCAATGGAAATTCGAAAGCCTTGGCGTTCTAACACGTCATGCCGGCCACGTTTCACGTTGCTTTCTGGATCTAATTCAGCCATATCCCGCAATAGCTCCTGGAAAATATTGTACGTTTGCTGGTAGGTCAAGTGTAACGCCCGACTCAGATCATTGATGGTAAAACTTTTTGAATTCCAACTTTTCAAATGGCGAAACATATCGAACTTTTGAATACTCGCCTTTTCCATTAAAATTTCTTCAAATGGCATCCCCTATACGCCCCACATATCCTAAAATGATGTTGCAACAGGACCGAGCCGTTGTGACAGTTCTTTGTCCAATAAGCCTTGTCTGGTGCACCAAGTACAGACGCAAGGCCTCATCCTTTTTAAATCATTTTATTTTCAGTTTAACAGGTTTTTCGATTGAAAACAAAACCAATTAAAAACGAGCAGTCAGCCGTTATAACACGACTGACGCTCGTTTTAAAAATCAACGCTTTTATTGAAATTGATCTAAATTGATAAAGTAATCTTGATACCAGATCAAAAAGGTGTAGATGACCCAAATTTGACGCCGACCATCTTTGGTGCCGGCATGGGTTTGATCTAACAAGTCTAAAATTTGTTGTTGGTCGAAGAACTCTGTGACAAAATCTGCCGCAAAGGTCTCACGTACCATTTGATAATACTTGTCTTCCGCTAACCATTGCTTGATTGGCACTGGGAAACCAAGCTTTGGCCGGTCAGCCCAGCTCTTTGGCAAGTGCTTTTCAGAGGCCTTCCGGAAAGCATACTTGGTGTCCTTGTTGTTTAACAAGTACTTTGATGGAATACTGTTGGCTAATTCCGCAACTTTCACATCTAAAAACGGTACCCGCAATTCCAAGCTATGGGCCATGGAGATCTTATCTGCCTTTTGCAAAATATCATGGGCCATAAAGTGATGGAGATCGATGTACTGCATTTGCTTCACTTCATCAGCGTTGGCAACCTTCTTAAAGTCTTGCTTATAGTTGCCGATCACGTCTAAATCATTTTGATAAGCCGTTGTAACCAAGGCATTGGCTTGCTGCGCCGTGAAGATCGTTGGTTGTTCAAAGTTATAGATCAACGATTCGCCAACATAGTACTCGCTAGGATCTGCCAAAGTAGCGTACAAATGCACTTTCCCGTGAAAGTCTTTCATATGCCGAACTTTCCGGGCTAAGCGATAACGGGTTTGGCGGGGTAACTTTTTCAAACCGCCAGCAAACACTTTGATCACTTCATTGTGGGTGTGCATGCCGTAGTTCACATAACCGGCAAACATTTCATCGGCACCTTCACCTGATAAGACGACGGTAACGTCTTTCCGAGCCAACTTAGACAAGAACCACAACGGAATCAAACTGGGATTGCCATCGGGTTCATCCATGTGATATTGCATCCGTGGGAACGTTTCAAAGGCTTCATCACCAGTGACTGTCGTTTGCTTGAATTCTAGCCCTAATTGATCAGCTAATTCTTTCGCCCGGCCTGCTTCGTTATAAGCTTCATCAAAGCCGACACTGAAAACCTTTTGGGGTTTCAGAACACTGGTCACATAACTACTGTCGACCCCTTCTGACAAGAAACTGCCAACCGGAACATCCGCAATGTGATGCAATTTAACAGACTCTTCAACAGACTTGTTAATGGCTTCAACGGTGTCTTCAAAGCTTAAGTTGTTTTGCTGATAAGTGGCATCCCAATATTGCTTAATGTCCACTTGACCATCTTTCCATAAGAAATAATGGCCTTCAGGAAATTTGAAAACGCCTTTGAAAAATGTTTCAGGTAAATCATTGTATTGGTTCATTAAGTAAGGCTTTAAGGCATCCTTATTCAATTGCTTTTTAAAGGCGGGATGCTTCATGAAAGTTTTCAATTCAGAGCCAAACATGAAAGTACCATCTGGCAAAGTGGTGTAATACAATGGCTTAATGCCGAAAAAGTCCCGCGCGCCGAATAATTCCCGTTTCACGGTATCCCAAATAAAGAAGGTAAACATGCCGCGAACCTTTTTCAAAACGTCGGCGCCCCAAGCTTCATACCCGTGCAATAAGTTTTCAGTGTCTGTGTCGGTTTTGAACACATAACCTAAAGCTTCTAATTCACGCCGAATTTCTTGGTAGTTATAAATTTCACCGTTAAACACAATTAATTTCGTATTATCCGCATTATAAATCGGTTGTTTTCCATTGGTTAAGTCAATGATGGATAACCGTCGAAAGCCCAATGCCACATCATCATCTACATAAGTACCTTTGTCATCCGGGCCACGGTGTTTAATGACTTCAACTTGTTTGTCGAGAATTGTTTGTTTAGCCGCTACATCTAAACCGCCGCCAACAAAACCAGTAATTCCACACATATTTTCTGTCCTCCATCTAAATCGAAACGGTGCACATATTGTCTGCACATCCTAAATTGACTTGATTTATTTTGCTATTGTACCACAAAGTAATTTTTATCCTTTCCTATCATACAGAAAACCCGCTAAATCCGCAATTCTTAACTGACCGCTTTACAGAAAATTAAGGTCAGTTAAGGTCTAAAAGACACTCAGCATTGACATTCTGCCTGAAGCTGGGTTAAATAACAGTAGTACCGCAAATTCTGGTTCGCATTGCCATAAGAATGCAACATTTTAATGAATCCGCTTTAACAACGGCTACATTAAAATGAGGAGGTTTTTCATGGAATTTTTAACAGGTTCAACCGGTGAAATGGTGCATGAACATTTATATAGCGAAAAGGGCCAACGCATCGGCCATCGCACACTGCCAGCAGGCTTCCAAACTGGCGAAGGTAAATTACACCCAGCTCCAGCCCATGGCGTGATCATTCCCATTAAAGGCCGCGTTCAATTTAACACCGAAGGGCATAGTGAAGAGATCTACCCTGGCCGTGCCGTGGTCATGGAAAAAGGCGAACCGCATAGCATGACTGCCATCACCGACTGCGAGATCATGGTCGTCTTAGATATCCTGCGCTAGTCCGGTAAAATTTCCAACTTCCGACGGATTCCAGGAAAACCGCAAGCTGGTAAGCTAAGTTTAAACTTGAAATGCAAAGAGGTGTCTCACCATGTCAACCTTTTTTAAAAATCTACAAAGTCGCAGTTTAACCCAAATCTTACTCACCTTCGTGATTGGATTGGCTTTACTGCTCTGGCCGCATACGATTTTACAGTTTATCACCTACGTGATCGCGGCTTACCTGCTGTTCCTAAGCTTGCGGAACCTGACGCTGGCCTGGCAGCGCCGGCGCAATACCGTTGGTCGTGATCCGCAGATGACCTTAGGTTGGATCTTACTGGTTTTAGCACTGTTGGTGTTAGTGTTTACCCCCGCCTTGCTCAGTATGATTCCAATTGTCCTCGGCTTGCTCATTTTAGTCACTGGGGTCGGTGCCTTTATGAACGCTCGGCGCCCACGGGAATTCGTCAACAAAAGTCACGCGCCACAATACGTTTACAGCATTTTGATTATGGTCCTGGGCTTATTCCTATTGTTAAACCCATTCCATAGCGTGCTCATTGGCTTACGCCTGTGCGGTGTAGCCATGATCGTTATTGCTGGTCGGGATGTTTGGGAAGGGTATTTACAGCGTTAAAAAAGAGCTTCTTCATACACGTTGCTGTGTTGAAGAAGCTCTTTTTAATGCCACAATCGGCGTAAGTAATGACTCACATCCACCGTTAACAAGGCCACGGCTAAAATAATCAACGCCCCACCGAACAGGTCATAGCGGGTCAACGGCACTCTTAGCAGTAAAATTGAAAAGACGGTGGCTGACAAGGGCTCAAACGCATCCAGCAAACTGGCCGTGGTAGGCTTAATGTATTGAAAACTCATGTTAAACAACACCAAGGCAAACACTGTGCCGACTAAAATAATGGCACCAATCAGTAACAAGGCTTGCCAAGGCATGTGTCGCGGACGTAACCAAGCCGAATGATAAGTGTTCATGGCAAGGCCAGCTACCAGCAAGCCCCAACCAGTGGTATTTAACGGCCCAAATTCAGGCATAATGTCCCGCGGAATCAGGGCAATCGTCGCCGCGCCAACCGCGGATAGTAGCCCCCAGAACAATACCAAGGGCGAAACCGCAATCGCGCCAAAATGACCATTGGTCACCAATAAGAAGGTCCCCATAAATGCCACAATAATGCCGATGACTTCCGAACGTTGCGGCAATTGCCGCAACCGCACCACATTATACAACACAATCACAAAGGGACACAGATATTGTAAAATGGTGGCAATCGACGCATTACCTGCCTGAACGGCTAAAAAATAAAAAAACTGAACCGGGATCAGGCCAAAGAGCCCATAAGCAATCACTTGTAAGGCACTGTGACGCTGGTGCCAAATGGCAAATGGTTTTTGTTTGCGTAAGCCACTGAGCACCAGCATGATTGCCCCGGCACTGATCATGCGAATTTGGGTCAACCACAATGGGTCAAACTGCGGGTAATATTTAAATAGTGTACTGGCAGCAACCCCAGAAAGGCCTCAAGCCGTTGCTGCAATGCTGGCTAATAAAACACCTAGCCAAGTTCGTGTTGGTTGTGTTGTCATGCTGTAACCCCTTGTATCCTTTAATTTACTTGTTGTTTCCTAGTTTAAGCATCTGATTTAGTCTAACGCAAAACCGCTGCACCATAAAGTAACATTCGAACCAAACAAAAATGACTGTTCATTTTGAAGTGCAATAGAAAAGTTAGACAATTTAGATTTTGAATTAAGCAATCATGGCT
>NZ_AZDA01000122.1 GCF_001434575.1 Loigolactobacillus bifermentans DSM 20003
TTTCCAGGGAACAATTCTGCGCTCAAAACGTCACTCCCTCTAAACTGAATGGAAAATCGTAACCCGTCAAGACAAATTCGAAAGAAAAAAGAAAGTTGGTGGAATTATTGGAATGTAAGGATTACATTGTTCCATTGAATCCAGATGTGATCATTAAGAAGACAATCTACCGGAGTTCTGCAAGAATTACAAATCAGCAGAGAGATCAAGTAAAAAGAGTTTTGCATAAGCTTGGTTGGAATTAGCTACTACCATTGTAAGTGATTGCTTTGGGCTTTTTAATTTCT
>NZ_AZDA01000022.1 GCF_001434575.1 Loigolactobacillus bifermentans DSM 20003
TGAATCATAATTCCGTCAAATTACGATTCACCACCAATGTTAGACTGTTTTTTTGCTTTAGCGCATGTCGGTCAAGCTATTTTTAAGCCTTTGTTCGCTAAAAGACTGGTTCGAAATTTGTTATAATAAAAGGGAATGTGTTGAGAAAGTAGGTGTCTTCATGGCCACACAGAGGAAGTCAGGTCGTAAAACCACAAAACGTGGGACGACCCGCAAACGTAAACCGACAGCGAAAAAAGGGGCCTATACACCAAATGGGTTAGGCTTCTTCTTTGGCTTGATTAGTGTGCTGGCCTTTTTTAAATGGGGCTTTATTGGTAATTTATTTGCAAATTGTTTTCGCTTTGCAGGTGGGGATACGTACCACTTTTTAGCGATTTTACTCGGGATCTACGGGGTGTATTTATTATTACGTGGTCGCGGTCCGCAGGTGCCACGTGAATGGTGGCTTGGCGGTGGCATTGCCTATATCAGTTTATTGTTATTGCTGAATGCCATTTTATTTCGACGATTGGCCTTACACAATCATTTCGTAACTGTGATTTGGCATTTTCTACTGGCTGATTTTCAAAAGGGCAGTGTGACAACCAATCTTGGCGGTGGGATGATCGGCGCTGCTTTGTATCAGGTCAGTTATTTTCTGATTTCACCGGTTGGCACCTATTTGTTAAGTGGCTTAGGTATTTTGATCGGGTTGACGATTTTTCTAGGGGTGCCCTTAACCAAATGGTTGGATGTGTTACGTTATTTTGGTCGCGGTGGCCGTTGGCTGGTGCAAAAAGTCGGGCACTTGATCCATCTTGGCGGCACGCAATTGCAACAACAAGGGCAACAAGTTGGCTCAAAAGTTGGGGCACAATTGCGTGAACGCCGTGCAGCACAGGCTGCTGAATCAGAAGCACCAGCCCCTGTAGCAAAACCGGTATCGGAAGCACCGGTGCCGCCAGCACCAGCTCAGCCACAACCAAAGTCGGCCGCAGAGCCGACGATCAACGTGGCCCAGCCACAGCAGCAACAAGCGCAGGTATCAGCCGCTGAGCTGACGCAATCACCTGCAGCATCACCTGCAGCTGAAACACCATTGATGACCGATACAACGGTGGATGAGGACTACGTATTGCCTCAATCGGATCTCTTACAGGAAATCCCACCAACAGACCAAAGTGCTGAATATCAACTGATCAAACAAAATAGTGTGAAGTTGAAGCAAACCTTTGATAGTTTTGGCATTGATGTTGACGTTAAAAACGTGAATTTAGGGCCAGCGGTAACCAAGTATGAGATCAAGCCCGCCATTGGCGTTAAAGTAAGTAAAATTGTTAGTTTAACGGATGATCTTGCCTTGGCTTTGGCGGCTAAGGATGTGCGGATCGAAGCGCCGATTCCAGGAAAATCATTGATTGGGATCGAAGTTCCGAATCAGCAGATCTCGACGGTGTCATTCCGCGATATTATTGAAGCGCAGCCACCCCATCCAGGGAAATTATTAGATGTTCCAGTGGGCCGGGACATTTCTGGTAAGGTCATTATGGTTGATTTAACCAAAATGCCGCATTTATTGATTGCCGGTTCGACTGGGAGTGGGAAATCCGTGATGATCAACGACATTATTACCGGGATTTTAATGACAGCGAAACCGCATGAAGTCAAGCTGATGATGATCGATCCTAAAAAGGTGGAATTGTCTGTGTATAACGGGGTACCGCATTTGATGATTCCTGTGGTAACGGATGCTAAAAAGGCTGCGCAAGCGTTACATAAGGTTGTGGCTGAAATGGAACGACGCTACGAATTATTTGCGCAGTTTGGTAAGCGGAATATCACGGAATACAATCAAGGATTGCAACAGGCTAACCAAACGGCCGACCAACCGCAACCGACTATGCCTTATATTGTGGCCATTGTCGATGAATTGGCAGATTTAATGATGGTGGCGTCAAATGAAGTGGAAGATGCCATTGTGCGATTAGCGCAAATGGGCCGGGCTGCCGGGATCCATATGATTCTAGCCACCCAACGGCCATCTGTCGACGTTATCACTGGGCTGATCAAGGCTAACGTTCCAAGCCGGATGGCATTTGCAGTCTCGTCAGGTGTGGATTCTCGAACGATTATCGATAGTACCGGGGCTGAAAAGTTATTAGGTCGTGGTGATATGCTTTACTTGCCGATTGATCAAAACAAACCAACCCGGGTCCAAGGGGCCTTTATTGCAGCCAAAGATGTTGAAGCTGTGGTAAACTTCATCAAGCAACAACAAACGGCTGAATATGATGAACGGATGATTCCAGACGACAATGAGGCTAGCGATGACTTGGAGCAACCAGATGATGAACTTTTCCCAGATGCGGTTCAATTGGTGGCAAAAATGCAGACGGCAAGTGTGTCAATGCTCCAGCGTCGGTTCCGCATTGGGTATAACCGAGCGGCACGAATGATCGACGAAATGGAGCAACGGGGAATTGTCGGGCCATCGGAAGGCAGCAAGCCGCGGAAGGTCTATTTACAAGAACCAACAGATGAAGCAGATTCAACTGAATCATAGCGATAATGTGAAAGGGGTTCTGTTTTTGGAACAAGAACTTAAACAAGGGGTGCACTTAACAGTACAGCCATCGAACCAGTTTAAAACCACGCGGATCGTGGTGAACTTTTTAGCACCATTACAGCAGGAAACGGTGACGAAACGCTCCCTGCTAGCCAGTCTATTAGAAACCAATACAAAGGACTATCCGACGCAAACCGCCTTAGCAGCAAAACTGTCTCAATTGTATGGGGCTAGCTTTGGCGCCAGTGTGAGTCGTCGCGGGCAACTGCATTGTTTTAGCGTCAGCTTGACCTTGGTCAATGATCGGTATTTACCTGCAGATGATGCTGTTTTAAAGGCAGGTTTAGCCTTTTTGAAGCAGGTCCTTTTTCGACCGAATGCAACTGAAGCCGGATTTGATGAAACAACCTTTCAGCGCGAAAAACAAAATTTGGCGGCTTATTTTGCGGATATTGCGGATAATAAACAAGCCTATGCCAGTTTGGCGTTACAACAATTATATTTTGCAGCGGATCCAGCACAAGCACAGCCTAGTTTTGGCAATGCGGCTGATCTAGCACCGTTAACGGCAAAACAGCTTTGGGACTATTATCAACAGATGATGGCCACTGACCAGGTGGAAATCGTGATGTTAGGCCAAGTTGACCCAACGGTTATCGCACAAACACTCCAAAACTTTCCATTTACAGACCGGGCCACAACGACGGTTAGTCCGTTTTACCAGCAATCACTGTGGGCAACGCCTAAAGTGAAACAAGAAAAACAAGCTGTGGTACAAGGTAAATTAAATTTAGCTTACCAACAGCCAGTCACCTATCATGATGCGGACTTTGTGCCGATGATGGTGACAAACGCGTTATTTGGTGGTTCTGCGCTGTCGTTATTGTTTGCCAATGTACGGGAAAAGGCGAGTCTGGCCTATTACGCCAGCAGTCGCTTGGATACGTTTAGAGGCACGCTATTGGTGCAAACGGGCATCGAACCAAAAAATTATCAAGCGGTATTGGACATTATTCAAGCACAGTTAACCGCCTTGCAACAACAGAATTTTGAATTAGAACGTTTGGCTAAAATCAAGGCCACGTTGATCAATGATTTTGTGACCGGCTTGGATAGCATGGGTTATTTAATGAATCAAGCCTTGATGCAACGGCTATTACCAACACGCACGTTGGCCTTAGACGACTTGACCCAGCAAATTCAAGCGGTTACGCCTGCCCAAATTGCAACGCAAGCGGCGCACTTGAAACTACAGGCCATTTATTTCTTAACCAGTGAGGAGGGCAATGCTTAATGGAACAACATAATTATCCAAAATTGGGCGAAACACTTTATCGCACGACGTTGGCCAATGGCTTACAGGTGAACTTACTCCCAAAACCGGATTATCATAAAACCTATGCCGTTTTCACAACGAATTACGGTTCGATCGATCGCACGTTTCAACCCATTGGGCAATCTGAAATGGTGACGTTACCTGATGGTATCGCCCATTTTCTAGAGCACAAATTGTTTGAAAAAAAAGCCGGTGACATTTTTGAAGTGTTTGGTAAATTAGGTGCTAATGCCAATGCGTTTACCAGTTTTACGCGGACCAGTTATCTCTTTTCCGCAACCAGCCGGATCCGTGAAAATTTAGAGACGTTATTAGACTTTGTACAGGACCCTTATTTTACAGAAGCCAGTGTTAACAAAGAAAAAGGCATTATTGGTCAGGAGATTCAAATGTACGATGATGATCCAAACTGGCGCTTATTTTTCGGCTTGATCCAAAATATGTATGCGCAGCATCCGGTTCGAATCGATATTGCAGGGACAGTGGCTTCGATTGCACAAATCACGGTTGCCGATTTATACTTAGCGTATCGGACCTTTTATCAACCGCAAAATATGAATTTATTTGTGGTGGGGCACATTGATCCTGACGCAACGTTGGCCTGGATCACGGCTAATCAGGCGCAAAAGGATTTTCCAACGCCGACGCCACCTCAGCGTCAACTGCCGCAAGAAGCGGCAGATGGCTCTGATATTGTGGCACATCGAACCATTGAAATGGCAGTTCAACGGCCGAAAGTGATGCTGGGTATCAAAGGGTTGGACAAAGTGCCAACAGGGCGTGCAGGCTTAGTTTATCGCACCAGTTTAAACTTATTATTCGAAGTCTTGTTTAATGATTCCTCAGCAGCTTATTTAAAGCTGTATGATCAAGGCATTCTAGATGACACCTTTGGTTATGAAGTGGATCTAGAGCGGTCCTTCCACTTTGCGGGGCTAAGTGTGGATACCCAGAAGCCGGATCAATTTGTTCAGGCGATTCAGGCAGTCTTACAGCAAGCGACAACAGGTGCTGGTTTAACCGAAGCGCGCTTGGCACTGGTTAAGCGGGAAATGCTGGGCAAGTTTTGGCAGTCCTTTAACAGCTTAGAATACATTGCTAACCAGTATGCAGGGGATGATTTTGGAACTGCAAGCCTGTTCGATTTGCCAGAGATTATGGCGCAGATTCAGGTAACGGATCTGCAACAAGTGGCGCAACGCTTCATTCGTTTAGAAGCCATGAGTGTGTTCCAAATCAACCCAAAGGTGGCAGCAAGGTGAGATATTCAGCGTTGATCTTAGGGGCGTCAGGTGATATTGGCCAGGCGATTTGTCACCGCTTAGCAGCGCAAGGCTGGTCCTTGTACTTACATTATTTTAAGCAGCAAGCTCGGGTGGCCACCTTGCAAACCGAATTACAAACGGCCTATCCCAAACAGGATTTCTTTAAATTGCAGGCCGATTTAACGGATGAGACTGCGGTACCGCCGCTCTTGCAGCAGTTATTTCAAGTTGACGCAGTGGTGTTTGCGGAGGGCATCACGACCTATCAATTGTTACAAGATACCAGTTCGCAGCAAATTGAAACGTTATGGCAGCTGCATGTGAAAACACCCATGCTACTGTGTCAGCAATTAAACAGCAAGTTAAGCCGCAGTGCATTAGGCCGCATTGTCTTCATTGGCTCGATCTATGGGGGCAGCGGCAGTCCTATGGAAGTGGCTTATAGCACGGTTAAAGGAGCCCAATCAGCATTTGCCAACGCTTATGCACGCGAAGTCGCTTCCTTAGGTATTACAGTCAACGTTGTGGCGCCAGGGGCCGTGGATACGCAAATGAATCATATGTTTTCGAATGCTGATCAAGTACAGCTTAAAGCGGAGATCCCACTTGGCCGCATGGCACAGCCGAATGAAATCGCCTATTGGGTGCAATCATTACTGGCACCAGAAGCAGATTATTTAACGGGACAAACCCTTTACGTGAGCGGTGGTTGGCTAAAATAAAAGGAAAACTTAATGTTACCGCGGATTGTTGTATGCTATACTAAAAAATGAATTTTTCTGAAAAGGCTGTAGGTGAAAACACGATGAGTGAAATAGGACAAAAACTACGTGATGCGAGGGTTGAAAAGGGCTACACCCTAGATGATCTTCAGCAGATTACTAAAATTCAAAAACGATATTTGATCGCAATTGAAGAGGGACATTTTGATAAGTTACCGGGAGATTTCTATGTCCGCGCATTTGTTAAACAATACGCGGATACAGTGGGGTTGGATAGTGACGAATTGTTAAGTGAGTTTAACGATACGATTCCACAAGTCCAGCCGCAAGAAGTGGTGACGCCTGAAGCAGAAGAACCGACCAGTCGTCAAGCCAAGCACATTGACAATCCAACTTTGGCCCAAATTAGCCATTATTTACCAACGATTATTATTGGGGCCGTTGTGGTGATCATTGTGATCGTGATTGCTGTTTTTGCACATGGCAATCGCCAACACGCCCAAAAACAAGTGATTGATCAAAGTAGTTCCGTTTCTGTTTCAAATGACGCAACTAGCAAGAAGAAAAAGGCCAGCAGTTCTCAGGCATCCTCTGCAAGTGCGTCAAGTCAAACGTCGAAAAAGAGCAGCGATACTGTTAAATTAACCATGACAACGGATACGACCACAGCGGCAACGTTTACGTATGCCAATGCACCAGCAACGAACACGCTGGTGTTACATGCATCCAGTAGTAAACAAGCTTGGACTTCTGTAACAGCAGGGAGCTCAACTGTTTGGCAAGGTACTTTAAGTGATACCAAACAAACGGTTAAGATTCCAAGTGGGAGTACGTCTTTTGTGATTCAAACAGGGAATGCTTCGAACTTAGTCGTCAAATTAAACGACAAGAAGTTCAATTTTGATCCGAATAATGTTGGG
Organism: Loigolactobacillus bifermentans DSM 20003; assembly: GCF_001434575.1. Taxonomy (GTDB): domain Bacteria; phylum Bacillota; class Bacilli; order Lactobacillales; family Lactobacillaceae; genus Loigolactobacillus; species Loigolactobacillus bifermentans. The sequence continues at coordinate 6,792 of NZ_AZDA01000022.1, forward strand.
GGTATTGTCAAGAAGATCACGGTTAATTTATCTGGTACTGCAGCAGCAAGTAGCGCAAGTAGTAGCAGTGCCAGCACGACGACCACCAGTGGTAGCACTGGCTCAAGTCAAACCGTTACACAATAAGTAAAAAAAGAAGGTAGGCTTTGTTATGAATTTACCCAATCGATTGACTGTGATCCGGATCTTTTTGATCCCGTTATTTATGATCATCGTTTTAATTCCTTGGAATTGGGGGAGCGTTAGTGTGGCAGGAACAGCCATTCCACTCACACAGTTATTTGGTACGATTATTTTTGCGGTCGCTTCAATTACCGATTTAGTCGATGGTAAAATTGCCCGCGGGCGTCATTTGGTCACAAACTTTGGGAAGTTTGCAGACCCACTGGCTGATAAAATGTTAGTGATGACCGCCTTTATTATTTTAGTTGAAATGGGCAAGGCCCCAGCATGGGTCATTGCGATTATTGTTTGCCGCGAGTTGGCAATTACCGGCTTACGGTTGTTGCTGGCCGAAAGTAATGAACACATTGTTTTAGCCGCGCAAATGCCAGGTAAAATCAAGACCACCACACAAATGTTGGCGATTATCTTATTATTTTTGAACAACGTGTTCTTTAATAATTTGCATTTTCCAATGGGGACCACCTTGCTTTATATTTGCCTGTTCTTCACGATTTACTCAGGCGCACAGTATTTTATCGAAAGTCGGCATATTTTTGCGGATTCATTTGAATAAAACGTTGAAAGATGATTTGATATGACGATATCGAATCATCTTTTTTAGATTCTTTAACCAGCGCGACGACAAGTTAACGTAAGTTATCAATAAGGGGGATGACCAGTCGTGAAAGCAGAAATTATTGCAGTCGGGACAGAGTTATTATTAGGAGAGATCACCAACACCACCACGCCTTATGTGGCGCGGGAATTAGCGCAATTAGGGATTGATGTGTACCATCAGTCTGTCGTTGGGGATAATCAAGCACGCCTCACCGAAGCGTTGCAACAGGCCACCACACGTAGTGACCTGATCATTTTAACAGGGGGCCTAGGACCAACCAAGGATGATTTAACCAAGCAAACAGTAGCACAGTATTTAAACGAGCCGTTAGTGATTGATCAACCGGCAATGGCCCAGATCGAGGCATTTTATCAACAGCGTCAGCGTCAAATGACGGCCAATAATCGCGTTCAGGCCATGTTGCCAGCCCATGCAACGCCGCTTGAAAACCCGGCGGGGATGGCTGTTGGTGCTTTTTACCAAACCGCAAATCAGGCGTATTTGTTGTTACCTGGACCACCGCATGAATTGATTGCAATGTTCAAAAAGGCTGCGCGGCCTGTGTTACAGGCTTATTGTCAAGCAGCGCATGTGTTGGTATCACGGGTCTTACGGTTCCATGGAATCGGGGAATCTCAGTTAGTCACAACGTTATCAGAGTTGATCGCGCAACAAACGAACCCTACCATTGCGCCGTATGCCAAGCCCCATGAAGTCACACTACGGTTAACGGCAACTGCAACGACAACGGCGACAGCGGCGCAATTATTAGCGGCGACCACCGCACAAATCTTAGCCTTAGTCGGGGACTATTACTACGGCGAAGGGGAAGACAATAGCTTAGTTCAAGTGGTTGTGGCGCAATTAAAGCAACAGCACCTCACCATTACAGCAGCAGAAAGTTTGACAGCTGGGATGTTTCAAAGTACGCTAGCGGATGTGTCTGGTGCCTCGACAGTGTTTAATGGCGGATTTGTCACGTATTCATTGGCAGAAAAGGCCCACTTGCTGAACATTCCAACGGCCGATTTAGAGGCACACGGGGTGGTGAGTGCTGAGACAGCCATTGCCATGGCCAGTCATTCAAAGCACCTTTTAAATGCAGATATTGGCATGGGTTTCACTGGCGTGGCAGGTCCCAATGAACTGGAAGGCCAGCCAGCCGGTACGGTTTACATCGGGGTCGCGTTACCCAATCAAACGCCATTTGCCAAGTGTTATCACTTTTCTGGTGATCGGGCATCCGTCAGGGAACAGGCTGTTTTAATGGGCTTAGATTTATTGTATCACCAGTTAAAAGTTTCTAAAAAATAGCGAACGTTTGTTCACTTTTTGCTTGCTTTTTCCAGTTTGGTTCGGTATGATTAGGCATGAAGTGAAACAAGTCAATTCAAATATTACATCAAAACTGAGGAGGTCATGTTTGTGGCTGACGAACGTAAAGCGGCATTAGATTTAGCATTAAAGAAGATTGAAAAGAACTTTGGGAAAGGTTCTATTATGCGGTTAGGCGAAAAGGCGGATACGCAAATCTCAACGATTTCAACTGGCTCATTAGCCCTGGATGAAGCGTTAGGCGTTGGCGGTTATCCTCGTGGTCGGATCGTCGAAGTTTACGGTCCAGAAAGTTCTGGTAAAACCACGGTGGCTTTACATGCTGCGGCTGAAGTTCAGAAGCAAGGTGGCACAGTGGCTTATATTGACGCTGAAAATGCCATGGATCCTAAATATGCGGAAGCATTAGGGGTTAACATTGATGATTTGCTTTTGTCACAACCTGATACAGGGGAACAAGGCTTAGAAATTGCGGATGCGTTGGTTTCCAGTGGGGCCATTGATCTGGTGGTTGTGGACTCAGTTGCGGCTTTAGTACCACGTGCTGAAATTGAAGGCGAAATGGGCGATGCCCACGTTGGGTTACAAGCACGGTTAATGTCACAAGCTTTACGGAAGCTGTCTGGAACGATTAATAAAACCAAGACCATTGCGATCTTTATTAATCAGATCCGTGAAAAAGTTGGGATTATGTTCGGGAACCCTGAAACCACACCCGGTGGTCGTGCACTGAAATTTTACGCGACGATTCGTTTAGAGGTTCGTCGCGCTGAACAGATCAAAACTGGGACCGATATTATTGGGAACCGCGTTAAGATCAAAGTGGTTAAGAATAAAGTGGCACCACCTTTTAAAGTGGCACAAGTCGACATTATGTACGGTGAAGGCATCTCACAAACCGGTGAGTTAGTCGATATGGCCGTTGAAAAAGATATTGTTGATAAAAGTGGTTCTTGGTATTCTTACGGTGATGAGCGCATTGGTCAAGGGCGTGAAAACGCGAAGAAGTACTTAGCAGAGCATGCGGACATTATGGCTGAGATCAAGCAAAAGGTACGCGTGGCCTACGGCATCGCTGAACCGGATGCGGAAGCCGAAGCAGCCGCAAGTGCAACGACTGAAAAAAAGGCCGATCAAGAAAAAGATCCAACTAAATTAGATATTTAGCCGAATAGCCTCCATTTTGGGGGCTATTTGTTTGGAATGAAGCTTTTGTAAGTTGACAGGCCTAGTGTGCAACTATAAAATAAGGGATGTGTAAATAATCATTATAATGAACATCTTAAATTTTAAATACGGTTACCTTTAATCGTTTTTTGATGATGCGGAGGTGAAGATATGAATCTATTTATCACGGTAATCCTCGTAGTCATCATGTTAGTTGTCGGATTGATCTTAGGATATGCGGTACGCAAGCAAATGCACGAAAAAACGCTGATTGCTGCACGCGATACTGCTGATGGCATCATTGCTGGTGCTAAAAAGGAAGCTGAAACCCAGAAAAAAGAAGCCCTTTTAGAAGCAAAGGACGAAAATCATCGTTATCGAACTGAGATCGAAAATGAGTTAAAAGAACGCCGAGCTGAAGTAAGCAAGCAAGAAAATCGTTTAATTCAACGGGAAGAAACACTTGACCGCAAGGATGATACGCTTGATAAAAAAGAACGTTCACTTGAGAATAAAGAGAACAAAATCAGCTCGAGACAACAACTCATTGATGAGAAGCAAAAAGAAGTATCCTCGTTAATTGAAAAGCAACAAACTGAATTAGAACGCATTGCGGCCTTGTCACAAGATGATGCCAAAGCAATGATCATATCACAAACAAAAGACGAATTAGCCGAAGAACGGGCAGTGATGATCAAGGAAAGCGAAGAAAGTGCGAAAGAATCTGCTGATCGCAAAGCCAAAAGCTTGATTGCCTATGCAATTCAGCGTAGTGCAGCAGATGCGGTTTCCGAGACAACTGTTTCAGTGGTTAATTTGCCAAATGATGATATGAAAGGTCGAATTATTGGTCGTGAAGGCCGTAATATTCGGACATTGGAAACCTTAACTGGCATTGATCTAATCATTGATGATACACCAGAAGCCGTTATTTTAAGCGGTTTTGATCCAGTGCGGCGTGAAATTGCACGAATGGCTTTGGAAAAATTGATTCAAGACGGTCGGATCCATCCGGCTCGCATTGAAGAAATGGTCGAGAAATCGCGTAAAGAAATGGATGAGCGCATTCGCCAAATTGGTGAACAAGCGATTTTTGATGTGGGAATCCACAGTATGCATCCTGATCTGATCAAGATTATCGGTCGGTTACATTTCCGAACGAGTTATGGTCAAAATGTCTTAAATCATTCGATTGAAGTTGCAAAACTAGTTGGCGCTTTAGCTGCTGAACTAGGCGAGGATGTTACCTTAGCGAAACGCGCGGGATTATTACACGATATTGGGAAAGCTTTAGATCATGAAGTAGAGGGGTCTCACGTTGAAATTGGCGTGGAGATTGCCCGAAAGTATCATGAAAATGAAGTTGTTGTTAACACAATTGCGTCACATCATGGCGATGTTGAACCAACTTCAATTATTGCCGTTTTGGTCGCTGCAGGGGATGCAATTTCCGCTGCCCGGCCAGGCGCTCGTTCAGAATCTTTGGAAAATTATATTCATCGTTTGGAAAAACTTGAAGCAATCACCAACAGCTTCTCTGGGGTCAAGAATAGCTATGCCATCCAAGCAGGCCGCGAAGTACGCGTTATGGTCAAGCCGGATGAGATCAGTGATCTTGATGCTGTTGTTTTAACTCGAGATATTCGCAAACGAATTGAAAATGAATTAGATTATCCAGGTCACATTAAAGTCACCGTTATTCGTGAAACACGTACGGTGGAATATGCGAAATAAGTGAGCAAAAAAGTCAACGCAATTGCGTTGGCTTTTTTGTGTGGCGCGCTTAATCTGACGTGCCTGGGGTATAAGGCGTTTCTAAGTAGCGTTGTTGACCAGGTTTAAGTTGAGTTTGGCCGGCTAAAAAATCAATAATTTTTTGTTGGGTGGCTGTCAGATCGGCTTCAGGGACCAAAATGGTGAGGTTGATCTTAACACCGTAATCGGTGGTGACGATCGTTAAGTTTTGCTGCTGTAGAAAGTATTCAAACCGACCTTGTTGGGCGTAGTCTAGGCTGATCGTCAATTCTTGACGTAATTCGCCTTGTACCAGTCCTAGTGCAGTGATGCCTTGTGCAACACTGTTGGTATAGGCACGAATCAAGCCGCCAGCGCCTAATTTAATACCACCAAAATAGCGCGTGGTAACAGCAATTGTATTGTGAAGGTGTTGCCGTTTTAAAACATCTAACATCGGTACACCAGCCGTCCCACTCGGCTCGCCATCATCACTGGCGTGTTGGATCGCATCATCGTCGCCGAGTAAGTAAGCGTGGCAATGATGATTTGCCTTGCGCTCTGACTTTTTGATCTGGTCGATGACCGCAACAGCTTCGGCTTCAGTTTGAAGCCGTTGTAAGTAACAAATAAAGCGAGATTTTTTAATGATCAATTCGTGCGTGCCGTTTTGGGCCAGTGCAATGTAGTGTGTTTGCATGTGATTCCTTCTTTTCGTAACATTTTCGTGATGTTGCGGATGTTATTGATAAGTCATCATGAAATGAGGTTGAAGCAAATGCAAAAAAGTGACTTATTTGGCCGGCAACAATTTGTTCTAACCATACCGCCTGAATTGGCGGCTTGTCAACTACAGCGGCGCCCAGCAATGACGGTGGTGACGTCAGGTAAAACGGTACAGTGCCACCGCTGTCATACGATTTCGCAACAGCGGGATGTGGCATTGTGTGACGGGCAATTTTATTGTCCAGCCTGTTTACAGTTAGGCCGGATCGACTCCCGTGGGGAACTGATTAGTTTACCAGAGCCTAATCAGTTTCAAGTGAGACCGCCGTTACTGACTTGGTCGGGGCAACTAACCCCACAGCAACAGCAGGTCAGTCAGGCAATTTTAACCGGTTTTCAGCACCAACAGCAACGTTTAGTGTGGGCAGTTACCGGGGCCGGTAAAACAGAGATGCTCTTTGAAGGGCTAGCGTGGGCTTTAACACAAGGCTGGCGAGTGGCGATTGCGGCACCACGCATCGATGTGTGTTTGGAACTAATGCCGCGCTTACAAGCCGCGTTTCAAAAGACCCCGATCCTATTATTGTATGGTGGGCAAACCGAGGCCTACCGCTACACGCAGTTTGTGTTATGTACGACCCATCAACTGTTGCGCTTTTACCATGCGTTTGATGTGTTGGTGATCGACGAGGTGGATGCCTTTCCGTATGCGCGTAATGCTGTGCTACAGGTTGCAACGCAGCAAGCGTTAAAACCAACGGGGCGACGCCTGTATTTAACGGCAACCCCTAGCGCCGCCCTTAAGCATCAAGTCCAAGTTGGTCAACTACAGTTAAGTTATTTACCGCGTCGTTATCACGGCCACCCGTTGGCACAACCGCGTGTGTGGGTCACGCCAGGTTGGCAACGTCAATTGGTACGGCAGCGGCTAACCTGGCGTTTAAAACAGTTGTTACAGCAAAAAATACAACGGCAACAGGCCTTTTTATTATTTGTCCCACGGATTGCCTTATTGGCACCACTTGCAGCTTGTTTGAAGCAGCTTGCTCCACACCTTCGATTTGAAACGGTGCATGCGGCAGATCCACAGCGTGAAGCAAAAATTTTAGCCATGCGCCAGCAACGTTATCAAGCGTTGATCACCACTACGATTTTAGAACGCGGGGTGACCTTTGCCAATATTGATGTCATTGTATTAGGCGCAGATGATCCTGTTTTTACCACAGCAGCGCTGGTCCAAATGGCAGGGCGTACAGGGCGTAAAGCAGCCTATCCAGAAGGTCAAGTTGATTTTATGGTCCAAGGGTATAATCGGTCGATCAAAGCTGCTTGTCGCCAAATACGACAGATGAATCGGGCCTGCCAATGAAACAATGTCTCTGGTGCCATCAGCCCTTTACACCGACGTTACAATTGGCGGAATTGCTAAGCTGGCATCAGTTAATACCGCCATTACTGTGTGCGAATTGTCAGCAGATTTTTAAGCGGATCGATCAGCGGACAGCCTGTCCAGGTTGTGGACGTGCCCAAACACAACCGAGATTGTGTCGGGATTGCCAGCGCTGGCAGCACACAACAGAACCGTGTGTGCCCAACCATGCCTTGTTTCAATATACCACCAGTATGTCAACTTTTTTTCAACGTTATAAAACCCAAGGCGATTATCGGCTCCGTCAATTATTTCAGCCAACTTTAAAACGCTATTTTCGGCATTCGAAGGCAATCTTGGTGCCGGTGCCACCTGATCCACAACGCTATCAACAGCGCGGCTTTGATGCCGTGCAGGGCTTGTTTGCAGGTTGTGGTGACTGGGTACCTTGTTTGCAAAAACAGGCAGGACCGAAGCAATCCCAACAAAAGCGCAAGTTGCGGTTACAAACGGCACAACCTTTTTCAATGCAAGCATCTTACCTGACAAAGCCTTTAGCAAGGCCTATAATTATTGTAGATGATGTTTATACCACAGGGCGTACTTTACGCCATGCGCAGGCTTGTTTACAGGCAGCATGGCCTGATGCACAAATTCAAACATTTACTTTGGCAAGATAAGTTGAGAATTAGTGGTTAAACATTGTCAATCACAGCGCTTTCTATTATACTTAATATAAGCAAAGCATCGAAGCCTAAATGCTTTGAGCTTGTTTGCCCAGCGCAAACTTGCAAGTGAAAGGGGAGAAGTTTTATGCTTAAATATAGTGTTCGTGGAGAAAACATCGAGGTAACAGGTGCCATTCGCGATTATGTTGAAAAACGCTTGGACAAATTAAACAAATATTTCCCAAGTGCGAATGATTCAACCGCCCATGTCAATTTGAAGGTTTATTCCGATAAGACAGCGAAGGTTGAAGTCACCATTCCATTGCCTTACTTAACTTTACGCGCAGAAGAAACTTCACCAGATTTGTACGCAAGCGTTGACCTGGTCACTGACAAATTAGAACGGCAAATTCGGAAATATAAAACGAAAATTAACCGTAAGTCCCGTGAAAAGGGCTTTAAAGATGATCTTGCAGTTGCACCAGCTGAACCAGCAGATCAGAATACGGACGTTAAGTTAGATGTTGTTCGGACAAAGCGGGTCTCATTAAAACCAATGGATAGCGAAGAAGCTATTTTACAGATGGATATGTTGGGACATAATTTCTTTATTTTTGAAGATGCAGAAACAAATGGCATCAGCATTGTTTATAAGCGTCGTGATGGTCGTTATGGCTTGATCGAAACAGCAGAATAAGCAACTGATTTGCAGCGACAGGAGGCTAGTATGGCAGCATACTAGCTTTTTTGTCGCGCAAATTGCGTTAACCAGTTTTCAATAAGCGTCATTCATGCTAAACTGGTAAGAGTATTTTAGGGTATTTTACCCTAATCGAATTGTCGTATTTGACAAGAAGGGATTAAAGAATGCCAAACATTTTACGTCGTTGGGTGGAAAGTGACAAACGTGAAGTCAAACGCATGGGCAAAATTGCCGACAAGGTAGAGGCCAATGCGGAACACATGGCTGCCCTTTCTGATGATGAGTTAAAAGCTTACACACCAAAATTAAAAGAACAATTAAAACAAGGTAAAACATTAGATGATATTTTGCCAGAGGCCTTTGCCGTTGCCCGAGAAGGGGCCAAACGGGTTTTAGGCTTGTATCCATTTAGAGTCCAGATCATTGGTGGGATCACCTTACATGAAGGTAACATCGCCGAAATGAAAACTGGTGAGGGGAAAACGTTAACGGCGACCATGCCAGTTTATTTAAATGCATTGGCTGGCGAAGGCGTCCACGTTGTAACCGTCAATGAATATTTGTCCAGTCGTGATGCACATGAAATGGGCGAATTATACAACTGGTTAGGCCTTTCTGTGGGGTTGAATTTGAATGCGTTGAGTCCTGAAGAAAAACGGGCGGCTTACCAAGCTGATATTACGTATTCAACCAACAGTGAACTTGGGTTTGATTATTTACGGGATAACATGGTGGTTTACAAAGAACAAATGGTGCAACGCCCATTGAACTTTGCCATTGTCGATGAAGTGGATTCTATTTTAATTGATGAATCACGGACACCATTGATTATTTCCGGTCAAGCTGAAAAGTCTACCGCCATGTACGTGCGGACAGACCGTTTTGCGAAAACGTTAAAAGAAGAAGACGATTATAAGATCGATCTACAAACCAAAACGGCTAGTTTGACGGAACAAGGTATTCGAAAAGCTGAAAAGTATTTTGGCTTGGACAACTTGTATGATGCCGATAATATGGCATTGAACCATTATTTGGATTCAGCGTTACGGGCGAACTACATCATGTTAAAGGATATTGATTATGTGGTCCAAGATGATGAAGTCTTGATTGTTGATTCCTTTACCGGTCGTGTGATGGAAGGTCGGCGTTATTCTGACGGTTTGCATCAGGCAATCGAGGCCAAAGAAGGCGTTGAGATCCAAGATGAAACCAAGACGATGGCTAACATTACCTATCAGAACTTTTTCCGGATGTACAAAAAGTTATCTGGGATGACTGGGACGGCTAAAACGGAACAAGAAGAATTCCGTGAAATTTACAATATGGAAGTCATTACGATTCCAACCAACCGGCCAATTGCCCGGATCGATCAACCAGATCTGTTGTACCCAACGTTACAAAGCAAGTTCAGAGCAGTTGTAGCGGACATTAAGCAACGCCATAAAAAAGGCCAGCCTTTGTTAATTGGGACAGTCGCTGTTGAAACGTCTGAATTATTATCAAGCCTGCTGGATCAGGAACACATTCCGCACGCGGTATTAAACGCCAAGAACCATTTTAAAGAAGCCGAGATCATTATGAACGCCGGTCAACGTGGTGCTGTCACCATTGCCACGAACATGGCAGGTCGTGGGACGGATATTAAATTAGGCCCTGGCGTGAAAGAAGTCGGTGGATTATGCGTATTAGGGACTGAACGGCATGAATCACGGCGGATCGATAATCAGTTACGTGGACGTTCAGGTCGGCAAGGGGATCCTGGTGAAACCCAATTTTATCTGTCGCTTGAAGATACCTTAATGCGGCGTTTCGGTTCTGATCGGATTAAAGCATTATTGGAACGGATGAAGGTGGCCGATGATGATGCTGTGATCCAAAGCCGAATGATTACCCGCCAAGTTGAGTCTGCTCAGAAACGGGTTGAAGGAAATAACTATGACACTCGGAAAAACACGTTACAGTATGATGATGTGATGCGTGAACAGCGTGAAGTCATTTACGCTGAACGGATGCAGGTGATCAATGCGGATTCATCCTTACGGCCAGTATTAATGCCAATGATCGAACGAACAATCAAACGGATCGTGCATACCCATACCCAGGGGGATACCAAGGAATGGAATGTACAGGCCATTTATGACTTTGCAATCAACGCAATGGTGCCCGAAAGTAAGTTGAAGCGGACGGAATTAGACGGCCGTTCACCAGAAGAATTGATTGACTTATTGATGAAATTTGCCAATGATATTTATGAACAAAAAGAAAAACAACTTTATGATCCAGCACAAATGTTGGAATTTGAAAAGGTCGTTATTTTACGTGTTGTCGATTCTCATTGGACCGATCATATTGATACCATGGACCAATTACGGCAATCCATTGGGTTACGTGGCTACGGTCAGTTAAACCCATTGGTTGAATACCAATCTGAAGGTTTCCGAATGTTTGAAGAAATGATTGCAGATATTGAATATGATGTGACACGTTTGTTTATGAAGGCAGAAATTCGTCAGAATATGCAACGTTAGCACCTTAAGAAGTGGCTGCAAGCAGGCCACTTCTTTTTGCTGTTTAAAAAGCAGCGGTTAAGAAAGCGAGAGGTAAGCCATGGAATTAAGCGAAGGTAAAAAAATACTCAATGAGAGTATCGAAAAATTAAATCAATTTAGGGGGTCGCTTTGACCTTGATGCCTTAAACGAAAGTATTGGGGAAAATGAGGCTAAGATGGCCGAGCCTGATTTTTGGCATGATCAAGTGGCAGCACAGCAGTTGATCGATGCCAATAATCAGTTAAAAAGTAAAGTCGATGATTTTCAAGCATTAGTAACGTTATCAGAGGACTTGCAAGTCTCATTGGAATTGTTAACGGAAGAATATGATCCGCAAATGGCCAGTGAGTTTGAAACATCTTTGCAAAAACTACAGCAACAGTTACAGCGTTATGAACTGAGTTTGTTGTTAAATGGTCCTTATGATCATAGTAACGCCATTGTGGAAATTCATCCCGGTGCTGGTGGAACGGAGTCTCAGGACTGGGGCGATATGTTGCTCCGGATGTACATGCGCTGGGCGGAGCAACATCAGTTTGGTGTTGAGACCATTGACTATCAGGCTGGTGAAGATGTGGGCATTAAAAGTGTGACCTTGTTGATCAAAGGCCCCAACGCTTATGGTAACTTGCGGTCAGAAAAAGGGGTCCACCGCTTAGTACGGTTGTCACCCTTTGATTCTAATAATCGCCGCCACACGACTTTTGCATCGGTTGATGTGATGCCTGAATTAGATGAAACGGTCAATGTTGAAATCAATAGTGAGGATTTACGCATTGATGTTTATCGTGCCAGTGGTGCCGGTGGTCAGCATGTTAACAAAACGTCTTCTGCGGTGCGGATCACCCATTTGCCAACTGGGATCGTAACGGCTAGTCAAGCAGAGCGGTCACAATTGTTAAACCGGCAAATGGCGATGAAAATGTTAAAAGCGAAACTTTATCAGCGTGAATTAGATGAAAAAGCCAAGCAAAAAGCAGAGATTCAAGGTGAACAAGCCGATATTAGTTGGGGCTCCCAAATTCGGTCCTACGTTTTCCAACCGTATACCATGGTGAAAGATCACCGTACAGGGTATGAAACTGGCAATGGTCAAGCCGTACTCGATGGCGATCTTGATCCATTTATCAATGCTTATTTGCAGTTACAGCTCAAACAAGCTAATCCAGATTAAGGCCTAACCAGACAATCAAGTGCGGTAAGCGCGCATTTGGTTGTCTTTTTGATTGGGGCGGTTTTAAGGACCTTTCACTTTGATTTCACACAATGTTATACTGAAATTAATTTAAATGAACGAGGTGTATCATGGGGCTTGTGACGATCGTGTTGAATTTGATGCGGCAACCATTATTTTGGTTGGCGGGTCTATTAAGTTATTTAGGCAGTGCGCGGCGGATCCAAAGCGAACGGCGGCTTTTTCACAGTGCAATTGATCCAGATTGGCGAGAATTAAGGCGTTTTTGGGGTTGGGGCTTGTTATTAGGGGTGATTTTATCCTTATTAAGTTGGCGCTTAGGTTTGGTGTTGCCTGCAACAGTGGTCTTTTTTTACCAGTTATTAGGCTGTGTCGCCTTATTATTAACGCGCTGGTTGGTTCAACCTTGGTTGCCGATTTTATTGGCCCTTGCTGGCGGTGTGTTTTTAACCGGGAATCAGTTGTCAGCATTTAGCCAAAGCTTTGGCTTGATTTTATTAGGTGGCTTAGCCATTGCCAATGGTTTTGGTAGTCGCTATTATGCAGCTAACAGCATGACACCGCTGATCACTTGGAGTAATCGCGGGCGACGTGTCGTCACGTTTCGCTTGAAGCAACTGTTATTGGTTCCATTAGTCGTGTGGGTGCCAATAACCGGCCAAGCATGGGCGTGGCCAGTTTTCCATATTGGGTCACGTCAGTTGGTGCCCATGTGTTTGCCGTTGATTTTGGGCTTTTTATTGATGGTGCGGCGACAAAGCATCCCAGCAGCAATCCAGGGCCAATGGCGTCAGCAATTAGGCTTAGGCATTGTTTTGATGGGCCTGGGTTTGCTCAGTTTCGTGGTGCCGTTTAAAGTTGTATTGGTGCTAGCACTTGTTGGCACAGCGGGGCAAACCGTGTGGCAATTTTTAAAGGGACGTCACGGTCAGTTGCAATATACCGAACCTTTTGAAGGGGTTATGGTGTTAGGCATTCGGCCGGAGACACCTGCGGCTAAAATGAATCTAGTACCAGGTGATATTATCTTAAATTGTAATCAACAGGCTATTCAGGATGAGGACAGCTTTTATGCAGCACGAATGTTAGACGCGACTTATTGTCATTTACGGGTTCAAACGCTATCCGGCGAAATAAAAATGACGGAAACGGCTATTTTTGAGGATTCACCTCATGAATTAGGTATTGTCATGTTACCAGCACGTGTGGAAGGGGCATAAGTAATCATGCAATCTGTTTTAGTTGTCGATGATGAACCAGCTATTGTAACATTATTAACTTACAATTTAGAACAAGCACAGTATGCAGTAACCAGTGTGACGGATGGGCCAGCCGCTTTGGCAGCCGGGTTAACCGGAAAGTTTGATTTTATTTTGTTGGATTTGATGTTACCTGGATTAGACGGTCTTGAGGTGACGAAGCGCTTACGCCAGGAAAAAATTAAAACACCGATTTTAATTTTAACCGCCAAAGATGAGGAATTTGATAAAGTGATCGGGTTGGAATTAGGAGCGGATGACTATATTACCAAGCCTTTTAGTCCGCGGGAGATCATTGCGCGGATGAAGGCGATTGAACGACGGCTTCAACCAGCAACACCTGTGACAGCCGCCACACCACAACCGTTACAGTTTGGCAGTTTAACGATTGACCCGAGTACTTATCAGGTAACCCAGGCTGGCAAGGTGATTCAACTCACACCGCGTGAATATCAAATTTTGTTATTTTTGGCCCAACATCCCCGGCAGGTTTTCAGTCGGGAGCAACTTTTAAATGGCGTATGGGGCTTTGATTTTACAGGCCAAACGCGAATGGTGGATATTCAAATCAGTCATTTACGTGAAAAAATTGAAGCGGATCCCAAGCAGCCGGTTTATTTAAAAACGGTGCGCGGGTTCGGTTATCGTTTTGAGGCGCCGCACAATGGTTAAGTTACGCCGCTTGAACTTGGTACTTTTGTGTAGTCTATTGGGAATCGTGTTGGGCTTAACGTTATTTGCAAATCAGCGCGATCAGCAGGATCAACGTCAATTATTACAAACGAAGTATCAGCTATTGCGTCAGACGCAGCAGCACCACGCGCTAACCCGAACGCAGTTACAGCAGTGGCAACAACAGCAGCACGTTCAGGTGATTCGTTTGGATCGTAAAAACAATGTGTTGTATCGGCAGGCTAACTTGCCCCGCCAAACGGATCGTGAGATTTTACCAGGTGTATTGCAGATCCAGGCGCAAGCAGATCAACAAGGGGCAGCGGTGTTGCAAATTCAGCGCCAAGATTATTTAAGTTATATCGGGGTGCAACATGGAGATACGCTGATTCTGATACAACCGCAACAAGCGATTTGGCAACCTTTTTGGCAGCGTGGCGTTTGGCTTGTTGTTGGGGCGTTACTGGTTGCCGGGTGTCTCACAGGGGTGATCTGGTGGTGGTGTTATCGCCCGCAGCGCTCACTACAACGGATTCAGCAGCAAATGACGCAGATTCGACGTGATCAAACGACACCGGCAGTGTTATTACCCCCAGATGATCCTTACTACCCGTTGGCACAAGGAATTAGTCAATTGGATCAACGCTTTCGGCGTTTAGAGGTGCAAGCACAGGCTGCAGAAGCTAACTTCAATCGGTTTGTGCGCCATTTGCCGGTTGGGGTGTTATTGATCGACGACCACGGACAAGTGTTGCAACATAATCAGGTTGCCAGTGATTTATTACAGCAGTCGATTCCAGCACAGCCACATGCCTATTTACAAGATGTACAAGATCCGCAGTTAGGCCAGTTGATCCATCAGGCCTATTTGCGCAAAAAAAGTCAGCATCAAACGTTGACCTTACAGCAGCAACAGGTGGTGGATGCTAATGCGGTGTGGATGCCGAATGAAGCAGGGCCAACGGCATACCGCGTAGCTTTATTGCTGTATGATATGACGGAAATTCATCAATTACAGCAAATGCAGCTGGATTTTGTGGGGAATGTGTCGCATGAGTTGAAAACGCCGGTGACGGCGATCAGTGGCTTTAGTGAAACGCTGTTAGCCGGTGCGCAAGATGATCCGGCCACACGCCAGCAGTTTTTGGAGATCATTGATCAAGAAAGTAAACGTTTGGCGGCGTTGATTCAGGATATTTTGGCGCTGTCTCGCGGTGAACGTCAATTTAAGGCGCCACAACAGTTGGACGTGACCACCTTGATCCAGCAAGTCAAACAGCCCTTAACACCTCAAATCACAGCCAAGCAATTAAAATGGACGGACCATTTATGGGCGAACCTACACGTTAAAACGCAGCGTGAGTTATTGGAACCAATTGTGAAAAATTTGTTGGTCAATGCAATCGTCTACAACCGTGAAGGTGGTCAAGTCACAGTCACCACAACCCAGCAAGGCAGTACGTGGCAGTTACAAGTCGCGGATACAGGAATCGGCATCAAAACGGTTGAACAGCAGCGGATCTTTGAACGCTTTTATCGGGTGGATAAGGCGCGCAGCCGACATCAAGGCGGGACTGGACTGGGCTTGGCAATCGTCAAAGCTTATGTCCAGCGGCTTGGAGGCAAGATTGCGGTGACGAGTCAATACGGTGTGGGGACCACTTTTACAGTGACCTTACCCCTTTAAAGTCAGGTGAAAACCTGACTTTTTTGATGGCTCAAAAAAATTTGGAAACGGTCATCTAAAATTTACACAATCTTTACAAACAATGTCTGTCCCGAATTATTCATACGAGGTTTAATATCGGCATACCGCACAATTTTGGACCAA
>NZ_AZDA01000123.1 GCF_001434575.1 Loigolactobacillus bifermentans DSM 20003
TAAACAAGTTGACTTTTATGTGGCGCTCACCGATTCCCGTCGGTGGGTGTTTTTTTATGTTCTATTTTATGTAACCAATATTACTCGTTGTTTGGTGATAAATCAACATTTCTTTTTATGTATCCTTGTATCCTTGTATCCTTGTATATTCATATCCTTGTATCTAAGTATCCTTGTATCCTTGTATCTAAGTATATTAGGATACTTGCAGTCAATCTTAATTTAACGGCTTTTGAGAAGAAATGTATCCTTGTATCCTTGTATCCTTGTATCTTTGTATGTTATCATCCTTGTATCCAAGTATCCTTGTATATTAGGATACTTAATTGGAGGTCAGTATAATGGGTGAAGTAATTACTTTTGGAAATTTTAAAGGTGGCACCGGTAAAACAACAAATGCCACGCTTGCATGCCTGGCACTAGCTCGTGCTGGTAAAAAAACGCTATTAATTGATTTCGATCCTCAAGCAAACGCTACAGATATTTACTTTAAAACCGCGGCTAATTTAGGCCACGATGATATTAAATTTAATCAAACCTTGCTTGCATCAATCCAAGAAGAGGACTTATCAAGATCGTTGGTTACTTTGGATAAAAACATTGACTTTATTCCATCAAGCGCAGATTTTTCATTGTACCCACGGATTATGGAAAAAAAGTTTAAAAATAATTATAAAGATAGAGTTACATATTTTAGCAAGCTACTTGCTTCACTAAAAGAAAAATATGATTTTGTGGTATTTGATTTGCCACCGACTATTTCCTTAATTTCTGATAGCGCCTTATACGCTTCAGATTGGGTCCTGATTATCCTTCAAACTCAAGAGCACAGTCTTCAGGGTGCCGAATCGTTTCTAAAATATATACAGGAACAGGTAATCGATGAATACGAAGCACCTAGTTTGAATTTACTCGGTATACTTCCTGTGCTATTAAAGAATGGGGCGCCTGTTGATCACAGCACATTAGAAGTAGCAGAAGAAGAATTTGGGAAAGAAAACATGTTAAAAACCCTAATTCGTAATATGGAAAGAATCAAAAGATATTCAATCAGAGGTGTATTTCTAAAAGATCAGTTCGATAAAAAAATAATTAGATTATACGATTCTGTGGCACAAGAAATTATTGAAAGGGCGGACTAGCATGGTGGAACTTTTACACAATCCTAACTCAAATAAAAGCAAAATAATTCCTAGAAAATCGGCGCCCCAGCCCCAAAAAGAAATTTCCATATCTTCTCTAAACGAATCAAACAAAACGAAGTCTAAACAAATAGATGGTGTTACTTTTGATACTACGCTCAGAATTGACAATCATCTAAAAAACTTTATGAAAGCTATGGTAATTTTAGGGTATAGCTCAACTCAACAAAACGGATTAGCCCAATTACAAAAAACTTTTTTTGAATCGTTAACTGAGTCTGAACAAAATACGCTTACGACTCAAATACAGACTTTGGAAACCGGCGATGCTAACAAAGTAAAAAGTAAATAATCACGTGCACTCAGACGACACGTTCACCTTTTAGATGTATAATTGTCCGTTTAAATTAAGCAGAATGCACACAAAAAAGTCCTCTATTATGCGGAATAGAGGGCTTTTCTGAAATCATTACATACAGGCTTTGCTTAGGAGCGTTGCTTGTGTCCATTTAGGACATACACGGTACCTGAATTATTCACCATAAGTTCTCCAAGTACAGTGTCACCCCGGTATCATGG
>NZ_AZDA01000124.1 GCF_001434575.1 Loigolactobacillus bifermentans DSM 20003
TGGTGTAGCAGCATTCTCGTTAAGGTTTAGGAAAAGATATGCATAATTCAGGTTAAAGGGGGGAAAGCCACTTCAAATCTACTTAAAACTCGACTATTAATCAGTCGTTATATAAAGCTGGTTTTTCAGGCAATGCGATTGGTTCACGAATGCCACCTTCATCTCGAGATTTACCTAAAGCATCACAAGTTGCCATGGCAATTAAACCATCCCAAGAGCTAGGACCAGTTAACTTATCATTTTGAACGCTATCAACCCATTGCTGAATTTCGTTGTCGTATGCGTCTTTAAACCGTTCAGTGAATTCTTCAGGAATATGATCTTCACGATGGAATTTCGTCTTAATTGCAACGTCTGTTGGTGTCTTTAATGAAATTGTGCCTTCTTCACAAACAACTTCACAATTAATATCATAACCCATATGGTTATTTACAAAGACTTCTAGGTCAATATGAACACCAGACTTGGTATCTAACATGATGATTTGTGGATCATGTAAGTTACTCCGCGTATACTTCGTTTGTTTTTTAGGTAAGAAGGTAACCCCTGATTCATAATCTTCACCTAATAACCAGTGCAGTAGATCAGCTTCATGGACTGCTGTGTTAGAAATAGCCATTGGTGTATCATAAGTTTCTGGCACTTCATAATTACGGTGAGTTGCGTGAATAATTAGTGGTTCGCCAAATTGACGCTCATCGATTGCTTTTTTCATTTCGATATAGCCTTTACCATATCGACGCATGAAGCCAACTTGGACCAAGCGTTTACCATGCTTTGTTTCTGCATCGATAATTTCTTGACACGCAGCAACAGTCGGCATCAATGGCTTTTCGCAAAATACATATTTACCAGCTTCAATGGCTTTCAAAACAAATTGAGAATGTTCTTCATCAGGTGATGTCACAACCATAACCGCATCAACATCAGGAGAATCAATTAATGCTGCACCATCTGTGTAACCTTTTGCATCGTACTTCTTTGAATACTTTTCAACTAAGGCTTTATTCAAATCAGCAACTGCTACTAAATTGACGCCACCTGTTCTTTCTGAAATACGCTTAACGTGGTCTGACCCCATTGCACCTAATCCAATAATTCCGACGTTTAATGTCATAATAAAACATCCCTTCTGTTTAAATAATATTTTATAAATTATTGCGTTTACGTTAGCGGCAATAATGATTACCAGTGTTATTCCTATTTAATAATAGAATTTTGTAGTGTATCGATAGACGTTCTAAGACCCGCATCGACACTCATTGTTAGGTCTTCCATTTCTAAAGAAACATAATCATTGTTATACCCGGCCATGCCCAAAACAGAGAAAAACTCGCGCCAATATTGCAGATCGTGACCGCAACCAACGCCAACATAATTCCAAGTTCTATTGTAGGAATCCGTCACCGGTTTGGTTTCCATCAAACCGTTAACATCGGCTAAACCACGTTCGATACGGGCGTCCTTGCCGTGTACATGATAGATGGCACCTTTTAAAGCACGAATTGTCGCGATTGGATCAATACCCATCACGAAAAAGTGTGACGGATCTAAATTAATGCCCACTGTATCGCCAACGGCCTGACGTAACTTCAATAAAGTCCGCGGATTGTAAACTAATTGGCTCGGGAATGCTTCTAAAGCAATCTTTTCTACACCGTGGTCCTTTGCCAGTTTTACAGTCTCTTCCCACCATGGAATCGCCACGTCTTCCCACTGATAGCGCAAAGCCTCTGGCATATAATCCGGCCAGGAAATCGTTGAGCTGATCCAATTTGGTAACGTATCTTGCGGACTAGCTGCAGGTAGGCCACTCATAGTAACAATTTTTTTTACGCCTAACTTTTCTGCTAAAAGAATCGTTTGCCGAATTGTTTTTGTGTGTAATGCACCTAATGCACCAGGGGCTAGCGGATTCCCTGAGCAGTTCAATGCAACCAGCTTCATATCCCGGGCTGCTAATTCTTTTTTAAAGGCTTTTACTTTACCATCATCTTGTAGCAGTGCATCCCGATCAATATGTGGTGTTGGTTGCCAGCCACCTGCTGAGATCTCAACGGCATTTAAACCATACTTTGATTGGACTGTATCCAACATTTCTGTATAACTCAGATCTTTCAATACATCTGTAACCAACGATAATTCCATCATTTGCGATCAACCTCCTAAAAAGCGACAAAACCGCTTTCATTTGTACCAACATATTCGGCCGTTAGTCCTATTCACCTTGCACCAACGCAATACTCTTTTCCAATTCCTGTTTAACTTGGTCTAGCTGCCACTGTTTTAAATCATCCGAAAATGGTTCAAAAGCATAAATACCTTGATAACCCGCTGCTTCAAATGTGCGGGCCCATGCCGCCGATTGCATAATATCAGCAGGATCTAACATGTATCGGTCTTGGTCATCCAACCGATTACGCGCCTTCATCGTTGGCACACCGCTGAGATGTACGAGGCCGATCGCGTTAACATCCACTTGCTCTTGGAACTGCTGCGACGTCACATTGGCCAAATAATAATGGAACGTATCGGCTACCAATTTAAAATTCGTTACGCCAGCTTTACGAATGATTTCTTGTCCATCCCAAGGCGTACGCAATGTACTATCTTCAAATCCTAAAGGTTCAATCAAACCATTGACCTGATATTTTGTTAAAAGCTGCGCATACTCTTTAATATTAGCAATTGCTTCTGCTTGGCGTTGTGCTGAACTACGGCGATCAGCCTGTGAACGAACGGGACAAAAAACAATTTTTTTGACTGGTAGTGCCTTACACAGTTCCAACATTTCTGTAAGACTTTTAAGATTCTCATCAATCAAGGCCCGCTGGTCCATATTTCCCACCGCATTAATCGTTTCAACAGATACTTGATGCTTTTTTAGTAGCGCTGCCACTGTTGCACCATCAAGTTGATCCAAGATTGTTTGATTATCAGGTGCACCGTACAGATCATTGCGTAATTCAATATTAGGTATACCAAGCTTGGCAACAAACGGAATTGTGTCGGTCAAAGAAATCCCAGGGGCAACTTTACGATTTAGACAGAACCGATTTTGTGCGATCATGTGTATCCCTCCAATTAATTAAGCAAGCCCTAATCCCTTTTTAATATTCGGCAATGTTTGTTCATTTGACCATGCCGCGCGATCCGGCCACGCAAACACATTATTTGTCACAATACCATCGAACTTGATTTCATTCAGCGCCTGATACATTGCCTCAAAATCAACTTCACCTTCACCTGGATTTAAATGCTGATGGATCGTAACAGGAGCAGCTGGTGGATTAATAATGTATCGCAATTCGTAATTGCTCTTAAAATTCAATGTATCCGCAATTAAGATGTGGCTCAAAACGTCTTTACTACCTAAAATTTGTTTTCTCACGTCGCCGATACCACCATCGGAATAAAAAGCATGTGCGGAACACCAAACTTGTGAAACCCAGTCCGTATCTAAAGAACGAATTAATTTGGCCGCCTCTTCACTGGATTCAATAAAATCATTCGGATGTGCTTGGATCTCTAATTTAATCTGATTTTTTTCAAAATCTGGGGCCAATTCTTCCATAGATTTATACCATTGACCTTCAGAAGCAACTGGATTTTGCTTATCACCAGAAAATTCTGTATTTAACGTATCCACTCCCAACTCAGCAGTGATTTCAATTGTACGTCGCATATTGCGAACTGCTGCTTGCCGTTCCTGCTCATCTGGTGAAGACCATTGCTGAACAGGTAAAACAGAGGACAGCGCAACCCCGGCATCACTAAGCCACTTTTTAACATTTTTGATCATTGCTGAATTAACCTTGGGGTATTGGTAAAACCAGATAAAGTCTTCCCGTGGTGATAATTCAATATACTTGTAACCAAGTCGTGCCGTTTTTTCAATCATATCGTGAAACGATGTGTTATCACGAAACATCGATGGATCATAAGCTAATTTCATTGAGATTTCCTCCTTTTTCAATTCACTAAGCACGTTTGCAGACCAAATACCTACTTGATCAATGCAACATATGCGCACTTAATTTATATTTCACAAATAAGATAACATCATAATTTCGTTGTTACAATGTAAAAACAATTGCATTATTTGTAAAATATAACAATTATATAATTCTCTCAAAAACATATATTTTTAATAAAATAGCGATATCAAGCTAAAAATAGCATAGTAAAATAGTATTTCTTCATCATTGTTGTAAAAATAACTAAATTTATTTTTTATAAAAATAAAGAAATTTCCATCACTAAATTATCAAGTTTGTGATATTATAAATTTATCGAGGTGACTAACATGAAAAGCGAACCGAATTATAATCCCCAGGGCGCCAAAACATTGCAAGGCACTTTTTTTAATCATCCATCAAACGTTGCAAAAGAGCTATACCACTATCCACTTTGGGGTGCTCAATTTGAAGTTTCATACCCCTATCGTACCGACCGCCAATATATGAACTCATTCATCATTTTCTGGATACAATCTGGTGAATTAAACTTCACATTCGATGACCGACCAAATCTACTTGCAAAAAGAGATACGGTCGTATTGCTTGATTGCAAAAAACCAAATCATTATTACGTATCAAAAACCTGTCGCTTTATCTTTTTCCACTTTAACGGTCAACCAGTTCAGCCACTTTATGATTATATTACGCGGAATAAACAAAATAGTTTTGAGTGCACACCTACTTTAAAGCAACTATTTGAACAGTTATTAGCCTTATTGGCTGAAGAGGCCTATACTGGTAACGATTTACGCTATTCACAATCACTTTATGGTATGCTACTTAATCTAACAGATTCTCGTGTTTCACAGCTGGATCATGCCACGTTGCATAAAACACCAAAACTTGTTACTGATGCGCTTGCTTATATTGATTTACACTACCAAGAACATATTACAATTAAAACGTTGTGTCTCGCACTTAACGTCAGTGCCACCTTACTATCTAATAAGTTCAAAACTTATACCAACAATAGTGTGCATCAGTATTTAATTTCCGTGCGCCTTTCCCACGCCCAACAGTTATTAACAGGTCCAGCTGAGTTAAGCATTGCCGAAATCGCAACTACTTGTGGCTTTCATGACGCGTCACATCTCAACAAGATTTTTGATCAGGAACTGGATATGACGCCCAGTGAATTTAGAAAAGCTTACTTCTGACCTACAATAGTTAACTGCTACGGTTTACTTAAACCGTGGCTTTTTTAAATTTTTGATTCGCCTTGATAGTTTTTATCATACCGTGCCCGGAAATAAGATTCGATATCTTCTAAATTAACACCTTTCGTTTCTGGAACACGAATATAAACAAAGCAGGCGCCTAACACACAGCAAACAGCAAAAACATAAAAGACTGTGGCCAAGCCTAATACATCTAATAAAACAGGGAACAATAACCCAACGATAAAATTGGCAAACCAAAGCACGAAAATCGCGATTCCGGTTCCCAGGCCACGATAACGATTTGGAAAAATTTCTGAGTCCAGTAGCCAAGTGACAGGGCCAATCGTCCCTTGAAAAATCACAATGTAGACTAAAATAATGATCATAATTGCATAGGCAGTCCAAGAGGACATCCCAGCATATGTTTTAATCAGACCGACAGTAATCAAAGCGACTGCACAAAAAATCAATCCAGTTAACTCCAACCTTTTTCGACCTAATTTATCAATGGTATACATACCAATCACTGCACCAATACATGAAAAAATCCCATTTGCAACATTTGCTATCAATGCCGCATTGGCAGCGAAGCCAGCGTCTTTCAATACTTGTGACCCATAATACATAATGGCATTGATCCCAGCAAATTGCTGGATCACGCCTAGCATAGCGCCAGTAATACAAACTTGAATGATCCATTTCTGTTTGAAATCTTTCAGTGAAACAGCATTTGCCTGTGCGGCTTTTTCTCGTTTTGTATTTGCTTCAACTTCTTTAATTTCTGCTTCGGCCTGTGCCTTGCTCCGAATTCGATAAAGTACCTTTAATGCATCTGCAAAACGGTTTTGCGCGCTTAGCCACCGTGGACTTTCAGGCATGGCATACATACCGATCCATAAAACAATCCCCGGAACACTAGCTAGCGAGATCATTACCCGCCAAATGGCAGCGTGATCACCGAATAAGTTCCCTAAAACGGCATTGACGCCGAAAACCAAAAACTGACCAAATACAATTAAAAATTGGTTCATAGAGACCATTTGACCTCGCTTAGATGCCGGTGCAATTTCCGCCAAATAAACCGGAACAGTACCTGATGCGGCACCAACTGCTAGCCCTAAAATAAAACGGCAACCAATAATAACAGTTGTATTTGGTGCCAAACCACAGCCTAACCCCAAAATTGTAAAAATAACCCCTAACCAGATCAACAATTTTTTTCGGCCAATTTTGTCACTAAGTGGTCCGCCAAATACTGCCCCAAAGGCGGCGCCTAATGTTAAGCCACTAGAAACGACCCCTTGGGCCCAAGTTGACAAGTCCAACTGGCCTGGCTTAGCCATAAAATCCAATGCCCCGTTCACAACAGCCGTATTATACCCAAACGCTAATGCGCCCATCCCAGTAATCCAAGAAACTAAAGTTAAATAGCCATTATGATTACCTTGCGATTGAATCGTTTTTTCTGTATCTTGCACTGCCTTTCACCTCCACAAATTACGCTACTGTCTGATCAGTAGCCGGCCGACTTACTGATCAGATACCTCGAACCACTGCCTTCACTTAGCCAACAGTTCGTTTTGAATATATTTTTGAGCAATTTGGGCCATTTCTAAAGGATTTGCTTTTGCAGGATCTTGCTCGGCTTCAACAACGATCCAGCCCTGATATTGATGTTCTACTAATTTTTGGAAGACTGGTTTAAAATCTAAATCACCATCACCAGGAACTGTAAACATGCCATTTAAAAACGAATTTTGGAAAGTCAATCCCTTTTGACGGCATTCTTTTTCTTTATCAAACCGAACATCTTTGAAATGAACATGTACAATACGATCAATGTGTGCCTCTAACAAACTCAGATAGTCCCCATCAGAAACTGCAATATGGCCGGTATCATATAACAGACCTACTAACTTTGGATCTGTATTCGCCATTAAGCGATCGGTTTCAGCCTTAGTTTGAATCCCTGTTCCCATATGATGATGATAAGCCACCTTGATACCGTATTTTGCGGCAATCTCACCATAATGGTTAAGTCCTGTACAAACTTCATCCCATTCTTGATCCGTAAAATGATGTTTGTCCGTAAAAATATTTGCTGTATCGGATGTTTGAATGGTGTACGTTTGTTCAGATACAACTGCAATTGGCGCATGGACCGCCTGTAAAAATTTACAATGTTCCTCAAATGCCGCACTGGCCTTTTCAATTCCATCACGAATAATGAAACTGCTAAACCATTGACCTGCAATTTGTAACCGACGCAAATTGAGTTCGTAATTTAGTTTTTGTGGTTCTGGGAAAAAGCCACCTACTTCCGTACCTTGGAAACCAGAGACAACAATGTCACTTAATAATTGTTGCAAATTATTATCTTTGCCAATCGATGGAATATCATCATTGCGCCAACCAATCGGTGCAATCCCCCATTTGATTGCTTTACTTACGTCATAAGTCATATTAAATTCCTCCTTATATTTATTTAATTGGTGCAACCTTAACGGGTTGACCTGTTTCTAACGATTTTTTAGCAGCTTGGGCCAAGCGAATAGCATAAATACCGTCTGCAAAAGTACATTCAATATCATGCTCACCTTGTACCGCCTCAAAAAATGAACCTAATTCTGAAAAATAAGCATCAATGTACCGTTGTAAAAAGAAAAACATTGGTTTGTCACTCATCACTGTTTTCGAACCAGAATAAGTTGTTGTACTATCCAGCACATTATCAGCATGTGCCATCCCTGCAGATCCAAACAATTCGATACGCTGATCATAGCCATAGACAGCCTTTCGACTATTATCGATCAAACCAATCATGCCATTTTTAAAGCGCAGTGTCGTCAAAGCTGTATCAATATCGCCAGCTTCACCAATAGCCGGATCAACTAACACACCACCGGCTACAAACACAGAATCCACCTCTTCACCAGTAATAAAACGAGCCATATCAAAATCATGAATCGTCATATCCATAAAGATTCCGCCAGAACGTTTAACGTAATCCATCGATGGTGGTTCTGGATCTCGTGATGTAATTTTTAAGATATGCGCCGTTCCAAGATCGCCTTGTTCACGATGGTCAACAATACGCCGAAAATTTTTATCAAAGCGCCGATTAAAACCAACTTGAAATTTAACACCGGTTTCTTGAACGGTTTGATAAGCCTTTAAAATCGCATCATCGTCAAATCCTACTGGCTTTTCACAGAAAATATTTTTCCCTGCTAATGCAGCATCAATGGTGAATTGTGGATGTAGATCAGTTGGTACACAGATCAGTACGGCCTGTACTCGCTTATCCGCAAGCACTTGATGGTAATCCGTTACGATTTTATCCGCCTGCGAATATTTTGATGACCAATCTTCCTCAGCTGCTATATCACAAATATAAGCGATTTCAATATTTGGCATTCTCAATAAATTTTTGTAATGAACGTTCCCAATACGACCCATACCAATGATTCCGATTGTGATTTTTTCTCTTGTGATTTTTTTAATTTTAGACATGTTACCATCCCTTCCACATGGTTTTTACCATTGAACAAGCACTTGTGAAATTTGTAAAATGTAATTTTAAAATTTGTAAAAATACACATTTCTGCAACTGCTTTATTCGCCAATATATTAGCATGATTAAGGTATTTGTCAACGATAAAAATCAATATTTTTTCCCGAATTATTCATACGAGGTTTAATATCGGCATACCGCACAATTTTGGACCAAT
>NZ_AZDA01000125.1 GCF_001434575.1 Loigolactobacillus bifermentans DSM 20003
GATATAGCGGTATTTTGATTTTCTAACTTGGTTAAGGTAAGTGCTAGTTGCTGGTTACCCGCCTTTAAGTTGTCAGTAGCTAGTGCTAACTTCTTCTGGGCTTGGTAGACCTGGTGAAGATCGGTTCCCTTTTGGGGCTATGGTAAATCAGCTTGAGATTTGGCCGCTTGTTTAAGGGCACGTCTTAGGTTCGTCTGTTTGTTTTTAGTTGTTAATTTGGC
>NZ_AZDA01000126.1 GCF_001434575.1 Loigolactobacillus bifermentans DSM 20003
AGCCATGATTGCTTAATTCAAAATCTAAATTGTCTAACTTTTCTATTGCACTTCATAACTAGGTTGATCGTTTTTTAATTTATCCGGTTTATGGGCGTTGACATAGTCAGCGAATGTTTTTAAAAGTTCTTCGGTTTGTTCGACCGAGAGGTTATTAGCTTGAAAGTACTTTTCTAATAAAGCCCCTTTTTGAATTAATCGGCGAGAACGGGCTTTTCGTGCTTGTCGATTTTCATAATACTTAGATTGGCGTAACTTAAAATCTTCCCGCTCAATTTTTTGTTTTAAACGCGCTTGTTGTTCAATTAGTTTTTCATATTGATTAGGCATGGAATTCCCCATCTCCTATGACTAATGATCTACGGACTTTTCCTTTAAAAACTCGGATACTTTTTTGGATAAGGACTTGATATTGTCATTAGATAAATTAGCATAATCTAAATTGGCTTGACTGATGATTTGTTTACCTAGCCGTTGTTCAATCTTATTTTTTTCGTCCTTAA
>NZ_AZDA01000023.1 GCF_001434575.1 Loigolactobacillus bifermentans DSM 20003
CGCGCGTTTTATAATCAAGTTAGCCAAATACTTTTAGCTAATTGATAAAATAAAAAACACCAAGACAAATCTCTGTTATCATTGATGTTCCTACACAAACAATGAAAGAGGTTATTGTCTTGATGCAAGAACAGAATACCACAGTCAGAAAAAAAGGTCAGCACCTAACTTCGTTTGAACGAGGCAGAATTGCTACGCTGCACAGCCAAGGCTATTCCAATCGTGCAATTGCCAGAGCGCTTAATGTTTGTCATCAAACAATCAATAATGAATTGTGCCGCGGCGAGATCGACCAAGTAAAAAAAGTGAATGGTCAACGCCAATATTACGCTGTATACTCACCAGAAACAGCACAAGCTAAGTACGAAGCTAATCGAGCCCACTGTCATCGACCTTTGAAACTCGTCGGTGTCGCTGATTTTATCGACTATTTTACGACTCATTTGCGTCAAGATGGTTGGTCGCCTGATGCAGCAGTAGGACGGGCCAAACTTGAAGGCTTATATCAACCTGAGGAGATGGTCTCGACCAAGACGCTATACCACTATATTGATGCCCAGTTACTTGAAGTCCGTAATCTTGATCTACTCGAAAAAACGCGCCACCGTGCCAAACATCATCACTCGATCAAGCACAAGCGTCTGGCCGGACGGAGTATTGATGAACGGCCTAAAAGTATCGACCAGCGCCAAGAGTTTGGCCATTTCGAATTGGACACCGTGGTGGGCAAGCGCAACGGTCAAGAGAGTGTGATCTTAACGCTGATCGAGCGTCAATCCCGCTGCCAAATTCTACGTTTGATCGATGGTCGTGATGCCGATTCGGTCAACTATGAGCTGGCCAAGATCTGTCAAGAATACGGATCAATCATGAAGTCAGTTACTGCCGATAATGGCGCTGAGTTCTCGGAAGTTGGCGCTGTACTTACCGGTGTCGCTGACCTTTATTATGCCCATCCATATCGTTCCTCTGAGCGTGGGACTAACGAAGCGCATAATCGAATGATCCGCCGCGATGTACCCAAGGGTCTATCCATGGATATTTTGGGTCCTCATGATATCCAAGCAGTTGAGTCAAAGCTAAACAATTTACCGCGCCGGCAAACTGGCTATCAAACACCCAAAGAGCTTTTCTCCGCTGCTTCCGCCGGTTAAGTTAAGTCCATAAAATATGAATATTAATGAAAATACTGATTTAATAGGATTTATCGTGTGGCTAATTTGTTCTTGCAATTTGGG
>NZ_AZDA01000127.1 GCF_001434575.1 Loigolactobacillus bifermentans DSM 20003
CCCATGATACCGGGGTGACACTGTACTTGGAGAACTTATGGTGAATAATTCAGGTCCGGTTATAGCTTCAAAAATTTTTAATATTCAATGTTAGCAAAATCACGGCCACCATTGACACATGACATACCTCACTTCGTTTTTTGCCGAAATATATAAATCTAGTTGTTAGTTAATCTATGAACTAGGCTTTTAAAGACTGCCGATTTACAGTAAAAGATTACAGGAATAATTCCTCCAATCAATAATGCTAATACCCCGTTTATGAATAAAGTAGTCACAGCATGTACTCGATTAAGAAACAGACTGGATAATTGCCATCCGATTCCAAATACTATTATCATGCTACAAACATCTTTTATATAAACTATAAAAAAATCGAGAAACTTTTGTTTAAAACCATACTTAAATATTATAAAAGGTGTTTGCCATCCCACTGTTAAAATAGTAGAAAAAATAGTTCCTAAAATAACCCCATTGATTCCAAAGTGGAAAACTTTTAAAAAGACTAATGATACACCAATATTCATAATTGACTCCAATATTGGTATAATCTTCATTTTAGAAGCTAACCCATAAGCAGCTGTAAAATTCCAACATATAACTTGATAATTCATAAAATAAAAACTAATAGATAACAGCAATACCGTAAACTTCGAAAGAAGATATGTTTTGCCTAACCAAATAAGACCTGAATTATTCACCATAAGTTCTCCAAGTACAGTGTCACCCCGGTATCATGG
>NZ_AZDA01000128.1 GCF_001434575.1 Loigolactobacillus bifermentans DSM 20003
TTCGTCGAAACTTTGTTCAGTTTTCAAAGGTCTACCAAAGCTGATAAACAGCTTTTCAAGTGTATCAGATAAGCTATATCCTTGTCAAGAACTTTTTTAAATTAATGAATGTTTATGCAGTTATTAATTTGTTTCGTTCAATTGACAACTTTTATATCTTATCAAAATGATTTGTTGTCGTCAAGGACTTTTTGAAACACATTTGA
This sequence comes from Loigolactobacillus bifermentans DSM 20003, assembly GCF_001434575.1. Taxonomy (GTDB): domain Bacteria; phylum Bacillota; class Bacilli; order Lactobacillales; family Lactobacillaceae; genus Loigolactobacillus; species Loigolactobacillus bifermentans. Next base: position 207 of record NZ_AZDA01000128.1, read on the forward strand.
ATGAATCAAGCTGTGTTGGTGCGTCTTTTTGACAACAGAGACTATCTTATCAGCAATTACAGCATTCGTCAACTACCATTTCAGATTCATTTTCAGGTTTAAAATCAGCATCAATCTTCGGCTTCTTAAGATTACAATTGCATAATAATCATTTTTTCGACTAATTAGTCATTCCCACTCAGTCATTTTATGAACAAAATGATGTAATGAGAGCCAATTGTTCGCTTATAGTGCCTATTTCCCACAAATTTTATGCGATCAATTTGCTTTTCGACACAAACCCTGAGCTGTTTCTACTATAATATAGTTCAAATTTAATTCGGCCTCTGTGATCTACAGGTTTACCCTAACTTTTTTTAACCATTTCAGCAATAATGTAATCGATTTCAGTAAATTCCCTTATTAGCAAGATTTGCATAACTATTTTCAAAATAAAATCTATTAAAAGAACTCATATCTGATTGTTTTTTAGCACTAACAAACTTTATTTAGATTGACGCTGTTTTTAAATTGTTTAATACTTAAGATGGTTCCTGTTTAATGTGTTGGTACTGGCAAGCTAACCACTTGATCAGCCTGCGCCCAGGAAGAAAATAATACTTCTATCTGACTAATGGCTAAGGCATATTCATTCAACTCAAATTTAAAATTTCTGACGCTATTAGTAGATGGCTTTGAGGAGGAAATACAATGATCAAACTTGTCAGTGAGCTTATTCAGCAACGTGATGCCCAGACACCTGGAAGTTTATATTATTGGACTCAGATTCTATTTTCGTACAATAGTAATCACCTGGAAGGGACACAACTTACACAGGACCAAACCCAAGAACTTTTTGAAACTGGCCGGCTCACCACCACAACCAGTATCAAATTCGATGACGCATTGGAAACAGCAAATCATTTTCGTGCCTTTGACCAGATTTTGAATACGATTGATGATCCATTGTCAAAACAATATATTTTTGACTTACATCAGATTTTAAAAGGTGGCACGAGCCAAGACTGGGATCCCCGCTATAATGTTGGAGGCTTCAAACGCGAGGCCAAAATGCTTACCGGTCAACAACTTTCGACATCGGCAGCCGAGGCGCCTGACCAAACGATCCACCTGTTCTGTGAATGGAACCGGCATCAGTATACAGACTTGGCCGATTTCGCAGCCTTTCATAAGCGATTTGAAGTGATCCATCCCTTTAGCGATGGTAGTGGCCGCATTGGCCGTTTATTGCTTTTCAAAGAACTATGTCGTTGTGGTCAAATGCCATTTTTCATTTCAAGCGACCGACACACTGACTATTTAGACGCACTGGCTGCTTATACAGCTGATCCAGGCCAATTACGTCACTTATTTGCCACTGAACAGCAAGCTTATACGCAGGCTGTTTTACAATTAAACGCCCTAGAAACAACGTCGAAATAGCCTTAACAACGAACAAAATAACTTTTGATTAAATTTTGTATTCATTCATGTTATAATGACATTGTCAAATCGCGTAATCATGTTCCTGTGTGGCTTAACCACCCACACCAATAAGCCACTCCCTGATAGGGGTGGCTTATTTTTTGAGCCAATGTTGAATAGCACGTTGCGCGCACCAAGCGTTGGTGCCACGAATGGCCAGTCCTGGTTGCAGCTCAGCGGCTGGTACCAGTTGTTTAAGCTCGCTGATCGTGCTGCCAAAGTGACTGCCTTCATGCGTACAAAATGGGGTTAGTGTCACTTGCAAAGCATACTGCTGTTTTAAAAAGGTCACCACTGGCCGTGGTAAATGCCCCCACCATACTGGAAAGCCTAAGTAGAGTTGGGTCACTTGACCTAAGGATTGCGGTAACGGCTTTAATGCCGGTAATTGTTGTTGCTGTAATTCCTGTTGTGTGCGTTGTAAAACCGTTTTGTAGGCCGTTTCATAGGCCCTGACCGGTTGAAGCGCCACTAACGGTCGTTGCAAGGCCACTGCAATTTGACGAGCCACCAACAGGGTATTGCCTTGATTTAGAAATTGGCAGGTGCCACCATACAAATTTTCGCCGGGCCTTGAAAAATAGACAACTGCCGCTTTAGGCCTGGCCATAAGTTTGCTTGACCAAGTCAAAGGCAGACCAAGCTTTCGGCCAACCCGTGTAAAAAGCCAGCTGGGTCACTAAAGCGACGATTTCCGTTTGCGTCACACCGTTGGCCTGCGCCATTTTCAAATGTGCTTTTAGTTGCGGAAATAACCCTTGGGCTATTAAGGCGGCACATGTGATCAAGCTCCGATCGCGTGCCGATAATTCATCTGTTTTAGCCCACACTTCCCCAAAAAGCACATCATCGTTTAAGGCGGCAAATTGTGGGGCCAGGTCACCTAATTGTTGGCGACCTGCTGTTTGTTTTTTCACCATTTTAATCCTCCAGTGCTTGATACTGTTCATCGCTAACTGGTTCTAGCCATTCAGGCGTTCCAGTTGTGATTGCCACATGGCTAAACCAACTATCCTTCGTTGCACCGTGCCAATGTTTGACACCATCATGGGTCACAACCACGTCGCCGGGCTTTAAGTGGCGTGCTGGTTGCCCAGCTTCTTGGTACCAGCCTTCACCAGCTGTCACTAACAAGATCTGATACCCTTGATGATGAATGTGCCAATTATTACGACACCCCGGTTCAAACGTCACTTGTCCAACGCCAATATTGACTTCTGGGTCAGCCACTAAGTTTTGTAAATAACTTTGCCCAACAAAAAATTGTTGGTAAGTCTCATTTTTCGGCCCTTTTGGAAAAATACTTGTCATCATAGATCACCTTTCTATGCTTGTTTTGTCGGATAAACGGTCATGTCGCTGACGCTCATATCTGCTGGCTGATCGACTGCAAAGTTCACCACTCGGGCAATGGCCTCAGGGGAAATGCCCACTGCTTGGTAAAGTTGTGTCATCCCTTTTAGCGTGGCCTCGTCAGTAATGGTTTGCAGTAATTCCGTATTGATTGCAGCTGGATACACCGTCGTCGTGCGGATATTGGTGCCTTCGGTGGCACTTTCTTGACGGATCACTTCCATTAAATTTCGAACTGCAAATTTTGTAGCACCATAAACCCCAGCACCAGGAAATGATTTCAAGCCAGCCACAGATGACGTGGTAATGATCTGTCCTGCTTTTTGAGCGGTGAAAATCGGCATTACCGCGGCGACCCCATTCAATACCCCTTTCAAATTAATGTCGATCATGTCATCCCATTCTTGTAAATGTAAAGCGCTGATCGGCGCACTTGGCATAATGCCCGCATTATTAAAGATCACATCGACGCCACCAAATTCTGCCTGGGCCAGCGCGACTAAAGCCTGTACCTCTGCTAAATGCCGCACATCTGTGACGCGATAGGCTGCCTGCCCACCTGCTTGTTGGATCGTTGCCGTAAGCGCGGCTAATTTGTCGGCACGGCGCGCACCGAGTACGACATTGGCGCCGTTTTGTGCCAATAGCTGTGCCGTAGCGGCGCCGATCCCACTGGAAGCGCCTGTGATCACAATCGTTTTATGTTGAATCGTCAGTTTCATCAAGTCCTTTCTTCTTGCTAAGCAAGCTTAGTGTAACGCGCTGAAACTGATACGAAAAATACCTAAATCGTATCTGATCATGCCTAAAAAGCATAAAAAAATACCAAGCTTATTTTGCGTAAGCTTGGTATTAATGTTCAAATGCGGTTTTAAACCGCTGGATATAATCGGAAACCAGCGGCGTCAACACCCGATTTTTGCGCCAAACCAGGACACAATGGGTGGTCACGGCTGGCGCCAACGGTACAAAGCGCAACACATCAGGGTCCAGGTTGTGGGTGACGCCTTCAATGGCCAAGGCGCTGGCCACTTGGCGTTCAATTAAGGCCAGTGAGTTAAACATCAAATTGTAGTGCCCTACGATTTGCGGCGGTGGATTTTCACCTTGCCACTGTTGTAACATGGCCTGTACTTCTGGTCGTGGCGAAAGCATCAGCGGGATACCACTTAGATCTGCTGGTCGGATCACCGGCTGCTGGGCTAAAAATGAGCTGGTGGCCGTCAGCAGTCCCCATTTTTCAACGCGCGGGAGTTGCAACGTAAAATATTTTGCCGTATCGATCGGTTCAATCATAATCGCCACATCTAATAGGCCTTTATCCAGCCGTTCTCCGATCAGCGCACCATCGCCGGTGTAAATTGAAAACGTCACTTCTGGATAGTCTTGCGTCAGCTCTTCCAGCAACATCGCCATGGTATCCGAATTGTCCGCTTCCACACACCCGATATGAATCGTCCCACGCATCACGGTTTGTTGACGATCAACAAAGCTCTGTTGCGTTTGCTGGGTCAACGCTAAAATTTCTTCAGCGCGACTTTTTAAAAATAACCCAGCTTCCGTTAAGATCAAACGTTGATGCCGCCGTTCAAACAGTGGCGCCCCCAGTTGCTGTTCGAGTTCTTTTAATTGCCGACTGATCGTCGGCTGGGTTACATGTAGCCGCTGAGCTGCTGCTGAAACGGTTCCTGCATCAGCCACCGTCCAAAAATATTGTAACAAACGCATTTCAAGCATCGCGCCACCTCTTTCTCCTTTTATTGTAGGTGAATTTGTAACGCCACGCAAAATAAAATAGACGAAATAATTGCGATTTCGTCTATCTATCTGGAAGTCCAATATAAAAACATGCCTTAACCATAGTATAACAAAAATATTTTTTAGCGCAACATATTCTTTTGAATATTTCTATCTTTGCTTATTGCGTTCGCATGGCCTATCATAACCCATATAAGTCGTTTTTAATTCATGAAATGAGCTGATCAAATGATGCAGATCCACACGCTCCCTTTATTCACCTGGGCCATGCAGTTGGTCCTAGCCTTTCTTTTAATTCTTGGATTCATTCAAGTTTATCAGTATATCGGGCGACGAACATGGTCCGTTAATATCACAACTGGCTTGCGGCTAGGCTTTACCTTAAGTTTAGGCCTTGGCTTGATGCACGTTGCGGCATCACTCACCCTAACGACAACCCTTTACGCTAACGCCGGCCTTTTCGTTTTAACCTTACCGTTATTCGATACTCGGTCGACCAATTGGGGCTACGGCTGTCAAGCATTGGGATTGCTAGGCATCTGGTTACGCTACCACACACCAAATTCCCTGGTTGCCACACTGACGTTGATCCTGCTCCTAGGTGGTTTATGGGGGATACGTCTGATCCACCTATCCCCACGGCAACGCTTATTTGTGGAAGCCCTGGTAACATTGCTCTTTGGCACCATTTTTTGGTGCTTGCGTCCTCATTGGCAAGGGGCTGTGGCAGCCTGGCTGATGTTTGTGATCATGACAGGCGCAACCATGAGCTACTGGTTTTTCGTGCAACACCGTAAACTGGTGGCTAACGTGGCACTTGACCCCCTGACCGGTGCGAAAAACTACGGCGCCTTTGAACAAGAACTCCAAGCTGCTTTTGGAACTGCCCAACAGCGCCAACAACCCCTCACACTGGTCATGTTAGATATTGATTATTTTAAAAATATCAATGACACTTACGGCCACCTTGCTGGCGATCAAATCTTGACAGATTTCACAGCTGCGCTGCAACAGCAGTTAGCAACGGCCGGCTTTCAACACGTGCTCTACCGAACTGGCGGCGAGGAATTCAACGTTATTTTAGCTGGGCAAAGCGTTACCGATAGTCGCCCATTGATTGCTGAGTTTTGGCAAAAGATCCGTAACACCACGTTTACTTATGATGACCAACCCATTAATTTTACAATTTCAGTGGGGATGACCCAACTGCGCCCCACGGACACCCAGGTCCGCGCCTTATATAAACGGGCCGACCGTTATCTTTACCAATCAAAACACGAAGGCCGCGATGCCATCACGATTGAAGGCACCTCACACTATAGCATGCGCCACAATTCGTTGGTTGCCACCTATGCGTTTTTCACCCAGGCTGTTTTGGATTTTGAAAAAGATCAATCGATTCGCAATGAGCTGTTAATGCGGGTGTATTACCCTGAGCGTGGTAAATGGCTACGACCGCTGGACTTTAACATGGCCGTTAGTGACCAGATTGCGCTGATGCGGCGCACCATTGCACATTCCACCATTAAATCGGTGGCGCTTAATTTAACGCCACAACAATTTCGGAATGAAGCAGTGGCCACCGAACTGATTCAGTTTAACCGCCAGTTGCGCTTTCAAAATCAAACGGATGCCGGCGAACGTTTGGTATTAGAAATCACCCACGCGCCCGATCTGACCACCATGCAACGGATGAGCCAGATCTATCACGCTGGGCACATCAAACTCACCATGGATAGCGTCGGCACCATCAACGCTTACGAGCAAGTCGCCCCATTGCTCCCTTACTTAGATTATTTGAAATTTTCGGTCCAACGGCTAGATGATGCCCAACGCCGCACGGAAGGCTTAACCTTGATCAAGTTTTGGAAACAAGTCGCGGATGACCACCATCTCATGTTTATTGTAGAAGGCGTTGAAACGGACGCTGATCTAAGCACTTTAAAACAAATTGGCGTCCGCTATGCGCAAGGCTATTACTTTGGCGAACCTGTTTTACCACGGATGACTTAACTCAAAAAAGAGACAAACTCACATTTCTCAATTGAGAAATGGCGTTTGTCTCCATTCTGGACAACTTCCGCAATTGGAAGTTGTTTTTTATTGACTTAATTTGATTTTGCTAACCGATGTTCGAATACGGCCAACAACCGTGAAATCCCGAAAGTCAATACGAAGTAGATCAATGACGCAAACATCAATGGTGAAAATGGCTTGAAGCTAGCGCCTTGCACCACGCCGGTTTCAAACATCAATTCGCCGACCCCGATCACTGATACCACTGAGGAGTCTTTCAATACCGTGATAAATTCATTGCCTAGCGCTGGCAAAATGTTTTTAATGGCTTGCGGTAAGACCACGTAACGCATGCTGCTGGTTTGACTGAGCCCTAAGGAACGCGCAGCTTCCAGCTGGCCTGGCTTCACCGAGCCGATCCCAGAACGAATAATTTCAGCCACATAAGCCCCAGAGTTCAGCGACACGGCAATCATACTTGAAACCAAGGCTGACAACCCTAGGCCTAACATTTGGGCCCCGAAGAACGCGATAAATACTTGGATCAGTAACGGTGTCCCCCGAATGAACTCGATATAAACAATGGCAATGGACTTCAGCAATAGGTTTTTACCACGTTTCATAAAGGCTAACAGTGTCCCGAGGATCACCCCGAAGAAAACCCCTACAATGGCAATCGCTACCGTATACAAGGTCCCCTTAACAAAGTAACTGCCATACTGTTGAAAGAAGCCTTGCTTTTGAAACATCAACGCATTGGCTTCTTGCTTATATTGCGTCATTAAATGTTTTTTGTTCACTGTGGTAATGGTCTTGTTGATCTGTGCCGTTAAAGCCGGCGCATCTTTTGGTAAGGCCACTGCTGTTGGCTTAGTCGAATTCGCAAATGTGGTTTTCGTGATCGTAAAATCTTTGTTCTTTTGGACATAAGCATCTGCCACTGGTTTTTCCATCACAACGGCTTTTAATTTATTGTTTTGCAGGTCTAACACTAAATCGGTGGTTTTTTGCAAAGAAGTGACTTTCGCACCAAACAATTCTTTTTGGGCTAGTTCTTCTTGAGTGGTTTGCTTTTGTGCCCCCACTGCTACGCCGTTGTAATCAGCAGACGTTTTGAACTTGCTGGCATCTTCCTTTTTCGCAAGTACCACTTGTTTAACGTACAAGTAAGGCTTGGAGAACGTCACTTGCTTGGCCCGTTCAGGTGTTTCCGACATCCCCGAAATGATCATATCGATCTTGCCGGTTTTCAAAGCACCTAATAAGGCATCAAAGCCCATTTCATTGACCTTCAGCTCCACGCCCATATCCTTGGCGATCTTTTTGGCTAGGCTAATATCAAACCCAACGATCTCATCTTTCCCTTTAATGGTTTGGTGAAATTCGTAAGGCGGGTAGTCTGCCGACAACCCCACCGTAATATAGCCTTGCTTTTTAATTTTCTTTAAGTGGCTATCTGTTACCGTAGCGGCCTGCGTTGACGTTGTGGTTAACGCGGACCAACCGACAAATGGCGCAAACAGTAATATGGTCAACATCAACCATTTCATGAATTTCGATTTCATTTTAACACCCGCTCTTTTTTATTATTAGGGGTATTATACATGTAAAAATATTTTTATGCAATATAAAGCCAAAAATAATTAAAAATAGTCTATTTTATACATTTATGCTGTATAAAATAATCAATTTATGTAAAAAAAGAAGAGGTCACGTTGACCTCTCCTGCAAAAAATCAATTATTTTTCAGCTGCGTTGATCACTAAATGCTCATTGACAAAGGCATTAAAGCCCAATGCACTTAATTCACGGCCATAACCGGAATTCTTCACACCGCCAAATGGCAATTCTGGCAAACTCATCCAGTAAGCATTGACAAACGTCATCCCCGCTTCGATTTGTTCAGCCACTTTTTGTGCGTGTTCTGGGTTGCTTGAGATCACAGAGCTGCCTAAACCATAGCTAGAGTCATTAGCCAAAGCAATGGCTTCTGCTTCATTAGCAACTTTGTAAACTTGCGCGACTGGGCCAAAGATCTCAGTGTTATAAGCAGGGTTATCCTTCTTAATATCCGTTAAGATCGTCGGTTGGATAAACTGGCCTGGTAAGTCAACGGTTTCATTACCATAAACCAGCGTTGCGCCACCAGCAATGGCTTGGTCGATTTGCGATTGCACTTTGACCTTGGCCTTAGCAGATGATAGTGGGGCTAAGGTTGTGGCTGGGTCCAATGGGTCACCCGGCTTAACAGCGGCAAAGGCTTCTTTCAAGATTACGATAAATTTATCGTAATCTTGTTCCAAAACAATAAAGCGCTTGGATGATGTGCAAACTTGACCAGCGTTATAAAGGCGTGCTTGTGGGGTGATTTCTTTAACCAGATCCCAGTCTGCATCGTCTAAAATCACAAAGGCATCATTGCCGCCAAGTTCCATGGTAGACTTCTTTAAATACTTCCCAGCCGCTGCCGCAACGGAACTACCGCCGCGTTCAGAGCCTGTCAAAGCAACCCCACTTACACGTGGGTCGGCAATGGCTTTTTCAACTTGGTCATAGCTAATAAACAAGTTGGTCAAGCTGCCAGCAGGTGCGCCGGCTTCGAGGACTAGATCCGCAAAAGCTTTGGCGGACGTTGGGCAAATGGAAGCATCCTTTAAAATCATGGGATTCCCCACCATAAAGTTTGGGGCAAAAACCCGCACGATCTGGTACAGTGGGAAATTCCAAGGTTCAACGGCGACTAAAACACCAGTGGCTTGCTTCACATAGTAAGCTTTACCGGCAGCAGTGTCTAACGGCACTGGCTGTAGAAAGTTTTCAGCTTGGTCGGCATAATAGTCGGCAATATCGGCACATAGGTCGACCTCGCCTTCAGATTCACCAATGAGTTTGCCCATATCCTGGGTCATGATCTTCGCCAATTCTGCTTTGTGTTCGCGTAATGCTGAAGCGATTTTGTGCAAGATCGGTTTACGTGTTGCGGCGGGTTCCTGCCGCCATTGGTGGTATAATGCTGCGCTAGTTGTCAGAACTTCTTCTAACTCAGCATCGGTTGCATTGTTGTATGACTTAAGAACCTCATTTGTGTAGGGATAAATTGTTTGATAGGCCATTGGTAAAATTCCTCCTTCATAAGATGTGAGTTCATTATAAGCGCTTTCCTCATTTAAGACAACCAAAATCATAATGTTTTTTAAATTGGTATAGTTTGTGATTAAAGACGCATATACGCCAAACATTTAAATTTCTTCGATTAAATTACAAATGGTATACGGTAGCACTGGGAACGGTTAAAAATGAAAAACAAAGTAACTGATGAACAAAAAAACTTTTTGTAAATAAATTTTAAAGCCGAAAATTTCATGAATGTTTTTCAACGATGGGCGACTACGTCCACATGTTGTTTCAGGCTGGTGAAAATATGATGATCCGCCCAAGCCACGATAGATCCCTGTACCAATAAGGCCACCACGGTCCCATAACCAATCGCATCAAGTCTTTTGAGCCAGAATCCGCAAAATACCAATAATAACAATGGTGGGATGTAGCTGGCCCACTGTCCAAAGGTCGCTGAACCGTTTAAATATTTAAAGCGGATAATGTAGGCCAGATCATCAGTTGGGTGCAAAATCAAGTTTGCGCGCTGGTAAATAGACCCGCCTGTGCCAACGATCACAATGCCCAAAGTATCCAAAATCAGGCGCACAGGTAAGTTCAGCTGCCCCACCCCGAGCCATTGCCAAAACACGGTAAATGCTGCGACTAAATAGCTAAACGGCAGCGTGAACAAAATATTTGAGATCAAACGACGCCGGTCAAAATGGCCTAGTAGTAACTGATTAAGCACTGTGACCGCAATGCCAAAGACAAACAAAGTATTGCCTAACTGGGCATGAAACACGTGGGCTAAATTCACAGTGGTCCCAGTCCAAACCGCACTGCCTAAATGCGTTGCGATTGCCAGCGCATTGCCAGCGCCTAATAAAAATAGCGCAATTAACAAAAAATAAAACCGTTGTTTAAAATCAACTAAATGAAACACGACGACACAACCTTTATCTAAATAACATCCAAGCCTTGCTTGCGCGTTGGGGCTGGATAGTCTTGTTCTAATTGGTGAATCTCAGCTGCACTTAACGTCAGCTGTAACGCGGCTAAGTTGGCTTGCATGTGTGCTGGTTGGCCTGCTTTGGGAATCGTGAGGTAGCCTTGTTGTAAGGTCCACGCCAACATCACTTGTTGCACGCTAACCCCTTTAGCCGCTGCTAAAGCTTTTAAAGCTGGTTTCACCTGGAAGAAATCGCCATGCTCGGACCCAAACGGCGCATAGCCAATAAATGCGATTTGGCGCTGTTGTTGCCAAGGCAACACTGAAAATTCCACGCCACGGCTGCCTAAATTGTACAAGTCTTCGTTGGCAAAGCAATGGCGGCCATTTTCAGTGGTCCACAATTCTTGCAAATCCACTAAGTCAAAATTGGACACGCCCCAATGGCGAATGTAACCGGCTTGCTGAAGTTGTTCCAAGCCTGTCACCGTTTCCTGCAGTGGGGTATTGCCCCGCCAATGTAGCAAATACAAGTCTAAATAATCAGTGCCTAAACGCTTTAAACTGGCGGTTAAGCTTTTCTTCATTAAAGCAGGCGTGGCGTGATGGGGATAAAACTTGGAAATCAAGAAAACATTGTCCCGTTGGACGTCACGTAAGGCCCGGCCAACCAAGATTTCTGCCCGGCCTTCGCCGTACATTTCGGCGGTGTCGATCACATTGATGCCACCTTGTAACCCCAGTTTTAACGCCGCTAATTCTTGTTCTGTTTGCTGTTGATTGCCTTCACCTAAATGCCAAGTGCCTAGGCCTAAAGCTGAAACTTGTTCGGTGCCAAATTGAATTTGTCGCATGACTTGCCCTTCTTCCCAGTTTTAGTTTCATCATAGCACTGTCAGCAACTGGTGTTTTATTAAAACACTTGCAGCAAAAAAGCGACTGCAGTGCGCAGTCGCTTGGTTTAGGATTATGTATGATCCTGAATTGACTTTCCCTGATTGTAAAGTGGCATGCAACATTAAACGAAGAGTTGCTTGTAAGCAAAAACAGCGGCTGTAGCGCCTAGGATCGGGGCTAAAACGGGTACCCATGAATAGTCCCATTGAGAAGATCCTTTATGCTTCAATGGCAATAATGCGTGTAACAAACGTGGCCCTAAATCACGGGCCGGGTTTAAAGCAGGTCCAGTGGCGCCCCCTAAGGAAACCACTAATGTTCCGACTAAGATCCCGACACAGAAGTTGGCCAACCCGATATTGGATTCAAAGGCAATGTTCCCAGTCATGCAAAGGGCACCGAAGAAAAGAATGAAGCTCCCAAAGAATTCGTTGATCATCCCATCTTTATTAGAATGAACGGCATCAATGGTTGAGAAAGTCCCTAAAATAGCTTCTGGATCAGTGGTCTTATCATAGTAAGGTTTGTAACACCAAACCACAACCAGCTGCCCCACAATGGCACCGGCAAACTGTGCCACAACATATGGCACAACTTCATTCCAAGGGAACATGCCATTTAGCGCCAGCCCAATGGTGAAAGCCGGGTTAATGTGGTTCCCTGAAACATGTCCGATCATCATGGCCGGAATCAACACCCCACAACCGTAGCCGATCCCAATCAAGATCCAGCCACCTTTTGTACCTTTGGTGCCTTTCAGTTCCACATTCGCAACTGAGCCGTTCCCTAAAATGAGTAAGAAAGCGGTACCAAAAAATTCCGCCATCACGCGAGTGAATAAAGTATAATGCATAGATTCTCCTACTTTCTGTCAATGAGTGAACAATAAGGGAATGTCAAAAATACTCACGAATAAATTTTATCAGCTGGAAGCGCTTTCGTAAAGCTAAATTTTTAAAAGCTTGATCTAGCGGTACTTACACCTACTTTTCCAATAAAACAAAAAAGTTTTTTAGCTAGAATAGCATTATTATATTAAAAATATTTTCATATATACTGAACCTGGTTCTAAACCAGCGGTCTTGCCTATTAAAATGCTCACTGAGTAACAAAATCTTGGTTGAAGTGTGCGTCACAAAGATAGTATACTGAAGCCATTGCATTTATCAAATCAAGGCTTGCCTTGGACTGGTTCGGAAACTTCCCAGGATAAAAAACCAAGAACTTCGCTAAGGAGGTAGGAAAATGAATGCAAAAAAACCTTTGATCATCGACTGTGATCCTGGTATTGATGACAGTCTAGCACTGTTGTTAGCGCTAAATTCACCTGAATGGGACGTATTGGGAATCACCACCGTCAGTGGCAATGTCCCAGCAACATTAGGGGCTGAAAATGTGCTCAAGATCCTCAAGCTGACAGATCGGTTAGATGTGCCAGTTTATGTTGGCGCGGCGCAACCGTTGCAAGTACCCTACACCAGCGCCCAAGATACGCATGGTGACGACGGCTTAGGCAATAGCCAATTACCGGCTGTTACAACAGTGGCGGTACATGATGATGCTGTTGGCTTTTTACGAAAAACGCTGATGGCACAACCTGACACCACGGTTTTAGCTTTAGGTCCGTTAACCAACTTGGCCGCACGGTTGCAAGTGGCACCAGAATTATTTGCGCAAGTCAACCGCTTTGTCGCCATGGGTGGGTCGTACAAGTCCCATGGTAATTGCTCCCCAGTGGCAGAATACAATTTTTGGTGCGATCCGGATGCGGCTAAAATTGTGCTGGAAAACACCCCGGTGCCATTGGAAATGGTGGGCTTAGATGTGACCCGCCAAATCGTGTTGACGCCTAGTCTTTTAAGCTACATGAAACGCGTGAATCCGGTACTCGGTGACTTTATTGCACAGATCACGCAATTTTACTTTGATTTTCATTGGCAATATGAACGGGTGATCGGCTGCGTCATTAATGATCCCTTGGCCATGGCCTTTTTGATCGACCCGACTTTGTTAAGCGGCTTTGACAGCTACACCACGGTTGCCACCACTGGCGTTGCCCGTGGTCAAGCCATTGTTGACGACCATGATTTTTGGCATCAACAGGCCAACAGCCACATTTTAACCCAAGTTGACGTGCTCGCTTTTTGGCGACTCTTTTTGACCCGAGTGCTAAAAGCCACTGACCCTGATCTCAGCACCACCTTGCATCAGTTATTGGAGGTGGGCGCATGAACCGAATTAAAATCCGCATTTTAACGGTTTCGGCTTTGTGCATTGCCCTGAATGTGGTGGGCAGTAACTTGGCGTTATTATTGAAACTGCCGATCTATTTGGATTCAATGGGCACCCTGCTGGCCGCCGCGATGTTTGGCCCGCTTGCTGGGATGGCCGTTGGGGGCTTAACTGGCTTGTTCGTTGGCGTAACCACCGACCTCTATTCCCTTTTTTTCTTACCGATTCAATTGGTCTTAGGGTTACTAGCCGGATTAGCCTTCCGGCGCTTATCCCCTAGCAAGCTCAGCCACAACTGGTGGTTAGCCCTTGTCATTGCCTTACCGGGCACCCTATTATCGACGTTGATCACCGTACAGTTTTTCGGTGGGATCACATCATCAGGTTCTAGCTTACTGGTTCAATTATTACTCGGCACTGGTTTAAGCAAAACTGCCGCTGTTTTGCTGATCCAAGTCGGCACCGACTATTTGGATCGCTTGGTTAGTTTAACTGTGGTGGGCCTTGCCTATCGCGTAATCCAGCGCCGGTTGCCTGATTTATCACATTAACTTTAAGCACGCTTGACCGGCTTCTTTTTAAGGTCAAGCGTGCTTTTTTCTTTACGGAATTTTAAAGGCATTGTGGCTAGGTTTTTTAAACTTTTTCGGCTATGCTTAGCTGTGAAGGTCGACCAATCCTTCATATCTTATGAAACCAGGTGAGCGGATGACAACCCTTTACTTTGAAAAATATGAATTTAACCAACAACAATATTTTCTCGCTGGTACCGCAAAAGGTTTAAGCTTTGTCGGCAGTCCTAACGGTGACATTGATGAGATTCACGACTTCATTACGGACGCCACATTAGTGCCGAGTCAATATCGCTTTGCAGCAGCCGCCGATTATTTAACCGCCTACTTAAGTGGCCAACGCCCAGCACAACTGCCAGCATTTGATTGGCAAAGTGGTACTGCGTTGCAGCAACAGGTCTGGCAAGCCTTGTTGACCATTCCTTACGGTGAAACCCGTACTTATCAGGAACTGGCTGTTTTAGTGGGCCATCCCACAGCTGTTCGTGCCGTGGCCACAGCCGTGGCGAAAAACCCACTCTTGATCGTGATTCCGTGCCATCGCATCGTTCGTAGCGACCATACCACTGGTCAATATCGAGCTGGCGCTGCTTTTAAACAAGACCTCTTAGATATGGAAGCCCGCCAACATGCTTAGCATTACCCAGCTTTATCGTGCGCTAACCCAAGAAATTGGCCCTTCCGGCTGGTGGCCAGCGGATTCCAAGCTGGAAATTATGTTAGGAGCCTTGTTGGTCCAAAACACCAATTGGCGGAACGTGGCCCGTTCCTTGCAAAATCTCAAAGCGGCAACTGCATTTCAAGCAGATACTTTGCTGGCGTTAGATCAAGCCCAACTGACTGAACTCATTCGACCAAGCGGCTTTTACCACAACAAGGCCATTGCCATTCGCACCGTGGCCACTTGGTTTGCACAGTATCACTGGGATTACGCCCACATTGCAACCCACTTTGGCACGGCGCTTCGGTCAGAATTATTAACGTTACGCGGGGTTGGACAGGAAACCGCAGATGTGTTTTTAGTCTTCATTTTCGATCAACCCGCCTTTATTGCCGATCATTATGCCCGCTTGCTTTTCCAGCAACTTGGCTATGCCAACACCCAAACTTATGCTGGTTTGCAACAACAGATCCAGCTACCTGCAAATTTTACATTCCAAGATGCCCAAGAATTTCACGGCTTGATCGACGAATTTGGCAAGCAATTTCTACAACATTCCGGCGATTTTAGTCGCAGTCAACTGGCCCAACAATTGTAATTATTGCGTTTTCTTTAAATAACCCGTTATGTCCTTCATAACCAGTGGTTTTTAGGTATAGTATTAGCGCATTAACATTTCTTGGAGGACTTATGAAAAAAAACAAAACACATGCTGGGCGGATCATCGTTGGGACGATTTTCTTAATGGTTGGCCTCACCGCGCCCTTTGATTCTGGTCCATTAAGTGACAATTTAGCCGCCGGGGTCGTGGCGTTGGTCATGGCTTACTTTATTTTTCCTAAAAACATTCGTGCCTGGTTTTTAGGGTTGTTCCATCAACGACAACCGGCACAGCCCCAAAAGTTAAATGCGGATCAAACCGACTTTGTCACTTATGAGTTACAAAAAGTCGATCAATTGTCCGCGACAAATTTTACCAACTACTTTAAATTACTGCTAACCAAACTGGGGTATGCGCATTTGGTGGTAATACCGGCAGTCCAACTGCAGGCCACCCACAAAAATCTGACCTACACCTTTTACTGCGATATTTCGAACAGCCCTTTTAGTGCGCAAGATGTGAATGCCTGCTTGCAACAGGCAGCACCAGCCGTTGGGCAAGGGATATTGGTCACTAATCAAATGGCCACGCCTCACGCCATTGAAGCCGCTCAAGCGCGCCACTACCAAATTTGGGATCGTAGCGCTTTGGCCGAATTATTAGCCGATAGTACGGTTAACGTCTCAAATGCAACTTTAGCCCATGATTTAGAAAATTGGGCTGATTTTTAAAAAAGTCAGTGCTGCTGGCTTTTTTATTTTGTGCTAGTATAGATGCCAACATCGATGAGAGAAGTGGTTACATGCACTGGAACACGCAATTATACGATCAAAAACACAATTTTGTCGCCAAATATGGCGAAAACTTACTGCATTTTTTACCGCAAGCACCACAACAAACAATTTTAGATTTAGGCTGCGGCACGGGCACTTTAACCGCTGAGCTCCAAGACTACGGTCAAGTAACCGGCATGGATGCCTCTATTGACATGATTGCCAAGGCTCGCCAGCACTATCCGCAACTAAAGTTTCAAGTTGGCAATGGGTTAACCTTAGCGCCTACGCCACAATATGATCTTATTTTCTCCAATGCCGTTTTTCATTGGATTCCCGATCATCCCACCTTATTGGCCCATATCTTCCAGGCTTTGAAACCTGGCGGCCAATTAATTTGTGAGTTTGGTGGCGCTGGTAATATTCAAACCATTGAAACCGGCTTTGCCCAAGCACTGGCCCAAGTTGGTGGTACTCACCAACAACGCTTTAATTTCCCCACCACAGATACGTTTGGTCAAGCGCTGACTCAGGCTGGTTTTCACGTGAAACATTTGGTAACGTTTAAACGACCAACCCCGCTGGCTGCTGGTGAAGCTGGCTTAGCCAACTGGGCCCGGCAATTTTTTGCACCTGACCTAGCGCACTTAACTGCGGCGCAACAAACTGCCGTTTTAGCTCAATTAGCGACCAACGTCTCTGAATTGTGGCAAAATGGCACTTGGATCGCCGATTATCAACGACTTCAAGCGGTCGCCAGCAAACCTTAAAAAATGGGTGGGCCATAATGCGTTTAGGTTCCGAGTATTAACGAAAAGTAGCTCCGGACTCTGGTTTTTGAGTCTGGAGCTACTTTGTTGTTAAAGGTCGGAATCTGCATTATGGCGCACGTTAGAGGCCGATTTTGTTCCTTTTTCAGATAAATTTAAAATCGGCCGGGTGCGGTGTGCAAACCAAAATAAGTAATTATGGCTCAGCCTCTTGTATTTTGTTAGACGCAGAACACCCTTCTACGAACTAATGTGGTTCAGCAGCGTGCTGCTGAACGTTTTTAATTTGCGACGTGATGATCAAAGCAATCACCACTAAAATCAAGACGAACATAAAACCGGCGTGAGTTCCGCTGGTTAGCCCAGCCACGCCGACTTGACGCGCGCTGCCCATGGCAATCAAACTGGTTGCAATCGCCGTCGAAACAGCGCCGACAACTTGTTGCAACGTATTCATCACCGCACTGCCATCTGCGCTGGTGGCACCTTTCAAACTACTTAAGCCGTAAGTTTGAACAGGCGACATGGCTAACGGCGCGCCGATCATTAACACCACATGACCGAAGATCAACCAGGCAATGGAACTGTGCGCATTGCTAAAGAATAAGCACAACGCACCGATACCGGCAATCAAAAAACCGCCACGCGCCAACCACTTCGCACCGTGGCTATCGTATAAGCGACCAGCAATCGCAGACACAACAGCATTCATCACACCACCAGGCAGCATCACGATCCCGGTTAACGCCACTGGTAATCCTAGCACCCGCTGTAAGTACATGGGTAACAAGTACATGCTGGCTAAAATAATACCAAAATCTAACATGACTAATAACGTGCCCACCGTAAATTGCTTGGTTTTAAAGATTTTTAAATTAAGCATCGGTTGCGGCAACTGTAATTGGCGCCGTGCATAAACAACCAGCGCAATGATCCCGATCAACAACGCAACCAGTACTTGCCAAGATAGCCAGCCGAGGTCACTGGCCATTGACGCCCCCATCACGATCCCAGCAAAGCCGATGGTCGATGTCACAATTGACAACCAATCCACAGGTGTTTTCGTTTGCGGATAAATATTATCCAACCCAATTTCGGTTAACACAAAAGCAAGCACCAAAACAGGCACAAATAATCCGAAAATATAATGCCACGTCAATTTAGCCAGAATCAGACCCGTTATGGTGGGCCCCACAGCTGGTGCAACCATGATCACCAAAGATGCTAACCCCATGATCGTCCCTAATTTATAAGATGGAAAAATTTGTAATGCCACTGAAAACATCAATGGCAACACTACACCAGTTCCGATGCCTTGCATCATTCGGCCGAGTAATACCATGGGAAAAGCACTGGCTAAAGCCGAGATCAAGGCCCCTAACATAAAAGCACCTAATGCAAATAAAACGATCCGCTTTGTCGTAAACCATTTTGTGATCAAACTTGATAACGGCATGCAGATTCCAATGACTAACATGTAACCTGTGACCAACCATTGTACGGTGCCCTGAGTCACATGCAACGCGGTCATTAAGCTTGGTAACGCAATGTTTAAGGCCGTTTCTGAAAACATCCCAACAAATGAACCGATCATTAACCCTAAAATGGCCAAATTGGGATGGGCGATTTTAACCCGCGCCTGGGGCATTTCTTTTGTTTGTGTTGCTTGCATAACATTGAACCATCCTTATTTAATGTCGTTGTTATGAATTAAGGCGGTTCGTTTTCGGACACTAGGCTGGTAATTGCGCGCGAATCAATTGTTGCAATAAACGGGCGGTGACCAGCAATTGTTCCGGCTGGCCTTTCGTCGCTACAATGGTACAAGAACCTTCAGTAGCAGCTTGAATCAGCTGTCCTAATGCTGCTGCCGCCTCACTAGCGATACCACTGGCTTCCAATTTTGCTGTATACATGGCCTCCAGTTCCGTAAACAGTCGGGTGCAAGCTTGTTGTAGACTAGGCTCATCTGTGGTTTCTAATGCAACTAAACTAATGGAAACATTATCCAAATGGCCTGTTTCTGAAATATGCGCAGCAATTTCACTAAATAAGCGTTCAATGGCCTTAGCGGGATCGACCTCACTGGCTAAAGCAGCCTGAACGTGATTTTTAATATTTGTGCCGGCATAATCAATGGCAGCCGCGATCAACTCTGTTTTGCCTTTGGGAAAATAATAATAAAGTGACCCTTTAGGCGTGCCACTGACCTTTAAAATTTCAGCCAATCCGGTTGCCCGCACGCCTTGACGTTGAAACAACGTTGCGGCAGTGACAATCAATTTTTCACGTGTACTCATGCGTTCCTCCTTAATTATAACAACTGGTCTATATATTAATCCTGCTGTCCCTATTTCGTCAAGCCTTGAACTGATCAAACATCACACACTGGGAAATTGTATTTAGGCGCCTGGCTTAAGCGTTCTTTGGCTGCTAACCGAATAGGCTGGCAATTGCTGTTTCTTGGCCGTGACCCTATTGAGTAGCTATCAATGCCGTGTGCAATTCGATTCACATGGGCGTGGGCCTCAACAGGCGCCAGCACCTCCCCACCGTGCCTGACTGAACGTTATCCTTTTCATTATAGTAGTCGCACGCTGCGGGGTAAACGATTTAATTTCAGTTGACGCTGCGCCCCTTAAACCTCTAAGATAGTGAAGACAGTTACAAATGATGAAGGGATGGTTTTATTGGCTGAATTTCAAATTGTGATCCAACAAATTGGTTTGTTTGTGATTTACATGATCATGGGTGTATTACTGGTGAAAACCAAGGTTTTAAATGAGCGTGGGATTGCTGGGGTCTCTGCAGTGGTAATCAAATTAGCCTTACCGCTGTTGATTTTTACCAACACACTGCACGGGGTTACTCGTACCGTCTTATTTCAAACCTGGCCGCTATTAGTGCTGGCGGCACTTTTATACGGGCTATTGCTAGCTTTAGGAACAGTGGCCGCAAGTTTGTTTCATTTACAGGCGCCACGGCGGCAAGTATTTGAAGCCGTTAGTCTATTTGGGAATGTGGGCTTTATGGGAATTCCCATTCTTACCAGCTTATTTCCCAGTCGGGGCATGTTATACGTGGCCGTATTTTCCATTGTGGACCAGCTGATGTTATGGACCGTTGGCATCAAGTTAACCAGTGGCGAGCGCTTTAACTGGCATAAATTGATCAGCCCCGCCACCGTCGGCATCGCGTTGGCGTTGCTGATGATTTTAGTCGGGGTGCAGTTACCGCCCTATTTAGACGGCGCCCTTAGTAAAGTCGGGGCCACGGCGACCCCGCTGGCATTGATCTACTTAGGCGCCGTGTTTGCTGGTTTGCAAATTAGGCGCTACTTAAAGTGCCGGGAACTATACGGCTTAGTGCTCTATAAAATGCTGATCTTGCCATTGCTGATTTTTATGGCGTTGCAGTTTGTGCCGATTCCAGCTAGTATGCGTTTTACGCTGATGGTCCTGACGGGGATGCCGGCAATGTCCGCAATCGTCATGTTAGCCAAACATGCTGGCTCGGATGGTGATTATGCGGTTGGGGCAGTATTTGTCACAACCATTGCTGCCATTTTCACCCTTCCAATCATCTGCTGGATCGCTGTTCAATGGCTACTTCCACTGTTCTAACCATTGACAAAAGGCTTGCTTTGGAATTTAATGGAGATATCCATTAAATTTGAAAGTAGGTCCTTTTTTGCAAACATCGCCTTTAACCAAATACCTTTCTGGCGTTTATCGCCTGTCAAAAGGTGCTTTGAATCAGCAAATCGCTAAATTAAATGTGCGCGCCACTCAAAGTGATCTATTGCTCTTTATCAGCGATCATCCTAACCTGACCCAGGCAAAAATTGCCAAAGCCAACAGTGTTGACCCTAGCTTACTTGCCAAGGACCTGCAGGTATTGGAACAACACGGCTGGGTTCAGCGTCAGGCCAACCCCGCCGATAAACGCAGTCGTTTGGTGGCCCTCACCGCTACTGGTGAACAAACCGCTGCTGAATTGAAAAACCTCAACGCCCAATGGTGGCAACAATTTTCCCAAGCCCATCCTGAGATCGACTTAGCACAATTACAACACGAATTAGAACATGTTTATGACGCCTTGCGCCAGGAGGCACCACATGACTAATACTTGGCAACATCAATTACGCCATTATGCTACTTTGGTGCTGGGAATTTTAATCATGGCCATGAGTATTGCCTTAGCCAAAATTGCCACCCTAGGCACTTCCCCAATCTCTAGCGTCCCTAATGTACTATCGATCATTACCCCACTGACGATTGGTCAAAACACTATGATTTTCATGACGTTAGTGGTGGTCTTAGAAGCCATTGTTCTGGGACGTGATTTTAGTTGGCGGAACGTGCTTCAATTGGTGCCGACCATTATCTTTAGTGCACTGATCGACTTTTTTATGACTGTCTTTAGCTTTTTAACCCCGCAAACTTACTGGGCCAAAGCGATTCTCACCTTGATCAGTACGGTCTGCTTAGCCTGGGGTGTCTTTTTCGAAGTCAACTCCCGAGCCATTGTCATGGCAGGAGAAGGCATTGCCGCGGCCTTAGCTTTTCGTTTCCATCAACCCTTTGCCAAAATGAAAGTTCGTACCGACATTACGATGGTGGTCATGGCAATCGGCTTGGCCTTTATTTTCAGTCATCGTTTGATCGGCGTGCGTGAAGGCACCTTAGTGGCAGCCATCCTCACCGGACGTATCATTGGGTGGATCGAAGCACATTTTAGCGGTTTACAAAATTGGTTGCAACACTAAAACGTTTACATGAACTTATTGCTACCATCCCTATTTCATCTGCGGTATACTAGTCCCTGTTTAAAAAGAAATTACCGTGGAGGCACATGAAACATGAAATCAATTAATCGTTTTGGACTGGGCGTACTAGTCGTCGCTGCATTTGGGTTATTAGGCGGCTGGCAAAGTCAACTTGATGTACGCGTTCCGGCAACCGCATCTGCTAGCTCAACGCAGATCCAAGGCATCACATCTGCCGGTGCTAAGGTACAATTTACCCGTAATGGGCAAGTTGTGGAAAACACCAGTGCTGACGCACAAGGCCATTTTGTTGCCCGGCATTTAGCTGCTGGTACTTACCAAGTTGTGGCCACACAAAACGGTCGCCAAAGTACCTCCCAAACCTTAAAAGTGACAAATCAAAAGGCCAACGCTGCTGCTAATGATGGCGCAACACAACCTAGCCAAACAAAGCAACGTATCGAACAACGTTGGCGTTAAGCTTTGAAACCACATGCGACTTGCATGTGGTTTTTTAATTGCCATTGGCCACCCTTTCAAAGATTTTTTATCAAAACACAGGCGTATCAATTGCGCTGAGCTTCACATATCAATTATGATAATGATAAGATAAATTATGCGAAGGGGTGTTTTTCATGTTGGGACGATCATTCAAACGAGGTTTTATGTTGCTGTTAGGTTTATCACTATTTGGAACAGCTGTTGCGGCGCAAAATAATGAAAGCGGTTCCTTAAAAGTCGATATTCTCGCGCCAATTGAACAAGTAACGCCACTATTGGCCAATTGCGCTTATGATTTAACCGGGTCCCAATCAACAACTGTAACGCAAGTTAATTTTTACTTAGCCCCACACACGACGGCTGATAACATCAAAGCCGTTGAAACCAACATTCAACTTTATACCGCACCAGCCTTAGGTCAAAAGGCCACTGTGGTCAAAACATTAACACCAACGTTAGCTGTTGATCCGGCAACCAATGCTTGGGTGGGCAACGCAACGTTTGATAACTTAGATAGTTTCTGGTTTGTACAAGGCTTTATCACAGTGGTTCGCAATGATGGCACCGTGCAAACCACCCCGATCAGTCTCCGCCAGATGATGCTTTAAAGCCTGTGATCAGGCTTTTTTAATTGGTCAACTACTACCGTTGTAATATTGCTAAAAACACACTGATAACAAACGGGATAAACACCAACCCAATGACCATCAAGCCCGGTGCCTCTCCACCAGCCGCCATTTAATAAATCACTTGGCAACAAAGCCCGACGCAGGCCCATTTTAACCGCGCTAAAGCTGTAACGGCAAGTGGTGTCAAGGCCTGCCGTTTTGCAACATCCCCGAGCAATTGCCAAGCAGACCCAACACGCTGCCAAAATGGCGAACGTTCCTAGTAATAAGCCGACGCCAAACAGACTGGCAAACCCTAGTTCATGATAAAACGTTAATAACCGCACCGGTAACCGCCATAAAACACCGCTTGCAAGGCCCACCGTTATCGCTGCAATTAACAGCAGACACCCACTTAAAAGTAACCTTCTAAAACGCATCTCACCAACCCCTTTAATATGTTTGTTAGCGTCGTAGCCGACTGCTTTGCTGCAACCTCCCTCTGCGTATGACAACACTTTATCAAAAAAAATATTTTATAACAACCTTTTTAAAGTTTTCTTAAACGTGTGTTCCCGTCTAAAAATATTATCACTGAAAGCGACTTTTTTTGCGTAAATGGTAATAAAAAATCGTTTACTGCCAATAAAGCAGTAAACGATTTTTTTCATTACAATAAATATTTTGCATCTAGATCTGGATCTTGGCTGGTCAAAATTTTAGGACCATCATTGGTCACCACAATGGTATGTTCATATTGGGCACAATCAGAACCATCAGCGGTGACATAGTATTCCCAGTCTTCATGTGGTTGTGGCCGGCTGGCGATTTCCCAAGTACCGGTGGTGATCATCGGTTCAATGGTCAAGGTCATGCCAGCTTTTAAACGTAAGCCATGGCCTGGTTTGCCATAAGCTGGCACATCTGGTGCTTCATGCATGGTCGGTTGAATCCCGTGGCCGATCAATTCACGCACATCCCCGTAACCTTTCAGATCTTCGGTGTAATGCTGAATTGCATAACCAATATCACCTAACCGGTTGCCAACAACCGCTTGGTCAATGCCTAAATACATGGCTTTTTTGGTGTCATCCATTAATTGCTGACGCTTAGGGCTGATTTCACCTACCGCATAAGTCCAGCAAGAATCGGACATAAAGCCTTGCCAGTTTACCACGGTGTCCACTGCCACAATGTCGCCAGCCTTCAGCATTAAGCCGCGGCGTGGTGCGGCATGCGCCACTTCATCATTGATCGAAACACAAGTGGCATAATTGTAGCCATCAACGTTTTTTTCTTCAGGTGTCGCGCCATGACTTTCAATCCATTCGCAAGCGAATTTTTCAATTTCCCAGCTGGAGATTCCTGGCTTAATAATGTCGCGTAGACCAACATGCATTCCGGCTAAAATCGCGCCAGACTTGGCCATCCCTTCAATTTCATAATCTGATTTTAATGTAATCAACGTGTTGCCCCCTTATTTACTGTGCTCATCAAGCTTAGCACATTGGCGCTAAAATTTCATTCACTGGTGCATCAGTTTCCAAGTCATGTTGCGCTGACAAATGACACTGATTTTAAGCGCCAATTTGGCATGCCGTGCGGTCACCGGGGGCACACCTGAAAATCAGTTATGACCGATCATCAGACGGTAGCGCCTGGTTCATTTAATGGCTGCCTGCCACTTGCAACAAAATTTTACCGTGACTGTGACCAGATTCCAACTGCGCATAGGCCTGCGCCCCGTTTTGCAAGGGGATGATCGTAGGTGGTGCAACTTGTAGCGCGCCCTGGCGGAGATAAGTCAATAGGCGCTGACTACGCTGGAAGCGCGCTTGATAACTGGTTAAGTAGTCCCATAGGTCGCCTGTTAACAGACTTTTGGACACATTTAAAAGTGCGATTGGATCGAGTGCTGGTGGATTGCCACCAGCCATCCCGAAAAAGACCACTTTACCACGATGTTGCACTAATTTTAGACTTTGCGGCAAGGTACGCCCGACACCATCGTAAACCGTGGCATACTGCCCTTGTTGTGCACCTTGTTCTAAATTTTGACGTAAAAAGACCTGTGTTGCCCCTTGTTGTAAGGCCAGTGTTTGCTTGGTAGCTGTCGACGTAATGCCGTCCACTTGCAGCCCATCCGCCACTAAAATTTGTAACAACAGTTGCCCGACACCACCGCTGATCCCTTGTACCAATACCCGCTGACCTGGTTGATTTTGACCTAAATCGTGTGCCAAAAAGTCAGCCGTTAAGCCTTGCAAACCGATTGCTGCAATCGTTTCTGGGGCCAGGTCAGTTGGCACTGGTAGCGCATGGCTTTCAGGTACGACCACGTATTCTGCTTGTGCTAACGGAGTGTCCACAAAGAAAACTGCGGCACCAACTTGATAATGCGTAACATTTTCACCAACGGCCGCAACAGTGCCTAGTCCTTCATAGCCGTTAATATGCGGCGTATGGGGTTCCAAATGATACGTGCCACGACGGCGATAAATGTCCGCAAAATTCAGACCTGCATATTGCACCTGTACCAACACATCGTCAGCACCAGGTACCGGCGTCGCAACCGTGCCATACTGTAGCACCTCATTGCCACCAAATTCGTTAAAATACAAAGCCTTCATTGAAACACTTTCTTTCCTGGTTGGTTAATGGTGACAGTGCTGTTGCTTGAAACGATGATGACGGCAATGGGCTTGTACGTGCAACCGCATGAAGTGGTGTAACCGGTGCTGGTGTTGACAATGACTGTGCTGACAGCCATGCTGAGGGGCCTGTGCTGCAGCTAATGATGCGTGATACTGGCGTACGGCGGTTCGCAGATTAACCGCTGCTAATAAGAAATTCAAACCATCCAAAACCAACATGGTGCGACGCTGTTGCTGACTTAACATGCTAAAACTTCCCTTCCAAATAAATTGCCCTTATTATAGCAAAAAACCGCCTCAACTTGTGAGGCGGAAAAAAGGATATTATGAAATTAACATTTAAGAAATTAGCTTGTCCAGGTCCAATTTCTTTAGGAGTATCTTCAGTGTACGGTGTTTAGTCATGGGGTTCAATGAATATACATCAGTTTCCCATTTATTTTGCCCTAACTCGCCTTTGTGCCCAAGATTGTGCCAATTGGGCAATGGTGACGCTGGCAAAGACAATGGTAGCGCCGATCAGTTGGCGGGGACTCAGCCGTTCGTTGAGAAAGTAAAACGCAAATCCGGCGGCGAAGATCGGCTCTAAGGAGTAGATCAAGCCTACCGTAACCGCCGTTAAATAATGTTGGACATTGGTTTGGACGATAAAACCAAAGGCACTACAGATCAAGCCTAACGCCAATACGGCGCCCCATTGGGTTGGGGTTTGCGGTAAACGAACTTGCCCGGCAAAGGCACTGGCAATCAGGCCTTCAACGCCAGCAACGCCAAGTTGTAACACGCTAACGCCTAAACCGGCGCTGCCTTGGTGGGCGTAATGCGACGTAACCAGAATATAAATGGCGTACACCACCGCAGCTAAAATACAAAACAAGGCACCGCCGTTCATTTGCAGCGGTCCGCTGGCCAACATTAAGTATAGGCCTAACAACATGGTCAGCGTGGTGGCTGTAGCAACCGGTGTGGGCCAAGTTTGCTGGATGATCGCGGTTAAAACGATTACGAAAATCGCCGTAGTACTGGTGAGAAAGCCCACTGTGGCAGCGCTGGTGTGTTGTAACCCCACTAATACCGGGGCAAAGGTCAGAAATAGTAATGTGCCTAAAATAAGGCCTACTTTGACTTCATGCCGGGTCAACCGTTGGAGAGCGTTATGAAACACCACACCAGTGACCAGAAAGGCGACCGTAAAACGTAGCCCTAACAGCATCAGAGGTGCTAAGCTGACCAGCGCCACTTTCATCCACATGTAGGAGGCACCCCACGCTGCCACAACCAAAATCATCAGCCACAGTGCCCGTCGATCGGTCATGGCCGCTCACTTCCCAATTTATTAACACCCTGCATTTCCTCAGTCCTTTTGCATCATTTTTTTCATTATAAAACGCTTAGGCCAGAAGTACACCCTTTTTCTATTAATGCACCAATTGTTTCCGGTACTGGGCCAAGGTTTCACCGGTCCAGCGATGAAAGGCCCTTGCAAAAGCGCTGGGTTCAGCATAACCCACTAAATAGGCAATTTCCGCATTGCTGAGTTTAAAGTCCTGTAAGTAATTCACCGCTAATTGGCTTTGCGTTTCCTGTAATAATTTGTTAAAAGTGGTTTTCTCTTGTGCCAGCTTCCGTTGCAGGGTGCGTGGGCTTAAGCCTAACGTTTGACTGATGGCTTCAATACTAAATTGACCACTAGGAATGGCGGTGATCAGGTCTTTGCGAATGGTTGCGGCCAAGGAAGCAGCGGCTGTCAGTTGCGCAAGCTTGGCCTTTAACGTTGGCTCTAAATACTGCCACATGACGTTATTTTCTGTTTTAAACGGTTTTTGCAAAGCGGCTTTGGTCAATACAATTTGATTGTCATCGCTAGCCAGTGGCATCACGTCACAATAATCTTGGATCGCCGCACCATAAGTGACCGGGCTTTTGATCTTCAACGGGACAATGTGCTGGCGGGTGCCGGTGCGTAATAGGCTTAATAGCGAGAGTTGTTCGACTAACAAGGCTAAGCGCGTTTGCGCCATAGCGGGATAAATAAAATCAAAGTGCACCGCCACCGTTGTGGTCGTTTCCGTCAATTGGGCTGTTACCGGGCCGATCAATTGTTTATAGGCCACTAAACGTTGGACTGCTTGATAGCCGTTTTGGGCCGCTAGCGCTGCAAATAGTGGTGGGAAAAAGAATTGTACGTTGGCCACGTCGCTTAACGCCAAAATTTGGTCGTCCGTTAATTGGCTGTCAATAGCTTGTAAAAATTGATAATACGCCATTGGGGTCAGCGTGATGGTTTCCTGCCAAGTTCGGTCCGGTAAACCGGCACGTTGAAATAAATCAGCAAGATCTAAGCCAATTGTTCCAAGAAAACGACGTAATTGTGTGTGCACTGCGTATTTCATTTGTTAACCTGCTTTCTCTGTTCCTCGATCTACTGTTAATGGTACCACGTCAAGATGACGTTTTCCTAAGATTTTGCGAACACGATGAGTCCTTTGGTCTAGGTGAAGTGCACCATTAACCAATCAAAGCTGCGCGTGGGTAACAGGGTATGCAGCAACACCAGTGGTTTAGCACCGGCACCGACTAAATAGCGCGGCCGGGGATGACGACGCTTGACGGCTTTTAAAACGGTATTGGCAATGACGGTTGGTTGCGATAACCAACGTGAATGATAGGTCGCTGCTAATTGTTGCGCTGCCTTTTGAGCTTGTTGTGCGTAGGCCCCGCCTTGGGCTGATTGTACCAAATGGTCAGCTGCGATTTGGCCCCAAGGTGTGTTAATGCCACCAGGTTCAATGAGGATCACTTGAATGCCAAACGGCTTGCTTTCCATGCGTAACGCATCGGTGAAGGCCTCCAGCGCATACTTGGTGGCGTGATACCAAGCCCCCAGATAAGTGGTAAAGCGGCCGCCCATGGAACCGATGTTGATGATCCGGCCGTGCCCTTGTGCCCGCATTTGTGGCAACACCAGTTGGGTCAGACGGGCTAAGCCAAACAGGTTCACGTCAAACTGGCGGCGGGCTTCAGCCAACGTAACGTCTTCAATGGCACCATAAGCCCCATAGCCTGCGTTGTTGACCACCATATCCACCGGCCCCATTTGCGTGACCATTTTTTCAATCGCCGCCTCATCTGTCAGATCCAGATACAATGGGATCACATTGGCTGGCATTTTCGTCACCTGTCGCGCCGCCCCATAAACCTGATACCCTTGCTGCACTAAAGCCGTTGCAATTTGGTAGCCCATCCCACTACTGGCGCCTGTTACTAAAATTTTGGTCATTGTCTTCACCGTTCCTTTTCAAGTTAATGGCTTTAGTTTACGGGCAATTGACGTCTTTTAATAGGACAATTCACGTCAATTTAAGCACAATTGATGCCAATCAGTTACAGTTTAATCGTAATTGGCCGCCAAATTTTCAAAATAATGATTGTCAGGTTACGCAAATTAGTTTTTAATAAGAATAAGCGTGATTGTCCTGCGTCACTTTTGACGGCAAAATCACCGCTACACGCTAACTTGCGTTTAAATTTGATTTGAATCACACGCACTTACAGTATTTTGGAGGAATTACTTATGAAAAAAGGCATCACGCTGTGTCTCACATTCGTTGCCGCGCTAACGCTGGCAGCCTGTGGTCGACAAAATGCGGATTGGTCGCAATCACGACGAAATTCAATTCAAGTTGCTGATCAACTAAAAGTTAAAACAACCAAGACGTCAGCTCAAACCGATAAAAAAGCTGCTAAAAAACGGGCCAAGGCCAAAGCGGCTTCAGAAAGCAAAGCAAAGGCTAAATCAGAAAGCCAGGCCAGCGCAGATGCTGCTTCGGCGGCTGCTTCATCTTCTGATGACGCCGCTACCCAGGCTAGTACAGATGCTGCCGCGGCCGAAGCGTCTACTGCGACTGACCAAACCACCCAACAAACGACGGCTGCTAGCAGTGACAACAATACCGCCACAAGCAGTGCAACGGACAATGCCAATAGCACCGCCGATACTGGTACTGACACCAGTAATAACACTAGTAACACAAACACTGACAATAACACGAGTGCTAGCAATGATACCAACGCCAGTACAAGTGCTGGTACCAGCCCAAATACAGGAGCGGCCGACAACAATCAAACCGGTTACTAAGATGGAATCAAAACGAGCCAGGCGAACGCTTGACTCGTTTTTTATGCTGTTTTTCGCTAACAATACTGATGATTGGCGCGCACGTTTACAGTGTGGCCGCTAAAATTGCATGGCGAAAGTGGTTGCTTGTTCAAAGGCTTTGCGTAAAGTGACCAGCGACACACAAGGCGTTTCAGCCGGCTGGATTGGAAAAGCATGGCGCGTCCAAGATTGGTAATGTGCCTTTTTTTGGTCGGTGACCAGGACACAGGCTGTTGGCTGTAATGGTGTCATTAAACGGGTATCGGCAGCCGTGAAAATCACTTGCCCTTTGGCATTTTTGGCCAATACTGCAATTAACGCCGTAAAGCGAGGTACGTCTAAAGCCGTGCGGGGCAAAACAACCAAGGCGTTTGGGTTATGATAAGCTTCAATGAGACCTCCCAAACAGAAAATCACATGTTTTAGCGGCAACGGCAACTCATTTAATTGCGGCCCTCGTTGCGTATTGATCCGAATCCGATGCCAATTATGAAAATCATTTTGAAAAAGATCGAGTCGCAAATCAGGCTTTAAAACGGCTAAAATGTAATTGATCTGGCGCATAATGCGCTTGGCTTCACGATAATCACCTTCCAGCACTAATTCAGGTGTGTCCATCGCAATCGGTGTTATCCCTGAAAAATGATTAGGAAGTGGAAACGCCGGTTCAAGATCATTGGTTTCATGAAATGTATAAAGGCTCATTTGCCGCAACCAATCGATCAATTGGTTGCGAACCTCCTCCAGGCGTTGGGGCAATACCCTTTGCGATAATAAATTGTCACAGCCCCAAGAAAATAAAAACGAGCTATTACGTGCTTCGATCTCCTGTTGCAGTTGCTTTAATAAATACCAGCGCGCCACACATTGACATGCTTTGGGGGTTAAATACCAAAGGGGCAAGTGCTGCGCGTCTTCCTCAGTTGTTGCTAAATCTGGATTACGATAATCTAATAAAATCTGAGTTGTTGCCACGCCAATATTTTGGCAGCACACTTTTTCCCGGACGACTTGGACACCATTCATCTTCCATTTAGCCAAATTTGTTTGGGTAAATGCCACTTGATAAGTGATCAGTGCTTGATCCATTTTAAAGGTCAATTCAATTTGACTGACTTGTTTTAGTGTTGCCAGCGCCGTACTGGCTTCAACAGCGCCGACCGTTTGGCCGCGATCCATCATTTCCCGCATAAATTTGAAAATGTCACCGATTTGAATGGCCAATTTCGCCTGCGTCAGCGGGTAAAGTCCTAATACTGGCCCGACCTGTCGAAAATCAATGGTGCCGTCCTGAATGTCCTTGATATTTTCCACGTGTAACTGTTGTAACTTTAATGCCATGTTTAAAGCGCTCCTTAATTGAATTAAAGCGGTTTTTGACCTGCTCTATAATTAAGATGCGCTAAAACATTTGATTTCGTTTTTTTATTTTAAAATTTTTTAAAAAAATAACGCCGCACACTGGCGACGTTGATCAATCATTTATAAATGCGCTTGGAAAAATGGCACAAACTGCGCTAATGCTTGCTTCACAGGTGCTGGTTGGTCATACAGATCATAGTGACTAACACCGGGTAACACTGTCAATGTTTTATCAGTTGCTGCCGCCCGATCATAAATTTCCCAACCAAAGCGGTAAGACCCAAACGCACCTGGCTTTTCACCGACCACCAAACACAATGGTTGAGTCAGCAGCTTTTCCACCAAGTGACCGGCGTCAAAGCCCAGTACTTGCGCCAAACTGGTAAAGCGCAAGTGATTAGGTGCGAATTCGTCTTGCCCACGCGGTGTTCGGTAATAGTCCACTGCTTCAATATAATCCCGATCTTGATAACCAGCTTGTTCCAATTCAGCTGGGCTATTCGGGATCCACTGCGTGATCATGGGTTCAGCGCCTTGTGCTTCCGCTGTTCGTTGCTGGCCAATTTGCTCTAAGGTTTGCAACAAAGTCGCATCTGGGCCAAATGCTTCGCGATAAACCGCCCCAACATTGGCAGCTGCGGCTGTAGCCACTGCTTTGATCCGGCGGTCTGTTTTAGCGGCATTAATGGTGTAACCACCACCTGCGCAAATTCCCAGCGCCCCAATCCGGTTGGCATCCACGTAAGGCAACGTCACCAGATAATCGATGGCAAAGCTAATGTCTTCCGTCCGCACGGCAGGGTCTTCAATGTAGCGCGGTGTGCCTTCACTTTGACCTTGATAACCAGCATCAAACGCCAAAGTAATGAAACCTTGCGCTGCTAGTTTTTGCGCATATAAACCAGATGTTTGTTGCTTGTCACTGCTGCTGGGATGACTGACCACGATTGCGGGATGTTGCACCGTCGTGTCCAAATGATCTGGCAAATTTAGGACCCCTGCTAAGTTAAAATGCCGACTGGCAAATTGAATTTGTTTTTGTTCCATTGTTAAACGCTCCTTTATAATACACTTGTGTTACTTACTGCTCACGAGTATATTATTAAAAGTAGCGCCACAACACAATGACCAATTGGCGCCAACTGTTACTTAAGTTACAAATTTCAAAAAGTGTGGTGTTAACATGCCTCAATTAGAAGACCGGCGGGTCAAGCGTTCACGCCAACAGTTGCAACTGGCATTACAAACCTTATTGCAACATGAACCCTTAGATAAAATCACCGTGAAAGGCCTTTGCGCCACCAGCGATATGGCCCGGAAAACCTTTTATCTGCATTACGTCGATAAATACGCACTGGTCGCTGAAATGGTGACGCAATTATTTCAAGCGTTAGCAAAAATTTGCGAACAGATCAGCGATGACGATTTCCAAGCGAAAACACTGGTCTGGTTAGACTTTTTTGACCAGCATCAGCCCTTGATCCAAGCGATTTTGGCCAGTAGTGCCGCCAGCGATTATCGCCAACAATTATTAACCTTTGTCCAAACGCAGATCCAGCAAAAGGCGCTGTGGCGCAATAATCCAGCACTTCAACACGATCCTGTGCGACTACAATTTCTCGCTTCTGGTGTGATCGGCGTCTTAGACCAATACGTTTTAGCCGCGCAAACAGCACAACAACAGCAAATTGCCCAACGTTTAAGTGATTTATTGCTGGAAAATCTTCATTAGTGTTTCTTTTTACCAAAAATTCCGCTAAAATACAAAAAGATTTGTTACTTTTTAGATTTCAATATAAGGAGGCTCACGTGCTCTTTCACAATAAAGCACCAGGGTCCGTGGTTGTCGCTTGACACTACAGACTTTGGAGGTAATTTATGCAACCTGAAACAAAACAAAAACACTATATTCCTTGGGTGATCGTGGGACTGATGGATTTCGTGACCGTGATCGGCTTTGATGACATTATTTATAACTTTCAAAACCAAGGTTTGGTCGCCGTTACATCTTGGGTGATCATGACCATTTTTTATGTCATTCCGTATAATTTGATTGTCGCGCACATGGGGTCCACATTTGCGGAACACGGCGGCGGGATCACCAGCTGGATGCGCCAAACAAACGGCGATACAGTCGGGTATTTTGCCGCTTGGTTTTATTGGATCACCGGCCTGCCTTACGTGGTGGATGTGGCCAATTCCGTAGTCATTTCCTTTGGCTGGATCAAAAACGGGAACGGCAATATTCAAGCCAATTTAGGCAACGCTTGGTTCGGTATTTTAACCGCTGTGATTTTCATTGTCTTCATTTGGCTCCAACATTTTTTTAAAAATAAATCACTGGAAGTCATGTCCACCATTGGGGGTGGCGCCATGTTTGTGATGACCGTGCTGTTTGTGATCATGACCTTCGTCGGACTGGCCCATGGCAATCCGGTTGCCACCCATCCTTTCCATTTCAGTTCCTTTATGCCGAAAAATTTTTGGTCGCTGAGCTTCCTATCGACCTTTGGCCTGTTCGTATTTGCCATGAACGGTTCTGAACTCGCCGCGCCGTATACGGCAGATATGAAGCATCCGGCAAAGGATTTTCCGAAGGCGTTAAAAATGATTGCCATTATGACCATGTTTTTAACTTTGTTTGGCACCTTCTCCTTAGGTGTGTACTTTAACGCCCATCACCTCCCAAACGACTTGAAAATGAACGGTTCATACTACGCTTTTCAAGCCATCGGTAAACAATTTGGCATGGGCAACGGTTTAATGTACCTGTTTGCCGTGGTCCAAGGAATTTACATGTTAGCCCAATTAGCCGTCATTTTGGACGCCTCTACTCGGGTCTTCTTATCCGATGTGGCCAAGCGTTTCATGCCCCGGCAATTAACCAAGAAAACCGCCGATGGTCTACCGATCAACGGCTACTGGTTGACCACCGTTTTATGTGCGTTGATCATGGCATTAGGTGGGATGTTGCCAAAAATCAATGATATTTTCAACTGGCTATTAAACTTAAACGGCATTGTATCACCGTTTTCAACTTGTTTCTTATTCTGGTCTTACATCATGGTGCGGCGTCATGCAGACCGTTTTCCAAAACCAGATTACACTTTCATCAAATCAGATAAATTAGGCTTTATCGTCGGATTGTGGATGCTAGTGGTCACCTTCTTGTTGGCAGTGCTAGGCTTCTTCCCTACCGATGCCAACGAAAAAACCTTTGCGCTAATGCTTACCTTGAATATTGTGGTGCCAATTGGCATGGTCATTCTAGGCTTTATGATGCCTTGGATCGCCAAACGGCAACAAACAGGGAATGCCTTTGGCAAAGGACTGTGGTGGCTATTTACCGTGATTATGATCGTGGCCTTGGTCTACCTGGTTACCCAAGGCATCACCACAAGCCTGTTGCCGCACGCTGCCGCTGGCCTGCGTTACGGTAGCGCCGCAGTGGTCGATGTGATCGTGGTTGGTTTGATTTTATATATGACCCATAATGGCCGAAAAGGCCTTGTGGCAGCTTAATGAAAAGCACGACTCGGATTGGCGAGGTCGTGCTTTTTGATTACGATTCTAATGGCGTCAACGCCAATGTCACTTGAAGCCCTAAGCCTTTGGCATAACGATTTAACGTTGTCAGTGACGGCATCGACTGCAATTGTTCAATTTTAGCCAATTGCGGTTGCTTCATGTCGATCAAGGCCGCGAAGTCTTGTTGGGTGATGCCCAATTTAATGCGTTGCGCAACAAGGAAAGCGAGTAATCGGCTTTGCTGTTGTGTGGTAGGTGATAGGCTGGTTTGATGTTGTTGCACAGTGGTCCAAGTTAACATTATAGTAAGCGCCCCTTTCATCATTTAGCCCTAGCATAACTGGACGTTTGCTATTTCGCAAGCGGTTTACTGCAGCGATAATTGACGCAAGACGCTGGCAAAGATAAAACACAGCATCCAATACATAAAAGCCTCGCCTAGAAATAGTCAAGCACCTTTAAAGCCGTGCTGACGGCCTTCCTGCATGACCCTCAGATAATTTGGCTCTTACGGAAAGATTCCTATGGAAAAGTCCAAACAACAACATCACCACTTCATGTCAAATAACGTCGGATTGATCATAACAGTCATTCTCATTTTAAATTAATTCAATTATCATTTGATATAGCAGCTATGAAAGCTGTTACGCTTGCATTCAATTTGAAATAGCCACTTTACAATTAAAAAATAATGCGTTATGCTACTACCACATTAAAAAATAATTAAAAAGTGATGAAAAGCAGGAGTACTGATTTGAAGTTTCAGCGAGCGTTCTGGTGATGTGACGAACGTAACTTAACAATCAGGAAAGTAGGCTTGGAGCGATGGCGGCGACGAAAGAAGTCGTCATTGACTGCCCTCATTATCGGGCCAGCGAATCTGTCAAATTTATTTGACACGCTCGCAAGGCTGCTGTAACTTAGCGGCAAAAACAAGGTGGTACCGTGCAATCTCAATTGCGCCCTTCGAGGATTTTTCTTCGTAGGGCGTTTTTTATTTCAAATTTGATTCACTGGAGGTCGATTTATCATGAACTTATTACATTATCTCAGCACCCATCCCCAAACAATTTTACCGGCGGCCGGTGATGGCGCCACATACCAACTTTTAAACGCTGGGCAAGCACCCGCCATTTATTTAGATGCCACGTTAACCACAACAACCTTGTTGGCAGAACGTAATCCTGGGTTATTGACCATTTCAGAATACGCCAAATTTGTCCGCGATCTACAACTGAAAAAAACAGTGCCGGTGATTGCTGACTTGCAGTCTGGTTTTGGCAACCCGCTAAACACCTATTACGCCGCACAAGAATTGGAACGCTCGGGTGGTGATATTTTACTGCTAAATGACCAAACTTATCCGGCGCACAATATGGCACAACCGGCCACTACCACGCCTGCCGATCTGCTAGGCAAAGTGCGCGCCGCCAAGGACAGTTTTGAAAATCCTGCTACCCAACTTTGGGTGAAACTAGACGGCC
Source organism: Loigolactobacillus bifermentans DSM 20003 (assembly GCF_001434575.1). Classification (GTDB taxonomy): domain Bacteria; phylum Bacillota; class Bacilli; order Lactobacillales; family Lactobacillaceae; genus Loigolactobacillus; species Loigolactobacillus bifermentans. Next base: position 36,416 of record NZ_AZDA01000128.1, read on the forward strand.
TTTGGGATTATGGCGGCGCTGGTGCGCAACAACGCATTCAGTATTTAGCGAAAGCCGGTGCCGATGCCATTGTCCTAGCCCACGCGGCGACAACCTTGTTGCAAGCCCTAACCGCCAGACCACAACCGCTCCCATTGCTGGCCACTTGGACCCCTGCCACCAATATGATCGACGGGATCACCGGCTGGTTGGATACCGGTTATTTGGCCCAACAAGCCCACCAGGCCCAGGCTACAGCGTTACAGACGTTATTGAAAGGAGCACTCGCTTATGCTGAAAAATGAACAAATGCGTTATCAATTTAAAACCGAAGTCATGAGTGGCCACATTGTCCGCATGGTGGTTGCCCCAGACGCCTTAGCCGCTAAAATTGCTGAACAAGCTGGTGCCCAAGCAATTTTCTCTGCTGGTTATGCCACCAGCGCGTCTACCTTAGCCATGCCAGACCGTGGCATTAGCGATTTCAGTATGGCGCTCGAACGGTGTCGGGAGATCATTAATGCCACCAACATTCCAGTTTTTGCTGACGCCGATACCGGCTATGGTGACTTGGATAACGTGCGCCGAACAGTTGAAAATTATGAAGCCATCGGTGCCTGTGGCATTTTCATCGAAGATCAAGTTTGGCCGAAACGTTGTGGCCACATGGCCGGTAAAAAGGTTGAACCCACTGAGGTCTTAGAAGCTAAAATTCGGGCCGCCAAAGCCGCCCGGAAACACGACGACTTTTTGATCATGTCGCGTACAGACGCCCGGGCTGTTTATGGCTTAGCTGATGCCATCGACCGTAGCCGACGTTACCAAGCCGCTGGCGCCGATCTGATTTTCATCGAAGCCCCACAAAGTGTCGCTGAATTAGAACAGATCCACGCGGCTTTTCCACAAACACCACTCATGGCCAACATGATCGAAGGTGGCAAAACACCACTCACCACGGCTGCTGATTTGGAACAATTAGGCTTTAACATCGTGGTCCACCCAACGGCCATGACCTACACTCAAGCTTATGCTGAAGAACAATTGCTCCAAACACTACAGCATGACGGTACCACCACGGCTGCCGAAGCACAAATGATTACTTTTAACAAGTTCAATCAATTTGTCGGTTTGAATCAAGTCAACACCCGTGAGGCGCAGTACGCCCCAGAAAATATGACGCAATATATGGAGGGCTAGTTATGGAAGCAAAATTAAGTTTAGAGCAACAACTCAACACGGCGCGAGAAACGCCTTTATTCTATAAAGTATTCGCATTGGCCAGTGCCGGGATGATTTTAGATGCTGCCGACGTGTACATGGCCAGTGCCATTAACAGCGCCATGGTGGCCCAAGGCTTTGCCACGATTCAACAAGGCTCCCTCTTTTTATCTAGCGGATTTTTAGGATTATTTATTGGCTCAGTTTTATCTGGCTATATTGGTGATTTTTATGGGCGTAAAAAATCTTATCAAATCAACTTGCTATTATTCGGTGCCTTTACCTTGCTAGCTGCTTTTGCACCTAATATCACCCTATTGATCATTTGTCGGTTAATTGCTGCTATTGGATTAGGCGCCGAGATCGTCACTGGTTATGCGGTGGTCAACGAATTTGCCCCTATTAAACGGCGGGGACACTGGTCAGGCTTAAATGCCATTGTGGCCAATACCGGCGCACCGATCACGTTGTTGATTGCCACCTTTGCGATTCCACGGTTAGGCTGGCGTTCAATGTTCATTATTATGGGCCTGTGCGCATTACTGCTATGGCTGTTACGGCGGCATTTTCCTGAATCTCCCCGTTGGTTGTTGGCCAAAGGGCGTCGGGATGAAGCCGATGTTATCATTCAACAATTAACCACCCGTGGATTGTACGCTGACGATGACTTTAGTGACCACCATCAGCCGGTTAGCCACGTTAGCTTTGCTCACGGTCTATTTATCGCCATTGTTGGGGTCAGTGCCACCTTATTATGCCAATACACGTTCACGTCATGGATGCCAACTTTGTTGTTAAAACGTGGCATTAGTATTGTGAGCTCCATTGGATTTTCCGCCATTATGATGTTAGGTGCGCCAGTTGGTGCTGCGATTGGCGCTGCCTTAGTGGATCATGCTGGTCGGAAAAAAGTCATTATCACCACCTTTATGACTACTGCCATTTTAGGGATTATTTACGCTTACGAGACCACCACCATTGGAATCGTCTTAAACGGCTTCTTGCTGACCATTTCACTGTATGCGTCTATGGCTACGGTGATCAGCGTTTATACGAATGAATTATTCGAAACCACTCATCGTTTCCGTGGTGCTGGAATTGCCAATGGTGTTTCAAAGCTGTTAAACGTTTTAATGCCAACGGTTGTTGCTTTTATGATCACCCAAGTTGCCACTGCTTTCATTTATTATGGGATTGCGGTCTTAGCCTTGATTGCCGCAATCGTCATTGGGTTATGGGGCCCTGAAACCAACGATAAGGCCATTAAATAACCGCTGATTTTAAAAAGCTGATTGCGCGATACATTTCATAACGCAATCCGTTTTTTTGATGGCCAGTGTTTCATTTTGATTGTTCATTCACAAAAAGCCTTTCAATTCACCCCACTAGCTTTTACAATAAAAGCTGGTGGGGTGTTTGTTTTACAACAGCGCCCTGGCAATTATTGTAATCGGAGGACTCGCACATGAAAACTTTGTTCAAACAGTTCAAGCCCACCACGCATTTTTCAGATGACGCCGTGCGCCAAGCTGAACCGGTGGCCGTGCTTGACATTGTACCCACTCGTCAGTCCCAACTCGAAAACGCCGCTATCCTTTTTCATTACCAACCTTTAACTCATTATGTCGCCCGCTATCAAATTTACGTCGAAAATGATAGCGATTACACATTGTGGGTCGACTTAGGCCTGGAAAATCAGCTCTGTCTTGGTACGTTGACGCTGACAGCAGACACTGCCGCTAAGCTTCAACAATATGGTGATAACCTGGCCGCCCATTATGCCCGCGATACCCACAAATTACGATTAATGGTGGCCTTGTTTACCGGTCCCTTGATCAGCGCCTATCGCAATCATTTTTTAGCTAATTTAGCGACTAACGACCAGCAACTTTTTTCACCTTCAGAAGGACTGTTTAAAGTTCCTACCGTATCTGAACCAGTGGCCCAACGTACGATTCCGGTGGACCACCAGTATGACGCCTTGTTAAATGCAGGCCACACCACAGCCGAATGTTTTAAAATTCTACGCGATCAGGCCGATTTTCACCTAAGCAGTCAGTTAAATATGCCAAACGGTGATCCAGCCACTGGCCCATTGCCAGCGTTTGAAAACTTAAAGTTGGCGCTGTTTGATGCGCCAGTGAACGCAACTTATCAAGATACAGCCGTCACGCTTGCGCCGGATGCCAGTGCACTTACCGTTCAAATCACCCGGCCAGATCTATTTCAAATGTCAGCTTTACAGCTCTGCTATAAACCGCACACCAACATTAACTTTTTAAGTCGGGTCAACGCGCAACACGCGCCCTACCAGTTTGGTCGCATTCAGTATAATGTATTGGCGCATTTAGACGACCAATGGCACTGCTACTACTTGCCAGATTGGCACTTCACATTGAACACCACGGATGCACTAGAACAAATTTTTATTAACGATTATTTATTTTTCTTCCATTATTAGACTGATACTGCCCAGCAAGGTGACTAACCTTGCTGGGTATTTTTGATGATTCAATATTTAACACGTCGCGATGTGTGTCGGTCACTAACAACCACAAAGTCAGCGTACCGCAGTAACGCGATAGCGCAATAACCAATCGCCGCCACTAACACGCAATTCACGATTGCCTTTTAAGGTGTGCTCTCGATACGCATATCGTTTTTCAAGATTATTTGTCGTAATTGTATACAATACCAACCTAGCTGCGCCTCTACGCTACATTGCACGTGCCTGTTTTTTAAACAGTTTTGCTTGCCCAATCTTCACGTTGGGTTAAATCCTTAAAACAGTCATTGACGCTTTGGAAACTATTATAGTCACCACGTTTTATTTCATTATGAGCTTGTAATGTTGCCTTATCCAATGGATCGCAATTGCTTTTTTTAATCAATATTAATTGCTGTCATCATTGTATCGCCCCCAATACTTTGCATATTAGCTATCCAAATCAACCACCTATTGATCGAAATTATCTAACGCCTTAAACCCAATTTGATCACGTTTTGATCTGACACGGCTATTATTACAACCCACTAACACAAAGTCAACCGGCTACGCGAACATCCGTTTGAAAATGAGTTGTGTAACGCTTGGCAATTCACTGACCAGCCCTATAAAATAAATTTCAAAACTATTTTTTAAATTTTTCAGTATTATTTTGCGTATCAACCGCAAGCAAAAACCACCATTCACAGCGAATGGTGGTTTCACAGTTAGTTTGATTTTCGGGTCAAGGCTTTGCCGAGCGTTGTGCCAATTGCCAACAAGCCTAAGCCGATCATCGTTAGCAACGACGATTTTGTCTCATCTGTTTGCTACAACACATTGCTTGAATCCTAGACTTGACGCTTGTTACAATAACAGTATTCCTAGGAAAGGTGGTTCAAACATGACCGAAAACGAAAAATTTGAGAGCCAAAAGGACCAACTTGCCGGCAAAGCGAAGGAAGCCGGCGGCAAGCTCACCGACGACAAAGAACTTGAAGCGGAAGGCAAAACCCAAAGCACTGCTGGGAAAGCCAAGGAAAAGTTAGCGGACGCCAAAGAAACAGCCAAAGGCGCCGTGGACGAACTGAAACGGAAACTCAAAGACTGATTCAAAAAAGCACCTTATCCTGTGTGGGCGATAAGGTGTTTTTTGGTGGGCACTGTGAACTGCCTAGGATTTTACAATAAACGGTATTGTGTGATTGTTTGTGTTTTTATTAATATTCTGCGCAATTTTCTATTTCTAAGCCTGAATTATGCATATCTTTTCCTAAACCTTAACGAGAATGCTGCTACACCA
>NZ_AZDA01000129.1 GCF_001434575.1 Loigolactobacillus bifermentans DSM 20003
ATCCCGCCTTCTTGGTCAGAAGTCCCACGGCCACCGATTTCAGTGTCTGTTTCGTAACCATCGTAAGGGTCGAATTTCCAGTTGCGTTTTTCACCAATGGCAACGGTATCAATATGACCGTCAAAAGCGATTAATTTCTTACCATGGCCCATGTAGCCTAGTAAGTTACCCATTGGATCGATGTCGATTTTATCAAAGCCGACTTTTTCCATTTCTTGTTTTGCGCGTTGGATCTTTAATTTTTCATCAGCGCTTTCGCCAGGGATCTTCACCATGTCGCGTAAGAACTTGGTTAAATCAGCTTCATATTTTTGTGCTTGTGTTTTAATTGCTTCGTAATCCATTAT
>NZ_AZDA01000130.1 GCF_001434575.1 Loigolactobacillus bifermentans DSM 20003
GGTGTAACAGGGACTGTTGGTCAAACGGTTGAGGTAGACGTGCCAGAAGTATCAGGCTATACGGCAGATAAAACAACGGTGCCAGCCACAGTGAACCCAGATGGCACCATCACGGTGGATAAAGCTACCGGAATGGTTACTTATACACCAACGAATCATGCGTATAGCATTACGCCTGTGGATAAAAATGGTGATCCAATTCCAGGGACGACTACACCAGCAACTGGGACGACTGATGAGGTCATCAATCGTGAAGACTATCCAGAAGTACCAGGTTACACAGCCGAAACAACTGAGGTAAACGTGCCAACTGGCGACACATCCGTAAATGTCGT
>NZ_AZDA01000024.1 GCF_001434575.1 Loigolactobacillus bifermentans DSM 20003
AAAATACTGATTTAATAGGATTTATCGTGTGGCTAATTTGTTCTTGCAATTTGGGAAATAAAATTAATGCGATTCAAGGCCAATCAGTGATCTGTGTGTCAAAAGCAGTCACAACCAAGGCATCATTGGTCATTCCTAAGTTATCGATTTATTGCTTAGCCTTGTATAAGGTTATGTTAGACAAAGGCACCCATGAAACACCAATTATGCACAAAGATCGTGTTTATCGCGATATGTTATATGGGAACACACCAAGTATTGATGCAGAAGGGCGTTTACGGCCAGATAGTTGGGAACGTGATTTTGATACCCAAGAAAAGACGAAAGCTTTAATGGCCCAAATTACACCAGAAAACTTTAAAAGCGGTCGTTTTGGCTATCAAACCTTGCGACATGAATTTATGAATTTAAATGGGTTTGATGTTGATGGCGCAGGCAATCAAACCATTGATTTTGACGAAATCATTCAGTTAAAACCTTAAAACCAGTGGAAGAAGGATAGCATAATGACAGAATTTATTAGTAGTGATCAGGCAGCCCAATTAATTCCAGATAATGCGATCATCGCGTTAGAGGGCTTTATGGGCACCGATGTTGCTGAAGAAATTTACATTAAGATCTATGAACGTTTTGCAAAAGAAGGGCATCCCAAAGCATTAACGCTTGAACATGCCTCTGGTATCGGCAATGGTGTTGATAAAGGGGTGAGCCATTTTGCACATGCCAGTTTGCTAAAATGTATTATTGGAGGTCATCATGGATTAGCACCGCAATTAGAACCACTGATCAATAGTGATGCGATTCAGGCTTATAATTTCCCACAAGGTGTGATTTCACAGGCTTTTCGATCAATGGCCGGTGACAAACCTTTTTTAATTAGTAAAGTTGGTTTGGGGACTTTTATTGATCCAGATCTGCAAGGGGGGAAGTTAAACCAAGTAACCACAGAAGACCTGGTAGGTAAGCTTAACGTTGATGGTAAAGACTATTTAACTTATAAATTACCACGACCAAATTGGGCCATTTTACGAGGTACATTTTCAGATGAAAATGGTAACATTACTTTTGACGATGAACCACTTGTATTGGAATCAACAGCAATTGCTATGGCCGCTCATAATAATGGTGGTAAGGTAATTGTACAAGTAAAACGTAAAGTGAAAAATGGTTCATTAAAGCCTAAGGACATTCGTATTCCAGGCCTACTAGTTGATTATGTCGTTGAAACAACGGAAGATCAATATATGATGCAAACGAATGCGACAGTTTATAATCCGGACTATGTGAATGCCAATGTGATCAAAGCCGCTGATGCCGTTGACGTTCCCATGAACCAACGTAAAATTATTGGTCGGCGAGCGGCCCTGTTGCTAACTGAAACCGATCATATTGTAAACTATGGTATTGGGATGCCAGAGACGGTATCGCTGGTATTGAAAGAAGAAGGGGTTGCTGATCAAATTACCACCACCGTTGAACCAGGTACCTTTGGTGGTGTCCCAATGGGTGGCGGAGACTTCGGATCAGCTTTAGCACCGGAATCAACAATTGATGAACCCTATATGTTTGATTTTTATGACGGTGGTGGCATTGATATTGCATTTTTAGGACTTGCGCAATGTAATCAGCATGGTGACATTAACGTTTCAAAATTTGGCCCTAAAATTCCAGGAGTTGGGGGATTTGTGAATATTTCTCAAAATACGCAGCGCGTGGTTTACACAGGGACATTCACCGCTGGTGGTCTTAAAATTAAAACTGGTGATGGTAAATTGCAAATCGTGCAAGAGGGACGGAATGATAAATTCGTTGATCAACTTGAACAGATCACTTTTAGTGGGAAAGTTGCTTATGAAAGTGGTCAACAAATTTATTATGTGACTGAACGAGCTGTCTTTAAATTGGAAGCAACTGGGTTAACTTTAATTGAGATTGCGCCTGGTGTTGAATTGCAAAAAGATATTTTAGAACACATGCAGTTTAAACCAACAATTGTTGAAGACCTAAAGCTTATGGATCAGCGGATTTTTACCACTGCACCAATGGGCTTGGCGACTGATCGGTTGAATCATTCCGTTTCGTTGTCGGTTGCTCAGTGAGTTTGAGGTAACAAAATGAAAAATGAAACTGTGCAGTCACCATCAAAAGCTAAAAATCGTGGGTTATTGATGCTTGTTATTTTATGGTTAGCCTACGTGATGTTTGCCATGAACTGGGTAGCCGGTTCAACGTTAAGCCCGCAAATCATCCACACTTTTTTTGGTCAACCGATGTCACCAGTTGTCACGCAATTGGTGAATTATACAATTACCGCCGCGCGAGTCGTTGCGAACTTTTTAGCAGCCTTTGTGCTGATCAAATTAGGGCCCAAAAGGTCGGCTAATTTAGCAATGACCATGCTTGCTTTTGCACTGCTGGCGGTTTGGTTGCCAAACTATTGGGCTTACACGGTAGCAAGGATGATCATGGCATTAGGCGGTTCAATGATTATTGTTTATATGAATCCAGTCGTTGGTAATTATGTTGCCCAAGATAAAAAAATGATTGCCAATGCATTAAACACTGTTTCTTATAATGTTGGTGCCTTTGTTACATCCATGCTATTTGTTGGTTTCGCAAAAACGTTACAACATAATTGGCGCTTGACCCTGACTAGTATCGCAAGTGTGACGATTGTTTTACTGGTGATTTGGCTTTTTACTGCGGAAAATTTTGATGCCTCTACTGATTTAAGTGCAAGAGATGAGCACCAAATTGCATACACGTATTCAGATGCTTTTAAAGATCCCTTTGTTTGGAAATATGCCATTGGGTTTTCTGGGTTTTTATTTCTCTATATTTTAGCCGTTACCAGTTTTCCATCAGTGCTACCAGAATATGCAACCAAGATCAACGGTAGTCTGATCAATGTGTTAGTAACAGGATCAGCGATTATTGGGACAATTGTAGGCATGCGTATTGGTCTGACAAATGCGCGACGGATACCCGTTATGTTTGTTAGTGGTGTGATGATGATTGCGGCTTATGCGGCTGTATTATGGCTAGCTGCGTCAGCGCCGCTGTTGGCTTATATTGCGGCTGCAATCTCTGGCTTTTTTATGTTTATTCAATATCCGATATACATGAACTTACCGCATGAAATGCCTCACATGTCAGGTGAAAAATTAACCATGATCTTTGGTTTATTTTGGGCAATTGCTTATTTAATGAATACTGTTTTAACGATTACCTGGAGTGTGATCCTTGGCCAATGGGGTTGGGGTGTTGCCAGTGGTTTCTATATTATTGCGGCCTGTTTATATTTGGTATTTGTCGTTCAGTTACCAGAAACTAAAAAATAAAGCTGCATAAACCTTGATGAAGGGAGTACAATGATGGAACTCGATATCCGGCACATGAAGTATATTTCTGCGATTGTTGAAAACAACTTTAATTTGACGAAAGCGGCCGAAGTCTTATTAACGTCACAATCAAATTTATCCCGCCTGATCAATGAATTTGAAAAAGATGAACAGGTTCAATTATTCAGTCGGCGTAAAGGTCGAATTACGGGTTTGACAAAGGTCGGCCAAGATTATTTGGATGATGCGTCTGTTGCCATTCGCGCTTATGATCATACCATGAATCGTTTACGCAATAATGCTAAAGGTCACTTTGGTGTGGTTAGAGTTGGGATTGCACCGGTTATTTTATCTGTTTTATTTGATAAAGTAATCACCCAATTTATTTTAGAAAATCCGGATGTCAAAATTGAATTACACGAAGATGGTGCCTATGATTTGCAGCAACAATTGGTTAATCATGATATTGACCTAGCGTTTTTGATGTCGCCGGCAACCACCAGCCAAATTGAAGAAAAAATCGTTTATACTGACCGTGTTGGGGTATTTTTCAGAGATGATCATCGGTTTGCGCAGCAATCAGGTCCAATCAAAGTCCAAGCAATTGCCAAAGAAAAACTAGTTGTATTGGATGATACCTTTATGTTAAATCATCAGATTATGAATCTTTTCTCTCGGCGACATTTAAAACCTGATATTTTGTTTCAGTCACGCTCGTGGGATCTATCTATTAACATGTGTCGTCAAATGGATGTTGTGACGATTTTACCAAGACCGATTACGTTCAATTATCAACCGCGGGATATTCAGTATCGAGATATCAGTCCAGATTTTAAATGGCAAGTCTCAATTTGCCGGCTAAAACAACGAATTAGTGAAAAACTTGTTGATTATGTTGAGGATTATATGATTCATTATTTTCGTGAGAATAAAATCAAGCGTTTAAATGATGATAATGAAATGTGATCAACTGATACCAGCCAAGCTGACGATACAAGCAATGATGGCCCAGATCAAGCAACGCTTAGGCTATCGAACGACAAAGCGGCCCATTATTGTGAGTATTACGGGGAATGTTGCTTCAGGAAAATCAACTTTTGCACACCAGCTCAAGCTAATGTTAAAACACAACTTAAGTAATCATCAAGTAGAGTCAGTTTCGACTGACTCTTTTCTATATTCAAATCAACAACTTAGGAAATTACAGTTGCTTCATAAAAAAGGCTTTCCGGAGAGCTATGATTATCAACGGATTTTGGCGTTTAATCATGCACTGGCCCGGCACGAAACAGTCAATCTTTATGAATATGATCACACCGTTAATGATTTAACATCACATATTCAGTGCTTTTCTACGCCAGATGTGCTGATTGTGGAAGGGTTGATTGCCTTACGACAGGATTTGTTTAATGAAATTGACTATGGTATTTTTTTGAATGTTGATTTAATTGATAATTTTGATTGGTATTTTAGCCGTACCTTAAATGTAAGGGCATTAAAAGCGACGGATGTTCAAAAGATAATTGGTAAAATTTATGATAACTGGCTTAATATAAATCTGGTTAATTATCTTAATAATGTGATACCATTGAGAAAACATGCACAGATTCAAATTTATTTAGATCATAATCATCACATTAAAACGTAAACGGAAATGGAAGTGGCAAAATGGAATTTTTAACCAGTGATGGCATTCGACTGAACTACGATGATTTGGGCCAAGGCGAACCAATTTTGATCATGACTGGCTATGCTGGCTACAAAGAAATTTGGCGGTCGCAGGTGGAAACGCTGGTAGCTAATGGTTATCGGGTGATCAATTTAGACCGGCGGAATCATGGTCGCTCTGAAACAACAACCAAAGGCTTACGGATGAGTCGGCAAGGCAAAGACGTGGCGGAATTAATGGCGGCTTTAAACATTGATGCATTTAACATCATGGGGAATTCGATGGGGGCCGCAACAATTTGGGCGTATTGTTCCTTGTATGGTGATCAAAAACTGTTGAAGATTATCAGTGTGGATCAATCGCCTAAAATGATCTCAGATGAAACTTGGCCTTATGGGTTATTGGATCTTGATTGGCAAAACTTCCAAACCCACTGTGAGAATATGCATAAAGTCCATACCACGGTTAAGCATATTGATAACGATACTTATCAATTGGTGAAGTCGGTGACCGGTGATCGCAAGTTTGACTATGACTTGAACCGGCCTTTGTTAGTTGATCACGCCTTTCAGGATTGGCGGGATGTCATTGGGTTGATCCAAAAACCGATTTTATTTGTCGCCGGACAAGAAAGCCCATTTTGGGATTGGCATCATGCGGTTGAATCCGCTAAAATTGCGCCACAAGGGCAGTCATTGGTGGTCCCAGAGGCAGGGCATATTGTCATGTCCGAACAGCAGACTGCGTTTAATGACGGCATGTTGACATTTTTAAAAGCTTAACTCAAAAAATCAGCTTAGACAATTATGTCTAGGCTGATTTTTTAATTAGTTCGTATAAGGATTGGCGCTGTTGGTTCCGCCAGAATCAGTTTCACCGTTAGCGTTTTGTTGGGTCATCAAATTGTTCAAGGTTTCATGTTTCAAGCCTAATTGGGTCCGAATCTTATTGGAGACCCGTTGTAATTCTTTTGTGGTGGCGACTTGGTAAGAACTCCCGTCAATCGTGGCGTTTTGACCTTGTAAATGATCATCGCTAATGTTAGCAGCGGCACTGCGATAATTTTTCTGGATGGTTTGCATATTGTTGTAAGTTAAGTCGGTTTGCACATTGTCGCTCATGGTTTGTAAAATATCGCCAAAGTTCCACAATGTTTTAACCGAAACCGCACTTTTAATAATCGAGGTGATCACTTGGCGTTGCCGCTTTTGCCGACCGTAGTCGCCTTCAGGGTCGTCATAACGCATCCGAGAGTAACCTAATGCCTTTTTACCGTTTAAATGCATGGCACCCTTTTTATAAGTGACGCCTTCATAGGTAAAGGTAAATGGCACGTTGACATCGACACCATCGACGGCGTTGACGATTTTTTCAATGCCTTTCATGTTAACGGTAATGTAGTAGTCAATTGGCACGTTTAACAATTCTTGGGTGGTATTGATCGCCATTGAAGAACCGCCGTAAGAGTAGGCTGAATTGATCTTTTCAACAAAGGTACTGCCTTTACCCACAATGTGCGCTTTGGTATCTCGTGGAATACTGGTCATCGTTGTTTTTTTGGTGTCGGGGTTAATGGTCACAATGATCATCGTATCAGAACGGCCACGATAAGTCCGGCCTAACTCCCCAGTATCAGCCCCTAACAACAGAATTGAGATGGGCTTGTGTTCTGACAAAGCGGTTTGCGAATTACGCAAGTGCTTTGTGTTGGAACCAGAAGATTTGTAAACCTTGTTGGCAGTACTTTTTACGTCATGTAAAACTTTATAGGCGTAAACGCCGCCGCCAACGATCAAAACCGCTAAAATAATCAATAGAACTTTTAATAAAGTGTGCCGCTTTTTAGGGCGCGAATGATGTTGATGGCGCCGTTGGATCGGTGGCTGATTTTCTTCCATAATAAACTCCTTTTAATCAAGTTTCTTTAAGAAATTATACTACGAATAGCACCTTAAAACGATGAAAACCACTAAGCTTTCGCAAATTTTAGAGAAATGAGTTGCTTTTTCTACAAATAACCTGTTGATAAAAGACAAACCGCCATTCTTATTTTTTCAGAAAAGTGATAAACTGAACATTAAAAGAAAATGATTAAGGTGTGGTAACATGGGTGTTTTTCTACAAAGCGTAAGCGGGGTCTTTGTGATCCTCGGGATGATCCTAGTCGGCTATTTCCTGGCTAGGGCCGGGTGGTTTGATGAAAAAAGTAGTAAATTAATTGCACGGTTAGTGACACAAGTGGCCTTGCCGTGTTATATGTTGGATACGATCACCCGGGATTTTACCACCGCGGAATTAAAGCGGCTGTTGCCGGATCTGAAGTTTCCTGTGGTGTCAATGTTGATTTTATTCGGGATCTCCGTTGCCGTTGCCCGGTTGATTCGTATTCGGCATTCACGGCGTGGTATTTTTGAATCGATGTTTTTCAATTCGAATACGGTTTTCATTGGCTTACCGATCAACATGGCCTTGTTTGGTGATAAAAGTTTACCCTATGTCCTGGTTTATTACATGGCCAATACAACGTTTTTCTGGACGTTAGGGGTGTACTTGATCAAGCGTGACGGCAATAGTGACGAGGCCTTTAGTTGGACGGAAACGCTGAAGAAAGTTTTCTCGCCACCATTATTAGGCTTTATTTTAGCCGTGATCTTAGTGTTGCTCCATGTGAAGCTGCCAGGGTTCTTAATGTCTGATTTTAGTTATATCGGTGGTTTAACGATTCCACTGTCGATGATTTTTATTGGGATCGCCATTCAAGGTGCTGGTTTACGACAAATGCGCTTGTCACGGTATAGCGTGGGAATTTTAGTAGGGCGCTTTATTTTAGCGCCAATTCTAATGAGTGCTTTGGTGCTCCCTTCGCCAATGCCAGTATTAATGAAGCAAGTCTTTATTTTACAGTCGGCGATGCCCGTGATGACCAATGCGCCTGTGGTGGCCAAACTTTATGGCGCGGACGCTGATTATGCGGCGCTGATGGTCACTGAGACCACGCTGTTAAGTTTGATCGTGATTCCGATTTTAATGACAATTTTGAAGTAACTAAAAGAACGTGATGCTGGGTGTGCCCAGGGTCACGTTCTTTTTTTGATGATGAAACCAGTTAAGTTATAACAAGCGCTGTTGGTCCGTATAGGTTTGCTGACAGTATTGACGTACGAACTGTTCAAAGCGCTGAACGGATGGCGTCAGAAAATGGTTTTTACGGGTAATCAAGTAAAGTTGGTGTGGCAGGTGATTATCCGCAATGTGGCATAGTGCGACTTGTGATTGGTCCAATTGCGGCAAATTAGGAACTAGGGCAATGCCCATGCCATATTGCACCAAGCCAATAATCGTATGATCTTCAACCAGTTCGTATTTGACTTGTGGTTGAATGTTAGCCTGTTGAAAAATCCGATCAATCAAAGGCCGTAGCCCACTTTTTTGTGAGAACATAATGAAGTCATACGGTGTCAGGTCTTTTAAATAGATCCGGTCTTGTTGCAGTAACGGATGATCCAGCGGCAAGGCCAGCTTGATCTCTTGCTGTACGATCGGTGTAAACTCAAATAAGTTGGCGGTTTCTTGATCATTGACTTTGGCGGCGTGTGATGCGAGCACCACATCGTATTTATCGGCCAACAGGTCCTGTAGCAAATGACCAGTGGCGTTTTGATCCAAATCAAAGCTAATTTTGGCATTAGCCGGTTGTTCACTAAAATGCTTTAATAACTCAGGGACTAAGCGTTGCCCCATGGTATAGGTAAACCCGAGGCTCACATGGCCTTCATCGGGATTATTCAATTGGTGGATAATCGCATTGCCTTGTTCAAGGCTTTCCAAACCGGCATTAATATAAACCAAATATTGTCGGCCTAAGGCGGTCAGCTTAATATTGCGGCCATCTGGCTCAAATAATGGCACGCCTAGTTCGGTTTCCAGTTTTTTAATGGCATAACTCAAGGAAGGCTGGGAAATACCTAGATTTTCAGCTGCTTTTGAGACGTGTTGGGTCCGGGCCAGTTCCTTAAAAAATTCAAGGTGGCGGAGATTCATTAAAATCGGCTTCCTTTCATTTAAATAGAGAATTTCTATTAATATATCAACTTCTTATTATTTATAATGATAAATGAAAATGCTAACATTGCAAGTGAATTAAGTAACAAATTAAAAATAAACACAATTATTTAAATATAGGAGGATCTTTTCCATGTTAAATCAATTAGATGGTCATACAATTTTAATCGGCTTAATGGCGTACCCCATTCGTCATTCCATGTCACCAACCATGCATAATCACGCTTTTGCTAAATTAGGTTTGAATTTTGCTTATCTTGCGTTTGAAATCACAAATGAGGGGTTACCAAAGGCCATTGATGCGATTCGGACATTGGATATGCGCGGCTCAAATATTTCCATGCCGAACAAGCAAAAAGTGATTCCATTACTGGATAAATTGGATCCTGCCACTGAAATGATCGGCGCGGTGAACACAGTGGTTAACGACCACGGTGTTTTAACAGGGTATACCACAGATGGTGTTGGGATGATCAAGTCTTTAGATGATGAAGGTATCAATATTCGCGGTCAGAAGATGACTTTAGCCGGTGCCGGTGGTGCCGGAACAGCGATTGCCATTCAATGTGCTTTAGATGGTGTCAAAGAAATCTCAATTTTCAACCAAGATGATGAATTCTTCGCTCAAGCCAAACGGAACGTTGATGTGATTAATGAAAAAACAGATTGTAAAGCCACCTTACATCGTTTGGAAGATCGTGATGATTTCAAAGCTGAAATCGACGACGCTTATATTTATTGCGATGCCACAGGGGTTGGGATGAATCCTTTAGAAGGCCAAACATTGGTTAGTGATCCAAGCTGGTTCCGCAAGGACTTAGTGGTATTCGATACTGTTTACGCGCCACGGACCACCAAGTTAATGGAAGTCGCTCAAGAAGCTGGTGTTGAACATGTTTTCAACGGTTTAGGCATGATGCTAGAACAAGGGGCCGCAGCCTTTAAGTTGTGGACGGGCAAAGAGATGCCAGTTGACTACATTCGCGATATTTTATTTAACGAAGACGCAAAATAGACATTAGGTATTAAGGAGGGCCATGTGTCCTGCGGCGAGGGTTGACGCCACAAGACTGGTCATCCTCCGAAATACGATTTTGCGATAGCAAAATCTAACCTTAGAGATTTTAGGAGGTCTATGCAATGACACAACAAACGGTTACACTACGGCAAACGGTGCTTGGCAGTGGACGTCCCAAAATTGCCGTGCCCATTACAGGGGCAACAGAAGCGGCGATTTTAGCGCAAGCGACTGCAGTTAAGGCGGCTAAGCCTGATTTAGTAGAATGGCGCATTGATTATTTTGAAGGTGTCACAGATGCACAACAGCTAACGGCTACCGGTACGCAGCTACGGGCTGCCTTAGGGGACTTAGCGTTACTGACAACTTTCCGCACACACGGTGAAGGCGGTGAGTTAGCTTTATCGGATGACGCTTACTTCAAGATCTGTGACGCTGTGATTGCTGGGGGCTATACGGATGCCATTGACGTGGAACGTTACCATAACGAAACGGCAGTCAAAGCAGTGGTTGAAAAAGCACATGCCCAGCAGGTAAAGGTGATTATGAGCAATCATGATTTTGACAAAACACCAGTTGCAGCTGAAATTGTCCAACGCTTAACCAGCATGGCCGCTTTTGGTGCGGATGTGCCTAAAATGGCGGTGATGCCACAATCAGTTGAGGACGTTTTAACCTTACTTACCGCAACTCATCAGGCCGCGAGTACCTTAGCACAGCCGATCATCACTATGTCCATGGCGGATCTTGGTAAAGTTTCTCGGATCGCAGGTGAGGTTTTTGGCTCAGCTGTTAGTTTTGGCACAGTAGGCGCCGCTTCAGCACCAGGGCAAATCTCGTTAACACACTTGCAACACGATTTAGACGATTTGAAATTGACAGATTGATCGCGATTCACTAGGGAGACAATACTTCTTAGTGTTTCGGTTTCAATTAATAATAGATAAAAAATATAAATAATTAAAAATATATAGATAACAGCTATTAATAATTTCAGCAAAGGAGCCATGCTTCTGTCGTGACGGTTTTCGTCCGACAGAATGGTCATCCTTTGAAAATAAGATTTTACGTTAGGAAAATAGACATTGAAGTATTTAGGAGGTCGGATCAAAATGAGCAACGAATCAAAACATATTCAAGGCGAAGCAACGGGACATAACGGGACGATTCAGTATGAAGTCGATGTTACGAACAATAAAATTGAAGACTTAAAGATTCTTAAACATTCTGAAACATCTGGTATTTTTAACCAGGTGATCGATAAGTTGAAAAAGGATGTGATTGAACAACAGTCCTTTGATGTTGACGCCATTAGTGGGGCAACGGTGATGACAAATGCCATTTTAGATTCTGCCAAACAAGCGGTTGCTGCAGAAGATGTGACCTTAACGCCAATTCCCAAGAAGCAAAATGTCCATCAAACCACGCGTTTACGCGCAGATGTTGTAATCATTGGCGGCGGGGAAGCCGGCTTGATTGCTGGTTGCCGGGCGTTAACCATGGGGCAAAAGGTGATTTTAGTTGAAAAGAATGGCTATTTAGGCGGTGCCACGATTTTAAATGGTTCCAACGTCGTGGCCACTGGTTCAAAAGTAGCAGCCGCTGCTTTTGGGGACAATGGCGACTCACCTGAACGTTTAGCTGCAGATGTTGCTCGGGAATGCCGGCAGACGAATTTAACGGATATGACGACTTTAATGGCGCACAATATTGGTCCGGCCATTGACTTTATCAGTGACTTTGCAGGCTTAGACTATATGAAGGCCCAAACGCAAACACCAGAACATTCAGTTGAACGTCAAGTTGAATTGCCATCTGCCAGCAGTTATGAATTCATTACCAAAGTGTCAAAAGCATTTGAAGACCATGGTGGGAAAATCCTGTTAGGCGCTAAAGTTGCGCAATTAACGTTTAGCCTGGCAGGCGAAGTCAATGGTTTGGTAGCTGAAGCTCAAGATGAAACAATCAAGATCAAGGCCCATTCAATTGTCTTAGCCAGTGGTGGCTATGGTGCGAATACTGAAATGCGTGGCGCTGAAAGCAAAGGGATCGATTATTATGGCCCGATGACGTCTACCGGGGATGCTTATCGTTTTAACGCTGATTTGAAATTAAAGACGCATGACTTGGATTGGTACAAAGTTTACCCACATGGTGTTGAAACAGAACCTGGCATTGCCAAATTAACCACTTATGCGTCGAAGCAGGCCACAGATATGGGCGCAATTTATGTCAATCGCCAAGGAAAGCGTATTGTTAACGAATCAGATGTTTATACGAAGTTCCGGGATGCCATTTTAGCACAACCTGATAAAATCGCTTATTTGGTGATGGATGAACGGACTTGGCAGGCCTTTTACGACTTATTGGTTTTACATGACTTTACAGCCAAAGAAATTGAAGGCTTCTTTGCTAACCAAGACAAGCAGCCATTATTTGCCAAAGGCAGCTTAGCCGAAGTCGCGGCACAAGCGGGCGTTGATGTTGCTGGGTTACAACAAACCGTGGCCACTTATGAAGCAGCCGTTAAGACAGGTCAAGACACTGAATTTGGTCGTGACGCTAAGTTCTTGCATGACTTTGAAGGTGAAACTTATTATATGGTTGAACAGCGCGGGCGTTTCGCCACTACGTTAGGTGGGTTTAGTATCGATACGAAGACCATGCAGTTGATTGATCATCAAGATCAAGACGTACGCAACTACTTTGCCGCTGGTGAAGTGGCTGGTGGGGCTAACGGTCATGACGCCATGCCAAGTATGATGAATAGTTGGGGAATCTCCTCTGGTTATGTTGCCGGTGCGCATGCCAGTGAAAATGCTGACGCAGCCAAGCAAAATGGTGCCAATGATTTAAACCTAGTCGCCATTGTGGGGACCAATGCGTCAAAATCTTATAACCGTCAATTATTACATGCCATGCGGGATTTGTTTGAAGCGCAGGCCAATATTGATATTTGTGAGATCAAGGATTTACCACTGTTCAATGAAGATTTGGTTAACGATGTGCCAACCAGCGTGCAGACGTTAAGTGATAAAGTTGAAGATGCGGACGGCGTGATCTTTGCGGTACCAGAATATGATCATGCGATTCCAGCGGCCTTAAAGAGTGCCATTGAATGGTTATCTTGTGCCACCCATCCCTTTAAGGACAAGCCAGTGATGATTGTCGGCACTTCCTTAGGCATTCAAGGAACGGTTCGGGCGCAAATGAATTTACGGCAGATCTTAGATGCACCAGGTGTTGACGCCCGAGTCTTGGCAGGCAATGAATTTATGTTGCCACAAGGCGGTGCGAAGTTTGATGAGAACAACCACATTACAGATCCTGGGAGCGTTAACTTCTTAAAACAATGTTTTAGCAACTTTACGGACTTTGTCCAGCATGACGCCCGTGAATTAGTCAAATAATGAAAACTGGGTCGGTGTTGATGCGCCTGAGTGCAAGCAGGCATAGCATCGGCCTGAGATAGCAAAGCGATTTCCCCCTTAAAATCGCAAATCCCCACCGTTGGTCGTGTGCAACCAGCGGTGGGGATTTTTTTGTGACGACAAAAAAGGCCTGTTGCGCGTTAACGCAAGCAGACCTTTTCTAAAAACTTATTGAATCGCAGCGATGAAACGTTGGGCAATTTCCAAAGGTCGGGTAATGGCGCCACCGACGACGACGGCGGTACAACCCAGGTCCAAACAGCGTTTTAACTTTTCAGGTAAATCAATTTTACCTTCAGCAATGACTGGGGTCTTGGTTGTTTTGAGCACGTCTTTCAGATAAGCAAAGTCATCGTCTGCCACGTTCATACCGGTGGTTTCAGCGGTGTAACCGTGCATGGTCGTACCAATAATATCAAAGCCTAAGCGATCCGCTTCCTGAACGTTGGCTAAAGTGGCCGTATCTGCCATTAATAACGTATCAGGGTATTCGGAACGGAATTGTTGCACGTCAGCAGCTAAATCACCTTGGTGCGGCCGTGTACGACCGGTTACTTCAACTGCAACAACTGGAACGCCAGTTGCAGCCACAGCACGCATGTCTTTTAACGTTGGGGTGATAAAGGTTTCAGCATCAGGGAAAACATGTTTGTTGATGCCGATAACAGGTAAGCCTGTTTCATCTTGAATGGCCTGAATATCCACAACTGAATTGGCACGGATCCCAGCTGCGCCAGCCATTTTAGCCGCACGGGCCATACGGGCCATAATGAAAGAACTGTGTAATGGTTCTTCAGGTAAGGCCTGGCAAGAAATAATGAGTTTACCCTTAACTTGCGATAAGAAGGAATTTTGCATTAGAAAACGACTCTTTTCTCTAAACAGTAAAGTTAGTTGAAGTACTTGGCGTAAATTTTAGCTGCGCCGGCCTTCATTTCAGGGGTAGGGGCATTCATTGGTTTCTTGCAAATGCCGGCATCAACGCCTGCTTCATGGAATAACAACTTGATGGTTGGGTATAAGTCGTTGTCGATCACGTCCATAATGTAGTCGTTGGAAATATGTTGTAATTCAAGGGCCTTGGCGTTGTCACCTGCTTCAAAAGCAGCGATTTCGTCGTAAGTCCGTTTTGCATTTAAGTTGAAGGTAGAGCCAATTGCACCATCGACGCCTAAAACCAAAGCAGATAATAACATTTCATCTGAGCCGAAGTAGATCAATTTGTCAGGGAAGGCTTTGCGAACGCGTTCTAATAATAAGAAGTCAGCGTTGGTGAACTTGATCCCGATGATCTTTGGGTTTTCGAAAAGCTTGCCAAATTGTTCAGCAGATAATGAAACACCGGTTAAAGCAGGTAGGGAGTAGATCAATAATTGGGTATCCAAACCATCAAGGATCGAATCGTAATAATCTTTGATTTGATCAAACGTAAATGGATAATAGAAAGGTGTTACGGCTGAGATGGTTTTGTAACCAACGGTATTAACGGCATAATCCGCTAATTCTTTTGCCTCAGTTAAGTTAATGGCACCGACTTGGGCAATCAAATCACAGCCATCGCCGGCTTCTTCAAACGCAATTTTAAATAAATGTTTACGTTCAGCCACACTCATCATGAAGGCTTCGCCAGTACTTCCACCAATATATAAACCATCAATATGGTTGACATCAATATTGTAACGCACCATTGCCCGCGTGCCAGCATCGTTCATTGTGCCGTCTTCGTTAAACGCTGTCATTAATGCAGAATATAATTTTTTAGCCATTTCGAAATTCGCTCCCTAAATGAAATTTATTGTCGGTGTAATCTCCGCTAAAAGTTAACCGCAAATTTAATGTATCATGTGAAAACTAATTTATCAACTCTATAAATAGAAAACCATTTTCATAATTAGCCGTATCGCTTGGAGCTGTAAGCACTAAACTAATTTTCTTTTTTTATGATTGAGAAAATGTTTTTCAAGTGTTAAGCTGATGACGCTTACAATCAGGTACCAATGGGGTGGCTAAAACGGTCATCCAACGTTATAAAATGAAACCGCGTCAATGAAGGGATGGATTAAAATGGGGCAATACTTAGCATTTGATATTGGTGGCACGACAATTAAGTACGGGGTGGTCCATGGTGATCAAACCATTACCGATCGTGGGGTGCTGCCAACACAGCATAATGCAGATGGGGCCATTTTAAAGGCCTTAAAAAGTATCACCATGCAAGTGTTAACCACACAAGCTATTGATGGGATTGGGGTCAGTACCGCCGGTATCGTTGGTCGCGATGGTGCGATCCAGTATGCAGGACCAACGATTCCTGGCTACCAGGGAACACCGATCAAAGCGGCTTTAGCTGACTTAAGCCATCTGCCAGTGGCCGTGGTCAACGATGTGGATGCGGCGTTGTTAGGCGAACAGGCCGGTGGCGCAGCGCAAGGACGGGACGATGTTTATTGTGTGGCGTTAGGAACTGGAATCGGTGGGGCTTATTATCGCCATGGCCAGTTGATCAGTGGGGCACATGGCACTGGGAATTCAGTGGGTTATTTAAACTATGATGTGAGTAGCGCCACCAATTATGAACAACGGGCGGCGACTTTAAGCCTGGAAGCACAGCTAAAATCCCAAGGTGTCAGTGTGATCGAGGCTTTTGAACAGGCCAAGGCTGGGCATGAACCTTATACGGCAATCATCACTGCTTGGGCACAAACCGTGGCCACAGGCTTGGCGCCGATCGTTTTGTTACTGGATCCAGAAGTAGTGGTCATTGGCGGCGCCGTTTCCAAACAAGGCCAATACTTATTGGATTTGTTAAATCCAGCATTAGATCAACTGTTACCAGTTGGGTTGCGGCAAACTGAGTTGCGCGTGGCGGCACTGGGAAATGACGCACAATTAGTCGGGGCGGTGGCACCATTTTTAACGGCAATCACTAAAAAATAAAAATGAAACGTTTACATTTAACTTTTAGCATGCTATACTGCTCAACGTAATCAACCGCTAAAAGGATAACCGCTAGGACACACTCTTTTTTGAGTGGCGTCTATGGCGGTTTTTTATTTTGTTTAGAAAAGGGTGGCAATCACATGCAAGCATCTATTAACACTGCGGTTTTTTTAACCGCATTACAGGACGGGATGAGTCAGTTGGACTGCCTCAAAGCGTTGATCGGTAAAGCAATTGCAAATATTGAAGTCCGTGGCGAGTTTTTCAAAGCTGACACACAAGCGGCTGAATTAACGGCAATCGATGCCTTGTGTCAGGCTGAACACTGGGGCTTTTACTTTTCAATTCCCGAACAGCTTTTTGAAGCAGGTCAACTTAATTCACATTTATCAGACTATCTAGCCTTGGCCCAACGTCATCACATTCAAGGTTTGAAAATCAGTTTAGGGGATGCGCAAGATTTTGATGAGACGGCAGTCGCGCAGTTAAATGATGCGTTGCAAGCTTATTCAGGCACGTTAACGGTTGAAAATCAACCGAATACATTGAGTCAACTTCCTGCTTTTAGCACCACGTTACATCGTTTATTGCAGGCAGTGCCTCAGCTGGGTTATACCTTCGATTCAGGGAACTGGTATTGGCTTGATGAACGGCCGGAAACCGCTTTTGAACAAGTGCGTGATGTAATTACTGTTTTCCACCTAAAAGATATTGCGGATCAAGAGACTGTGATGTTAGGCGATGGCACCACCGATTGGCAAAGTTTAGTGGCCGCTTTACCAGAGCAGGTACCAGTGTTCTTAGAATATGGAATCGCGTTACAAGATCTTGGCACTGAATTAGCCAAGGTTGACGTGGCGTTGGCTCAACAGTAACGGCCTATGACCTATTTAGTACAACTGGTGATTATTTTAACGTTGACGAAAATAGGGGCCCATTTATCCAATACCTTTAATTTCCCCAGTGTCATTGGTGAACTGTTAGTCGGTATTTTGGCCGGTCCAGCAGTTTTACATTTATTGACGCCCACCACCTTTATCCATTACTTTGCAGAGATCGGGGTCATCGTGCTGATGTTTATTGCTGGGCTTGAAGGGGATTTTGGCATGTTAATGCGGTATTGGAAGCCAGCTTTAACTGTCGCAACCTTAGGCGTGATCTTTCCAACGCTTAGCGCCTTGCTATTGTGTGCAGTGGGATTTGGTTTTAGCTGGACCACCAGCCTCTTCATTGGGTTGATTTTAAGTGCTACCTCGGTTTCCATTACGGTGCAAGTGTTGAAGGAAATGGACCGCATGAACACCCCAGCCGGGGCGATTATTTTAGGGGCAGCAGTGGCCGATGACATTATGTGTGTGATTCTATTAGGCCTATGTGTGGCATTTTTCGGCACTGGTAACACGGCCAGTCAGCCATTTTTGTTAACGTTACTGCCTAAAATACTGTTCTTTGTGCTGATGGTGGTTTTAGCAAAGTGGGTCGTGCCAAAGTTTTTAGATGTGTTCTGTCGCTTAACGGCCAGTGAAAATGAAACCACCGCGGCCATGATTTTATGTTTTGGCTTTGCCGCCATTGCTGTTGCTTGTGGGATGAGCGACGTGTTAGGCGCGTATATTGCAGGTTTAGCCATTTCTGAAACGCCGCATAAAGCCGCTTTGGCCTTAAAAGTGGAACCAATTGGTTATGCCATTTTTATTCCTGTTTTCTTTGTCTCTATCGGCTTGAATATTAGTTTTGTAGGGATGGGTAAAGACTTATTCTTTATCGGATTATTGATTTTAATTGCCATTTTAGGCAAGCAGTTCGGTGGTGCTTTAGGTGCGCGTTTGTTTGGCTTAAGTCACTCTGAAAGTCATATTGTAGGGGCCGGAATGATCTCCCGTGGTGAAATGGCGTTGGTGGTTTCCAATGTGGCCTTAGGGGCCCATTTGATCGACCAAAACCATTACACTGCCATGATTGTTGTAACCGTTGTCACAACGCTGATCGCACCGGTTATTTTAAAAGCGTTGATCCAACACCAAACTGCAGCGCAACGTTCGACACAAATTAATGAGGTGAAATAATGAATAAACCCGAATTTGGGACCATTAACTGGGTTGTTTTAATTGTTTACTTATTGGCCATGTTGTTTGTTGGCATGTATTTTACACGCCGGGCCAGTAAGAGTACGGATGCTTTCTTTAAAGCGGAAGGCAAGATCCCAGCTTGGGCAGCTGGGTTCAGTATTTATGCTACAACTTTGTCCGCCATTACCTTTATGTCCACACCAGAAAAGTCTTTCTTGACGGACTGGGGCTATTCGATTGGTAACTTAGGCATTATTTTAATTATTCCAATTTTGATCAAGTATTACGTGCCATTTTTCCGGAAGTTAAAAGTTACCACAGCGTATGAATACCTAGAAGAGCGCTTTGGTCCAATTATGCGGATCTTAGGCAGTATCTTATTCATGTTGTATCATATTGGCCGGGTTGCCATTGTGATTTACTTGCCGATCATTGCAATCACCAGCGTTTCAACGATCAATCCAGTTGTGATTGCTTTGTTTGTTGGGGGCTTATGTATCGTTTATACCTTCTTAGGTGGAATCGAAGGGGTCATCTGGTCTGACGTGATCCAAGGTATCTTGCTGTTAGGTGGTGCCGTCTTAGTTTCAATTTTAGGGGCACACTACATTAACGGCGGCTGGGGCACTGTATTCAGTGACGCGGCACAAGGTCAAAAGTTCTTCTCAAGTGTCGACTTTAAAACCAGTGACTTAACGCGCTTCATTCCATTGATTTTTGCAGGTCAATTGTTTAATAGTTTGTACCAATACACGGCCAGTCAAGATGTTGTGCAACGTTACCAAACTACAAGTTCAATGGCTGAAACGAAGAAATCTTTGTGGACCAACGGTTTCTTAGCCTTTATTACCATTCCGATCTTCTTCGGCATGGGGACGGTTTTGTATTCCTTCTACGCACATAATGGCGGCATTCCAAAGGGAATGACTACCAGTGCCATTGTCCCTTACTTTATTGTCACACGGATGCCAGCTGGGGTTGCCGGATTGATTATCGCAGCGATTTTCGCCGCTGCCCAATCAACCATTGCGTCTAGTTTAAATGCCATTTCAAGTTGTTTCGTCGCTGATTTCAAACAACGTTTCTTTGATCATAAATGGCAAAAGATCTCAGATGTTAACTTAGCACGGGTTGTCATTGCGATTTCTGGTATTTTCTCATTAGGGATCTCAATTTACTTATTAATTGGGAACGCTTCCGAAACTTGGGATCTGTTCTTAGCCATCACAGGTTTGTTTGGTGTGCCAATTGCCGGTATTTTTGCCGCTGGGATTTTCACCAAATCAGCCAACACGCCAAGTGCTGTGATCGGTTTAGTCGTTTCAGCTGGTTTGACTTGGTTTGTTCAACAAACGAGCACCAGTCCATTCATTATTTCATGCTTATCCTTCTTAGTGTCCTTCTTCGTTGCTTGGTTAGGTGGTTTGCTCACACCAAAATATGCCAAAAATGTTGATGGTTTAACGGCGAAGACGGTTAATATTGAATACAAAAAAGAAGCTTAAAAAAGGTTATCTGCAGCGCTTTTGAAGCTTGAACTTTAAAAGAAGGCCCTGACTGAACATTTTTGTTTGGTCAGGGCCTTGCTGTGTTATGATATTGAAAAAGGTGGTGTTCAGGCCGTGAGTATTCTCAATCAAATTGAAACTGTATTTCCGCAGTTAGCGCGCCAGGAGCGTAAGCTCGCGTTATTAGTGTTGCAACATCCTGAAAAAGTTCAGGAAATGCACATTACTGAGCTGGCTCAGGCTGCTGGAATCGGAACTGCCACAGTGACCCGGTTCGTTAAAAAAATGGGCTGTGCAGACTATTCGACGTTTAAAGTGCAATTAGCGGCAGCACAAGGGATTCAAGTCCCACCGCCAGATACAGGTACGGTTGGGGATCAAGTTTTTTCGATTTATTCAAAAATGCTGCAGGGCACTTGGGCCCAGTTAGACATGCAGCAACTCGAACAGGTGGTTGCGGTGATTACTCAGGCACGCCGGGTTTACGTTTATGGTCAAGGCAGTTCGGGCTATACGGCAGAAGAATTTGTGCAACGGCTCATTCGGATGGGGATTGCTGCTTTCTGTACCACTGATACGCATATGATGTTTATCAATGCGAGTATCATGACAGCCACGGATATTGTGATCGTCTTGTCGACCTCAGGCAGCTCGCGTGAGGTGAATGAGGCCGCCCGAATGGCGAAAGCAAATGGGGCGCAGATCGTGGGAATCACTGGTTCACCGAAAAGCCCCTTAGCCGGCTTAGTCGACTTTGCAATCGTGGTGAAAAATGCGAATTTTGTGGATACCACACGTTTTGTTAACAGTCAATTTGCCAGCATGTATGCGTTGGACATTATCACCACCATGTTACTGGATAACGATCTTTATCGGCAACGCCTGCAAGGCACTGTTGAGCTGATTATGGATCGAAAGTTACATCATGAATAACCAAGCCACTTGGCCAATGTCTGGTCAGCAACTGGGAATGGCCCGTTGCTGACCAGACTTTTTTGTTGAGCGGCTGGACGTAAAAAAACACCCCTTCAGTTAAGAAGTGGTGTTCAGTACGGCGTTAAGCCGGTTGTGTGACCCATTCAAATTCGCCGTTGCTTAGTTTTAAGGTCTGATCACAGGCCGCAGCGACGTTGGCTTCGTGGGTGACAATGATGACACATTTATGTTGTTCATGGGCAATTTTTTGAAATAACGCAATGATTGCCTCTGTATTTGTTTCATCCAAGTTGCCCGTTGGCTCATCAGCAACCACTAACCGTGCATCACAGCACATACTGCGGGCAATTGCCACGCGTTGTTGTTGGCCACCGGATAAATGTTGCACGTTTTGTGTCATTTGATCATCAGTCAGACCAAGTTGTTGTAACTGTTGCTTGGCGTAAGCCACATCCCCTTTGTGTTGTGATTCTGTAATCGCTAGTGCGGTTAACAAGTTATTGATGGGGGACATATAAGGGAGCAAGTTATAACTTTGAAAAACGGTGGTGACTTGATGACGACGGTAGGCGGTCAGGCCAATTTGGGTTAAGGCTTGGCCGTCTAATAAGATCTCACCTGCTTTTGGCTGGTCTAAACCGGCTAGTAAGGATAGAAAAGTCGTTTTCCCAGCGCCACTGGAACCAATGATCGCATAAGTTTGGTCGGCTTCAAATTTTAAATTAACGTCGTTAAAGAGACTTTCGTCAGGGCTTTGATACCAGTAGCCCAAAGATTTAATTTCTAACATCACAAACTTCCTTTCTAATCGATCAAGACTTTCTTAGGTTGTAGGCGCAAAATACCGCCGGCGGCTAAAACGGTGGCTAAGAACATAATGGCCAGTCCTAAGCCGCCAAGCTCAACCATGGTGGTGAGATCAATGCTCGTGGTCAGCTTCGTTTTTTGAGCCGCTTTTTGTGTTTGGCCCCCTTGACCTGGCATGCCGCCGCTAGGGCGTGTGCCTTGACCTGGCGTACCACCACCCATTTGACCACCACTTTGGGTGCTCATGGTCTGAGCCTGAGTCGTTTGGGTTTGTGATGTGAGCTGTTGTCCTAATTTATTGGCGACAACTTGCCCACCAGCGCTGGCAATGACTAAACCGACAATTAAAGTGAAGACCAGTTCTGTGAAGAACTGGGCGACGATTTTCCAACGCGCTTCGCCTAAGGCTAATAAGATCCCGATTTCGTGGCGCCGTTCACGGATCAATAACATGACGATCAAGGTCAAGATCACAATACCGGCTAGCGTCACTAACCAAATGATCTTATTGGAAATACTGGTAATGCTCTTCATTGATGTTTTGACCTGTTGGTAACTACTGTCATCGCTGGAAATGCTGTATTTGCTAGTGTTGATCAATTTCTTAGCAGCAGTCTTAGCAGCACTGACTTGGCCAGGGTCACTGATGCTTAACGTCACACTATCCGCAGTGTTTTTGTAGCTGCTACCTTTAAAGGTATTGGCTAAACTTGTGGCGGCGTAAATTTGATTTGAGGCATCTGTACTATTAGGGCCCATCTGGGTACTTGTCGTGCTAGCTGCTTTATAGATCCCCACAATTTTTAATTTGTAAACCTTCTTTGTTGAAGTGGTTTTAATTTTAATCGTGTCACCAACAGCCAATTTTTCTTGTTTGGCCAGTTCACTTTCAATCACAACATGGTTGGTATTTGCATCAGCGCTGGTGATGCCGCGACCTTTGGTGATCTTAGCCGATTTGGTACTGAAGCTATCGACGAGGCGCGTGGCAGTGACCCCATTGACTTGAATGTCGCCTTGGCTACTACTGCTTCCCATTTTGCCACCCATTGGACTGGCGCCCATGCTACTCGTCGTGCTAATGGCCGAGAAACTTTTGGCATTCACGCTGGTTTGCGTGGTGGCATTGTAACCAGTAACCTGACTCAGTTTGGTTAATTTCTTAACAGTGCTTAACTTAACCGGTGTCATATTGAGAGTAGGCCGACTACCGCTTGACGGCTTAGATTGTTGCCGCATTTTCTTAAACGCAGCCTGGCGATTGGCCGAAAGTGTTAAGCTGGCGCCGACACTTTTACGGGCATTGGTTGTTGCCGTATCAGCAGCGCTGTGGATCAAAAGACCGGTGAGAATAAAAAGCATGATGGCTGCTGTCAGTAAGATCAGCAGCAGAGAACGGCCTTTTTTAGCCCAAAGGCTCAGACCGGCACGGTGAATAAAGTTCATAAAAAAAACCTCCTAGAATGATAATGGCTATTTTGCTAGCAGGCACGTTTATGCTAAGGGATGTCAAAAACGTGTCCGAGACAAAATGTCAGCTACCAAAACCGTATTTGGTAATGACGCTCGTTTCCCCAAACCAGTGTCTCATTCAGAAGTTTCATGTCTTTTAAGATACCGATGAAATATGATGATTTTGTGAAATTTATTCAGTTATTTTTTACGTATATGAAACGTTCGTTCCCTTGTTCATTAAATCACACGTGGTATGCTGAAAGTGGATTTCTGATAGTATAAATGAAAAAAACAGATATGGCATCACTCATTAGTGCCGCTGCAGCAGGCGACTCAGTAGCAATCGAACGCCTTTGTTATCAATATCGACCTGTACTTCATCATTTGCGTCAGCTTTATTGGTTACGGTTGTATGATGATGACAATTGGGAGCAGGAGGCGCGTTGGGCCTGCTACCTTGCGGCAAAAGAATATGATACGCGCTACCATTTGACGTTTGGCCGGTTTTATCAAACGCGGTTGAAGCATCGCATTATCACATTGTTAAGACGCCAGTTTGCTGTTAAACGACGGTGTGATCAATATGCGGTTCGTTATCGTAATTTGGAAAATATTGCGGACCGTCATCGTTCATTACAACAAACTGAGACCATGGCCATGGCCACCTTAAAGGCTGACATTGCGTTGTATTATGAACAATTATCTAAGTTTGAGCGTCAAGTGTTTTACTGTATTTTGCATTATCACAGTAACGCTGAAATTGCCCAGCATTTGGCCTGTTTGGAAGATCAAGTTTACGGTGCGGCAAGTCGTTGTCGTTTAAAAATGCGCCTGTATATGACACTTTAATGGTGATTGCAAAAAAGCGGTCCAACTGAATAAGTTGGGCCGCCTTTTTGCTTAGCGTTTACGCGCTAATAATTGTTTGGTCAGTCGCAATAGAATGGTTTTTGCGGGATGTTCTGGTAACCGATTTAATCCAGCCAATGCTTTTGCAGTATATTGCGCCGCTAGTTCTTCGGCGGCGGTGACACCGCCAACTGCTTGAACCGTATCACGCAATGCCACCAGTTGTGCATCGGTTAGTGTCTTAGAATCTTGCAGGTAAGGGGCAATCGCCGCAGCATCTTGCTGCTTTGCAAGCAACAAAGGTGCTGAGAAAACGCCTTGACGAACATCTTCTAAAACAGGTTTGCCTAAGCCAACTTCAGATTGGGTATAGTCTAGAATATCGTCCATGATCTGAAAGGCCATGCCGATCTGAGAGCCGATCTGCTCACAGTGACGTGCAAACCGCAGGGTATTTTGACTTTCAAAGGCACCAATAAAGCAAGCTAACGCAAATAATTGTGCTGTTTTACCGTCGATTTGGACCAAATAATCATCAATTGTCATATTCGTATTGTAGCGCATTTGGCGTTGGTGTAATTCACCATCTAAAATATGTTGCATGCCTTTTGCATTTTGTTGAATACTTCGTAAGTCACTGGCGTATTGGGACAGCATTTGGAAACAAACAACAAATAGGTAATCGCCGGCATAAACCGCCACATCTTGCCCAAATGTTGATTGAATCGTTGGCTGGTTACGCCGTAAACGAGACCGATCAATCACGTCATCGTGGATCAAGGTTGCTGTGTGCAAGGTTTCAACAGCCGCAGCCAATGCGATGATTTTACGACGATCAGTTTCTTTAAATTGCGAAAATAATAAACAGTACGCAGGCCGCAACAATTTTCCGCCAGAATGGATCATGGTGAGGATCGCGTCGTTAACGGCGCGGTCGCTGGTTTTAATATGCTTTTCCATTAGCTCTAAAACAGCCGTTAATTCGGGCTTAAGTGTCGGATATTGTTGCCATAATGCATTAATTTTCGTCATAATGAGACTCCTTTTGCGTCGACGTACGCGGTGCTTCGATTTGGCGCAGGTAAGCGAGCAGCTGAATGTGCTCGAATAAATAATTGGCAGTGACGCCGATGGCAAACCCAGCCAGAATACCAATACTGGATAAAATCGGCAGGTAAAGCATGACGGTCCAGCTTTGCGCAATCAAACTGGCAACGGCGAGCTGGCCAACGTTATGCAGCAAACCGCCTGCCGCTGAGATGCCGATCAAGCTAACGCGCTTAGGGCCTAATTGCTTGATCAGTAACATACCAAAGTAACTCAGTACAGCACCTGCCGCACTATACAAAAAGGTTGAAAGGGTGCCACCGAGTAAGGTTGTCAGTAACAAGCGTAACCAAAGTAATAAAAAACTGTCACGCCAACGCATTGTAAAGATTGAAACGATTGTGATCAGATTTGCTAACCCCAATTTAGCACCGGGGGCAAAGCTGAAAGGAAAGGGAATCATGCGTTCTAATAAGCCGATAATGACGCCTTGTGCGACTAAAAGGGCGATATAAATGTATTTTCTAAGCTGTGATTGAGTCATATTGTCGTTTCCTTATTCGGTCACTAAGCCACCACCTTGATGATGCGTGGGGCCATGGCTGGTTTTGATCTCGATCAAAAGCTTATGGGGCAAACAGACGATTGTTTGCCCAGGTGTTTTGATCCAGCCACGCCGGACACAAACTTGGTCGCCGCAGTTTGCGGCCACAATGGCGACACGTTGATCTTTAAATTCAATCTCATTCCAGTCACCATCAGGCGCATGATAACGAAAACGCTTGATGCCTTGGTGCCCGGTTAATTTAAACCGGTAGACAACTTTACCGTTGTGACTTACCACTGCAGTCCGAATGGGCTGCGTGTTAGCCGTAGCAGCAGCCTGTGAACGGGTCCAACTAAAAATCACCAGTGGGGTAAAAGAAAGGATGACCAGTAGGCCAAGAATGAAATAATCCCAAGGCTTTAACATTTGCCGCAGACGACTTTTGCCAGCCATTGTTCGCGCACCGCCTTTTTAAGAGATTCATATCATTATTTTACTAAAGAAAATGGTTCTAGGCTACTCCCCTAGAACCATTTTGAAGACAACTATAACATTAACGTGCTTTTTGAGGGCCATTGTAAAGTGGCTTGATCGAACCATACCACCAGTGACCTAAATGCTTTTGTAACCACGGCACAACCCAATAATCTAGCCCAAACGCTCGACCAGATCCGTTCATTAAGGCCAGTGCAACAAATGGCATCCACATGTTGACCCAATAGAACATACCGGATAAGCAGAAGACAACGACTAAACCGATGGTTGCAGCGTTCATGATCCAAGTGAAAAGACCCGCTAAGATACATAATGCGATTCCAATTTCAACGATGGTCATGAATTCTTGCATGAACAATGCCGTTGCTTTATTCGGAATAAAGACTTTGGTAACACTTTCGTACCAATGTGGTAAATGCTTGAAAATCATCATTGGTTGTTTGCCATAGTCATAAGATAAACTGAAGAATTCCTTTGGTGTCGTTGTCGTCGTTGAAGCAGCTTTGGCAGTTGCTTTAACGGTTTCTTTGGCTGTTTTAGCAGCTTCGGAGGCGCCGGCAGTGGTTGAAGATGAAACAGCGCTACTAACACTGCTTGCAACACTGTGGGCAGCAGACTTCGCTGATTCAGAAGCACCACTTGCAGCAGAGGCAACTTTTGGATACAACCAAGTAAATGGTAAGCGTAGCTTGCCATTAAACCAAGAACCAGAACCTTGTACCTTGGTCCAGCAATCGACTAACCACATTGCTGCGTAGAAGATCCGTAAGGGAACACTCCACAAAACGTTACCGTAGCGAGAAAGGTGGTCCCCTGTCAATAAAATAGACAATTTAAATAGAGACTTTTTTGTCCTATGCCA
>NZ_AZDA01000131.1 GCF_001434575.1 Loigolactobacillus bifermentans DSM 20003
GGCAGCTTGACCATTACGCCAGCTAGCGTGGCCACCGATAGTATTAAAGTTGGCAATCAGACTAAAGTTTACGATGGGGACAGTGCCACGGATCCAACGACTTACGCTGTAACCTTAAATGGTTTAATGGCCCCAACGGACTGGACCAGCGACGATTTTGCCCGCAGCGATGCTTCTGAAAATGCAGGCAGTTATGATGTGACTTTGAGCACTAGCGGCTTAGCGAAGTTACAAGCAGTTAATCTGAATTACACGATTACAGCGGATGACGTGCAAGC
>NZ_AZDA01000132.1 GCF_001434575.1 Loigolactobacillus bifermentans DSM 20003
GGGCAGCTGATTCGCCTTGCTTATATAGGTTGATAATGTTTTGTTTGAATTCTTTGTCGTAATGAGTTGGCATGTAAAAATTCCTTCCTTTTGAGAGATGATTTATTCATTATACCCTCTCTTAAAAGTTGTCTCAGGAATCAGCTTACATCCACTTCAAATTGGTTCACCTTTCAAGAACTTTATTGCATTATTAATATGATTGGGCAACGAAAAATTATGAAATTGTTCTGTGCCAAACTCACACGCAATCATTGCCATTGTCTCACCTTTTTTAGATTTCCAGACATTAGCAATCTCGCTTGCTGTTGCCGACAGTTCTATGTCCCAGTTCAGATGATCGATAAAGTATGAGCGCAACAAATCGATATTGCCGTTAACAATATCATCCTCAAGCGTATATCCTTCCGTAGTTCCTACAAAAACTTTACCAGGAATACTTCTAGATTCGGTTTGCTCTTTAGCATTTGGCTGATTATCATAATCACGGACCACGGCAATTTTTCGTTTGCCATGGGAATTGATTTTCATCCACAAATCAATTATTTTATTATAACCTTTATGGAATGAAAGCACCTCAATATTATTTAGATAATTACTGTACTCTCTTAAATACGACTTAATCAACAATTCCTCAGAAATACCTTCAACTAACATCACATTCGTCGAAAAAAGTAACTTATATAAATCCATATTTGGATCCCAAATTGCAAGAACAAATTAGCCACACGATAAATCCTATTAAATCAGTATTTT
>NZ_AZDA01000133.1 GCF_001434575.1 Loigolactobacillus bifermentans DSM 20003
TTGGTCCAAAATTGTGCGGTATGCCGATATTAAACCTCGTATGAATAATTCGGGTACCACATTGTGGCGGACCACGACGATTTTAACGTCAGCGCAAAAGCAAGCCTTCATGGCACAGTATGCGCGTGTGGCACAGGTATCGGAAGCACAAGTCGTGGCAAATGTGCAGCGCTATATGCCGTTTTTGTTATTACGTGCCTTAGCCTGGTGCGCCCGCTTATTGGTGGATTATGAGCACAAACCAATTCAAAATCCTGAGATTTACGCCAAATGTCAACAGTATTTGCAGCCGGAATTTCTGACGCAATTGTTTAAAAAGAACGGAATTGATTAATGGTGAAGCAAGCATATCTTATTTTTTCAAAGGTCCCAACGGCTGGTTTCTCCAAAACACGTTTAAGCCCGGCCTATTCACCGCAAGTAGCGGCTGAGATCCAGGCGGTTTTATTACAGCGATTGCTGACGGCGGCTTTGCGGTTACCAGCAACGCAAGTCTTTCTGGCTTATCGTGCGGCTAATGCTACTGCTAGTACGGCATTTTTGGCACAATTACCGGCAGCTGTAACAGCTTTTCCGCAAGTTAAGGCGTCACTGGGAACAGCAATGGCAGTGGCCTTGCAACAGGTGCGTCAGCAAGGGTATCAGCAGGTGGTGTTAACCGGCAGTGATATTCCAGGCTTAACCACCGCCATTTTGCAACAAGCATTTGATCAATTGACAGCGCATTCGGTGGTGCTCGGACCTAGTCCAGATGGTGGTTATTATTTGATTGGGAGCCGGCAATTGGATTTAACGCCTATTTTAGAAGCAGAGACAGCTTGGAGCACGGATAGTGTATTGAAAGTAACTCAAAATAGATTAGAACAGCGTGCCGTGACCTATGCCATGTTGCCAACTTTAGGCGATATTGACACAGCGGCCGATTTAAAAAGAGAGGGCGGCGATTTATTTGCCACAAGTCATTTTAGATTGTGATAATACTTTTGGTTTAGCAGGGCATGATATTGATGATGGCCTTGCGTTAGCCCATTTATTACGAATGCCAACCGTAGATGTGCTAGGGGTGACCTTAACTTATGGGAATGGGACGTTAGCACAGGTGACGCAACAGACCAAGCTGTTATGGGAAGCGGCTGATTTAGAGCTACCGTTTTATGTTGGGGCCAGTAGTGAAGTGGATGTAACATCTGCCGCGGTGCGTTATTTAGTGAAAATAGTGCGCCAACACCCACAAGAAATCACCATTGTTGCGACAGGTTCGTTAACCAATCTAGCAGCAGCGCAGCAATTATGGCCTGGCTTTTTAAAACAAGTCAAACAATTATATATAATGGGCGGTGCGTTTGGGCCGATGACCATGGGACAACAAGTGGTAGATGAATTAAACTTTTCAGTCAATGATACAGCTGTGAAAACAGTGTTAAGTGCAGCAGAACGACCAATTATCGTGAGTGGTTCGTATATCCATGACTTTGTGACGTTCTGGCCTGATCAGCCGACAAATTGGCTGGCTGAACAAATTCAAAATTGGCAAGTTTATAACGAAAAGCAGTGGCAATTGGCAGGGTTTATTAATTGGGACGGCATGACCGCCACTAGTTTGACCCAGCCTGACTTATTCACTTGGCGGGATGAAACCGTTGAATTAAATGCGACGGCTTTAGAAAAAGGGTTGCTGATTCCAAAAGCAACGGGAACTTGTCAGTTGAAGTTAGTCACTGGTATTCAAAATCCGGCAGCATTAACCGCCAGTTTACTAGCAGATATGCACTTTTTAACAGCGCAAGCGGAGGGATAAAAGATGACGGAAACGGCAAAATTTGCAGCAGAGCAATTAATTGTTTGTGGCGGTTGTAATGCCAAAATGGGGCCTGGTAATTTAGCGGATATTTTAGCCAAATTACCAGCTAATAAACGTGATGATGCCTTATTAGTCGGCTATGACACCACCGATGATGCAGCAGTTTATCAAATCGATGCGGAGACCGCATTGATCCAAACGTTGGACTTCTTTCCATCAATGGTGAATGACCCTTATTTATTCGGTAAAATTGCGGCTACAAATGCGTTAAGCGACGTATTTGCAATGGGTGGCGATGTGTTGACTGCGTTAAACATTGTTTGCTTCCCAGAAGACATGAATCGGCATATCTTGGAGAAAATTTTGCAAGGTGGTCAAGAAAAGGTCAAGGAAGCCGGGGGAATTTTAGCTGGCGGCCATTCGATCCATGATCGATTACCTAAGTATGGGTTAGCCGTAACGGGTAAAGTGGCACCGAATCAAATTTTACGCAATGATACAGTACGGCCAGGGGATGCCTTGATTTTGACCAAGCCATTAGGGGTGGGTATTGTCACCACCAGTTACAATGCCGGAGCGGCCAGTGAAGCTGCTTTTCAGCAAGCAGTCGACTCAATGCAAACATTGAACAAATATGCAGCGGATGTGCTGAAGCAACATCAGGTGACCAGCTGTACAGACGTCACCGGCTTTGGCTTGGCAGGACATTTAAGCGAAATGTTACACGGCCAGTTACAAGCCACCATTGAAGCAGTTGACTTGCCGATGATCCCAGATGCATATACTTGTGCAGAAGAATTTTTAGTCACGGCAGGTGGGCAACGCAATCGTAATTTCCTACAAGACAAGATCAAGTTTGAACTAGATGATTATGCACTGGAGGAAATTGTTTACGATCCACAAACCTCAGGTGGTTTATTGGCTAGCGTGCCAGCAGATCAGGTGGCCACTGTTGTCGCTGATCTGAAGCAAGCTGGTGTGACAGCAAATTGTATCGGCCGTGTGACGGAAAAAGCGGCTGATGACCCAATTGAAATAATTGTCAAATAGAAAGGACGTTTCAACATGTCAGAAAACTTAGCGAAAATAGATGCTTTAGGTCAGGCTTGCCCGATTCCAATTATTCGGACTAAAAAGGCATTGCGCGACCACAACGAAGTCGAGATCTTAGTGGATACAGATGTTTCAACTCAAAATCTTGAAAAAATGGCCAAACAGTTAAACTATCAGTATGCCATGAAGCAATTGGCACCTGATCAATTTCAAGTCAATATTGCCAAGGCTGGTACCACAACAGCAACTGCCCCGACGACACCAGCGGCAACGGTCACTGCTAGTACGCCGACTGATGGCGATGCTGATCAACCACATATTGAAAGCTCAGAAGCCGGCCAAATTCGGTTGTCACAAGGCTATACGGTGGTGATCAATACCAATACCATGGGTCAAGGTGACGAAAAGTTAGGGCAAACGTTATTAAAGAGTTTTGTCTATTCATTGACAGAACAGGATGTTTTGCCAGAATACATTTTGTTTTATAACGGTGGCGTTCAGTTAGTTGCTGAAGGCTCTGATTCAGTTGAAGATTTACAGGCTTTAGCAGCACAAGGGGTTAAGATCTTATCTTGTGGGGTTTGTATCAACTATTTCGATTTAAAAGAAAAAATGGCAGTTGGTGAGATCACCAATATGTTCCGAATCGTAGAAATCATGCGCAAGTCGCAACGGTTAGTGCGGCCATAATTTTCATAAAGAAGGTTATCAAATGGATCAAGAATTTGGCTTAGTGGTATTTGATGAAACCCATGAGGCGATTAAAAGTGAGACCCTAGTCAAAGCGCAGCAGATCAAGGCGCGGGCGTTAACCACACCTGGCCAGATCACAGCTGGTTGTGGCTTAAGCCTACGCTTTGCGCTGGCGGATCTGCCGAAAATCAAGGCCTTTTTACAGGCAGAACAGATCCATTATCAAGCCGTTTATCATGGTGAACGCCATGGTCTCAAAAGTGACTATCAATTATTGTTTAAATATGAGGGGTAATCTGAAGTGGAACACATTGTCATTGCGACTGCCGGACACGTTGATCACGGCAAAACAACTTTGATTCGTGCCTTAACCGGCATTGAAACCGACACAACCAAGGAAGAAAAGCGGCGTGGGCTTACCATTAATTTAGGGTTTGCTTATTTTGATCTGCCCAGTCATCAACGTGTGGGCATTGTTGATGTTCCAGGGCATGAAAAGTTTCTGAAAAACATGATTGCTGGCTTGTCCGGTATTGATCTCGTGTTACTGGTCGTCGATGCAGGTGAAGGTGTGATGCCACAAACCCGTGAACACGCCGCTATTTTACGCTTGCTAGGCATCACCAACTTTATTGTGGTATTAACCAAGGTGGATACTGTTGACCCAGAAATGTGTGACTTAGCCATTGAGGATATTCAAGAAACCTTTCAAGGGACCGTGATTGCGGATGCACCAATTGTGAAAACAGATGCAGTCAGTGGCACTGGATTGCCTGAATTAGTACAATTAATGGACCAAACAGTGGCTAAGTTACCGCAACGCCACAATACAGGGCGCCCACGACTGAATGTGGATCGGGTCTTTTCACTAAAAGGGTTCGGGACAGTTGTGACGGGTACGTTGTTAGATGGGGCGATTCATACTAATGATGACCTAGAAGTTTACCCCAACGGTGTTTTAGCCCACGTGCGTAACATTCAGGTGCACGATCAAGACGAAACAGTTGCCTTACCGGGCCAGCGTACCGCGTTAAATTTAAATATTAAAGCAGATCAAATTGCTCGCGGGGATGTTTTGACTTTACCGGAGAATGTCCAACCAAGCTGGATGCTGGATTTGGCGTTACAAACCTTGGATCTACCAGAAGCGGCACTGACCATGCAAGAGCGTGTCCGTTTGTATATTGGCGCCCGAGAAGTGTTAGGGCGAGTCTACCCGTTAGGGACAGATGAGTTAAAACCGAATGAGCAGGCCTTGGTTCAAATTCGGTTAGAAGAACAAGTTGGCGTTAAAAATGGTGATCGGTTTATTATGCGGACCTATTCGCCAATGCACACGATTGGCGGGGGACAAGTGTTGGCAGCCAATCCGAAACGGCACCACCGCTATGAACAGCCGATTTTAGAAACCCTGCATATTCGGCAAGCAGGTGAGGCAGCGGCTATTTTAACGGATTTCATTCATAAGCAGCCTGCTTATTTTGTAACGGTAACGCAAGTGATGGATTTGTTAAATGTAAGTGAAACAGTGGCGACGACTTTACTCACTGCACAAGTCACACAAGGAACATTGGTCCAATTTGGTAAAAGCTATGCGGTCCAAGCCAAATTGGTTGCTTTAAAACAACAATTGATCACCTTGTTAGGCGATTTCCATCAGCATAATCCGCTGGTAGCTGGTTTATCGCGGGCAGAATTAATGTCTCGATTGGCCGATTGGACCCAAACGCAAACCGTAACACCGATTTTTGATTATTTTGTGCAACAGCAGGTCATTAAGGAACAGGCTGGCTTAGTAGCTCTAGCTGATTTTGAGCCACAGTTTACGCCGGCACAACAAGCCATTAAACAGGCCCTATTAGTGCAGTTAACCCAGGCCAATTTGATTCCGTCTGCCATCACTGATTTAGTGGGAACGGATCGCCAAAAGCGACAGGTTTTAAATGGCCTGATCAATACGGATGTGGTATTGTTAAACTCGGATTATGTCATGGCAACAACCAGTTACCAACACACCATTGAACGGGTGACACAATTTATTCAGCGTGAAGGTGAGTTGAGTTTGGCCGATTTTCGGGATATTACCGGTTCTAGCCGGCGCTATGCCATGATGATCTTGGAACGAATGGATAAGGATGGCATTACCCAACGTGTGGCGAATAAACGGGAATTGAAGGGATAACATGATTTATTTAGACAATGGTGCAACAACTTTAAAAAAACCGAAAACTGTAGCAGATGCGGTGTATCAAGTGCTTGCTAGCAATGCGTATGCCAATCCGTCACGTGGGGCTTACCCAGCCGCAATCAAGGCACATGAGGTGGTTTATCGTTGTCGTCAGTTATTAAAAACGTTATTTCATGCGCCTGATGAAGCGTTGATTGCCTTCACCAATAATGCCACTGAAGCCTTGAACTTTGCCATTAAAGGGTTATTAAAACCAGGCGACCATGTGATCAGCACCGTGTTTGAGCACAATTCGGTTTTGCGACCGCTCTATCAAATGGCCGATCAAGGCGTGACGCATACGTTGATCGGTCTTGATGCTCAAACAGGGGCCTTAGCGGTTGACCAGCTGGAACAGGCGCTCCAACCTAATACCAAGATGGTGGTGTGTACCCATGCCTCAAATGTCACCGGTTATCGGTTACCAATTGATCAGATCAGTGCGTTTTGTCAGCGGCATCAGCTGCTGTTTGTGTTAGACACTTCGCAAACGGCTGGTAATACGCCAATCGATATGCAGGCGCAAGGGATTGATGTCTTATGTTTTACCGGGCATAAGTCACTTTACGGTCCGCAAGGTACAGGTGGGATTTGTTTCCGGAAAGCTTTACCGATTGAACCCTTGATTTCAGGTGGCAGTGGGGTCGACTCTTTTAATCACCATCAGCCAGCTTTCTTGCCGGAGGCACTCGAGGCAGGCACGTTAAATGTTCCAGGCATTGCAGGCTTGGCGGCAGGTGTTCAATACTGCCTTGATCAAGGCGTCACTCAGCTTGGTCAGCAAGCGGTCAAACTAGCAGATGAATTTGCGGCGGCAATGGCTGAATTACCGCTGGTCACCTTGTATTCGCATCCTGAAGTGGACCATGTGGGCACCGTTGCCTTAAACGTCGGGTATGTGAATGCAGCTGAAATTTCGGATTTATTAACAGAGCACGACATTGCCACGCGTCCAGGGGCACACTGTGCACCTGTGATTCATGAGACCTTACACACGGTTGAACAAGGTATTGTGCGGTTTTCATTTTCAAGTTTTAATACGCAGGCGGAAACGCAGGCGGCCATTCAAACCATGCAAGGCATTGTGGCCTTGGCGAAGGGGTAATTTTTGATGAAGCAGAATCTTTTTGCGGCGTTGCCGGCAATGAATACATTGATGCAGTCACCAGCAGTCAAAACATTGTGTGATCAATATGGTTATACGTTGGTCAAACATACAGTGCAACATGTTTTGACGCACTGGCGCAGCCAGATCAAAGCAGGCGATGAAACGGAGCCAACTTTGGCGTTATTGGTGCAACAGATTCAAACGGCGGTTCATGAAAAAGGGGATATGTCCCTACGGCATGTGGTCAATGCGACTGGCGTGGTACTACACACTAATTTAGGCCGGGCCGTATTAAGTCCAGCGATTCGGGATACGTTTGAACAAGTCGCATTTGGCTATTCAAATTTGGAATACAATCTCGCTGAGAAACAACGCGGACAGCGGTACCATCATACCGAGCGCTTACTGCAGGAAATTACGGGTGCTGAATCTGTTTTAGTTGTGAATAACAATGCAGCAGCCGTGATGTTAGTGTTGGATACCATGGTCCAACAACAAGAAGTGATCGTTTCCCGTGGTGAACTTGTGGAAATCGGGGATTCTTTCCGAATTCCGGATATTATCACCCGTGGCGGTGGTCTTTTGAAAGAAGTCGGGGCGACCAATAAAACCCACTTGTACGACTATGAACGGGCGATCACGGAAACCACAGGGGCTTTGTTAAAAGTGCACACCAGTAATTACCGCATGGTCGGGTTTGCGGAGTCAGTGGCCACAGCAGACTTATCGCAATTAGCACACGCGCACCATTTACCACTGATCAATGATCTTGGGAGTGGGTTGTTAGTCGATCTACAGCCTTATGGCTTGCCAGCTGAACCTTTGATCAAAGAGGAATTAAAGTATGCCGATGTCGTGACATTCTCAGGCGATAAGCTACTAGGGGGACCGCAAGCTGGTATTATTGCCGGTAAAAAGGAATACGTGGATCAGATGAAGCACAATCAGTTAACGCGGGCGTTACGGGTGGATAAGCTGACCCTAACAGCTTTAGAGGCAACCTTACACCTTTATCAAAATCCAGATAAATTACTAGAAAATGTGCCAACATTACGCATGATCACCCAATCAGAAGCCACTTTGGCCAACCATGCGGTTGATTTCATGCAACGCTTATTGGAA
This sequence comes from Loigolactobacillus bifermentans DSM 20003, assembly GCF_001434575.1. Classification (GTDB taxonomy): domain Bacteria; phylum Bacillota; class Bacilli; order Lactobacillales; family Lactobacillaceae; genus Loigolactobacillus; species Loigolactobacillus bifermentans. The sequence continues at coordinate 8,005 of NZ_AZDA01000133.1, forward strand.
TTGCCAACGTTACAGGTCAGCCACATTAAAGGGGAATCCCAAGTAGGCGGTGGTTCTTTCCCAGGGTATACGTTGCCGACTTATTTGGTCACGGTGACCACACCGTTGTATTCTGCTACAAAGCTGGAAGCAGCGCTACGCTTAGGCAAACCGGCAATTGTCGCACGAGTTGAAAATGACCAGTTGCAATTTGATGTGCGAACCTTAACGGCCACTGATGATGAACTGATCATTCAACGTTTAAAGGAGTTGGTTAGCCGCGATGCTTAGACGAATTGGACGCTGTGTCATTTTGATTTTACAGTTGCTTCTGGTTGGCTTACCCTTTTTATTTCGCGATCTGTTCAACACCCATTTAGGGTTTATGCGGGAAATTTTATTTCTCAACGAAAATTATCCGATTTGGCTGATTTGGATCGTCGCTGGCGTGGTTTTATTTGTGACCATCGGTTTACTAGGCTGGGCCCACCATCGCATTCGAAGCAAGTATGATTGGCTCGAATGGTGCTGGCTGGCGCTATTAGCAGTCTTATTAGTGGGTATCGGTGCTTATTTCTGGCACGCACCTGAATTTATTTATGATCTATTGGTGTTAAGCGGTGCAGTGTTCAGTCAATTGATTGTTGTGAAATTACATTTTAAAAAGGTTGTTGTCTAATGTTTTGGCGTTGGGAGAAAATCAAAATGAATATCACGGTGACAGAACTGGCCCGACGGTTACAACAGCCCATTCAGTTGCTGGATGTGCGCCGACCAGATGAATATTTTGCGGGGCACATTGACCAAGCCCTCAATGTGCCCTACGAAGTGATCCGTTATTTACCTGCCCAAATTTCTAAGACACAGCCCGTTTATCTGATCTGTACTGGCGGTGTCCGAAGTGTTTGGGCAGCTAAAAAGCTGCAACAGCAAGGCTACCAAGTGATTAATGTGCTTGCTGGTATGGACGCTTGGACAGGCCCAGTTGTCACTGGTCAATAAGGCGAGCAAGCAGATTGTGAGAATAACCACTTGACGAAACCGGTTTAGTTCGTTATAGTGAGAGACAATTAAATAAGTTATTTGATTGGACTAGTAAAGAGGCACTCGATTTGCCAGGAAAGAGCAGTTGCTGAGAAGCTCAAAAATCGATCTCTTGAACCTACCATGTTGAAATGCAGGGATAAACCTGCACGTTTAATTAAGCGCTAATTAATTTTGAGATGTAAAGCATTGCTTTGAATGAGGGTGGTACCGCCTAATGGGTCCCTCAAATAAGCAATGCTTTTTATTTTCCACAAAAAATATGAGGTGAACAGAATGGCAAAAGACTTTGTAAAAGAAATTACCGCACGTGATGATGACTTCGCAAAATGGTATACCGACACTGTATTAAAGGCAAAAATGGCAGATTATTCACCAGTTCGTGGTGCCATGATCATCTTGCCTTACGGCTATGAAATTTGGGAAAGCATTAAGCATAGTTTTGACAAATTGATCAAGGCAACCGGCCATGAAGACATGGTCATGCCGATGCTGATCCCAGAATCATTGTTGCAAAAAGAACAAGAGTTGATCAACGGTTTTGCCCCTGAAGTCGCTTGGGTGACCCAAGGTGGGACTGAACAGTTACAAGAACGCTTAGCCGTTCGACCAACCTCAGAAGTGTTATTCAGTGATTATTATGCGAAAGTGGTTCATTCATACCGCGACTTGCCATTGAAGTACAACCAATGGGTAAGTGTCATGCGTTGGGAAAAGACCACACGGCCATTTTTGCGGACCTCAGAATTCTTCTGGCAAGAAGGCCATACGGTGCATGCAACTGCAGCTGAATCGCATGCAGAAACCTTACAGATCTTAGATGACTATGAAAAAGTGGTCAGCGAGTACTTAGCCATTCCAGTGGTAAAAGGGCAAAAGACTGAAAGTGAAAAATTCGCCGGTGCAAAAGAAACCTTCACGTTAGAATCAATGATGGCAGATGGTCGTGCCTTACAGTCGGCCACTTCACATGACTTTGGGGATAAATTTGCTAAGGCATTTGACATTAAATACTTGGATAAAAATGGTGAACAACAATATGGTAACCAAACGTCATGGGGCTTGTCGACACGGATCATTGGCGGCTTGATCATGGTTCACGGTGACGATCGTGGTTTGAAATTACCACCTAAGGTTGCACCAACTCAAGTTGAAATTATTCCAATTGCACCAAATGATGACGTGCTTGCCAAAGCTGACGAGATTCAAGCAGCATTAAAGGCTGCTGGTATCCGGGTTGATATGGATCATAGTGATAAGAAGCCAGGTTGGAAGTTTAGCGAATACGAAATGCGCGGTGTGCCAGTTCGTTTGGAAATCGGCCCACGTGACCTTGCCAACGCCCAAGTTGTTTTGGCACGTCGGGACACAGGCGAAAAGACCAGCGTTGCCATTGCTGATTTAGCGACTGAAGTACCTGCCTTGTTAGATGCCATCCAAAAGAACCTTTACCAGCAGGCTGCTGAACATTTAGCCAGCCACACTTATACCGCAACAACCTTTGATGAATTCAAAGAAAAACTAGGCAACCACAATGGTTTTGTCAAAGCAATGTGGTGTGGGGATGAAGCTTGCGAAAAGGCAGTTAAGAAAGAAACCAAAGCAGGTTCACGTTGTATCCCATTTGAACAAGAACATTTAAGCGACCATTGTATCTATTGTGGCAAACCAGCTGATAAGATGGTGGTTTGGGCACAAGCTTACTAGGCTGTGACCTATATAATAGGTAGAAAAGAATCCAATTGCGGATTCTTTTTTATTTTGTTCAAAAAACTTTGAAAAAGGGGTTGTTATTCTGAGGCCTATCTTGTAAGATAGATAAGGTGCTGATTTCAAAGAATGATGCACCCCCTAATTGTTACAATTAAGGGAGCACAGATGTGAAAGGTTGCGACACACCCGGCCGCTTTGCCATGGCGGAGTGTGTCGGGAATTTTCACGGAGCTAGTTCATTTTAAAAACGAACGAAGGAGGGAAAAACATGGCAAAACAAAAGATTCGGATCCGTCTTAAGGCATACGAACATCGCGTCTTAGACCAATCTGCAGAAAAGATCGTCGAAACAGCTAAACGGACAGGGGCTGCAATTTCAGGCCCAATTCCATTACCAACTGAACGTACATTGTACACAGTTATTGCTGCGACACATAAGTTCAAGGACTCACGTGAACAATTTGAAATGCGCACACACAAGCGTTTGATCGACATCATCAACCCAACACCTAAAACGGTTGACGCCTTGATGAAGTTAGACTTACCAAGTGGTGTGGATATCGAAATTAAATTATAGTTCAAATACAATTAAATTGGAGGTGTACTCATGGCCAGAAAAGGAATCTTAGGAACAAAAGTAGGGATGACACAGATCTTCACTGACAACGGTGAATTGATCCCAGTTACAGTCATCAAGGCAGAACCAAACGTTGTCTTACAAGTGAAGACAGTTGAATCTGACGGTTACGAAGCATTACAAGTTGGTATCGACGATATGCGCGACGTTTTGTCTAACAAACCTGCTAAGGGTCATGTTGCAAAAGCAAAAACGGCTCCTAAGCGCTTCATTCGCGAATTTCGCGACATCGCTTTAGGAGATATCAAAGTAGGAGACGAGATCAAAGCTGATACTTTTGAAGCTGGTGAAATCGTCGACGTAACGGGTACAACGAAGGGTCACGGTTACCAAGGCGTTATCAAGAAGAACAACCAACGTCGTGGACCTATGGCACACGGTTCTCGTTATCATCGTCGTCCTGGTTCATTGGGTGCGATCATCAACCGCGTTTTCCCTGGTAAGCAATTACCTGGTCGGATGGGTAACAATACTGTTACGATCCAAAACTTGGAAGTCGTTCGTGTTGATACAGACCGTAACGTTATTTTGATCAAAGGTAACGTTCCTGGTTCAAAGAAGTCATTAATTACAATTAAAGACGCTGTTAAAAATACAGCTAATAAATAATTTGGGAAGGGAGGAAAATTTAAATGCCTACAGTTACATTATATAAACAGGATGGCAGCCAAAATGGTGACGTTACATTAAACGACACAATTTTCGGTATTGCCCCTAACGATAACGTTGTTTTTGATGCTGTCATCATGCAACGTGCATCTTTACGTCAAGGTACACATGCTGTTAAAAACCGGAGCGCTGTTCGTGGCGGTGGTAAGAAACCATGGCGTCAGAAAGGTACTGGCCGTGCTCGTGCTGGTTCAATTCGCGCCCCACAATGGCGTGGTGGTGGTACGGTCTTTGGCCCTACACCTCGCTCATACAGCTACAAATTACCTAAGAAGGTTCGTCGCTTAGCATTGAAGTCTGTTTTGTCACAAAAAGTGATCGATGAAAAGTTAGTCGTTGTTGACGCTTTACAATTCGACCAACCAAAAACAAAACTCTTCGCTGAAAGCTTGAAGAACCTGGACGTTCAAACGAAAGCATTAGTAGTTCTTGAAGATGGTAATGATCAAGCTGCTTTGGCTGCACGTAACTTGCCAAATGTTACTGTTTTATCAGCAGATGGCGTTAACGTGTTAGATGTTGTAGCTAACGATAAATTAATCCTGACTCAAGCTGCTCTCGCTCAAGTAGAGGAGGCTCTTGCATAATGGAATCACGTGATGTAATTTTACGTCCGATGGTGACTGAACAGTCAATGGCCATTATGGACGACAAGAAATATACCTTTGAAGTTGACGTTCGCGCGAACAAGACGCAAGTTAAATATGCCGTTGAAGAAATTTTCGATGTTAAAGTTAAAAAAGTTAACATCTTAAACGTTCGCGGTAAACAAAAGCGTCAAGGCCGTTATGTTGGTATGACCAAAAAACGCCGCAAAGCAATCGTCGCTTTAACTGAAGATTCAAAAGAAATTAAGATTTTTGAAGACTAATTCAGACTAAAATCTCATTCATAGGAGGGAAACAACGTGGGTATTAGAGTATACAAACCAACCACAAATGGTCGCCGGAATATGACCAGCTCTGACTTCTCTGAAATTACGAAGACAAAGCCTGAAAAGTCATTAACCGAATACACGACAAAAACTGCTGGCCGTAATTCATATGGTCACATTACAGTTCGTCATCGTGCCGGTGGTCATAAACGTCAATACCGTTTGATTGATTTCAAACGTCTTAAAGACAATGTACCAGCTATTGTAAAAGCAATCGAATACGATCCAAACCGGTCAGCAAACATTGCATTATTGCAATACACTGATGGGGTTAAAGCCTACATCATTGCACCTAAAGGCTTGGAAGTTGGTATGAAAGTTCAATCTGGTGTCGATGCCGATATCAAAGTTGGTAACGCATTGCCATTAGCTAACATTCCAGTTGGTACAATCATTCATAACATCGAATTAAAGCCAGGTCATGGTGCACAATTAGTTCGTTCAGCCGGTGCTTCTGCACAGATCTTAGGTAAAGAAGGCAAATACGCCTTGGTTCGCTTAGGCTCAGGTGAAGTTCGGATGATCTTGGTAACTTGCCGCGCTACAATTGGTGCAGTTGGTAACGAACAACATGAATTGATCAACATTGGTAAAGCAGGCCGTAAGCGCTGGTTGGGTATTCGTCCAACAGTCCGTGGTTCTGTTATGAACCCTAACGATCACCCTCATGGTGGTGGTGAAGGTAAAGCCCCAATCGGTCATCCATCACCAATGTCACCATGGGGTAAGAAGACCCTTGGTAAGAAGACCCGTAATTCTCGTAAGCAGTCATCTAAGTTCATCGTTCGTGGCCGCAAACGGGGCAAACATTAATTTGCTAATTACATTCGTTAAAACATCCAGTACAAAGGAGGTTTCATAATGAGTCGGAGCTTAAAAAAAGGACCATTTGCCGATGATCATTTACTGAAAAAAATTGCTGCGCAAGCAGATCAAGATAAGAAGACTGTTATTAAAACTTGGTCACGTCGTTCTACGATTTTCCCAAGTTTTATCGGTTACACGATTGCCGTTTACGACGGTCGTAAACACGTACCAGTTTTCGTTCAAGAAGATATGGTCGGACATAAATTAGGCGAATTCGTTCCAACACGGACTTTCCATGGTCATGCTGGAGACGATCGTCGCACTAAATAGGCGAGAGGAGGATAATTCATGTCAGAACAAGTTACTGAAGCTCGTGCAACTGCTAAAACTGTTCGGATTGCCGCCCGCAAAGCTCGCTTAGTGATCGACTTAATCCGTGGTAAGAGTGTTGCCGAAGCAAGTGCGATTCTTAAGTTCACCCCACGTGGTGCTTCACCTGTTATTGAAAAGGTGTTAAACTCAGCAATCGCAAATGCCGAAAACAACTTCGACTTAGACGCTGAAAACTTGGTTGTAACAGAAGCCTATGTTAACGAAGGACCAACTTTAAAACGGTTCCGTCCTCGTGCCAAAGGTTCTGCTTCACCAATCAACAAACGCACATGCCACGTTACCGTGGTTGTAGCTGAAAAATAAGGAGGGATAACGCGTGGGTCAAAAAATTAATCCACTTGGTTTACGAGTTGGTATTTCTCGTGACTGGGATGCAAAATGGTATGCCGAAAAAGACTACGGCAAACTCTTAAATGAAGATTTGAAAGTTCGTAGCTTTATCGCAAAACGCTTAGCTGACGCCTCTGTCTCCCGTGTTGAGATCGAACGTGCAGCAAACCGTGTCAATGTTTCAATTCACACTGCTAAACCTGGTATGGTTATTGGTAAGGGTGGCGCTGAAGTTGAAAACTTACGTAAACAATTAAACACTTTAACTGGCAAGCGGGTCCACATCAACATTGTTGAAATCAAACAACCTGATTTGGACGCTCACTTAGTCGGTGAAAGTATCGCACAACAATTGGAAGCTCGTGTTGCCTTCCGTCGTGCCATGAAGCAAGCAATCCAACGGACAATGCGTGCTGGCGCTCACGGTATCAAGACAATGGTTTCTGGTCGTTTGAATGGTGCTGATATTGCCCGTAAAGAAATGTATTCAGATGGGACTGTTCCATTGCATACATTACGCGCTGATATTGATTATTCATGGGACGAAGCAACAACAACTTATGGTCAATTAGGGGTTAAGACGTGGATCTACCGCGGCGATATCTTAGCTGGCCAAACTCATGGTGACTCTATCAAAGATAATGCACCATCACAAAATAATCGGAACAACCGTCGCAACAACCGTGGCGGCAACCGCAATAACGGTCGTAACAACCGTAATCAAGGCACGAGAGGAGGAAACTAGACATGCTAGTACCTAAACGTGTAAAGCACCGTCGTGAATTTCGTGGCCACATGCGTGGTGAAGCGAAAGGCGGTAAGAAAGTTGACTTTGGCGAATATGGTTTACAGGCATTAGATTCCTCATGGATCACTAACCGCCAAATTGAAGCAGCCCGTGTTGCTATGACACGTTATATGAAGCGTGGTGGGAAAGTTTGGATTCGTATTTTCCCTCATAAGTCATATACATCTAAAGCAATCGGTACCCGGATGGGTTCTGGGAAAGGTGCTCCAGAAGGTTGGGTAGCACCTGTTAAACGTATGAAGGTAATGTTCGAAGTAGGTGGCGTTTCTGAAGAAGTAGCACGTGAAGCATTACGTCTTGCATCTACGAAGTTGCCAGTTCGTTGCAAGATCGTAACACGTGAGGAAGTAGGTGGCGAATCAAATGAAGGCTAAAGAAATTAAAGACTTAACCACTGCTGAAATGCTTGACCGCGAAAAAGAATATAAAGAAGAATTATTTAATCTTCGCTTCCAATTAGCCACAGGACAATTGGAAAATACGGCACGTTTAAAACAAGTGCGTAAAAATATTGCCCGGATCAAGACAGTATTGCGTCAACAAGAATTAAACAAAGACTAGTCGTAAACACACCTTAGATTGAATAGGAGGTCAAACATTTTGAGCGAAAAGAACGAAACGCGTAACGCACGAAAAGTCGTTCAAGGCCGGGTTGTATCCGATAAAGCGGATAAGACAATCACAGTTGCGGTACAAACTACAAAGCAACATAGCACTTATGGCAAGCGGATTCGCTATACCAAGAAGTACTATGCACATGACGAAAACAACGAAGCAAAAACCGGTGATGTCGTTAAGATCATGGAAACTCGTCCATTGTCTGCATCAAAGCGGTTCCGCTTAGTGGAAATCGTCGAAAAGGCTGTTATTTTATAAATCTGAATTATTAACGAAGGAGGGACTTTTCCGTGATTCAACAAGAAAGTCGTTTAAAAGTCGCTGATAATTCTGGTGCTCGTGAAATTTTAACCATCAAGATTTTAGGCGGTTCACGCGTAAAAACAGCGAATATCGGTGATATTATCGTTGCAACGGTTAAACAAGCAACACCAGGTGGCGTTGTCAAAAAAGGCGACGTTGTAAAGGCGGTTATCGTTCGGACCAAGACAGGCGCACATCGTGCCGATGGTTCCTACATCAAATTTGATGAAAACGCAGCAGTTATTATTAATGCTGATAAGAGCCCGCGAGGAACACGTATCTTTGGACCAGTTGCCCGTGAATTACGTGACAGCAACTTTATGAAGATTGTTTCCTTAGCGCCAGAAGTACTCTAAGCAACAATCTTTTTAAAGAAGGAGGCAATTTCATGTTCGTAAAGACTGGCGACAAAGTCCGCGTCATTAGTGGCAAGGATAAGGGTAAAGAAGGTACAGTAACCAAAGCTTTACCTAAAACTGATCAAGTGGTTGTCGAAGGTGTTCATATCATTAAAAAACACCAAAAGCCAAGTGCTGGCCAACAAGGCGGCATTGTTGAAAAGGCTGCTCCAATCCACGTATCAAACGTTGCATTGCTTGACCCAGAAACAAACGAACCTACCAAAGTCGGCGTAAAGGTCGAAGATGGCAAGCGCGTTCGTTATGCTAAAAAATCTGGCAATGTTATCGATAAATAATAAACTGAAAGGAGGAAAAATTAATGGCTAACCGCTTGAAAGAAAGATACCAAAAAGAAATTACACCTGCATTAGTTGAAAAGTTTAGTTACGCTTCAGTTATGCAAGCACCAAAAGTTGACAAAATCGTGTTGAACATGGGTGTTGGTGACGCTGTATCAAATGCTAAGAACTTGGACAACGCCGTTGCCGAATTAGCATTGATCGCCGGCCAACAACCTATGATCACTAAGGCGAAGAAATCAATTGCCGGCTTCCGGTTACGTGAGGGCATGCCAATTGGTGCCAAAGTTACATTACGTGGGGAACGCATGTATGACTTCTTAGACAAGTTGATCAACGTTTCATTACCACGTGTTCGTGACTTCCATGGTGTTTCTACCCGTTCTTTTGACGGTCGCGGGAACTACACTTTAGGTATCCGTGAACAATTAATTTTCCCAGAAATTGATTACGATCAAGTAGATAAAGTCCGTGGTTTGGATATTGTTATCGTAACAACCGCCAACACAGATGAAGAAGCACGCGAATTGCTGAAACAAATCGGCATGCCGTTTGCAAAATAAAAGGAGGTAATTAATCTTGGCTAAAAAATCAATGGTCGCAAAGCAACAACGTCCTGCTAAATTCTCATCGCAAGCTTATACGCGGTGCGAACGCTGTGGTCGTCCACATTCTGTTTATCGTAAATTCCATTTATGCCGGATCTGCCTTCGTGAATTAGCACATGCTGGTCAAATTCCTGGCTTGAAGAAAGCTAGCTGGTAAAAAGTCTAACTCAAGGGAGGTTACATTAATGGTCATGACTGATCCGATTGCAGATTACTTAACCCGCATTCGTAACGCCAACATGGTGCGTCACGAATCTCTGGAAGTACCTGCATCAAACATGCTTAAAAGCATTTCAGAAATCTTAAAGCGTGAAGGTTTCATTCGCGACGTTGAATACGTTGACGATGACAAACAAGGAATTATCCGTGTATTCCTGAAATACGGTAAGGATAACGAACGTGTTATCTCCGGTTTAAAGCGTATTTCCAAACCTGGTTTGCGTGCTTATGTCAAAGCAGACGCTGTACCTAAGGTCTTAAATGGTTTAGGTATCGCAATCTTGTCAACTTCTGAAGGTGTTATCACTGATAAAGAAGCTCGTGCAAAGAGTGTCGGCGGCGAAGTACTCGCTTACATTTGGTAATAATCTGATTAAATAAGGAGGTGTAACACGTGAGTCGTATTGGTTATAAAGTTGTAAAAGTACCTGAAAAGGTAACTGTTACTACAAACGGTAATGATGTAACTGTTAAAGGGCCAAAGGGTGAATTAACTCGTACTTTCAGTCCATTGATTGAAATGACCCAAAAAGACGGTGAAATCAGTTTCGAACGTAAGGATAGTGGCAAAAAGAGCCGTGAATTACACGGTACTACGCGCGCTAACTTAGCAAACATGATCGAAGGCGTCACAACTGGCTTTGTTAAAAAGTTACAGCTTGTCGGTGTCGGTTATCGTGCCCAATTGCAAGGCAAGAAATTGATCTTGAACGTTGGTTACTCTAACCCCGTTGAATTAGAAACACCTGAAGGTTTAGCTTTAGAAGTTCCTTCAAACACAGAAATTAACGTTTCTGGTATTTCTAAACAAGAAGTTGGCCAGTTTGCTGCTGAAATCCGCAGCATCCGCTCACCTGAACCTTATAAAGGTAAAGGGATTCGTTACGTCGATGAATATGTTCGTCGTAAAGAAGGTAAAACTGGTAAATAATGCAGCTTAGGCTGAAACAATAAAATTTAAGAGGTGAACATTGTGATTTCGAAACCAGACAAGAATAAAACACGCCAAAAGCGCCATTTGCGTGTTCGTGGTAAGATTTCTGGTACTGCTGAGCGCCCACGCTTGAACATTTATCGTTCTAATAAAAACATCTACGCGCAATTAATTGATGACGTAGCGGGTGTGACGCTAGCAAGTGCCTCGACATTGGACAAAGAAGTGAATGCAGAAGGAACTAAGACTGAACAAGCGCAAGCTGTCGGTGCTTTAGTTGCTAAACGCGCGGTTGCAGCAGGTCACGAAAACGTGGTCTTTGATCGTGGCGGTTACCTGTATCACGGTCGTGTTCAAGCTTTAGCAGAAGCTGCACGTGAAAACGGCTTAGACTTTTAGGAAAAGGAGGAATAACCATTTATGACAACAACGTTTATTGATCCAAGTAAGTTGGAATTAGAAGATAATGTCGTATCGATCAACCGGGTTACTAAGGTTGTAAAAGGTGGACGTCGTCTTCGTTTCGCTGCCATCGTTATTGTTGGCGATCACAACGGTCACGTTGGCTTTGGTACTGGTAAAGCACAAGAAGTCCCAGAAGCCATTCGTAAGGCCGTTGAAGATGCTAAGAAGAACTTGATCGAAGTTCCAATCGTTGGCACAACAGTTCCTCATGAAGTCATTGGCCGTTTTGGCGGTGGCCGCGTCATGATCAAGCCTGCAATCGCCGGTTCTGGGGTTGCTGCTGGTGGCGCAGTACGTTCTATTATGGAACTTGCTGGGGTTGCTGATGTTACAAGTAAGTTCTTAGGTTCACATACGCCAATTAACGTCGTACGTGCAACTATTGATGGGTTAAAACAATTACGGCGTGCCGAAACAGTTGCTGAACTTCGCGGCATTCCAGTTGAACAATTAAATAACTAGGAGGGCGAACTTCATGGCACAATTAAAAATTACGTTGAAGCGTAGTGTGGCACATCGTAAGCCTGCACACCGCAAGATCGTGAAAGCTTTAGGACTTGGCCGTGTAAACAGCTCTGTCGTATTGCCAGATAACGCTGCAATTCGGGGAGCAGTTACTAAAATTGCTTACCTAGTAGACGTTGAAGAAGCAAAATAACTAGCAAGGAGGTGCCGATTTAATGGATTTGCATAACTTACAGTCAAGTGAAGGCTCTCGCCACGTACGCAATCGTGTAGGCCGCGGGACTTCATCCGGTAATGGTAAAACTGCTGGTCGTGGCCAAAAAGGTCAAAAGGCTCGTGGCAAAGTGCGTCTAGGTTTTGAAGGTGGCCAAATGCCTTTATTCCGTCGTATGCCAAAACGCGGTTTCTCTAACATTAACCGTAAAGAATATGCATTAGTTAGTCTTGAAGACTTAAATCGTTTCGATGACGGAACTGAAGTAACTTCAGCTTTGCTAGTTGAATCAGGTTTAGTTAAAAAAGAAAAAGCTGGTATCAAGCTTTTGGCTAACGGTAAACTCACCAAGAAATTAACTGTAAAGGTAAGTAAAGCATCAGCTGCTGCGAAAGCTGCTGTTGAAGCTGCTGGCGGTAAAATCGAGGTGATTTAATGCTGTCGACCATCAAAAATGCTTGGCAAGTAAAAGATATTCGGAATCGGATTCTTTTTACGTTGGGTGTTTTATTCATTTTTCGTCTCGGAACCCAAATTACGGTACCAGGCGTTAATGCAAAAGCACTGACTTCGATTGCTTCGTCAGGATTAGTCAGCATGTTGAACATGTTTGGCGGTGGTGGTCTAACGAACTATTCGATCTTCTCAATGGGTGTTTCGCCTTACATTACGGCACAGATCGTGGTCCAACTGTTACAGATGGACATTGTGCCAAAATTTGTGGAGTGGAGTAAACAAGGGGAAGTCGGAAGACGCAAATTAAATCAGGTCACACGTTACTTAACAATCGTGTTAGCCTTTGTGCAATCAATCGGGATCACTGCTGGGTTTAACGCCCTCAGTGGTCTTGGTCTGGTTAAAAATCCAAACATTCAAACCTTTGTGATGATTGGGGTTATCTTAACCGGTGGTACGATGTTAGTAACGTGGATGGGTGATCAGATTACTGATAAAGGTCTTGGCAACGGGGTCTCGATGATTATTTTTGCAGGGATCGTAGCCCGGATTCCAAACGGGATCCAGCAAATTTACCAACAGTGGTTCGGTACAAATCCAGACACAACTCAGTTCTGGCTATACATACTTTATGCTGTTGTTTTATTGATCGCAATTTTGATCGTTGTTACAATCGTCACTTGGGTTCAACAAGCTAATCGGAAAATCCCAATTCGTTATACGCGGCGGGCTTCCGATGCTGGCGACCAAAGTTACTTACCTTTAAAAGTTAACGTAGCTGGCGTAATTCCAGTTATTTTTGCAAGTTCGTTTATCGCAACGCCCCAAACGATTTTACAAGCTTTTCAAAATGCACATTCTGAGGACACGTGGTTCCAAGTCATGAATCAGATTTTTAGTATGACCACTATTCCAGGTGCGATTCTATATACGTTCTTGATTATCGTTTTCACGTTCTTTTATGCGTTTGTACAAGTTAATCCGGAGAAAGTTGCGGAGAATTTGCAAAAACAAGGTAGTTATATTCCGAGTGTTTGGCCCGGTAAAGAAACGCAACATTATATCTCAGGTACGCTGATGCGGTTGAGTACTGTGGGATCCATCTTCTTAGGTGTTGTTGCTTTATTGCCGATTTTAGCGGCTAATATTTGGAATCTACCGGAATCAATTGGATTAGGCGGCACCAGTTTACTGATTGTCGTTGGGGTTGCGCTTGAAGCAGCCCGTCAAATCGAAGGTTTAATGATGAAACGGCATTACGTCGGCTTTATTCGTTAGCTTTGATGGCTTAAGAAGAGATAAAAGGGAATCTGGTTCGACGACATGGAATTTTTTTGAAAAATCCCATTGTTTTGTTGACGACGGATGGCCTTTTGTCTCTTTTTTTAATATAATAAGGATATAACTTGTTTCTAATTTGAAAGGGGTAAATTATGAACTTAATCTTAATGGGTCTACCAGGTGCTGGTAAAGGGACTCAAGCCGAAAAAATTATTGATGCTTATCACATTCCACACATTTCAACCGGGGACATGTTCCGGGCTGCAATGGCTGCTAAAACAGAGTTAGGCCAACAAGCTAAGTCTTACATGGACAAAGGTGAATTGGTACCTGATGAAGTGACTTGTGGGATCGTTAAGGATCGCTTAGGTGAAGATGACACAGCAGTTGGTTACTTGTTGGATGGTTTCCCACGGACATTAAGCCAGGCTGAAGCACTTGAAACCATTAACGCTGATTTAAACAAGCCATTAGACGGTGTGATCAACATCGACGTTGATCCTGCTTCATTAATGGAACGTTTAACTGGCCGTTTCATTTGCAAAAACTGTGGGGCAACTTACCATAAACTTTACAAACCAACTAAAGTTGAAGGTACTTGTGATCGTTGCGGCGGCCACGAATTCTTCCAACGTGATGATGACAAGCCTGAAACCGTTAAAAATCGGTTAGCCGTTAACGAAAAAATGAACACACCATTATTGAAGTTCTATGGTGACAAGGGCATTTTATTCAACATTGATGGCAACCGCGACATTGACGTTGTTTTTGAAGACATCAAAAAAGTTTTAGATTCATTTACCAAATAAGTTTGAAATAAGTTTAATTGGGACTTGCGTCGATTATAACCTTCTGCTATAATATTAAAGGTTATCTGTTCAATCCTGTCATTTTGGATTGATATGACAGTGAAGGCAAAAAAGGTGAGTGCATTCGCCCTCACCATTTTTATGTGTTGAATTGATGCGGTGCAAGAGTCCCGGGCATAACACTGCGCGATGGCTTTTGCTATGGCGCAGTTTATAGCTGTAACCACATTTGTGGGAAGGAGGGATTTCTGTTTGGCCAAAGATAATGTAATCGAAGTGGAAGGTAAAGTTGTTGATACATTGCCTAACGCAATGTTCAAGGTAGAACTTGAGAATAACGCAACGATTCTCGCCACCGTTTCCGGTAAGATCAGAATGCATTACATTCGTATTTTGCCAGGTGATCGTGTGACTGTCGAATTATCGCCATACGATTTAACACGCGGCCGGATCACTTATCGTTTCAAGTAGTGATCGGAACGAGCGGATATCTGTTTCAAAGGTAGATGACTTTTGCTTCCGCAAAAGTCTGCGATCAATGAGAATTGATCAACGGACAACGTACTGAGGAGGTATTTACTATGAAAGTACGACCATCAGTAAAGAAGATGTGCGAACACTGCCGTGTCATCAAACGCAAGGGCCGTGTTATGATCATCTGCTCTGCTAACCCGAAACACAAACAACGTCAAGGGTAATCTAAAATTCATTTAAATGGAGGTGCAATTTAATGGCTCGTATCGCAGGAATTGATTTACCACGTAACAAACAAATCGTTATCGGTTTAACTTATATCTTCGGGATCGGGAATACAACTGCTCATAAAGTATTAGCAGCTGCTGGTGTACCAGAAAACGTTCGCGTTTCTGATTTAACACCTGAACAAGAAGATAAGATCCGTGTTGAAGTTGATAAGGTTAAAGTTGAAGGTGATCTTCGCCGTGAAGTCAACTTAAACATCAAACGTCTTCAAGAAATCGGTTCTTACCGTGGCATGCGTCATCGTCGTGGGTTACCAGTTCGTGGTCAACACACAAAGAACAATGCGCGTACTCGTAAGGGCAAAAAAGTTTCAATTGCCGGTAAGAAGAAATAACTCAATAAGGGAGGTTAGCAATTAATGGCAACTCGAAAAACAACACGTCGTCGTCGGGTCAAAAAGAACATCGAATCAGGCGTCGCACATATCCACTCTACTTTTAACAACACCTTGATCATGATCACAGACCCTCAAGGGAATGCAATTGCATGGTCTTCAGCAGGTGCCTTAGGTTTTAAAGGTAGTCGTAAATCTACACCATTTGCTGCACAAATGGCCGCAGAAGCCGCAGCAAAAGCTTCAATGGAATTTGGTATGAAGTCTGTTGAAGTAACAGTTAAAGGTCCAGGTTCAGGTCGTGAAGCAGCGATTCGTTCACTCCAAGCAACTGGTTTGGAAATTACCGCTATTCGTGATGTAACACCAGTTCCTCATAATGGTTCTCGTCCTCCAAAGCGCCGTCGTGTTTAATGTGAGTACGGTTCATTTTGAGTTTGAACTGAAACGTACGTCATGTTTTAAACAACACTTCTCGTTTTGAAAGGGGTAAGAGACTAAATGATCGAATTTGAGAAGCCAAACATTACCAAGGTTGACGAAAGCACAAATTACGGTAAATTTGTGGTTGAACCACTAGAACGTGGCTACGGGACAACATTAGGTAATTCATTACGGCGGATTTTGTTGGCATCTTTACCAGGTGCTGCCGCTACTAGTGTTCAAATTGATGGCGTCTTACACGAATTCTCAACCATCGATGGTGTAACGGAAGATGTTACCCAAATCATTTTGAACATCAAAAAGCTAGCTTTGAAGTTGGAATCTGACGATGATAAAACCGTTGAGATCGACGTCCAAGGGCCAGCGACCGTAACTGCTGGTGATATCGAAGCCGACAGTGATGTTGAGGTTTTGAATCCGGATCTTTACATCTGCACAGTTGCTGAGGGTGGGCATTTCCATGCTCGTATGACTGTTCGTAAGGGTCGCGGTTATGTTGCTGCTGAAGGAAATAAAGTAGACGATATGCCGATTGGTGTTTTACCAATTGATTCGATTTATACCCCGATCAGTCGTGTCAATTATCAAGTTGAAAGTACCCGTGTTGGGCAACGCAACGATTTTGATAAATTAACACTGGATGTCTGGACAAATGGTTCCATTAATCCACGAGAAGCCATCAGTCTTGCCGCTAAGATCCTCACGGAACATCTTGATATCTTTGTCAACTTAACTGATGAAGCGAAAAACGCTGAAATCATGGTCGAAAAAGAAGAAACACATAAAGAAAAGATGCTTGAAATGACAATTGAAGAACTTGACCTTTCGGTTCGTTCTTATAACTGTCTCAAACGTGCTGGTATCAACACGGTTCAAGAATTAACCAACAAGACTGAAGCTGATATGATGAAGGTCCGCAACTTAGGCCGGAAGTCATTAGAAGAAGTCAAAGCTAAATTAGCTGATCTTGGCCTTTCTTTACGTAAAGAAGACTAAGCCAACTTTCGATCGCTTTGCCGATCAACTATCAAAGGAGGGAATCCATTAATGAGTTACCGTAAATTAGGTCGCACAAGTTCTCAACGGAAAGCTTTGTTACGCGATTTAACATCTGACTTAATCATGAACGAAAAAATCACGACAACAGAAGCACGTGCCAAAGAAGTTCGCTCAACGACTGAAAAAATGATCACTTTAGGTAAAAAAGGTGATTTATCTGCACGTCGTCAAGCAGCCGCTTTCTTACGCGACGAAATTGCTGATGTTCATGAAGACGGCGATCAAGTAGTCGTTCAAACTGTTTTACAAAAATTATTTGACGACGTAGCACCTCGCTACACTGATCGTAACGGTGGTTATACACGCATTTACAAGACAATGCCTCGTCGTGGTGACGGCGCACCAATGGTTGTTTTACAATTTGTAGACTAATCATGAACTTCACGAATCGTTAGTTTCTAACGACATGAACATATAAGGATCACTTCCAAATTACTATAGACCAGAGTGTTATGATGTTGGTTAGTTGTTTTTCCAAGTCTAGCTCGACGGTTGTCACAATAGTGGACTTTTGCCCTATTGTGTCGTAATTCGGGAAGTGATTTTTTTGTGCTTTCGATTTCGTTTCAGGATGGGGATAGGTGCTGACTAAGCCGTTTTTGAAATAATCGCGTTAGAATGAAACTGCTACCTTTTCGGAAGTAAGCGTTCATGTTATCATTATTGATGTGTAATTATTTTAAATTTTAAAGCGAAAAAAGGTGTCAGGCGATTGGCAAATATTATTGAAGTCACGGATCTTAGCTACCATTATCCACAAATGGAACAGCGCCCAGCGCTTCAACACGTGAATTTTACAGTGCAAGCCGGCGAGTGGCTGGCAATTATTGGACATAACGGAAGTGGCAAGTCGACGCTGGCGAAGTCTTTGGATGGTTTGTTGACGCCTGACCCACAAAATAAAGGCGAGATCAAGGTTGCTGGCCTGACGTTAACCGATGAGACCGTTTGGCAGATTCGTGCCAAAATTGGCATGGTCTTCCAAAATCCAGACAACCAGTTTGTAGGGGCCACGGTGGAAGATGATGTGGCTTTTGGGCTGGAAAATCGTGGGGTGCCGCGGCCTGAAATGCAGGAACGCGTGCATGCGGCGCTGAAGCGGGTGCGGATGACCGAATTTGCTGATCGGGAACCAGCCCGGTTATCTGGTGGTCAAAAGCAACGGGTGGCGATTGCAGGCATTATTGCGCAACGTCCGGATATTATTATTTTAGATGAATCGACAAGTATGCTCGATCCTAAAGGTCGGGCAGAAGTGCTGGCAACCGTGCGCCAACTCAATCAAGAAGATCATTTAACGGTGATCTCCATTACGCACGATATTGATGAAGCGGCCCAAGCTAATCGGATCGTGGTGTTAGATGACGGTCAGGTAAAGGAAACTGGTACGCCAGCTGAAATTTTTGCTTACGGGGAACGGCTTATTGAAATGGGGCTAGATGTGCCTTATGCAGAGCGCTTAAAAACAGCTTTGCGGCAAGTCGGCGCTGACGTGCCCAAGCAATATCTTACAGAGGAAGGAATGGCGGATTGGTTATGGACATCACATTCAAAGATGTAGCTTTCACCTATCAGGCTGGCAGTCCGTTTGCCAGTGACGCCTTAACGGATATTAATTTAACCATTCATGATCAGGCTTTTACAGCGATTATTGGGCACACAGGCAGTGGCAAGTCCACACTGGTGCAACACCTTAATGCGTTGTTAAAACCGTCTGCAGGGACTGTGACGATTGGTGAACGGGTGATTACCCCGGAAACAGACAATAAAAATCTAAAGCCGATTCGGCAAAAGGTCGGAATGGTTTTTCAATTTCCGGAAAATCAGTTGTTTGAAGAAACCGTCGCGAAGGACATTGCTTTTGGCCCCATGAACTTTGGGGTCAGTGAGGCAGATGCGTTGCAACGTGCCACTGAAATGGTTCAGCTGGTTGGCTTGGATACCCAGTATTTGGAACGGTCACCATTTGATCTATCCGGTGGGCAAATGCGCCGGGTGGCCATTGCAGGGGTTTTGGCAATGAAGCCAGAAGTATTGATCCTCGATGAGCCTACAGCAGGGCTTGATCCAGTTGGTCGGCGTGAGATCCTCGGGATGGTCGAGCGGCTCCATCGTGAGCAGCATTTAACTGTGGTGTTGATCACCCATTTAATGGAAGATGTCGCCGCTTATGCCGATCAAGTCGTGGTCATGGATCGCGGTCAAGTGGCCAAAACAGGCACACCACAAGCTGTTTTTCAAGATGTGGCCTGGTTACAAAGTCATCAGCTCGGCGTACCTGAAACAGCGTTGTTTGCCGAAAAATTGAAACAACGTGGTTTTCAGTTTGAGCAATTACCATTAACGGAAGCCGCCTTAGCAGCAGCCCTTGCGCCACAGCTACCGTTAACTAAACGAGGTGCAACGGATGAATAAATTGATATTTGGGCGTTATATTCCTGGGGATTCTTTTATTCATCGACTTGATCCACGGGGCAAATTACTGTTGAGTTTTTACTTTATTGGGATTATTTTCTTGGCGCACAATTGGCAAAGCTATTTGCTCCTTTTCTTGTTCACCATGTTTGCCGTGTTAATGTCGCGCGTTAATTTAGGTTTCTTTATTCGCGGGGTACGGCCACTGATCTGGCTGATCCTGTTTACCGTGATCTTACAGATCTTTTTTACCCGCGGTGGGCATTTATATTGGCACTGGGGACCGTTGGTGGTCTCCCAATATGGTTTAGTCAATGGTGGTTATATTTTCATGCGTTTTGTGTTGATCATTTTCATGTCAACTTTGTTAACGTTAACGACACCGCCATTACAGTTGTCGGATGCCATCGAATCGATTTTAAAACCCTTTAAAGTCTTTCATTTGCCAGTTTATGAAATTGCGTTAATGATTTCCATTGCGTTACGCTTTGTGCCAACCTTAATGGATGAAACTGAAAAAATTATGAATGCGCAACGCGCCCGTGGGGTGGATTTTGGCAGTGGTAGTTTAAGCCAAAAAATGCGTGCGATTATTCCGCTATTGATTCCGTTATTTGTGAATTCCTTTAACCGGGCTGAAGATTTGGCAACGGCCATGGAAGCACGCGGTTATCAAGGTGGTGAAGGACGAACCAAGTACCGTGTGCTGACTTGGAAAGGTCAAGACACGCTTGCTGTTGCGGCCTTTGCCGTCATTACCGGA
Source organism: Loigolactobacillus bifermentans DSM 20003 (assembly GCF_001434575.1). GTDB lineage: Bacteria > Bacillota > Bacilli > Lactobacillales > Lactobacillaceae > Loigolactobacillus > Loigolactobacillus bifermentans. Next base: position 28,168 of record NZ_AZDA01000133.1, read on the forward strand.
TTACTGATCTGGTTACGCTAATTTTAAAAAGAAGGACGTTTAAGAATGCCAGTAACACATTATAAAGTCACATTAATGTATGATGGAACTCATTTTGCGGGGTATCAAGTGCAACCGCATCAACGGACGGTTCAAGGTGTCGTTGAGCAAGCCCTTGCTAAAATGGCAAAAGTTGAACAACGAATTCCCATCAACGGTTCAGGTCGAACCGATGCTGGCGTGCATGCTTACGGACAAGTCATCAGTTTTGACTTTCCGTTTTTTATTGCCGCCGAAGGGATGCGCAAAGCATTAAACAGTTTATTACCGTTGGATACGCAAGTTTTAGCCTGTGAAGTGGTCCCATCCGATTTTCATGCACGGTTTGATGCAACCGGCAAACGCTATCGTTATCGGGTGAACTTGGATTATTATACGAATCCATTTCGCCGGCTTTATACCGGGCATTGGAAGTGGCCGATGCAGCCTGAATTAATTGAAGCGGCAATTGGTGATTTCGTCGGTACCCATGATTTCACCAGTTTTGCGGCAGCCGGCGGTAGCATTGAAAATAAAGTGCGCACGATTTATGATGCCAAAGTGACGGTTGACCAAACCCAAAATGAATTGATCTTCGATTTTTATGGCAATGGCTTTCTTTATAATATGGTCCGCATTATGGTAGGGGTGCTGCTGGAAATTGGTGGTAATCGCCGGCCGCTACACGATATTCAGCGTTTATATCAAGTTAAAGATCGGCGGCAAGCTCGCTTAACAGCAGCGGCCAGTGGTCTTTATTTGATGCAAGTTTACTATGGTGATGGCCCAGCAGATTTAAAATAAAAGCGGTTTTATATAAATCTTCATTTGTAAATCTTGAATTTTCGTGTAAAATCTGTTTATGAGAGCTTTTTTTGATTGTATTATGGAGGTAATTCATGAATGAAACGGTAGACTTAGAAAATATCTTTGGCATCCTGAGGAAACACGTGAAATTGATTTTAGGCGCAATCGTCATTTTCCTCTTTGCCACTTTTTTGGTGTCTTTTTTCCTAATGACGCCAAAGTACAGTGCTTCGACAGAAATTTTGGTAAATCGTAAGCAAACTTCTGAAGCATTGCAAGCGCAGCAGGTTCAAACGGATGTCCAAATGATCAATACTTATAAGGACATTATTGTCAGTCCAAGTATTTTGAAGAACGTTAATCGACAACTACATAAAGAAACCAACTTTAAAGGGACTACTGACGATTTAAAGAGTGAAATCAGTATTACTAGCCAACAGAATTCACAGGTTTTTTCAATTACTGTCAAGGACCAAGACCCTTATGATGCTGCTAGTATTGCTAATACCACAGCAACGGTCTTTAAAAGTAAAGTCGGTAAAATGATGCAGATCAATAACGTATCGATTATTTCCAAGGCACAGCCTGATACTACGGCTGTTTCACCGCGCTTGAAATTGAATTTATTAATTGGCGCCGTGCTAGGGTTATTGATTGGTGTCGGGATTGCGTTCCTACGCGAATTTACGGATAAGACAGTTAAATCTGAAGAATTCTTAACGGAAACATTAGGCCTGACTAGCTTAGGGATTATTCATGAAATGACCTCGAATGAAGTTTCAAAGCATTCAGAAATTATTGGACATGCTGCAGCAACTAACAGTCATGTGGCGAAGACACATGCAGAAAGAAGGGTGTAGGATGGCATTATTTCGGCGTAAGAAAAAGAAGCTCGAAACCACGAGTATGCAGCATGGGGTTTCATTGATCACTGTTAATGATCCGACATCAGTTGTTTCAGAACAATTTCGGACAATTCGCACCAATATTCAGTTTTCTGCAGTGGCTTCAAAATTAAAAACCTTATTAGTCACTTCGGCAGGTCCTTCTGAAGGAAAGTCAACGGTCAGTGCTAACTTAGCCGCCACTTGGACGGCACAAAATACCAACGTTTTGATCGTTGATGCTGATTTACGTCGGCCAACGGTGCATCGGACATTTGGTTTAAGTAACAATCAAGGGCTCACCACGTTATTGACTAATCCAGAAGTGAAATTAGATCAGGTGATCATGCAAACAGCTGTGAATCATTTGTATGCCTTGCCAAGTGGTCCCATTCCGCCTAATCCAGCTGAATTGTTAGGGTCAGAGCGAATGGATAAATTGATGCAGATCCTTAAAAATAGTTTTGATCTTGTGTTGTTTGATGTACCTCCTGTTATTTCTGTAACAGATGCGCAAATTATGGCGAATAAGGTCGATGGCGTTATTTTAGTCACACCACAAGGCCTTGCTGAAAAAGGCGCTGTCATGAAGTCTAAAGAGCTTTTAGAGGCGGTCCATGCCAATATCTTAGGGGTTATCATGAATCGGGTTCATGCTGAAGGAACCGGTGGCTATTATGGTGGCTACTATGGCGGTTATTACGGAACCGATGATAAGAAATGATCGATTTACATTGTCATATTTTACCAGGTGTTGATGATGGCGCTAAGAATACACCGTTTGCCTTAGACATGGCGCGGGAAGCAGTTCGTGAAGGCATTACGCATATTTTGGTCACCCCGCACCATTTAGATGGTGAGTATGTGAACCACAAACAGGATGTATTGACGCAAACGGCGGCATTTCAAACGGCGTTGGCAACAGCCAACATTCCGCTAACCGTTTTTCCAGGCCAAGAAGTTCATTTAAATGGCAACTTGCTGCAGGCCATTGCCAGTGGCGATGTCTTATTTGCAGATACGGGAAATCGTTACTTAATGTTGGAATTCCCGCATCAAGCTGTGCCAGCATATGCCCAACAAATGATTTTTGACCTGCAGTCACAGGGCATTGTTCCGGTGATCGTGCACCCAGAGCGCAACGTTGCCATTCAACAGGACCCGCAATTGTTGTATGATTTTGTGTCAGCCGGCTGTTTAACGCAATTAACGGCCAGCAGCTATCTAGGGGTGTTTGGGGAACATGTTGAAACCTTTACCCAACAAATTATTGATGCTGGCATGGGCTATATCTTTGCCTCAGATGCGCATAATTTAAAAGGGCGTAACTTCCGGATGGATCGCGCCTTTGCGAAATTAACTCAGCATAATGGCCAAGCTGCTGCTGATTTAATGGCGCAACATGCCAAACAAATTATCAACGGCGAGCCCGTTGCCCCCAATGATTTTCAAATGATCCAAACGAAGAAAAAGAAACGCTTTTTCTTCTTCTAAAGTTGCCAAGTGGCAGCTTTTTTATTTTGCCGACAAAAAACGCCTGAAGCAGTTGCTTCAGACGTTATGGCCGGTTATTCCACGCCAACTTGTGATTTGCCAATCAGTACATCATTTGAGAAGGCTAAGCGAATGCTAGCTGTATCACTGCCTTCAATATTGGTGGTGTAGTGGCCGACGATTAAATCAGTTCCGTCGATCAAAGATTCTTCAAACGTATCAGGTTTCCCGAAGTCAGCTGTCATTTTCTGATAAGTCGTGGTTTGTAACGTAAAGTTATCATAATTTGTCACTGAGATCTGGGTGGCACGTTTGGTCAACTGATAATGTTCCAGTTGCTTGCGATAAATGCGACCATTGACCACGCTAACCGTGAATTTTGCGTTTGATTGCTGACTGTCAATGTTGGTCCAAGTCACAGTTTTAATGGCGTGCCCTTTTTCGGAACCTTTTTTCGTCTTAGCTGGTTCGCCATATTTTGTGACTAATTGGGTCAAACGCGCGCCACCTTGGCCTTTTTTCGTTAAATCGCCTAGTTTCAGTTGATCCATTGCCGTGCGGCTCCAATTCGTGTTGGTAGCGGTGGTGTCGTTGCCAGGTGTTGCCTTTTTGTGCTCATATTGTAATCGGCTTTGTTGTAGCTGGGCTTGCGTGGCCTGCTTTTTCCACATGATTCCCGCGAAAACGGCGCCTACAATCACTACCAACAACACGAGTAAGCCAAATGATTTGAAGAATTGTCGAACGTGATGTTGACGTTTAAGTTGCTGGACTGACTTTTTAGAACGATGAGTTGACATAACAGCTTGGCTCCTTTATTGAACTTCTGATTTCTATTTTAACGGAGAATTTGATTTAGGAAAAGGACTTTTATGGTTTTGTTGAACCTCGTACTATCTTTTCAAGAATATCGACGATTTAAATTGACTTTTAAATAGGGAACCAGTATGATTGAAACTGGTATTTGTTTACCTCCCACAATTAAGCCCCGGAAACTTTATTGTAATTCAGGAAACAATACAGAAAAATGGAGGAAATGCTCGTGCGTTCAACTTATTTAGCAAAACCAGGCGAAATCGCCAAAGAATGGTTTGTCGTCGATGCTACGGATGTTCCGTTAGGTCGTCTTTCAACAGCTGTTGCAACAATTTTACGCGGTAAGAATAAACCAACTTTCACACCAAACGTTGATACAGGTGACAATGTCATCGTCATCAATGCTGGTAAAGTGGCTTTAACTGGCCGTAAAGCAGATCGTAAGATCTATTACCATCATACATTACACCCAGGTGGTTTAAAGCAAATCACTGCTGGTGAATTACGCGAAAAGAACCCTGTTCGCTTAATCGAAACTTCAGTTAAAGGGATGTTACCAAAGAACACTTTGGGGCATCAACAATTATTGAAGTTACACGTGTATGAAGGCGCTGAACATAAAAACGCTGCACAACAGCCAAAAACGTTAGACATTACTAACTTAATCTAAGGAGGGGACAATTCGTGGCAGAAACAGTTCAATACATTGGCACTGGTCGTCGTAAAGACTCAGTTGCTCGAGTTCGCTTAGTACCAGGTACTGGTAAAATTACCATCAACGGTAAAGATCAAACAGAGTACATTCCATTTGCTAACATTCGTCAAGATATGGTTCAACCTTTCGGTATTACTGAAACAGCTGGTAACTATGACGTTTTCGTTAACGTTAATGGTGGTGGCTTCTCAGGTCAAGCCGGCGCAATTCGTCACGGGATCTCTCGTGCCTTATTAAACGTTGATCCAGATTTCCGCGGCCCATTAAAACGTGCTGGTTTACTTACACGTGACCCACGTATGAAGGAACGGAAGAAGCCAGGTTTGAAAAAAGCCCGCAAAGCTTCACAATTCTCAAAACGTTAATATACCCGTTATATCAATGTTTTCAAAAAGCACTTGCCATGTGGCAGGTGCTTTTTTGTTAATCAGAAAGCAGCAGTTAAGAGCAGTCCCATCTTCCGCTTTGTTAGAAGATGGGACTGCTCTTATTTTATATAACGATTAATTTAAATCACTGTTGCACGATACTACCATCATCGTAAACGATGACACTCATGGCTGTTTTGGTCATCGTCGTTGAGCTTTTTGAAATGGCTTTGACGAAATAGCTACCATCGTCGGAGGAAAGGCAGCCCCAGACCCAATCACCGCCGTTATTGCCATATTTGCTTCTGCTGCGGCAACTGCTTCATCACGACCATGGATGACACTTCTAGGGCGAGATGCTTGTGTTTCTGATGGTGCACTTGATGCTTCAGTAGCAGCCGCCGAGCTAGCCGTTGATGCCGATTTAGCAGCTGCAGTTTCCGATGCTAATGTTGCGTCAAAAGAGGACTGCTCAGCACTTTCACTGGCAGCCTTAGCTGAACTGCTTTCAGTTTTGTGCGCTGCAATTGACTTAGCCTTCGCACTGGCTTCAGCGCTACTTGCCACTTTAGCTTTAATAGATGAATTATTTTGTGCCGCAGCATGGTTAGTGCCACATGCTGCTAAAGAAAAGGCCAATAAGCCAATACTGAATAGGCCAACTAATTTTTTCATAAAGATTCCTCCAAGATAATACCAACTTTTTAATCTGATTAATGACAATGCCTAAATGAGTTATAGCGTGAACGGCCTTTTGTGATATCGAAGCAGCTTGCTGATTTAATCCTTCTATTGACAGATCAACAATCACCTGTGCTACTTGTTAGCAACTTTTGGTTGACAGGCATTTTTCGTCAATATCGGTTGGGCAAATGGCCGTTATTTTTGTAAAGGAACATCGCTTTTTCCAAAAGTTATGAGTAGAAATCACTCACTATAGTATAACGTATATTTGCAAGTGATTCGGTGCCTGACCTCATTTTATAAAAGCAGCGTGCTTTTTTTGTTTGGCCAAACGATCATTTTTAATTAGGTAAGAATGGTTGCGCTTTCAAAAACAATTTGCGATAGTAAGGTTAATTAAACAATTATTGAGGTAATGACAATGAAGTATTTTCAATTAGATGGTCATCACTATGAATGGTTAATGGAGGCAGTTGATACACGCAATCAGATTGGGGAGTCTTTGGTGATTTATCGAGAATGTGGTAGTGAAATAGTCGTTAGAGATTTTAGACGAGGAGGTATCGCGTTTCAATGGGACTGATTCAAGCAATCGAAGTGGTGTTGGCAAATGAGCGACAATTATTTAGGGTCGGCTGGCGGGTGCTACAAGTGAATGCCAAGGCAGCCATTATTGACTTTGCAACTGGTTATGACAATCATGTGACAGCGATTGCCAAAACACATGTCGGTTATATGGTGAATTTTAGTGATGGTTCAGCACAACCATTCACACAAGCACTTGTCGTTCAGGCTTATGATCATGAAGCAAAACTCGATCAATTTCAGCCACAGGCCCAATTTCAAGACGTTGCGTTTGAGGTACAAATGGCAAATGTGCGTCAACTATTAATTGCAGGCTATCCGCCGATGCAAGTGATAGGTGGGCAGTTATTTAAGTCGGAATTTTTTGAACAGGTAGGTCAAATTGATGAGATCGAAATGCAGATGAACATGTTAACGATTCGGCATGATGGTCATCAAAGTCTGCAGATTGCTGCTAAAAAAATTAAACAACGTTATTTAAGTGCCGAAGTGAAGGCCCGTTATCCGCAGCTTGATGATGATAAGATTAAATTATTTCATCAGTTGGGTGCTGGGTTGTTGGCGAACATCAATTACATTGACGCGGTGCCACAAAATTATGTGGTGCTAGATTGTGAGTTTGCCCAACGTCAAGCAAATGACCAAGCGGGGCTAACGACAGGAATCAAACAGCTTGCGGCTATGAGTTACTGTAATCATGAACAGGGTACACTCTTTTTTAATCAATATATTTTTGATAGCCGTTACACGGATGCGACGTTGCTGGCTGGCTTAAAGGCAACCAATCAAACGTATACTGATTTTCAGGTACAAGGGGCCAGTTTGGTGGTGATCAAAAAGTTCATTCATGAGGTATTGGCCAAAAGTCAGTGCCTTGTTTTTTACGATTGCAGCAATGATCTGAAGCATCTGAGAGCAGCGTTGAAAACACATCACTTGCAATTAACAGCTTATGAAATTGAGGTTCTCAATCGGCATTTTGATGTGTTTGATTTAGAAGCCCAAATTGTAGCGTGGGAAAAAGCACAAGGTTTGTCGAATGTGCAAGCACCTTCTTTGCACACTGTTTCGATTCTGTTCGGTATTTACAATCACCATCGCCACAATGCGTTATGGGATGTTGCCACGATTCAACAAACGTTGGTGAAGTTTAGCGTCTTTTCAAAACGCGCCGTTTGTTCTGTTACGCGACCACAACCGCTTGTCGTGAATCCAGCCACATCAAAACGGAAACGGCGCTATGATTATGCGCAAATTTGGCGTTTATATCAGGAAGGCTCAACTGCAGCTGAGATTGCGTCAATGATCGATGGTAATGCTGGCTCAATTCGACATATTGTTCACAAGTTAAAGGCACACGCGTAAACCCGTACCACCACTTGCGTAGGTCAATTCAGGAAAAGAATCCATATAAAAGTTGAAATGTTGAAACTGGCAAAAATCTAAGCGCTATCATATAATGAAACTAGCACAATCATATCATGCACAACTTTATTGAGAAAGGATGGTTAGGATGTTTACTTTGGGAATGAGCATGTTATCGCTAGCCCGCTTTCAATTTGCAATGACAACGGTCTTTCACTTTTTCTTCGTACCGTTTTCAATTGGAATGGCCTTGGTAACCGCAATTATGGAAACATTATACGTCTTAAAAAAAGACAAGCTCTACCGGAAAATGGCACAGTTTTGGGGGAAGATCTTCTTACTGAGTTTTGCAGTTGGGGTGGTCACTGGTATTATTCAAGAATTCCAATTTGGAATGAATTGGTCTGATTATTCACGTTTTATGGGGGATATTTTTGGCGCGCCGTTAGCGATTGAAGCGTTGCTGGCATTTTTCATGGAGTCCGTGTTTATTGGACTTTGGCTGTTTACTTGGGATCGGTTTAAGCCGGCACTGCATGCAGCAATGATTTGGCTAGTGATGTTAGGCAGCAGTATTTCTGCACTGTGGATCTTAACGGCCAATAGTTTTATGCAACATCCCGTGGCCTATCGGTTAGCTGACGGTCGCGCTGAAATGGCAAGCTTTGCAGGCTTACTGCGGAATCCGCAATTGTGGGTGGAATTTCCCCATGTGATTTTTGGGGCCTTTACCACTGCGGCGATGGCGGTGGCCGGGATGTCGGCTTGGCGTTTACTGAAAAAGGATCATGAGGACTTTTACAAGCGTTCCTTGAAAGTCAGTTTGTGGTTAGCGTTGATTTGTTCATTAGGCACGATTGCTGTTGGGGATGCGCAATCTCAGTTCATTATTAAAGATCAACCGATGAAATTTGCGGCCACTGAAGGTATCTACAAGGACACCGGCAAGCGGGCACCTTGGTCGATTGTGGAAGGGATTGACGCCAAAGGGCACAAGGCCACTTGGAAAGTTGAAATTCCCGATATGCTGAGTGTTTTGTCTTATCACAAAACCACTGGGGCTGTGAAAGGCATGGACACTATTAACCAAGAATTACATGCCAAGTATGACGGCCAATACGGCAAGGATATGAACTACTATGTGCCACCGAAAACGTTGTTCTGGAGTTTCCGGGTGATGGCCGGCAGTGGCATGTTGTTCGCCTTAGTGTCCATTTTAGGTTTGATTGCTTTACGCGGTGATGGTCACCGGATCATGAAATGGCGTTGGTTGTTATACGTGCTGGGCATTTGTCTCTGGTTGCCATTTGCGGCGAATACCGCTGGTTGGTTGATCACGGAATTAGGGCGCTATCCTTGGATCGTGTACGGGCTGTTTACCATCGCCGATGCAGTTTCAAAGAGTGTGACGGCAGGCGAATTGTTATTCTCAAACATCACTTATTTCTTGATTTTCACGTTGTTAGGCGCTACGATGATTTTCTTTGCCCATCGCACTTTGGTGGCTGGACCGGATGCTGATGCGCAAACTAAAGCACCGGTGGATCCATTTGCAAAGGAGGCATTCGCACATGACTAGTTTACAGCTGTTATGGTTTTGCTTAATTGGACTGTTGTTCTCGATTTTCTTCATTTTAGAGGGCTTTGATTATGGTGTGGGCATGTCTGTCGGGTTGTTGGCGCATTCTGATGCTGAGCGCGATCAACTGATCCGTACCATTGGACCACACTGGGATGGCAATGAAGTTTGGCTGATCACAGCAGGTGGGGCAATGTTTGCCTCATTTCCTTACTGGTATGCCAGCTTGTTTTCAGGCTTTTACATTTTACTGTTTTTAATTTTATTCAGTTTGATTATTCGTGGGGTCTCCTTTGAATTTCGGAGTCACGTAATCAGCAAAGCCGGGAAAAAGTTGTGGGAAACGGCCTTGATCTGCGGCAGCTTATTAACCCCATTTTTCTTTGGCATGTTGTTTACCGACTTAGTCCGCGGCATGCCCATCAATGGGCATGGCGATGTGATGGCCAGCCTTGGGGATTACGTGAATATTTTCTCCATTGTAGGCGGTGTCGCCATTGTGGTACTATGTTTGTTACAAGGTTTGAACTTCATTCGCTTAAAGACCTTAGGGGCTGTGCGAGAAAACGCGCGTAAAATGGCGCAATGGCTATACGCAGTCTTATTTGTTGGGTTAGTGGTTTATGCGGGTTTACTGATTTTCCAAACAGATTTCTTCAGCAAACGGCCGCTTTCCAGTGGGTTGCTGGTGGTGGCTTTAGTGCTTGCCAGTGCCATTGCTTGGTTCGGCGTGCTTAAAAATCGCGAATGGCTGTCGATCATTGCCAGCAGTTGTGGTTGGCTCTTTCTGGTAGCGTTGCTGTTTAATGGCCTATTTCCACGGGTGATGATCGGCAATGAACCAGCACATAGCATTTTGATCAAAAACGCATCTTCAACGGAACATACCTTGGGGTTGATGACGATTGTGGCGGTGATCTTAGTCCCAATCGTGCTCGTTTATGTGATTTGGAGTTATTATATTTTCCGCCATCGTGTGGCGGTTGAAAAAGTGGTGTTATAGATGATTGATGGACGGCTATTCAAATTGGCCGGGATCAAGCGAATTGGGCTGTGGCTCTTTTTGCTAACCGTGTTACAAGCAGGATTTATTTTAATACAAAGCCGTTCATTGGCTACCAGTCTGGTATTGATCTGGCAGCGGCAAACACGCGCCCAACTACTTCCGTGGTTGGGCGTCTTTGCCGTTGCTTGGATTGGGCGCCAGGCGGTGTTATGGGGGAAGGAGCGACTGTTGGTGCACTATTCGCAAACCACTAGTCGTCACTTACGGGAACAATTATTGGGCAAGCTCTTTCAATTAGGACCGAGTCTTGTGGCGCGGAAGGGCACTGGCGATACGGTGACCTTAGCCATTGAAGGCATTGATCAAATTGAAAATTACCTCACGTTGATTTTGAATAAGTTGTTAAACTTAGGCTTGATCCCGTGGTTGTTATTGATCTATATTTTTGTTTTAAATGTCCGTTCTGGGGTTACGTTACTGCTAATTTTTCCAATTGTCATGCTCTTTATGATGATCTTAGGGATAGCAGCGCAGCGTAAGGCCGGACACCAGTATGCCGGCTACCAGCGGTTGGCGAACCATTTTGTGGATGCTTTGCGGGGCTTACCGACTTTAAAGCGGCTAGGCTTAAGCGAGACTTATGCGGAGAATGTGTATCATGTGAGTGAAGATTACCGCAAAGAAACCATGAGTGTTTTGAAAATCGCAATTCTATCGACTTTTGCGTTGGATTTCTTTAATACTTTATCCATTGCCGTGGTGGCAGTCTTTTTAGGGTTGGACTTGATCAATGGCACCGTGCCCTATTTACCCGCACTAACGGTTTTAATTTTGGCACCAGAGTTTTACTTGCCGATTCGCGATTTTGCCAATGATTATCACGCCACCTTAAATGGCAAAAATGCGATGCAGGCATTATATGCTGTTTTGGAACAACCAGTGCCCAAACAGCGGACGTTATTAACTGACTTTTCAGGGTGGCAGGCGGATAGCCAGTTAACGTTTCAACAAGTTGCGGTCCAATACCCTGGTAGCACAGCCAGTGACTTGGCGCAAATCAGTTTTACCGCGCAAGGCTATCAAAAAATTGGGTTAGTTGGGCCTTCTGGTGGCGGGAAGTCCACCTTGATCGAAACGCTAGGGGGCTTTTTACAACCGGCGTCAGGGCAAATCGCGGTGAACCAGCAGCAGTTGCCGCATTTGGCACAAACCGCTTGGCAACAGAATGTGGTCTATTTACCGCAAAAACCGTACTTATTTCACACGACCATTGCGGAAAACGTCGCTTTTTATCAACCTGATGCTGAGGACGCTGCGATTGAAGCAGCTTGTACGGCTGCCGGATTAATGGATTGGATCCGCCGCTTGCCGGCAGGGTTCCAAACCGTTATCGGCACTGGCGGTCAAACCATTAGTGGTGGGCAGGCGCAGCGGATCGCGTTGGCCCGCGCTTTTCTTGCGAACCAGCGGCGGATTTTATTACTTGATGAACCCACTGCCCATTTGGACCTGGAAACAGAGGCAGCGTTAAAAACAACCATGTTGCCATTATTAGACCAACATCTGGTCTTTTTTGCCACCCATCGGTTGCACTGGCTGCAACAAATGGACTATGTCTTGGTGATTGACCACGGCGAATTAGTGGCGCAAGGTCGGCCAGCTGAGTTAGCCCAACAACCAGGGTTATATGCGGAACTGATACAACAATCACAACAAAATGGGTTGGAGGTGCAAGCCTAATGTGGCAACAAGAGACATGGTTAAAGCCTTATTTGAAAAAGTACTGGCGGCTATTGGTGTTAACGTTAACGTTAGGCGGGTTAACCTTGATTTGTGGCAGTGCTTTAATGGTCACATCAGGTTATTTGATCAGTTTAGCGGCGCGCCAACCGGCTTCAATTTTAGTGATTTATGTGCCGGTGGTGCTGACCCGGGCCTTTGGAATCGGGCGTCCGGTGTTACATTATCTGGAGCGGTTAACGTCCCATAATTGGGTCCTAAAAGTCACGTCAGATCTGCGCAAACGGCTGTTTCAACATGTGGCCCGTCAAGTCACATTTGCGGGAACGCAATTGGAAACGGGACGTGTGCTGAGTTTGCTGGCAGATGATATTGACCATTTACAAAACCTGTATTTACGGGCCCTTTTTCCAACGGTTCTGAGTTGGGGGTTGGCGCTGTTGGTAACGATCGCGCTGGGCTATTTTAATGGCTGGTTAGGGTTATTTATGCTGGTGGTGCTCAGCTTATTGGTGGTTTGGCTGCCATTACTGGCGCTACAGCGGTTAACCTTTTATTTTGAGCAACAAAAACAATTGCGGCGGCAGCAGTATACGGATCTCACCGATGCAGTGTTGGGTTTAGCCGATTGGGTCGGCACGACGCAACAAAATCGGTTTATCCAACAAGCGATGCGGCCGTTTGGTAAATTACAGGCCAGTCGTCGCCGCATTCAGAACTTAGACCATACCCGCGACTTTTGGTTACAATTGATCAGCGGCGGGGTACTCGTTGTTTTGTTACTGTGGTTGGTTGGGCAAGCCCAACAACAGGCCGTTTGGGCTAACTGGGCGGCAGGCTTTGCGCTGGGATTGCTGCCTTTATTAGATGTGTTTGTGGCCATAAGTCAAAGCTTTGAAACCTTACCATTGTATTTAGATGCGGTGAAACACTTAAATCAATTGCCAGCAGCACCGGCAAATCAGTTTGCCCAGCAAACCATCCCAGTGACGCAACCACATACGTTGGCGTTGCAGCAGGTGACGTTTCGCTATTCCAAGGCACCACAGCCGATTTTTCAGAAGCTTCAGTTAACGATCCAGCCAGGTGAGAAGCTCGCAATTTTAGGCAAAAGCGGCATTGGCAAAACAACGTTGTTACAGTTACTGTTAGGCGATTTAACCCCTGAAGCAGGGGCGGTCACGTTAGATCAGGTGCCGATTCAGGCGTTACATGACCAGCGTTCCCAACTGGTCAGTGTGTTAGATCAAACGTCTTTCTTATTTAATACGACGATTCGAAATAATTTAAGTCTCGGCAATTTAAAGGCAACCGAAGCAGACTTATGGCGCGTTTTGACCGCCGTTCAATTGGCAGAGATGATCAAAGCTTTGCCAGAGGGGCTTGATACCTCTGTTACTGAAGCAGGCGCCCGTTTTTCAGGCGGGGAGCAACAACGTTTGGTGTTGGCGCGGGTTCTGTTGCAAGATACGCCAATTGTGGTTTTAGACGAACCCACCGTTGGCTTAGACCCGTTAACCGAACAAGCATTGTTAACCTTAGTTTTTGATTTATTAACGGATAAAACAGTGATTTGGGTCACCCACCATTTACAAGGGGTTGCTGCAATGGACCAAGTGGTCTTTTTACAAGCCGGTGGTATTCGCTTACAAGGTGCACCACAGCAGCTTTACCAGGACAGTGCCTTCTTTAGGAAGCTTTATCAATTAGACCAAGGATTAAGCCTCGAAAACACACCCATTAATTAAAAAATTGATGAGAATTCGCGGCTATGTGCAATTTTAAAAAGCAGTCCGATTAAAAATATTAAAGTAGATTTATCAAAATCTTTAAATTAACGCCTTTACTTTTCCTGAAAATATGCTTATTTCAATTTACTTAAAAATACTTTCACTGTTTTTGAGTTTATGAGAGCAGTTCTTGTTAGATAATTCACGACAAACCGGGCTTGCGGTTTATTTTAGACCGTGGTAGACTGTTCGCATGCTCAAAAAGTTGAGTCATCACGCTGATGCTGGCTGGCGACAGCCGCAGTAAATTTTTTTGTAAGGAGGGTTTGTCGTGATTTTTAGTAAGGTTCAAGACTATGCAGTAGAATGCCTGTATCAGAAAGCAGGTCAGGTGATCTCCGAAAGACGCATTTGTCATAACACTACCAAAAAAGAAGCCAAAGCTCAGGCATTTAATCAACTTTGTGTAAATGGTCGGCATCATAATTTGTCGGTGGAAGATCTGATTGCAATTAAGGTCAAACCAACAATGGCTAAATAAGAAAAATAAACAGTGGGTTTCCACTTTTAAATTGAATTGACAGGGTTCTGACAATCGTCAGAACTCTTTTTTTATAATCTTGTGAGAATTCACAGCGATAATTGACAGAAAATGTCAATTGAATTAGAATTAAATGTCTAACAAATTATAGAACGTTAATGTTGACATTAAATGGTGTATCAGAGGACAGCGAAAACTTAATATTAAATGGAGGGAACAGGGGATGAAATTTACCCGTGGAAATTTGTTTATTCGTAAGCAAATTGATCTCGATAAGATTCATGATTCAAAGCAGGGGCTGGAGAAGAACCTTTCTGCTTTCAGTTTAAGCATGATGGGCGTCGGGGCAATTGTCGGTTCCGGTATTTTTATTTTACCGGGGATTTTAGCCGCACAATATACTGGACCAGGTGTCATGTTTTCCTTTTTATTGGCAGCCGTTGTATGTTCACTGGCCGCCTTATGTTATTCGGAATTTTCGTCAACCATTCCGTTAGCCGGTAGTGCTTATACTTATATTTACAGTATTTTTGGTGAGTTACTGGCCTGGGTGTTAGGCTGGGCGTTGATTTCGGAGTATCTTTTTGCCGTTTCATCGGTGGCGGTGAGTTGGTCGGCATATTTTCAAAATATTTTAGCAGGCTTTGGCCTAAAGCTGCCGACTTTTCTGTCAGCGGCGATCGGAACCAGTAGTGTGCACGGTGCTTTGTTTAATTTACCAGCGTTTATCATTGTACTGGTCATTGCCTTTCTGTTAACGGGCGGCGTAACGGAGTCTAGTCGCGTGAACAACGTCATGGTGCTGATCAAAATTGCTGTGATCGCGTTATTCGTCATTGTCGGGGCGTTTTACATTAAACCGGCAAACTGGCATCCCTTTTTACCATTTGGGGTAAACGGGGTGGTTTCCGGTGCAGCAGTAGCCTTTTATGCGTACATTGGTTTCGATGCGGTTTCAACAGCATCTGAAGAAGTTAAAAATCCACAACGGGACATGCCGATTGGCATTATTGCGTCCTTATTGATCACCACCGTGTTATACACCGTCTTATCCACTGTGTTGACGGGGGTTGTCCACTACACCAAATTAGGGGTCGATGATCCAGTGGCATTTGCCTTAAACCTGATGCATCAAAATTGGGTTGCCGGAATCGTGTCCGTTGGGGCCGTTGTTGGTATGACTACTGTGTTACTGGTCATGTCATACGGTGGGACGCGGTTGTTATTTGCAATCAGTCGGGATGGCTTGTTGCCAGCTAACTTACACAAACTAAATCGCAAATCACATGTGCCGGTGATCAATACTTGGATTTTCGGGGTGATCGCAGCGGTTTTTGCGGCCATTATTCCATTAGATAAAATTGCAGAATTAGTTAATATTGGGACCTTATTTGCCTTTGCCATGGTGTCCTTAGGGGTCATTTTCTTGCGTAAAGATCCGGTATTAGGGCATGTGGAAAAGTCCTTTAAAGTGCCATTTTATCCAGTTTTGCCGTTGGCGTCATTTTTTGCTTGTTTGTACCTGATGACCCGCTTACGGCGCTTTACTTGGATCGCGTTTTTGATCTGGTTAGTGATCGGGTTAGTGGTTTACTTTACTTACGGTTACCACCACAGTATTGCGCGGGAAACACAAACGGAAGATTAGGCTAAAACAAATGATAATGTGTTTGGGGAATCCTTGGCTGATCTCATGTTGTACAAGACGTTGTTGACATTGGTTGATTTAAGCCTAAATGTTACATCAGAAAACTTTTTAATCGTAAAATGCCACCTCACTCTAAATTTTGAGTCAGGTGGCATTTTGCGTTAATACGCAGTGAGATGATACTTACGGATTGATCAAGCCGTGGTCAAATGGTATTCTTCGTTATTTCTGAGAACTTAAACGTATTTGATGAGCTGGTTAAATACAGCTGATGAGAAAGGAAAGTCTAAGCTTAGAAACGCTGTTCCGTCCGTTCGATAATATCGTCCTGGGTTTCTTTCGATAAACCGACGAAGAAAGCAGAATAACCGGCAACTCGGACAATCAAATCACGATGTTGCTTAGGATGCTTTTGCGCATCGATCAAGGTGGCACGATCAACGATATTGTATTGTACATGGTAACCGTGTAAACGGTTGAAGAAAGTCCGTAACAAAGCAACTAACTTCAAGCAAGATTCATCAGTACGCAGAATTTGAGGTGACATTTTCTGGTTCAATAAGACGCCACCTGTGATGGCCTCGGTATCCAGTTTAGCAACACTCTTGAAGACAGCTGTTGGACCGTTGATGTCCATTGCGTGTTCTGGTGAGCAGCCTTCAGCCAATGGTGACCGCGCATGACGACCATCTGGTGTTGCCAAGGTACTGTGACCTTGCCCCACGTTAGCGGAAATAGAACTAGTTCCGGCGTAACGGAAACCACCAATTGGTCCGCGTCCATAACGTGTGTTTTTATACTTACCAATTTCATCAATATATGGTTTGTAGGCATCAGCAATTAATTGGTCAACATAATCGTCATCATTACCATATTTTGGTGCATCGTTAAGTAACATTTGTCGGATTTTTTCACCAGCTTCACCGGCAAAATCAGACTGCAAAGCATCCCAAAGTTGTTCAGGCGTAAGCTGCTTTTCTTCAAAGACGAGTTTCTTAACAGCCGCCAGTGAATCTGCAAGGTTGGCGATCCCAACTTGTAATCCGGAGATAAAGTCATAGATTGGACCGCCTTCCTTGATTGTCTTGCCACGGCCGATGCAATCGTCGGTTAATGTGGAACAAAGAATATCAGGATAGCCTTGTTCAAGGACCATATCACACGTATTTTCGATAATGACAGATTGACGGGTAATTTCACGCAAGGATTTGTCCCAAGCATCCATTAATTGTTGATAGCTAGTCATTTCTGGGAAGCGGCCGTAGTTTGGCAGCAGTTGCTTGCCAGATTCTGGATCAACCCCACCGTTCATCACGATCAGTAGTGTCCGTGGGAAGTTGACGAAGCTCATACCGGTACAGCGGTAGCCCCACTTACCGGGAACAGCTGTTTCAACACAGCCAATAGAGGAGTAATTGTAGGCATCTTCCTGCTTAACGCCACGTGCGATAAAGGAAGGGATGATGACTTCATCATCATTGAAGGCAGGCATCCCAAGTCCTTCTTTAATAACTTGAACACAGGCCATCATAAAATCGTTACTCAGTCCTTTATGATAACGTACGGTTAAGTTAGGCTGTGGTAAGTGTGCTTGCGCGATAGCTTGTAAAATCAGATAAGACATTGGATTAACGGCATCTTTGCCATCAGGGGTTTGTCCGCCAATGGTAATATTTTGGTACAATGGTGAGCCAGCAGAAAATTCGGTATGATGCCAAGAACGCACTTTATTGATCGTCAATGTCTTTAAGGCTAAGTTCGTGAGTAATTCAACTGCTTTTTCTGGTGTTGTCCGTCCAGCCTGCAGGTCAGCTTCGTAAAATGGATCGAGATATTGATCGACTCGTCCGTAAGAAACAGAGTGGCCATTAGATTCGATTTGTAAAATCAAGTGGACAAACCAGACGGATTGTACGGCTTCACGTAAAGTTGTTGCAGGTTCATAAGGTACTTTTTTCATAATTGCAGCGATGTCCAGCAGATTTTGTTTTTCTTCTGGATCAGTTTCGGTTGCTGCTTTCTTTTCGGCCAAGGCAACATAACGATCAGCAAAATGACGAACTGCATCGATGACAATCAGACTAGATTGATAAAAATAGAGTTTCTTTTGATTGTCATAGTCGGTGAGATCAAGGGCATCCATTGCTGTTTTTACGCGTTGTTCATACCACTTGAGACCTTTATTGATCAAGGATGTGTAATCAACTGCAATATGACCATCACCAGACGTAATATTACCGTCAGCCCCAATAATACCTAAGTCATAAAAGACACGACTTTCTGGTGGAAAGGCGGCTAGGCCACGGTCTTCTAGCGTATTGTGTTTCCAAAACGGTGCAATTTCACGAAGCTTTTCCTTGCTGTTTTCAGAGATGTAGAAAACATCGCCAGAACGTTTTTCAAAGGTGTCGAGTTCATCGAGCACCCAGTTCATCGAATATTCTGGAAAGACGGGTGCCCAGCGATTGGATTGTGCTTGATTACCGACAATCAAAGTTTCTGGTTCGATGAAGATAGACATTTTATCTAAAATATGGGCCAACATTTTCGCACGAAGTACATCAAGTTGTTCGTCTTGGTGTGCTTTGTAGGCTTCTGTTGCGAGCACAGCACGCTCTGGATCGACATAAGGCTTAGCATCGATAATTTTGTCACGTAACTGATTCATACGATCGGTTAATTTTCCGAATTGCCCTTCTGCAATCGGGCTAAATGTCATGGTTTTCTTTGTTTCAACAGCATCCATAATGAGACATCTCCTTAAGGTCGACACGTTTAACAATTCAAAACGTTTTAATTAACTTGATTATAAACGAAATTTATCACGCTTTCGTTCGTAAATCAACCTTTACGAACGAATTTAAATGAATTTGCACAAATGTGCAGCCTAATTGATGCGCTAATGAACATTAATAAAATAGGAATCCTTAATAAAATCCGAATCACCATTGATGTTGCGCAATCGGTACAGACAAGTTGAAAAAATGCCTTGCTAATATATTTCTAACGAAAATATTTTATTTACGTTAGAAATAAAAAGTGCTACATTATTGATGAAGGGGGCGCTAACGATGTCTGACAAATTAGGTTTAATATTTAATATTCAAAAATTTAGTCTCAATGACGGCCCTGGCATTAGGACTGTCGTATTTTTTAAAGGTTGTCCTTTGCGGTGTAAGTGGTGCTCGAATCCCGAATCACAGTCCGGTGAGCAAGAAGAAATGTATGATGAGTCTAAGCAGAAAAATGTGACAGTTGGTAAGTGGTACACAGTCGCTGAAGTCATGAAAGTTATTATGCAAGACATTGACTTTTATGAGGAATCTGGCGGTGGGGTGACATTATCCGGCGGGGAGATCTTTTTTCAACCCGCTTTTGTGACAGATCTTGCTAAGGCGTGTCATGAAGCTGGGATCCACGTGACCTGTGAAACGACTGGTTATGCCAATCCCCAAGTTTTTTTGGATCTTGCTCAGTATATTGACTTTATGTATTTCGACTGTAAACAGTGGGATTCTAAAAAGCACCAAGCGGGGACCAAAGTACGCAATGAATTGATTTTGAAGAATTTGGAAGCGGCGATGCAACTGTCAAATTTGAAAGTTCAGGTTCGTATTCCTGTCATTCCTGGCTTCAATTACAGTGCTGATGATGCGCGGCATTTTGGTGAATTATTCAATAAAATTCATGTGCCAGCGGTCGAATTGTTACCATTCCATCAATTTGGTCTGAAGAAATACGCGGAGCTACATCGTGAGTATGCGTTGAAAGATGTAAAGCAATTACAAGTCAGCGATTTAGAGAACTTTCAAAAGATTCTCCAGGAAGCTGGAATCGATGCCACTGTAAATGGCTGGTAGTTAAGCAGTAACAGGCAAACGTAAGACGCAGCGGTGCTGTGGAAGCTTTGCGGATTATTCTAAGGATCGTGAGCAATCTCGCAACGCATGTCTGTGGTGGGAAATCACGGTGTTTTTTAAATACGATTCAGACCTTAATGTTTAAATCATGTCGCTCGACTGATTGATCTAAAAATCGATGTCGAACAAGTGTCTGTGTCATCATAGGTGGTGATGGCGCATGATGATTAAATTTCAGCTGTAGCTAGATCCTTAGGGTCTAGCTTTTTTGATCTGTTGATCACGATCCAGGGCAAGCTTATTTCAAGTGAATGGCCTGGTGACAATTACGGTAAACGTAGGGGCTGTACTTTTCTGCTGCTAGTCAAGAAAACCCAGGACTTCAGCCTTGGGATGAATTGGCATTTTTGGCGAAGCCTCTGTAACTTGTAACTTGATTTTCAATGTATTGCGCTACAATGTTTTTAGAAACATTCCCTACAGTTCCAACTCGGTTCTTTAGAGCCGAGTAGTTGATGTTGTAGTGACAATGCCAAGGAAAATAGATGACTTAAGGTGAGCTAAATAAATACGATTTAGTGGCTCGATCACCGAGCGCATGCCTAAGTCAAGTGGGCTTTATTTATTTTTTGTGATAGGTTGACATTGCTGGTATGGGATTGATTTTTTGTAAAAAAAGTTTCAAATGTAAATGATTTGTTTACGTTCAATAAAATTTGTGCTAAATTGAACATGAGGTGATTGCAATGTCAGATAAACAAGATGACTTGATGGCTAAGGTGGCTTATTTATATTACATGAAAGACCAGACCCAAGCTCAGATTGCACGGGCAATCAATGTTGATCGCTCAACTGTTAGTCGATTGTTAAAAAAAGCGCGTCGTAGCGGTGTTGTGACCATTCAAATCAATCATTCAAGTACGGGATTGTTTGAAATCGAAGAGCAGCTCAAAAATGGCTTTGATTTAGAACAAGTCGTGGTGATTCCCTCTACTGAGGGCGATTCTGTTGATGAACGTAATCAACGTCTTGCTGCGGCAGCGGCTCGTTACTTAAAACGTGTCATCAAACCGCACGCTAAAGTCGGCTTTGCATGGGGAACGACACTTGCAGGCATGATTGGTCAACTTGATCATCCGGTGCATACAAATGCACTATTTGTACCATTGGTAGGTGGTCCGAGTCCTGAAAATGCAAAATATCATGTGAATGGTATCGTTTATGATGCGGCCAGACAATTTGGTGGCGAGAGTCTTTTCGTCGATGCAGCAGCAGTGCAAGAGTCTAAGCTGTTACGAGATGGCATTATGGCGTCCCAGTATTTTCAGCGAGTTCGTCGTGCTTGGGAGCATCTTGATTTGGCATTTGTAGGAATCGGTGGTGCGTTAAAAAAAGGAACAAGTCGCTGGCGTGACTTATTGACTGCAGAAGATATTGATAGCTTGAGTGATCGTGAGGTTATTGGCGATTGCTGTTGCACTTTCTTCGATCGTAATGGGAAAATATTACGTGGTGAGTTACTATCACGTACCATTGCAATCAGTCCTGAGCAATTGCGAGTAACGCCGAATACGGTTGCAGTCGCACGTGGTCTTTCTAAGGCACCTGCAATTAAAGCTTGCTTGCAAATGGATCTGATCAATACGCTGATTACTGATCAGCAAACGGCAGAGCGAATCTGTGAACTTGCACATCTATGAGCTGAGAAATATGAACGATGCTTACAGATCGTCATCAATACGCAACAGATTTTAGATGATGAATAGGCTGTTTTTAAATGAATGAAGCGGGCGTTAAATGCAAATCTGAATCGTAATGAAGATGGGCAAGCAACACTTTGACAGGGTGCCGTGAACAAAATAGCTTCTTCAATGAAGTGTTGTGTATTCAGACAACGCTTTTTTTGATTGTGCCAAGATCAATTCACTTGCCGCTGGTGAGGGAACACTCTATTATGAAGCAAGGATTAGACAAAAAGTTTAACAAATCGTCAAATTTTGCGGGGACTACTTGTCGAAAAGCCAGTCCTTACTTATAATGTAAGTTTGGAAGAATTAAAAGTGCCTTTGAGGCAATGAAACGATAAATAACAGTTAAGTCATAGAAAGCAGGTATGAAATGGCATATGTAACCCTTCGTGATACGGCGCATGTGGTGCCAGAAACGGTGGTGACCAATGATGATCTCGCCAAGTTAATGCCAACGAGTGATGACTGGATCCAAAGTCACACCGGTATTAAAACCCGGCATGTGGCGATCAACGAAAACACCTCCCAGTTGGCTGCAAAGGTCGGTCAAAAGTTGTTGGCTCAAACGCACGTGGCGCCAACGGACATTGATTTGATCATTGTGTCAACCATTACGCCGGATTCCTTAACACCATCAACGGCGTGTTTGGTGCAGGCTGCATTAGGTGCGACCAATGCGTTTGCATTCGACATCAGCGCCGCTTGTGCGGGCTTTATTTTTGGGTTGACCACGGCGGCCCAGTTTTTACGCAGTGGTCAGTATCGGCGGGCGTTGGTGATTAGTGCGGAAACCAACACTAAAATGATGGATTGGCAAGATCGCACCACAACTGTGTTCTTTGGGGATGGTGCTGGTGGGGCGTTGCTAGAAGCGACTGATGATCCCACCCAAGAAAGTTTTGTTGCGGCAAAATTAGCTACAGATGGGGCGCAACATGAAACCATTGAAAGCGGCAAAATTGCACCGTTGGCAACAGCGACGGATGCCCATCATCAACCAAGCCTAACGCCGTTTACCATGCAAGGTCGGGATGTGTTCACCTTTGCAACAGAAGTGGTGCCGCCACATATGCAGGCTTTATTAGCTGCGAATCAGTTAACCGCAGCTGACATCGATTTGTACGTTTGCCATCAGGCTAATTTACGGATTATCGAAAAAATTGCGGCCACGTTGCACCAGCCGATGTCAAAATTTGCAACGAATGTGACGACTTACGGCAATACGTCTTCGGCTGGGATCCCAATGGCATTAGATCAAGCCCTTGCGCATCAGTTTACTCGGCAGCGTAAAGTGATGTTAACGGGTTTTGGCGCCGGTTTAGCATATGGTAGTGTGATCTTGACTTTATAAAAGTGAGGGGTAGCTTTGGATACAAAAGCGTTAGCCGAAATTTTAGAAACGTTAAAACAAAGTGGGTTTGCAGAAGTAGAGCTGGATTATCAAGATTGGCATTTACATGTTCGCCAAGGGACTGTGTCAGCAATGCCGACTGAGCCTGTTGCAGCACCACCGGCCACTGTACCGCAAGCGGGTGAAACAGTGGTGAAAAGTCCGTTAGTGGGGATCATGCACTTAGCTGACGAACAACAGCAGCCTTTTGTAACAGTGGGACAAACCGTTGAAAAAGGCACGATTTTAGGCCAAGTGGAAAGCATGAAGCTTTTCAATGAGATCAAAAGCCCAGTTGCTGGGAAAGTCCAGCAAATTTTGGTGCAGGATCGGGCCGGTGTGGCGTATAATGCCCCTTTATTTGTCCTACAAGAGGTTGACTAATGTTCAAGAAAGTCCTAATTGCCAATCGCAGTGAAGTGGCACTGCGCATTATCCGTGCTTGTCAGCAGTTGCAAATTAAAACGGTTGCCGTCTACGCCCAAGTGGAAGCTCAGGCGCCTTTTGTGCAGGCCGCTGACGAGGCGATTTGTATTGGACCGGATACGGCCAGCAGCACCTATTTAAAGCGTGAAGCGATTTTAATGGCTGCGATTATTACTGGCGCAGATGCCATTCATCCTGGGTACGGTTTTTTAGCCGAAGATGCCCTATTTGCAGAAATGTGTGCAGAGTGTCAGTTAACGTTGATCGGGCCGTCGCCAGCCATGATTCGGTTAATGGCGGATAAAGCTGCGGCTAAGGCTTACGTTCAGCAAAAAGGGGTGGCAGTGATCCCCGGCGCTGCCAATGTTACCCCGGCGCAATTGCCTGCGGTAGCCGCTGCCATTGGTTTTCCATTGATGCTAAAGGCTAGCCTCGGGGGGGGCGGTAAAGGGATGCGGTTGATCCAATCAGCTGCTGAATTACAGCAAGACTACCATTTGATTCGTGAGGAAGCGCGGCAGGCTTTCTTAAGTGATGCCGTGTATTTAGAAAAGTATTTGCCTCACGCCCGGCACATTGAGGTCCAGATCTTAGTCGATCACGCAGGCCATATTCAGATTTTTGGTGATCGCGAATGTAGTTTGCAAGTCAATCATCAGAAAATTATTGAAGAAAGCCCGGCCAGTTGTTTGACGGACGTAGCGCGTCAGCAACTTTATCAGGCCACAGAACGAGTGTTACAAGGCCTGGCTTATTGTGGCGTAGGCACTTTGGAATTCTTATATGCGCAAGGGCAATTTTACTTTTTAGAAATGAATACGCGTTTGCAAGTGGAGCACGGTGTCACGGAGTTAACCACTGGGAAAGATCTTGTGGTCCAACAAATTGCGGTTGCCGCTGGTGCCACCATCCCCACTCGGCAGCTGGCATTTCAAGGCCATGCCATTGAAGTGCGCTTAAATGCCAATGGTGCCGGTGATTTGCAGCAATTTCAGTTGCCAACCACGGTTCGGATTGAAACCGGGTATCAAGCGGGGATGGCGGTGTTACCTTATTACGATGCGTTATTGGCTAAACTGCTGGTTTGGCAACCAACACGTGAGGCGGCGATTACCAAGTTGCAGCAGGCACTGCAGCAAGTCACCGTCAGGGGTGTTCAAACAAATTTGAAGTTGTTACAACAGTTATTGGCGGATCCACGTTACCAAGCCAATCAAGTGGATATTCATTTTTTAAAAGATTTTCACAGGCCGGATTAATTTGAAAGGAAGTGATCGCATGGGACATATGCCAGCGGCAGGGACTTGGCAGGCTTGTCCACAGTGCGGTGAGCATCATCACCGCTTGGAATGGGCCCCTTGGCAGATCTGTCCAAGCTGTGGCTATTACCAACGGTTAACGGCGCAACAACGACTGACACAGTTAGTGGATCAGGGGACATTTCAGCCTTTGCCAGACCTTGCAATGACAGCAGCGACCACTGGTTTTCCAGATTATGCGGCCAAGTTGGCCACAGCTCAGACTAAAACGGGGTTGGCCGAAGCGATTGTTGTCGGACAAGCTGCGATTGATCAACAAGTTTGTGTGATTGGGATCATGGACAGTCACTTTATGATGGGCAGTTTAAATCAAGTGGTGGGCCAAAAGATTTGTCAGCTGTTTGAAGTTGGCAGCCAGCGCCAATTGCCAGTGGTATTGGTGACTGCTTCTGGTGGGGCACGGATGCAAGAAGGCTTAGCGGCCTTAACCCAAATGAGCTTAACATTGGCGGCCAAGTCGGCGTTTGACGCGCAAGGTGGGTTTTCCATTAACGTGCTCACCGACCCCACCATGGGCGGCGTTACTGCTAGCTTTGCATTGCAGGCCGATATTTTGTTAGCGGAGCCAGCTGCCACCATTGGCTTCGCCGGCCGACGGGTGATCGAGCAAACCGATCAGGTGCAATTACCGGCTGATTTTCAATCTGCAGAACAATTGTTGACCCGAGGTATGCTGGACGCAGTGGTGCCGCGAGCACAGTTAAAAGCGCAGTTGGCACAACTCTTACGTTTAGGGGGAAAAAGCGCATGATGCAGGACGCGTTAAAAAAAATTCGTGGGGCACACTGGTTAAGTAGCGACGCGGTGATCCAACAATTATGGCCTGATTTTTTTCGTCTAAAAGGGGATCGCTTAGTCGCCGATGATCCTGCTTTAACGGTGGGGTTTGGTCAATTTGAGGGCCAAACTTGTTTGGTTGCCGGTGTCAATCGTGGGCAGACCTTAACGGAACGACAGACTTATCGCGGTGGCGCCGTGGCACCAACCGGCTATCGCAAATTTAGTCGCGGGTTAAAATTAGCCATGAAGCGTCACTGGCCGGTGATCACGTTGATCAACATGCCAGGAGCCGATGCCAGCTTGGCAGCTGAAAAACAAGGCCAAAGTCAAGCAATTGCGGCGGCCATTCAGTTAATGGGCCAATTAACGGTGCCTAACATTGCGGTTTTTTTAGGCGAAGGTGAAAGTGGCGGCGCTTTAGCTTTAGCCAATAGTAATCGCGTGTTCATGTATCAACACAGTCTCTTTTCCGTGGCCTCACCAGAAGCCATGCAGGCTATTTTAAAGCGGCCAGTTGGGGAAGTGGACCAACTGCTACCGATTACGGCCCAAGCATTACAACAGCAAGGCTTGGTGGATGCTGTTTTGCCAGATACAGATGCGAATACCATGGTTGCGGCGTTAAAAACACAGTTGCAGACTGCGTTAATGCAGCTGGCTGATCAGACACCACTACAACTACAACAACAGCGGTTGACTAAATTTCAACAATTACAAACATTAGTTTAGCCTCAAAAAAGGCCTGATTTTCAATTTGAAAATCAGGCCTTTTTATTTTGGGATACGACGCCCTAAACAATCTGTTTACAAATGCACAATCTTGCTAGCCGAATCAGCGAATGAACTTATTGAATGAAAAGTACGAATTAATTTAATATTTTATTTTGATGAATATTTCACTGAAACTATTGAAAAAATGCGGTATTTCGGGAACTATATCATATTTAAATAGTGGCTATAAAAAGATGATATTTCAAATCTATTAAGTCTCAGCTTAGAATCAAATTGTGATCACGTGATTAATTACACAATTTAACAAAATGATGATTCCAATCTGGGAGGCAATATTATGACAAAACAGTATGACATTATTTATGAAGATCAGCTTGAAGTCGGGATGAAGGACACCTTATCTAAAAAAATTACAGCAGCAGATGTTGATAAGTTTGTTGAAGTAACCGGCGATCGTAATCCGATGCATACCGATGATGAATTTGCAAAAGCAACCCAATTTGGTGGCCGAATCGCACACGGTATGATCTCGGCAGGCCTGATTTCGGCCGTGCTGGGTATGAAAATACCCGGACCAGGCGCTATCTATTTAGGCCAAACCTTAACGTTTAAGGCACCGGTACATTTTGATGATGTTTTATCTGCTACCGCAGAGGTTGTGCAGATCGATCAAAAGAAAAAGTTTAAAATTGCGACTTTGGATACGAAAGTGGTCAATCAAAAGGGCCAAGTTGTTACTGAAGGCACTGCAACGATTATTCCAGCACAACGTTAAATTAAAATTTTGGAGGATCAGATTATGACAAAAATGATTGAAGTAAAACCGGTATTTAAGGGGAATGTAGCTCGCTCAGTAAATCCAGCGGGGTGTCATCAGGAAATTTTAAATCAAATTAAATACGTAGAAGCGAAAGGCCGCTATGAAGGGCCTAAAAAGGTTTTAATTTTAGGTGCTTCTTCCTCTTATGGCCTAGCAACCCGGATCACAACAGCCTTTGGCGCGCGGGCAGATACAATTGGTGTCTCTTTTGAACGTGGTCCCAAGGATGAAGAAAAGTTAGGCTCTGCTGGTTGGTATAACAATATTTATTTCCGACAAGAGGCCGAGAAAAAGGGCTTAATTGCTAAAAACTTTATCGGTGATGCTTTTAGTAATGCGATGAAGGAACAAGTGATCGATTACATTAAAACAGAATTTGGTGGCAAAATCGATTTATTGGTTTATAGCTTGGCTTCACCAAAGCGGATTGATCCAAATGAGCCAGAAAAAGTTTACACAAGTGTGATCAAACCTATTGGGCAATCGGTTTCCGGTAAGAATATTAATTTAGAAACGGAAACTTTAGATGACGTTACTATTGAACCAGCAAACGATCAGGAAATCGCCGATACCATTAAAGTAATGGGCGGTGAAGATTGGGAATTTTGGATCGATGCCCTGAAAGCAGCTGATGTGTTAGCTAACGGTTTTAAAACGACCCTTTATTCTTACATTGGAACAGACGTAACAGATGCGTTTTATCATTCCGGAACGTTGGGTCAGGCTAAAACAGATGCTGAAAAACATGCCCATGCGATTCAAAATAAAATTAATCGCGCGTTTTATAATCAAGTTAGCCAAATACTTTTAGCTAATTGATAAAATAAA
>NZ_AZDA01000001.1 GCF_001434575.1 Loigolactobacillus bifermentans DSM 20003
GCCATGATTGCTTAATTCAAAATCTAAATTGTCTAACTTTTCTATTGCACTTCACAAATCCGGTGTGGCACTTTTTGTTTAGGTTAGGTTAAAGAAAATCAAAACGACCGTGAGCAAACATGGCTTTTAAGCCAGATTGTTCAATTAAGGAACGGTCATCGATCACACGCTTTAAAGCTGATGCAAGATAGCCGTGCAGTTTATGTTCACCAAAGACTTTAGCGACCCCATCACGATCACCTAAAGCGAGCACAGTGCCTAAATCGTTAAACTCAAAATCTTTACGTGGTTCATGGTTGAGATCTGCAGCAATGTTGTTGGCTGCACAAACGCCCATTTGAAATGCGATTTGACCAGTGGCCGGGTAAGGGAAAGGTTTGCCTGGCATGCGCACAGCGGCAACGTCGCCAATCAAGAAAACTGATTTGTCGTCTTCTAAGCATAATTCATCGGTTACCATCACCCGGTTACGCCGATTTTCGAGACCAGAGGCACTGATCACAGGACTACCACTGACACCAGTGGTCCAAATAATGGTGTTAGCGGTGTAGGTTTGCTCATCCGTGATAACGGCATTGGCCTGAACTTCTTTAATGGGTGTACCAGTGCGCAAGACAATGTGATGCTTAGCTAACCAGTCTTTAACGTAGTTTGTGAGCTGATCGTCAAACATCGGCAAAATATTATCTTTTGCTTCAATACATTGGACTGAGATTTGGTCCAATGGAATGTTGTAGTGAGCGGCTAGCTTTGGCAACCGTGCTGCTAAGGCCCCTAAATATTCCAAAGCGGAGAACCAAGCACCACAGACAATAATTTTCAAATCGTCTGGATCCTGGGACTTCTGGTAGTTTTGAAATTGTTTTTCGACATGTTGTTTCACAGCTAAAGCAGTGTCTAAACTGACGATTGGCATGGCGTATTCTTTTGCACCTGGTACGCCGTAATCTTCAGAGACTAGGCCCAGCGCAACGATCAAGTAATCGTAGTGTAAAGGCGCTTCGTCTGCTAATAAAACTTGCTGATTGGGACGGTCGATTTTGGTAACGGTTGCTTGTTTAAAGTGAATGCCAGCCGGTAAGTTCGCCGGTAATGGCAAAACGACTTTGTTGGTTTTTAGCGTACCGGCAGCAATACTCGCCAGTGCTGTTGTTTCATAGTGATAATCGTTACGGTTGATCAGGGTAATATTGGCGTTTAGTTTTTTCTTTGCAAGGATCTTCGCTGCACGCAAGCCAGCGTATCCAGCGCCTAAGATGAGAATATCAGTCATCTTTGTCCACCTCCAAGTATTGTGAGCGCTTTTTTCATGATTTACATTATACCTAATGGGTTGAAATGTAAACCAATTAAATGTATATTTTTTATATATTAATGTTATAATTATCACAAAAGCAGTTCGCACATTATTGACAATTGAAGCATGAAAAAAACGGTTGAAAACCATAATTCTAATAGGAAGTAGGTTAAGGAGTAATATGAATATTGCATATTTTGTTGCCACACGTAAAAAGCTTGGCTTTTCACAAAAAGAGCTGTCAGATGGCATCTGTACCCAAGCAACATTAAGCCGTTTCGAGAAAAATGGCCAAATTCCAGCGGTTAAAACCTTGATTCAGCTGTGTAATCGATTGAATATCAGCTTAGGCGAGTTATTTCCCAAAGTTGAACCGGTTCAAAATGAGTTGAAACGCAAAATGGAAGCGATTGAATTTAACTTGATCACGGCCGAGTATCAAACGGCGTGGGAATCACTGGCGACGATCAACGAAACTGAGATCAAAGATACAACGCAACGGTTGGACTATCTATACTTAAAAGGCTTTTTGTTGATTTACACCAAGCAAGAATTAGCCGATGCCTTATTTAGTTTCAGTCAGATCATTGCTGAGGCTAACCCGCAACAGCGCTTATACCAGCTATTAGCGTTAACCGGTTCCGGGATGATCTATACCCGCCGGCAAGAATTAGAAAAAGCGGACTTTTACTTTAATCGGGTGCTGCATCAGATCTACGAGTACCCAGTGCAAACGACCACAGATGTTTGGCGGGTTCTGAATATTGTTTATCATTGTGGGGCCTTTTATGCCAGCACTGGGGATTATGAAACCAGCAATGCGCTATTAAATTACGCACTTGAAATCTGTTCCAGCAACCATGTGACGTATTATGTCGCACGAATTGCCTTTTGCTTGGCGAAAAATGCTCAGCAGCAAAAAGCTGGGAAAAAGCAGGTGTTGGAATATTTAAATGACGCCCGCGCTTTTGCGAGAATCAACCATAATCACAATAAACTTGCGGAAATTCAGGCTTTTCAAGCCGAACTTGAAGCTTAAATCCGAAAGCTCATGCATGATTCAATGATGCATGAGCTTTTTTCTTGCCGTTTTTTTGAAAAGGGTTTATAAATAAGACGTGTTGAAGCGCGAAATAAAAAAATTTGATTTTTTTGTTCAAAAACGTTTACATTTTTAAAATTAGCATTATACTGTATTTGTATATTTGATTTAACAAAAATGAATCGGAGGTATTTACGATATGACTGATACAAAGACAATCAAAGCTGCTGACGCTGCTTTTAAAGTAATTGAAGAGTGGGGTGTTGACCACGTTTATGGTTACCCTGGTGGTTCTTTTGACGATGGGATGAATGCGCTTTATAACCGTCGCGATACCATGAAATTCATTCAAGTACGCCACGAAGAAGCAGGGGCTTTGTCTGCTGCTGCGGAAGCCAAGTTAACTGGTAAATTAGGTGTTACCATTGGGTCTGCTGGCCCTGGTGCCGTTCATTTGTTAAACGGTCTTTACGATGCCAAGCACGATCATGCCCCTGTTTTGGCAATCGTTGCCCAAGTCCCACAAGGCCGGATGAACATGGACTTCTTCCAAGCCATTGATGAAGGCCCAATTTTTGATGATGTTGCTGTTTTCAACCGGACTGCAACAACTGCTAAAGGCTTACCAGCTTTGATCGATACCGCCATTCGTCAAGCTTATAAATATAACGGTGTTTCAGTTGTCATTATTCCTAAGGACTTAGGCTGGACTGATATTCCTGATACTTATATTTCAAACGCTAAAAACCACGTGGCACCAATTTGGCCACAACCAGATCCAGTGGCAATTGACAAAGCCGTTGAATTGATTGAAGCTGCTGAAGCACCTATGGTTTACTTTGGGATTGGGGCCAAACATTCTGGTCCAGAATTAAAGGCTGTCTCAGAGAAATTCAAGATGCCATTGGTTTCATCAGTCCTTGCAAAGGGGATTGTTGAAGATACTTATCCTGCTTACATCGGGTCAACAGGCCGTCCTGCCGGTAAAGCTGGGGTTGAATTAGGCTTTAACACTGATTTGATCCTTTGGGTTGGGAATGACGTACCATTCAGTATTTTCTTATTCAATCCAAAAGCAAAAGTCATTCAAATTGACATTGATAATGAAAAATTGGGCAAACGTCATGCCATCGATGTCCCAATTTTGGCAGACGCTAAGACCGCTTTGGCTGCATTAGCTGCAAAAGGCACTGAATTACAACCAACACCATTCTTTAAGGCTGCATTAGCTGATCATAAAGACTGGCGCAAATGGCAAGATTCCTTCAAGGATGACAAGTCAACACCTGTTCGCCCTGAACCAGTCTTTGATGCCATTAACAAAGCTGCCAAAGATGACGCTGTCTTCGGTGTCGATGTTGGTAACATTAACATTAACTTCATGCGTTTGATCGACTTGAAGACTACCCAAAAGTGGACGACTTCTGGTCAATACGCATCAATGGGTTATGGCTTACCAGCTGCTGTTGCAGCCCAAGTCGCTTACCCTGATCGTCAAGTCTTCAGTTTAAGTGGTGATGGTGGTTTTGCCATGATGTCACAAGAATTGTTAACTGCTGTTAAATACAACTTGCCAATCATTAACATTGTCTTCAGTAACCAAACATTAGGTTATATTGAAGCTGAACAACGCGATGATACGCATCAACCACTTTCTGGTGTTGATTTGATTGACACAGATTGGGCAACTGTTGCAGATGGGATGGGCGTTAAAGGCTTTACCATCAAGACTTATGATGACATCAAGCCTGTTTTTGAAGCTGCTTTAGCTGAAAAAGGCCCTGTTTTGATCGACGTGAAGTTAACCACAGAAATGCCATTAACAACACAACATATGTTCATCGATCCAGCATTCCAAGATGCTGACAAAGTTGCTGAATTTAAGAAGCAATACCAAGCAGAAGACTTGAAACCATTTAGCACTTACTTAAAGGCTGCTAAAGAAGGCAAGTTAGACTAGTTTTATACTTTAAAAAGGCGCAGGCTGAGGCTTGCGCCTTTTTTGCGTCAATATGGAGCGCTAATTCGTTGCAATGGCCAAGGGAAATCGTTAAAATAACGCTAATCGATTTTAACGTGAAAGGAATGATCAATATGGGAATGCATCAATATTGCGAGTAAAAATCTATTAGATACCGTCATTTATAGTCATATGACCACAAATTTAAGCGACATTCAGTTTTTTAATAACATTTGCCAAAAAAGAACATTTGTTCCTTGACGGAAAACGTGTTATAGTCGATGTAATGAAAGGAGCTGACAAAATGACCCTGAGTTCTAAGGAACAAAAGGCATTAAAGTTTTTTTGGCAGAAACGTCTTAAATTATCAACGCCTAATATTGATGCCAGAACAGGTATTGATAAAAATCAAATCGACTATTTGACAGAACAACATATTGTGCGTGAATCTCATCCGCACTATCCACGCTTATTAGTGGCGGCGCACGAAGCGAATAATGTCTATAATCAAGGCCTTTATCGTGTACGCCAAGCGTTATTTAAGCATCAATGGTTAAGTTGCCAAGACCTTTGGAAAAGTTTTAAGGCCAGTGCTGATCAGCGTGATTCGATGATTAAAAATAAGATTGGTAATGCCAATGTGACCCAACAGATTCTTAAAGTGGTTGCGCATAATATGACAGCTTGGAACCAAGCTCGCAAGGCTTATCAACGCAATTCACACCGATTCACTGGGTATCCACGTTTACCCAAATACCGGACTAAAGGCGGCTTATTCACGCTTTATATTAGTAACCAAACGGCGAAATTGCGCGCCAATGGCGTGGTGGAGATTCCATTTTTAGATCACTTTAAAATCAAGTTACAACATACTGAAACATCAAAGCTTCAAATCGTACGGATTGTTCCCAAACATCATCACTTCTTAGTAGAAGTTGTTTATCAAACATCACACAAAATCAGTTATAAACCAGACAATCACCGCTATTTAGGGATTGATCCCGGTGTTAACAATGCTTTTTCACTTATTTCAAACGTTAAAGATTTTCAACCCTTGATCATTAATGGACGGCCTTTAAAATCTGTTAATCATTTCTATAACAAACGTCGCAGTCAACTGTATTCAATTCAAGCCCAATTACATCAACCACATCAAAGTCGTCAACTCTCTCGTTTAGAATTTTACCGCTATTTAAAGATCACGCGTTTTGCCCATGAAGCCAGTAAACGTATCGTCGATATTGCGTTAAGCCATGCGCTCAATACGATCGTGATCGGTAAAAATAAGCAATGGAAAACCAATCTTAATTTAGACAAGAAAACCAATCAAAATTTTGTCGGTATCCCGCACCAAAGTATGATCAATATGATCAAATACAAGGCTAATTTAGCAGGGATCGTTGTGATCGAACAAAATGAGAGTTATACCAGTCAAACCAGCTTTTTAGATCACGAACGACCAGTCAATGCCAATGGCAATCAGGCGCGTAAACGTAAAGGCTTAAGTCCTCATAACCGGCGTCTAAAACGGGGCTTGTTTAAGTCTAACCATGATATTTTGATCAATGCAGATATCAACGGTGCCTATCAAATTTTAAGAAAAGCAGTCCCTAATGCATATGTAGAGGGGATACAGGGATCCGGATTGACCCCAGTCAAAGTCAACTTGAACTTTTAGTTTAGGTGTGGCATCAGAACATGATGTCAGAATTGACAAAACATTTCGAACAGAAAACTCGGATGCCGAGAAACGCGTAGCTTTTTGAGTGAAATCCTGTTAGTGTGAAGCATTCAATTGTGGATCATGCTTTGATTTACAGTGCGTAAATTGATGAAGTAGGTGCGTTTTAACGTTAAGAGTAGTCGTTTAATTGTGATTGATGGCCGTTTGAAAGTTGTTCAAATGACTAAAAAAGATATAATTGAGCTAGAAATGTATTATCTGAGGAGCATTCTGTGGCGGCGCATTCCTTTAAAGTCAAGCGGGAACCCAGGTCGATTGGCGGGCGCTGTACGAAAAAGCGTTGAACCATGATTATACGGAGCGCTTTATTGGCGACATTAAAACGCCGGTGAAGTATGCTACCCCAGAACTGCGGCAGATGTTAGCGGCAGTTGAAAAAAATTTAACAGAGAATTTTATTCAAAATGAGATTCCAACGGCCTTTCAAAGTGATTATCGCCGGCGCTTTGGTGAAAGGAAAGACGCCACCCTGGAAGGGCGTTTATTAGCAGTGGCGGATAAAATTGATTTACTTTATGAATCATTTGGTGAGATTCAAAAAGGAAATCCAGAGGCTGTTTATACGGATATTTACCGGGAAAGTGTGGCAACACTTTTAAACTATCGTGATCTTGCCAGCGTGCAGTATTTCCTCGCTGAAGTCTTACCAGATTTGTTAGCGGAGGATTTTACCAATCAGATTCAACTGCGTCAAATTACGCACTATCTTATGGAAGAAAAAAATTAGAATTAAAGCAATGGCGAAACTATGTTCGGTGTGTTAAACTAGTAACACCCATAAGTCAAAGGTTGGGATCAAGGTTCCAACCTTTTTCGTTGCGTCATGATTGAAATGAAAGTGAGGTTTTTTAACTGTGATTGAACGTGAAGCGCATCGTGATTTTGAATTGGTCTCACCTTATCAACCGGCTGGGGATCAGCCGCAGGCCATTCAGAAATTAACCGCAGGGATTGAGAATGGCACCAAAGCCCAGATTTTATTGGGGGCTACTGGGACCGGTAAGACGTTTACCATGAGTGAAGTCATTAAAAATGTGAATAAACCAACGTTGATCTTAGCGCATAACAAAACGTTAGCGGGCCAGTTATACGGTGAGTTTAAGCAGTTCTTTCCTCACAATGCGGTTGAATATTTTGTCAGTTATTATGATTATTATCAACCAGAAGCTTACGTCCCATCCAGTGACACTTACATTGAAAAAGATTCTAGTATTAATGATGAAATCGATAAATTACGGCATTCAGCGACCAGCTCATTGTTAGAACGCGATGATGTGATCGTGGTGGCCTCTGTTTCCAGTATTTTTGGGTTAGGCTCGCCTGACGAATATCGCGACCACGTGTTGTCTTTACGGGTTGGCCAGGAATTAGAACGTAACGAGCTGTTGCGTCAGTTGGTCAACATTCAGTTTGAACGCAATGATATTGATTTCCAACGGGGCCGCTTCCGAGTACGCGGTGATGTGGTGGAAATTTTTCCGGCATCACGGGATGAACGGGCGTTACGAATTGAATTTTTCGGTGATGAGATCGATCGGATTCGCGAGGTAGATGCCTTAACCGGTGAGATCATTGGTGATCGGGATCATGTGGCGATTTTCCCGGCAACCCACTTTATGACCAATGAAGATCAGTTGGATCAAGCCATTGATTCCATTGCGGCTGAATTGAAAGATCGGTTAAAAGTGTTGACTGATGATCATAAATTATTAGAAGCACAACGACTTGAGCAACGCACGAATTATGATATTGAAATGTTACGGGAAATGGGCTACACCTCAGGCATTGAAAACTATTCTCGTCATATGGATGGGCGGCAACCAGGCGAAGCGCCGTATACATTGTTGGATTTCTTTCCTAAAGACTTTCTGATTATGGTGGATGAATCTCACGTGACCATGCCGCAAGTGCGGGGGATGTATAATGGTGATCGGGCTCGGAAACAAATGTTAGTGGATTATGGTTTCCGGTTACCCAGTGCACTGGATAACCGGCCGCTAAAATTGTCGGAATTTGAACAGCACGTTAATCAAATCGTTTATGTGTCGGCCACGCCAGGTCCTTATGAATATGAACAAACGGATCAAGTGGCTGAGCAGATCATTCGGCCAACGGGGCTGTTGGATCCTAAAATTGAAGTGCGGCCGATCATGGGACAAATTGATGATTTGATTGGTGAGATCAATCAACGTATCGATCAACATGAACGGGTCTTTATTACCACGTTGACCAAGAAAATGGCTGAGGATCTAACGGATTATTTAAAGGAACTGGGCATTAAAGTTCGTTATTTACACAGTGATATTAAAACGTTAGAGCGAACGCGCATTATTCGTGATCTACGGTTAGGTAAGTTTGATGTCTTGATTGGGATCAATTTACTACGTGAAGGGATCGATGTTCCGGAAGTTTCGTTAATTGCGATTTTAGATGCCGATAAAGAAGGCTTCTTACGGAGCGAACGGTCCTTGATCCAGACGATTGGTCGTGCGTCACGAAATGTCAACGGGACCGTGATCATGTACGCAGATCATATCACGGATTCCATGCAAGGTGCCATGGATGAAACGCAACGTCGGCGGACGATTCAGGAACAATTTAATGAAGCGCATAACATTACGCCGCGTACGATCAAGAAAGAAATTCGTGAACTGATCTCACCGGTGAAGTCTGTGGCAGTGGACGATTCTGCCAAAAAGCCATTAAATGAACCCGATTTTGCAGATATGTCGAAGAAGGATCAAAAGGCGATGATCGGGCGTTTAGAAGAGCAAATGCGAGCTGCGGCTAAAAAACTAGATTTCGAACAAGCAGCGACCTTACGGGATACCGTTTTGGAATTAAAAGCAGCTGTTGAATAATGGGGGTTGAAACACTTTGGCAAATGATAAAATTGTGATTCATGGCGCACGGGCCCACAATCTAAAGGATATTGATGTGACCATTCCACGCGATAAGCTCGTGGTGGTCACGGGTTTATCCGGTTCCGGCAAAAGCTCGTTGGCGTTTGATACCTTGTACGCTGAGGGACAACGGCGGTATGTGGAAAGTTTATCGGCTTATGCTCGGCAATTTTTAGGCCAAATGGACAAGCCAGATGTGGATTCCATTGATGGGTTAAGTCCAGCGATTTCCATTGACCAAAAAACCACTTCTAAAAACCCGCGTTCAACGGTTGGAACGGTGACGGAAATCAATGATTATTTGCGGTTACTGTGGGCGCGGATCGGGACACCGATTTGTCCCAACGATGGGACGGAGATCAGCAGTCAAACAGTGGATCAAATGGTTAACCGCGTGTTGGCGTTACCTGAACGCACCAAGTTGCAAATTATGTCACCGATTATTCGTCAGAAAAAAGGCCAGCATAAGAAAGTATTAGCCCGGATTCAAAAAGAAGGCTATGTGCGGGTCCGAATTGATGGCGAGATTCGGGATGTTAGCGAAACCATTGAATTAGACAAAAATAAAAAACATGATATTGACATTGTCATTGATCGAATCGTGATCAAATCTGGGATTCGTTCTCGGCTGTTCGATTCATTTGAAGCCGCCTTGCGCTTGTCAGACGGTTATGCCACAGCGGATGTGATTGGTGGGGAACCAATTTTATTTTCCGAACACTATGCGTGCCCTTATTGTGGCTTTACCATTGGCGAATTGGAACCACGGCTATTTTCATTTAATGCGCCGTTTGGGGCTTGTCCTGAGTGTGATGGGTTAGGGATGAAGTTGGAAGTTGATGAGGATTTGGTGGTGCCAGACCCAAGTCTGACCTTAGCGGATGGTGCGTTAGCGCCTTGGAATCCAATTTCATCACAGTATTATCCTGAATTATTAGCCCAAGCTGCCAAGCATTTTAAAATTGATCTGGATACGCCATTTAAGGATTTGCCGACTGAACAGCAACAGTTGATTTTGCACGGTGCAGGTACCGAAACGTTCCACTTCCACTATGAAAATGATTTTGGTGGGGTACGTGATGTTGACGCAACCTTTGAAGGGGTCATGAACAACGTGGCCCGGCGTTATCGGGAAACCAACAGTGACTTTACCCGCACCCAAATGCGGCAATATATGACCGAATTAACCTGTCCCGTTTGTCATGGTTATCGGTTAAATGAACAGGCACTGGCAGTTAAAATTAAAGGCCAACACATTAGTGCGGTTTCTGAACTGCCCATTTCAGAATGCTTACACTTTTTTGATGCGTTAACATTAACTGAAAAGCAAACCACTATTGCCAAACCGATTTTAAAGGAAGTCCATGATCGGTTGAGTTTCTTGCAAAATGTTGGCTTAGATTATTTAAACCTAAGCCGTTCAGCAGGCACCTTGTCTGGGGGGGAAGCCCAGCGGATTCGGTTAGCGACGCAAATCGGTTCGAATTTGTCAGGGGTTTTGTACATTTTAGATGAACCTTCAATTGGCTTGCATCAGCGGGATAACAATCGTTTGATCAAGTCGTTAAAGGCCATGCGCGATTTAGGTAACACGTTAATCGTGGTGGAACACGATGAAGATACCATGCGGGCTGCCGATTACTTGTTGGATATTGGCCCAGGTGCTGGGGAAAACGGCGGGCAAGTGATGGCCGCTGGGACGCCAGCAGAAGTTGAAAAAAATCCCAATTCGTTAACTGGACAGTATTTGTCTGGTAAAAAATATATTCCGCTCCCGGCAAAGCGGCGTCAAGGCAATGGTAAAAAGTTGCGTATCACCGGGGCTGCGGAACATAACCTTAAGAAAATCACCGTTGATTTTCCATTAGGGGAATTTATTGTGGTGACAGGGGTTTCTGGGTCAGGAAAGTCGACCTTAGTCAACAGTATTTTAAAACGGGCGTTAGCGCAAAAGTTGAACCGGAACAAACAAAAGCCAGGGAAGTACACGAGCATTGCCGGCGTGAAAAATGTTGATAAACTGGTGGACATTGACCAAAGCCCGATTGGCCGCACCCCACGCAGTAACCCGGCCACGTATACCAGTGTGTTTGATGATATTCGGGACTTATTTGCCCAAACTAATGAAGCCAAAATTCACGGTTATAAGAAAAATCGCTTTAGTTTTAACGTGAAAGGCGGGCGCTGTGAGGCTTGTAAAGGTGATGGGATCATTAAAATTGAAATGAACTTTTTACCGGATGTTTATGTGCCGTGTGAAGTTTGTCATGGGACGCGTTATAACTCCGAAACCTTACAAGTCTTATACAAAGACAAGACGATTTCGGATGTTTTGAACATGACGGTTAATGAAGCCCTGAAATTCTTTGAAAACATTCCTAAGATTCGGCGCAAGTTACAGACAATTGTCGATGTTGGTTTAGGGTACATTACCTTAGGCCAACCAGCCACGACCTTGTCTGGGGGGGAAGCACAACGGATGAAGCTGGCTTCTGAACTGCACCGTCGGCAAACTGGGAAAACATTTTATATTTTGGATGAACCGACCACTGGCTTGCACGCTGACGATATTAATCGTCTGTTAGCAGTGCTCCATCGACTGGTGGATGCTGGCAATACCGTTTTGATCATTGAACATAATTTAGATGTCATTAAAACAGCCGATTATCTGATTGATCTTGGCCCAGAAGGCGGGGCTGGCGGTGGCGAAGTGGTGGCCACCGGAACGCCAGAGGTCATTGCAGAAACCCCTGGTAGTTATACTGGGCAATATTTAAAGCCGATTTTAGAGCGCGCTGGTAAACGGCCACGCTTTGAAGGCCCTAAAACTGAAAAGTAACGGCAAAACACAACTTTCGGGTTGTGTTTTTTTGGTTCAAAAAGCTAAATTAAACGTCTTTTATGCAATTTTAGCCGTATATCAAAGAAATTTATGAATAAATATATAAAATCGTTGCATTTTTTTTGAACGTGATGTATGCTGTTATCAACGTCAAAGATAAAGATTTGATGAACGGTTACCACAACAGATTTCAAGTTGGTTAAAGGGGTAGCCTGCTGATACTTAAATAAAAACACACACATGATGAGAGGTTGATTTATATGGCTAACGAAAAAATTGTTTTAGCATACTCAGGCGGTTTAGATACATCTGTTGCAATTAAATGGTTGATGGACAAAGGTTACGATGTCATTGCAGCTTGCATGAATGTTGGTGAAGTTGGGAAAGACATGGATTTCATCAAAGCAAAAGCTTTAAAGATGGGTGCGATTAAAGCCTTCAACTTAGATTGCCAAGCAGAATTTGCCACAAACTATGCATTGGTTGCGTTGCAAGCACACACCTTATATGAAGGGGAATACCCATTGGTTTCTGCTTTATCACGGCCTTTGATTTCTAAGAAATTAGTTGAAATTGCCCATCAAGAAGGCGCGACTGCCATTGCCCATGGTTGCACAGGGAAAGGGAACGACCAAGTACGGTTTGAAGTTGCCATTCGGGCGTTAGCACCTGAAATGAAAATTGAAGATCCAATTCGGGATTGGAAATGGTCACGGGAAGAAGAAATCGAATACGCTAAAAAGAATGGCATTCCAGTGCCAATCGACGTTGACAGTCCTTATTCAATTGACCAAAACCTTTGGGGCCGGGCCAACGAATGTGGCGTTTTAGAAGATCCTTGGGTCACACCACCTGCAGATGCTTATGATTTGACCAATGCGGTTGAAGATACACCAGATACACCAGCCATTGTTGAAATTGGTTTCGAAGCCGGCGTACCAGTGAGCTTAAATGGTGAAGCATTAGACTTAGTTGCCTTAATCGGTAAATTAGACAAAATTGCTGGCGAACACGGCGTTGGCCGGATCGACCATATTGAAAACCGGTTAGTCGGGATCAAGTCGCGGGAAGTTTACGAAGCACCAGCTGCCATGACGTTGATCAAAGCCCATAAAGCTTTGGAAGACTTAACCTTCGAACGGGATTTAGCACACTTTACCCCAATCGTTGAACAACAAATTACTAACACGATTTATAATGGCTTGTGGTTCTCACCATTATTTGATAGTTTATTAGCCTTCATTAAGAGTACACAAAGTGTCGTGACCGGTACGATTCGGATGAAGTTATTTAAGGGGAATGCAGTGGTTGAAGGTCGGAAGTCACCATACTCCTTGTATGATACAGAATTGGCCACTTACACATCAGCTGATAAGTTCGACCATGATTCAGCTGTTGGTTTCATTAAGCTTTGGGGCCTACCAACTCAAGTGAACGCGCAGGTACAAGCAAAAGTAAAACAAGATGCGAAAAAGGAAGTTGCTCATGACTGAAAATCACCAATTATGGGGC
Organism: Loigolactobacillus bifermentans DSM 20003; assembly: GCF_001434575.1. GTDB lineage: Bacteria > Bacillota > Bacilli > Lactobacillales > Lactobacillaceae > Loigolactobacillus > Loigolactobacillus bifermentans. The sequence continues at coordinate 13,301 of NZ_AZDA01000001.1, forward strand.
GGTCGTTTCACCGCTGAACCAAGTGAATATGTTCAACGTTTTGGCGCCTCGATTGGGTTCGACCAAGCAATGGCAGCCGAAGATCTAACTGGATCATTGGCCCATGTGGCGATGTTGAAAAAAACGGCGATTTTAAAAGCTGAAGAAGCAGATCAAATCACAGCGGGTTTACACACGTTGCAGCAAAAGCTCGCCAATGGCGAATTAGAATTTTCAATTGCCAATGAGGATATTCATTTAAACCTTGAAAAAATGTTAACTGATTTAATCGGGCCAGTCGCCGGTAAATTGCATACCGCTCGAAGTCGGAATGATCAAGTGGCCACTGATATGCATTTGTATTTGAAGAATCATTTAAATACAATTTTGCCATTGATCAAGCAGTTGCAGGCAACGATTGTGGCGAAGGCTGAAAAGCACATTACCACGTTAATGCCAGGCTATACGCATATGCAGCACGCGCAACCCATTTCTTACGGGCAATATTTAATGGCATATTTCCAAATGTTCCAACGGGATGCAGAACGCTTTGACTTTAACCTAAAACATACCGACTTATCACCATTGGGTGCAGCGGCGCTGGCTGGGACGACTTTTCCAACGGATCGGGCGTACACAGCAGCACAATTAGGCTTTGCGGCGCCTTATGCCAATAGTTTAGATGCGGTTAGTGATCGGGACTTTATTTTAGAGTTTCTGAGTAACTCGGCACAATTAATGATGCATTTGTCACGGTTCTGTGAAGAAATCATTGTGTGGGATAGTCAAGAATTCCATTATGTTGAATTAGATGATACTTATTCAACTGGGAGTTCGATCATGCCACAAAAGAAAAACCCAGATATGGCTGAACTGATTCGCGGTAAAACCGGTCGGGTTTATGGTGACTTAATGGGCTTGTTAACCGTGATGAAGGGGCTACCTTTAGCGTATAACAAGGATTTCCAAGAAGATAAAGAGGGAATGTTTGATGCGGTTAAAACCATTGAACAATCCTTAACGGTCTTTAATGGGATGCTGGCCACGTTGAAAGTGAATACTGCTCAAATGGCCCATGCGACCACCCATGATTTTTCAAATGCCACTGAATTAGCAGACTACTTAGCGGCAAAAGGCATGCCATTCCGGCAAGCACATGAACTAGTGGGCGAATTGGTTTTGACTTGCATTAAAAAGCAAGCCTACTTGAAGGACGTCACCTTAGCTGAATTTAAGGCGTTATCACCGTTGATCGAGGAAGATGTTTATACAGCATTGGATCCTGAAACAGCTGTTGAACGCCGGAACTCATTAGGTGGCACAGGCTTTAAACAAATTAAACAACAAATTGCCGCTGCCAAAACGTTGCTCGGCGAATAACTTAAAAAAGCTACTCTAAACGCGCTGTTTAGAATAGCTTTTTTTGGTGCGTCAAAATCAATTGATTCTCAATTGGAATATTACAATAATATTACAAATGAACTTTGTTTTCATTTACACTTGTTTCTTAAAACGCTTCCTTGCTATAATCAAAAGTGTTGGAAGGGCTTTTTTATGAAATTTGCAAGATTTGCTAGATAGATTAAAATTAATTTAATCGTAATCTAATGATTTTGATGATGAGGGTGCCTTTCTCATTCAATCACCGTCTGGGGACACAGGTGATGAAAATTTAGGATCGGAGGCTGACAGTTTGAAAGCTTTAGCTGAATTGAGACGTCAAGGTAAATATGTGATCGTACAGGTCCTAGGCGAATCTCGCTTAGTCAAGCATTTAGCAGAAATCGGCATGATTCCTGGCCGCAGCATTACGGTGATTTCACTGGCATCAGATACATCAGGCATGATGATCTATTTTCAAGGCCAGCGTTTAGCCATTAGTAGTGATATTGCCCAGCGGATCGTGGTACGCGGTGAAAATGACAGTGCAGATGTGAAGCTGATTTCCTTAGCGACTTTAACGGTGGGAAAATCAGGGATTATTCGCAAAATGTTAGGCGATCGTGCGTTACGGCGGCGTTTAATGGACATGGGTCTGACCAGCAATACCATGATCAAAGTCAATCAAGTGGCGCCTTTAGGCGATCCCATTGAGTTGATCGTGCGCGGCTATAAATTAAGTCTGCGGAAGCAAGATGCAACGTGTATTCTGTTAGAGGAGGCTGATTAGGCATGGAGATGTCAACAACGGCTTGGTCCCTAGCGGGGAATCCCAATAGTGGGAAAACAACGCTATTTAATATTTTAACTGGGTCAAATCAACATATTGGGAATTGGCCTGGCGTCACGATTGAACGTAAAAGTGGTAAGTTAAAGCATAATAATCAAGTTGAGATTCAAGATCTACCTGGTATTTATTCGATGTCGCCTTATAGTTCTGAAGAAATTATTACCCGCAATTATATTTTAAATGGGCAGACAGATCGGGTATTGGATGTGGTCGATGCCACCAACTTGGAACGGAATTTATATTTGACGCTTCAACTGATGGAAACAGGGGTCCCGATTATTATCGGTTTAAATATGATGGACCGTTTAAAAAAAGAGGGCAATCGGAAGATCAATTTAAAGAAGTTGTCCTATGTTCTAGGCTTACCGGTGGTCAGCATTAGTGCCCTTAAAAACCAGCATGTGGATCAGCTGGTGGACAAAATGCAGGATCCTAATGTTCAAACTTATGCTTATCCGAAGTATGATGATCGGTTAGAATCAGCGATCAACTTGATTGGGGACACGATTCAAGCTTTAGTGCCAAAGCAGCAATTACGCTGGTATGCCATTAAATTGTTTGAACGTGATGAAGATGTGACCAATGAATTAAAACTTTCAGCTGAACAAACCCAAGCCATCGACACGACGATCACCACGACGGAAAAGGTGTTTGATGATGTCAGTGATAGTATTGTGGTGAATGCACGTTATGATTTTATTGCCCGGGTGATGGAAATGGCCGTTATCGATACGGAAGATTTTTCCATGTCTTGGAGTGATCGGGTCGATCGTATCGTCACCAACCGGTTCTTAGCATTGCCAATTTTCGTGTTTGTAATGTGGGTGGTTTACTACTTGTCGATTCAAACCATTGGGACCATTGGTAGTGACTGGATGAATGATGTGCTATTTGGTAAGATCGTGCCTAATTTTGCTACACAAGTGTTACAAAATTGGCACGTGCAAACTTGGCTACAAAGCTTGGTGGTCGACGGGATCATCAACGGGATCGGCTCCGTGTTAGGTTTCTTGCCGCAGATCATGATGCTCTTCTTATGTTTAGGGATTTTAGAGGATTGCGGTTATATGGCGCGGATCGCGTTTGTCATGGATCGGATTTTCCATCGGTTTAATTTATCCGGAAAATCTTTCATTCCCATGTTGATCTCCACTGGTTGTGGGGTACCTGGTATTATGGCCACGCGGACCATTGAAAATGAAAAGGATCGCCGCATGACGATTATGCTCACCACGTTCATGCCTTGTTCCGCTAAGTTAACGGTGATTGCCTTGATCAGTGGAACCTTTTTCCCAGGTAATTCGTGGGTGGCGCCTTCTGCTTATTTCTTAGGCATTATCGCTGTGATCGGTTCAGGGATTTTCTTGAAGAAAACCAAGGTCTTTAGTGGTGCACCAGCACCTTTTGTCATGGAATTACCAGCGTATCACTTACCACGGATCAGTAATTTGGTGCAAAGTGTTTGGTTACGTGCTAAATCATTTATCATTAAAGCAGGCACGATTATCTTCTTATCTTGCGTGGTAATTTGGTTCTTATCCAGCTTTAACTTCCGGCTGCAAATGGTGGACCAAAACCACAGTATTCTCCGTTTCTTAGGCGGTTTGTTAGCCCCGATTTTTGCACCATTAGGCTTTGGGGATTGGCACGCAACGGTTGCTGTCATTGCGGGTTTAATTGCCAAAGAAAATTGCGTTGGGACGTTGCACATTACGTTTGGCGCAGGTACCAGTCATGCAGCCTTTGTTTCAGCGCTCCAGTCTGTTTATACCCCAATGGCAGGGTACGCTTTCTTAGTCTTTAACTTATTGTGCGCCCCTTGCTTTGCTTCAATTGGGACCATGTATAAGGAATTTGGAGATACCGGTTGGACGCTACGTGCGGTTGGGTATCAAACAGCCGTTGCCTACATGGTGGCCGTTGTGATCTATCAAGCATCGCGTATCGCAACCATGCAGTTCTCACCAATCAGTTTGACGGTGGCCGCAATTGCGTTAGCGTTAATGGTTTATGGGATTTTCGTGAAACGTGAAAAAACAGATTTAGGCTTTAGCCTCAGCTAGGAAAGGGGGTGTCTCGATGTCAACCATCATTTTAGCAGTTGTTTTATTTGCAGCCGTTGCCTATGTGACATATTTACGCTTTTTCAAAAAGACAGGGAGTAATTGTCATGATTGTTCAGATGTCGGTTGTCCATTAAGTGACCAAATGCACATGATCAATCAAAACAATCATAAGCAAGCCTAAGGGCCTGTGCGAGATTTGTCATACATGAATATTTTACATAAAATCGACTGGCCTTCAGGGTGAGTCGATTTTTTTCAGTGCGCAACATGTGAAGCATTATGAAAGTTTAAAATAAAGGGATGGTTGCTAGAAATGATACGCCCGGTATGTTAAACTGTTTGAAGCACAATTCGAACGTTAAAGCCGTCATACTTTAAAATTAAGCAGAGAGAATTGAGGGAGTCTATCATGGCCGATACATTAAACTTAGTGGTGATTACTGGGATGAGTGGCGCTGGTAAAACAGTGGCCATGCAAAGCTTTGAAGATCTAGGCTATTTTTGTGTGGATAATATGCCACCGAGTTTGTTGCCTAAATTTTGGGAATTGGTAAAAGAATCTGGTAAGGTGACTAAAATTGCCTTGGTGATTGATTTACGGTCACGGGCTTTTTATGATGAAATTGATGAAATGCTGGCAAATCTGGATAATACGAATTTTGTAACCACTAAGATTCTATTTTTAGATGCTTCAGATGAAGAATTAGTGTCACGCTATAAAGAAACGCGGCGGACGCATCCGTTGGCTATGGAAGGTCGGTTGATGGATGGGATTACCCGTGAACGGGCCTTATTAGCCGAAATTAAACAACGGTCGCAGTTAGTGGTGGATACGTCAGAGTTAACACCACGACAGTTACGCGAAAAGATTTTTGAGAATTTCCGCTTGGATGATGTGGCGACTTTTCATATTGAAGTGATGTCGTTTGGTTTTAAATACGGGGTGCCAATTGATGCCGATATTGTCATGGATGTCCGCTTTTTACCGAACCCTTATTATGTGCCGGAATTTCGCGCTTTAACCGGAAAGAATCAAGCCGTTTATGATTATGTCATGCAACAGCCGGCCACAGAAAACTTTTACGAGCGGTTTAGCGGGATGCTGTTACACATTATGCCAGGTTATCAAAAAGAAGGTAAAACCAGCCTGACGATCGCAATTGGTTGTACAGGCGGGCAACACCGGTCAGTGGCAATTGCTGAACGGCTGGCAGCCGATTTAAAGCCGCAGTATTTAGTTGAAACCATTCACCGAGATATGGCGAAACGAAAGGAGACGATCAATCGCTCATGATCAAGCAGGTACGTAGTTACCGACGACCGAAAATCGTCGTGATCGGTGGTGGAACCGGACTGCCAGTGATCTTAAAAAGTTTACATCAAGAGAATGCGGACATCACCGCCGTTGTCACAGTTGCAGATGATGGGGGCTCTTCCGGTGTGATTCGCAATTATATGAACGTTGTGCCGCCTGGTGATATTCGAAATGTGCTGGTGGCTTTGTCTAATTTACCACAACTTTATTTAGATATTTTTCAGTATCGGTTTAATAGTAAAGATTCATTTTTAGCAGGGCATGCCATTGGTAATCTGATCATTGCGGCGTTATCTGAAATGAAATCAGGCATTTTCGATGCGGTGCAAGAACTATCCGATATGATGGAAATCGATGGTCATGTTTACCCTGCCAGCAACGAGCCATTGGTGCTCAATGCCCATTTTTCGGACGGAACAGAATTGGCCGGGGAAGCAGGGATTACGGCTGCCGACAAGAAAATCAATGATGTTTGGGTAACTGGCGCACAACCTGGGTTTAAACCGCATGCGGTTCATGAAGTAATCAACGCGATTATGAGTGCTGATGCCGTCGTACTAGGGCCAGGAAGCTTATTTACCAGTATTTTACCTAATTTAATGATCGAGAATGTTGGCCAAGCTGTTTTGAATACCAAGGCCGAAGTGATCTATGTGTGCAATATTATGACGCAAAAAGGTGAAACAGAACATTTTACAGATGCAGATCACGTGCGTGTTTTACATCGCCATTTGCACGCCCCATTTGTGAATACCGTGTTGGTGAATACTGCACCAGTACCAGATGATTATATGGATCGTAAAAAGTATGATGAATATTTGTTACAAGTGCAGCATGATTTCAATGGGTTACGCGGACTTGGTTGTCGGGTGATTTCCAATAACTTTTTAAAGTTACGTGATCATGGGGTTTTTCATAATGGCGATCAAGTTGCGCATGAAGTGTTAAACCTGGCACTACAAGCACATCGACGAAATTGAGGTGATGAGATGAGTTCCTATGCAAGCAATGTGAAAAAAGAGCTGACCACTTTGGAAGTTCATCGCGAACATGCACGTGCTGAGTTAGAGGCGCTGATTCGGATGAACGGTTCTTTGAGTATTGCACAACATCAATTTATCTTAAACGTTCAAACCGAAAACCCAGCGATTGCGCGGCGGATCTACACGCTTTTAAAGCAAAACTATGCGGTTGAAAGTGAACTGATCGTGCGGCGTAAAATGAAGCTGAAAAAAAATAACTTATATGTGGTTCGGCTGCGCCAAGGCACCGATCGCGTTTTAAATGACCTGCATATTTTAAATGGGCCGTTAAGTTTAACCACCCTGCCTTCTGATGAAGTGCTGGCATCTGAGCAGAAAATGCGTTCTTATTTGCGCGGTGCCTTTTTAGCAGGTGGCTCTGTTAATAACCCAGAAACCAGCCGGTACCATTTAGAAATTTACTCACTTTACGAAGCCCATAATCAACAGATCGTCAAAATGATCAATCATTTTGGGATGAATGCTCGAGCGACGGAACGGCGTGGCGGTTACATTGTTTATCTGAAGGAAGCGGCTAAGATTGCCGACTTTTTACAGTTAATTGGCGCCACCAGTGCGATGCTGAAATTTGAAGATATTCGCATTGTGCGCGACATGCGAAATTCTGTTAATCGGTTAGTGAATTGTGAAACAGCTAATTTAAACAAAACGATTGATGCAGCCACACGCCAAATCGAAAATATTAAGTATATCCAAACCACGGTTGGCCTAGAAAGTTTACCAACAAAGTTACAGGAAATTGCACAATTACGGTTACGTTATCCCGATATTACCTTAAAAGAACTTGGCGAAAAAATACCAAGTGGGGCGATCTCAAAATCTGGGATCAATCATCGGTTGCGTAAATTAAATCAGTTAGCGGATGAGCTTCACGCAGGTAAATCTTGGGCGTAAAAAGTCGTTGTTAAATGAGTTCAATTCTCATTTAACAACGACTTTTTTGGTGTTAGTCTGAAAATAATTGAATATTTCCAATTTTTATTCATTTTGTAAAATACGAACGTTCGTATTTTTAGCAAACTTAATGGTTGTATTTTAAATGATTTAAAGCGAAAAATAGGTAAAAATCGGACATTTAATAATTAAAATCTTAAAATTAGGCCGATTTCTGATTGTTATGGTTTGCATTTTATGCTAAGCTTTGTGCGGATAAGAAATTGTGAGTCAATCCGATTTTTAAAAAAACAAAGTTGCTGTCTATCGGAGGAATATGAATGGATAAGAAAAAGATTGTTGGTCACTCAGAAGAGCGCTGGGATGCAATTGCGAAGGTGAAAGGTCAGGCTAATTATACCGGTGACTTTTCGTTTAAGCATTTACTGCATGCCAAGATTTTACGGTCGACCATTGCGCATGGTTACGTCAAGTCGTATGACATTGCGGAAGCGGCTCAGATGCCAGGTGTCATCAAAATCTTTTTACCAGAGGATCTCCCACATCATCTTTATTCCACCGCAGGTCATCCTTGGAACCTGGATCCAGCAAAGCGAGATATTGAAGATCGGACCATGCTGACACGTCACGTGCACGTTTATGGTGATGATATTGCACTGGTGGTTGCACGTACTGAATTACAGGCTAAAAAGGCCATGTTGAAAATTAAAGTTGAATACGATGAGTATCCGGTTTATTTAACCCCGGAAGCAGCGATGGCACCTGATGCCATGCGGATCCATCCAGAACGTGAAAATGCGTTTGCCAGTTCAGAAGTGGGCTTTGGCGATGTGAAGCAAAGCTTAAAAGACGCTGATTATGTGATTGCCAGGCATTTAACGACGCCAGTCCAACAACATTTGCATTTGGAAAACCAAATTGCAGTGGCTTATCAAAGTTCTGATCAACGCTGGACTTGCATTAGTTCCACTCAAATCCCACATATTTGTCGCCGCATTGTGGCACAGGCCAACGGAATCGATTGGTCCCAAGTTCGGGTGAAAAAGCCATTTATTGGCGGTGGTTTTGGAAATAAACAGGAAATCATTATTGAACCGTTAGTGGTTGCCTTAAGCCGCGCTTTAGGGGGGCGTCCGGTTCAGATTGCCTTGACGCGTGAGGAAACCATCGCTTATACGCGAACCAGACATGCGATTTCATATGATATGAAAATTGGTGTGAATCAGGATGGTCATCTGACAGCGATTGATTGTGATGTGCTCTCCAATCAAGGCGGTTACGCGTCACACGGCCACGCTGTTGGTGGTAAAGGGGGCACCTTTATTAATGCACTGTATCGCGCTGACAGTTTACGTTTTTCCGCAAAAACGGTGTATACCAACATTGCAACAGCCGGCGCCATGCGAGGGTATGGGATGCCACAAGTGATTTTTGCATTGGAATCGATTATTGATGATGCAGCTGACAAAATTGGTATGGATCCGATTAAGTTTCGGCAAATAAACCACCAGCCAGATGGTTTTTACAATCAGTTAGGCCAAACAAAGCAGCGGGACTTTTTAATTGAACAATGTTTGGTAAAAGGTCGCGCAGCTTTTCATTGGGATGAAAAATTAGCTGCTAGTCAGGCTTACAAAACGGGTGTTAAGCGCCGTGGTGTGGGCATTGCCGCTTTTTCTTTTGGAACAGCGGTTTGGCCGTTCGGACTAGAAACATCCAGTGCCCGGTTGTTCGCCTTACCGGATGGTACGTTTAAATTACAAGTAGGGGCCACTGAAATTGGACAAGGTGCAGATACAGCATTAGCACAAATGGCAGCTGAAACCTTAGGGGTACCGTTTAAAAGTGTGATTCGTGATGTGATGACGGATACGGACTTGGATCCATATGATACCGGAGCTTACGCCTCTCGACAAACTTATATTGGTGGGGTAGCCGTTAAAAAAGCTGCCGAAGAAATGAAACAAAAAATCTTAAAACGTGCGGAAACTGAATTTAAGGTTCAGCTGGAACACATGGATATTGTCGACGGGAACATTGTTTATCGTGCTGATGGCGATCTGGTGACAACTGTGAAAGACATGGCCATGCAGTCCTATTATGATTGGGATACAGCTGGTTCAATGGAAACTTATTCATCGATTAATGTGCACCACAATTCTTATGGCTCTGGTTGTAGTTTGGCAGAAGTTGAAGTCGATATTGAAACTGGACAGGTAAAATTATTGAGTTTAATGAACGTCCATGATTCCGGAAAAATTATTAATCCGCTGTTGGCCAGTGGTCAGGTCGATGGTGGCATGGCCATGAGTGCGGCTTACGGTTTAAATGAAGAACTGCTCTATAACAAAGCAGGGAAGCCATTGAATAACAACATGCTAGATTATAAATTGCCAACCGCTATGGACTTACCAGACTTAGAAGGTGTGTTTGTCGAATCACAAGACCCATTAGGCCCTTATGGCAATAAAGCATTAGGGGAAAATCCAGACGTATCACCAGCACCAGCGATTCGCAACGCTGTTAAAAATGCGATTGGTGTTGGAATCGACAAGATTCCGTTGACACCGGAATTGGTTTATAACCAATATCAAGCCGCACAAAAAGCAGCGAAGGGGGACTTATAAAATGTACGATATTACAGGTTATCATGAGGCACATTCTTTAGCGGATGTTTTTGCTGTGATTCGCACAGATCCTCACGCACGGATTGTTGCCGGTGGCACGGATGTTCTCGTGAAAAATCGCGCAGAAGCAGCGACTTACGCTGAGGTTGCCTTGATTGGAATCCGAGAGATTCCTGAATTACAAGGGATTCGCTTAGAAGTCGATGGCACGATTAGCATTGGGGCACTGTGTTCCTTTGATGAAATTGAACACGATCCGATTATTCGCCAGCATATGGGGTTATTAGCCCAAGCGGTTTCATTGGTCGGTGGGCCACAAACGCGGCATATGGGCACCATTGGCGGTAACATTTGTAATGCCGGTCCTGGTGCGGATAGTTCACCATCATTGCTGGCCTATAATGCTGTTTTAGAGATTCAATCACCAACTGGAACGCGACACTTACCAATTCGCGATTTATTTACAGGCCCAAGCCAAACGGTGCTTAAACCGGGGGATGTGGTGGTGCGGATCAACGTTGCGCAAGCTGATTATCAAGGTTATGTGGGCTATTACACCAAGTTTGCCCGGCGTAATGCTTTGGACATTGCCAATCAAAGCTGTGCGGCATTGATCAAAGTGAATGACCAACAGGAAATTCAAGATTTGCGAATCGCCTTTGGGGCCTCTGCACCAACGCCAGTGCGTGCACCGCATGCGGAAGCCTATGCGCAAGGTAAAACGATTAGCGCTGATGTGCTGAAGGCCATTGGCACCGCATGCTTAAAAGATACAAAAACACATTCTGGCCGCAATAGTAAAGCGTTTCGCGATCATCTCGTGACCGTTTTACCAGGGCGCAATATTATGACAGCATTGAAAGGTGACGAATAAATGAAGCAAACAATTGCGTTTACATTAAATGGCGAAGCAGTTTCTTGTGATGTGGATGTCCGCCAAAGCTTGATCGAAGTCTTGCGCGATGAATTTGAAATGACAGGTGTTAAAGAAGGTTGTAGTGTTGGTGAATGTGGCGCCTGTACGGTGATCATTGACGGGCAGACCATGGAGTCTTGTCTCTATATGGCTGTTTGGGCCAATGGTAAAAACATCACAACCATTGAAGGGGTGGCCGCTGAAGATGGCCATTTGGACAATGTGCAACAGGCCTTTGTAGATGCTGGGGCCGTGCAATGCGGTTACTGCACGCCAGGGATGGTTTTGTCCAGCGAGCAGTTGCTGGCAGATAATCCTAACCCAACCCGGGACGAAATTCGCCGCGGCCTTTCTGGTAATATGTGTCGTTGTACCGGGTACCAAAAGATTGTGGATGCCGTTGAATTAGCGGCTAAAAATGGTGGCGTTAAAACGGATAATCGGAATAAAATTCCATTTCATGTGGCCAACTAAACTCAAAAAAAGAAGCTGATGCATGCCGCGCTAAGTAAGCGGGCTGCATCAGCTTCTTTAATTTGAAATTATTTTTGGTTAACCATAATCTCATCGATCAAACCATAATCTTTGGCTTCTTGAGCGGTTAAATAATGGTCACGATCAGTGTCTTTTTGGATCTGTTCTAAGGTTTGGCCAGAACTTTCAGCCAAAATCTTGTTCAAACGTTTCCGAGTCTTTAAGATCTCAGTTGCGGCGATTTCAATTTCAGTTTGTTGTCCTTGAGCGCCACCTAAAGGTTGGTGAATTAAAACAGTGGCATTTGGCAATGCGAAACGTTTGCCCTTTGTCCCAGCTGTTAATAAAACACTGGCCATTGAAGCAGCCATCCCCATTGCAATCGTTTGAACGTCAGCTTTAATGAAGTTCATCGTATCGTAAATGGCAAGACCGGCTGTCACAGAGCCGCCAGGTGAGTTGATATAAATCGAAATATCTTTATTAGAATCTTGAGCGTCTAAGAAAAGTAATTGGGCAATGACAGAGTTTGCCATTTGGTCATTAACTTCCCCGGATAACATGATGATACGATCTTTTAACAAACGTGAATAAATATCATAAGCACGTTCACCACGAGATGATTGTTCAATAACTGTAGGAACTAACATGTTGTAACCTCCTAGTGTGTTTCAAATTTAAATTTATTTTAGCACTCAACTAAGTGTAATGCTAGTTTAGAGCATTGGTCAGCAAAGGTCAAATGTTTTACCTTAATTTTTTGATCTTTTTGTCAAAAGTCAGGGAATGTGGTTTTGGATATAAGGTGGTATTTTTGATGAAAACGGTTATACTAAAAGTAATCATATCAGAAATCAACACTAGGGGTGTTCGAAAGAGCTGAGATGCATCAAGCAGTGCAATCCCTTTGAACCTGTAAGTTCAGACTTGCGCAGGAAAGTGTTAATGGTCGCAATAAACAGGGCGAAACCAATTAACACAATTGGTTTCGCCCTGTTTATTTTGCAGGTAAGGTTGAGGACTGAAAAAATAAAGGAGCTGGTTAATAATGAAACTAGCAGCACTTGAAACATTGCGGCAACAAAATCCAATCGTCTTTAATATTTCTAACTTTGTCACGGTTCAGGATGTGGCCAATGGCATTAACGCATTAGGCGCCTCCCCAATTATGTCTGAAGAGATTACAGAAGCTGAGGAAATGGTTCAAATGGCCAGTGCAGTTGTGCTTAATTTAGGGGCGTTTACAGAGCGGCAAGTGGCACAAATTCGGCGGGTCGGCCAACTGGCGAACCAGTACCATAAACCGTTGGTCATCGATCCAGTGGCGGTGGGGGCTGTCAAATATCGCAAACAAGTTGCCACCCAATTATTAGCCGACTTTCAGGTAGACATTATTCGCGGTAATGCTGGGGAAATTGCGGCATTGGCTGACGTCGATTGGCAAGCAAAAGGCATTGATGCCGGTGAGGGCAATCAGGATCTCGTTGCCGTTGCCAAAGCTTGTGCCACTAAACAACATGCAATTGTCATTTTAAGTGGGCCAACGGATGTGATTACCGATGGCAAACAAGTTTGCAAAGTTTTTAATGGGACACCATTATTCCAGTTACATGTCGGCTCTGGCGATATGCTATCCAGTGTGGTGGGGGCATTTGCCGGAGTACTACCAGATTATTTTGAAGCGGCTCAAACAGCTTGTGCCACTTTTGCCAGTGCGGGTGAACGGGTTGCAGCGACTTTGTCGGCCGAACAACCAGGAACATTTGCGGCCAAGCTATTTGATGAATTACATTTAATGACGTTACAAAATTTAACTGAAACTGCGAAATTCGAGGTGCAACCATAATGACTGATATCTTCCCACAAGCATTATCCATTGCCGGTTCTGATAGCGGTGGCGGTGCAGGCATGCAAGCTGATTTGAAAACCATTCAAGAACGCCACGTTTTTGCTACGACGGTGTTAGTGGCGATTACCGCCCAAAATACCTTAGGTGTCCAAGATGCTTTCCCACTGCCTGAAAAGATTATTGATGAACAATTTGCCTCTTTGGCGGCGGATTTACAGATCAAGGCTTGTAAAACCGGGATGCTTGCTGATCCTATTCGCGTGCGGGCAGTGGTTCGTAACTTGAAAAAATATGATTTTGGCCCACTGACTGTTGATCCAGTCATGATTGCCAAAGGCGGGGCACCGCTGTTAAGTAATGACGCCATCGATGTGGTGCGCGATGAACTCTTGCCGTTAGCAACAATCGTGACACCGAATTTACCAGAAGCTGAGCGGTTAACGGATATGACAATTGAAACGCCAGCAGCAGTTAAGCAAGCCGCCGTTAAATTACAACAACGCGGCGCTCAAAATATCATTATTAAAGGTGGCCATCAAGAAGGTGATACCAGTCGTGACTACGTCCTTTTAGCAGACGGTACTGATTTTTGGCTAAGTGCTAAGCGGGTGCCAACGCATAACACTCATGGCACCGGCGATACACTGTCGGCTTGTATTACGGCAGAATTAGCCAAAGGTCAATCACTTGAAGCGGCCATTCGGTTAGGCAAAGCCTATGTGGATGCAACCATTCGCGATGGCATTCAAGTGGGGCATGGACATGGCCCTTTGAATCATTGGGCATATCGTAAAGTGGAGGGTCAAAATGGACTTTAAACCAGAACAACTGCAGGCCTATTTCATCATGGGGACGCAAGATCTACAACCAGAACAAGACTTTTTGACAATTTTAAAAACGGCTTTGGCAGCAGGTATTACGGCCTTTCAATTTCGTGAAAAAGGGCCAACTGCTTTAACAGGGGCTGACAAACTGGCTTTGGCACAAACTTGCCGGCAGCTAACGCAGGCTTACCAGGTGCCTTTGATCATTGATGATGATATTGAATTGGCGCTAGCGGTTCACGCAGATGGGCTACACGTGGGCCAAAAGGATGAGGGCATTGAGGCGACGTTGGCCCAAGTGCAACAACGCTTGTTTGTAGGATATTCCTGTAGCACCGTGGCAGAGGTTGAACATGCCAATCAGTTGGATCAGATTGCGTATTTAGGCAGTGGCCCCATTTATCCAACTGGGTCAAAAGCGGATGCAGATCCAGTGATCGGTTTAGCGGGTCTTGAAAAACTCGTTGGCCTCAGTCGGTGCCCGATTGTAGCCATTGGTGGGATTACAGCTGCTCATTTAAACGATATTGCAGCAACTGGTGCTGCAGGAGTATCCGTGATCTCAATGATCACGCAAAGCAAGCATATCACCGATAGCGTACAGGCCATGCGTCAAGCATTTGGAGGTGAGGCCACTCATGGCTAATACCCAAACGCGGACGCAATTTCTATTGTGGCTTGGGGCGGCTATTTCCATTGCAGAAATCGTCACTGGGACGTTAATGGCACCATTAGGCTTAGGGAAAGGCTTTTTAGCCATTGTACTCGGCCATTTGATCGGTTGCTTAGGCTTTTTATTGCCAGCCGCTTATTTAGGTGCAAAGCGTCATCAAAGTGCCATTGAGTCGACCGAGTTTGTTTTCGGGCGTTGGGGCGTCCTACTTTTTTCGTGCTTAAACGGCCTGCAATTGTTGGGCTGGACAGCCGTGATGATCGTGAATGCCGCTCAAGCGATGAATGGGGTCAGTGGTCAGTTGTTTGGACACCGTAATTTTGTGGTGATGGCGGTGATCATTGCGCTATTGATCGGCCTGTGGCTATGGCTAGATGTTAAAATCCTATTTAAGTTAAATAATGTGATCGTGGTGATCTTGTTGCTTGGCTCACTGATCGTATTGGGCTTGGTGTTGCATACTGGTGTGACGGCAGGGGCAATTTCAGGACAAATGAGTTTTGGCGCTGCAGTTGAATTAAACGTAACCATGGGCTTATCCTGGTTGCCATTAATTGGGGATTACACCCAACAAACCAAACGCCCTTTTACGATCTCATTAGCAAGTGCCGGTGGGTATGGCCTCGGGAGCTTATTGATGTTTAGCATTGGCTTATTATTAGCAGCGCGGACAGGGTTAGATTTTGCTACTTTTTTGACCCATTCAGGGCTAGGGCTAATCGCCTTGCTGATCATTATCTTTTCAACGGTTACGACCACCTTTATGGACGCGCACTCAGCCGCAGTGAGTTTGCAAAATGTTTGGCCGAAAAGTAATGCGCGGGTGATTGCCTTGATCGTAACGGCAGTGGGCTTGGTCATTGCTTTAGTGGCTTCCATGCAAACTTATGAAAACTTCCTATACTTTATTGGCTCGATCTTTACACCACTTTATACCATTGTGTTTGTGAGTTATTTTGTTTTGAAACGACCATTGCCAGTTTGGGGCAATTTTATGTGGTGGTTGCTAGGAGTTGTAGGCTATTATGGCTTACAACATTATGATTTTGTTGGCGGTACCACATTGCTATTAGCCGTTCTGCTAGGATTACTCGTGTGGCTAAGTGCTAAAGTACAGCGGACCATCGTTTAAAGGAACATCGAAAAGAGGCATCAGACGTTTTTTGTCGGATGCCTCTTTTTAACAGGACTATTTTTGCCAGTAAGCTTCGTCGCCATAATTTAAATGGGTTGAGTCGGCTTGCCACTGGTCGAAATCCTGTTGTTCTTGGGTCAGTTCCACTTGCATGCGGTCAAAAGCGTTTTGGCCTGCAATAAAATGGAAAGGAGGTTTCGTGACTTGACTGAGTTTGATCATGGCCTGCGCCAGAAGTGCTGGGGAGCCAGCCTGTTGGCCAGAATGGGTTTCAGTTTGTTGGCGCCGGACATGTGCTGTTTGCGCATAATCAGCAATCAATGCGGTGGCACCAACATGTGACCGGCCTGCCCAGTCGGTGCGAAATGGCCCAGGCTCAATATTGGTAATGTGGAGCCCTAAAGGTGCCACTTCTTGACGTAAGGCCTTCATTAAGCCTTCCACTGCGTGTTTGGTTGCGTTATAGTAACCGAAGGCAGGGTTGCCTAAGAGACCGGCAATTGAGGTGATATTCATGATATAGCCGTGCTTTTGTTGGCGCATGATCGGAAGTACCGCACGGGTGACATTTGAGACGCCCCAGAAATTAGTTTCCATCATTCGGCGGACCTGTGTGTCATCTGATTCCTCAACAGCGCCAAAATAACCCCAGCCAGCGTTATTCACCAAGACATCGATCCGACCAAATTTCGCCACGGCAGCCGTCAGGGCGGTTTTGATCTGTTCAGGCTTGGTGACATCCACCGTGGCTAACAGGACGTTAGGCTGGTTTTGCCAGTCTGCAATTTTAGTGAGATTGCGGGCAGTGGCCACCACTTTTTCATGCCGGGCAATCAATGCTTCAACTAATTCACGTCCAAAACCGGTGGACGTGCCGGTGATAAACCAAACTTTTGCTGTCATAAGACAACCTCTTTTCAAAATGACTTAGTCTTAGTTTAATCAATTTTTGAAAATTGGACAACAAAAAACCTTCTATCAACTGATAGAAGGCTTAAACGTTCATCTGATGCGCTTGGAGGGAATCGAACCCCCATCTCAAGAACCGGAATCTCACGTGATATCCATTACACTACAAGCGCTAAACAACATAAACTATATTAAACAATATTCGGACAAAAGGCAAGGGCTAATTTAGAAATTTGTGGTTTTTGTTGAATCAACGCTGCTGTTGATCGAATCATGTTAAACTAGAAGCATCAATTTTGGTCTAAACCAAAGAATCGGTTAAAATGAAGTCGTACCACTTAGCAAATCGCTAACCCAACGTTATGAACAGTGAGGTGTTTGATTTTGGGACCTAAACAGGCCATGAGTCAGCAGCAAAAGCAATTACAAAAGCTTGTGATGACACAACAATTACAACAGTCGATTCAAATGTTGCAATTTAATGTGGATGGATTGCAGAAGTTTCTGCAACAAAAAAGTCTTGAGAATCCACTGATCGAAGTTCAAACGACCTTAGAACATGTTCCTGTGATCCGAAATACAAGCAGTCGCCAGGTGACAGATCCCATGCAATACATGGACGCCATTCCAGAACGGTCACAGTCGTTGTTTGAATATTTATTAGATCAGGTGCATCTGACCATGCGGGCAACACCGTTGCGGGACCTTGTTTTGTTTTTGTTAGAGTATTTAGATTTAAACGGCTATTTAAAATTAACTTTAGAAGAAGCAATGGCAAAAACAGGTGCCAGTCAGGTACAAGTTTTGGATGCCTTAACCTTATTACAACAATTGGATCCACCAGGGGTTGGCGCCCGTGACCTGCAAGAATGCTTGCTGTTACAAATTGAAAACGACGATCGCGCGCCAGCACAAGCCTATTTAGTGCTTGAAGATAGCTTTTTGGACTTTGCACAACGTCATTGGGATAAAATCAGTCAGCGTTATCACATGTCGTTGGCACAGGTGCAGGCGATCTTCGACTACGTACAAGGTCTAACACCCCATCCAGGCGCTAGTTTTACCCAAAGTCAAAACGACTACATTATTCCCGATTTGATTTTAGAAATGGCTGGTTCAAGGCTTAAGCTCATGCCGACTAAGGCCGGGCGTCCTAAATTACGCTTTCAACAAAAGTATTTTGAGCGAATGGCCCAAAGTGATGATCAAGCCGTGGCAAAATATTTGCAGGAAAAAAAGCAAGAGTACGCTTGGCTTAAAAATAGTCTGCAGCAACGTGGCAGCACGATTTTACGTGTTGGTCAGTCGATTTTAAAGCACCAACATGACTTTTTTACCCAGGCGACGCATCCGCTGAAGCCGTTGCTGTTACGCGATGTCGCACAAGAGTTGAAATTGCATGAGTCAACGATCAGTCGTAGTGTCAATGGCAAGTATTTACAGACCCCATTTGGTGTTTATGAATTGCGCCAGTTCTTTACCAACGCCGTGAATCAAGAAAATGGGGATGCTTTTTCTGCCGAAAATGTGAAGCAGCAACTGGCACAGCTGATTGCTGCGGAAGATAAACAGCATCCGTTGTCTGATCAGAAAATTGTGACACAATTGGCGGCACAAGGCATCACGATCTCACGGCGAACGGCTGCCAAATATCGTGAGGCTTTAGGGATCCAATCGTCATCAAAAAGAAAGCGCTATGAATGAAAATCGTTTGAAAATAGTTCAAGCATAAGCCTTGCATAAAAAAATAGAACTTGCTATAATACAAATCGTGGTCAAGGGAAGTGGACAGAGATGGACACTTTAATTTTTGACCTTGATGGGTCGCAAAATGACAGAGCGGGACATTTCTTGACCCGTGAAGGAAGAGGAAACACAATGCAGCAAGAATTAACCTGGTTGGCAGCTTTAGCACCTGATCTAATTGATTCAGCTAAATTGCGATTTCAAATTTTGCAACAGATTCATTGGCTCGCACCGATTGGTCGTCGGGTGTTAGCACAACGTCTCAGTTTGACTGAGCGTAGCTTACGCACCGAAACGACTTTTCTGCGGGAAAACGATTTGATCACCATGACGAAATCAGGCATGATGCTCACAGCTAAGGGTAGTGACGTGCTACAACATTTAGCGGGGACCATGGCCGAGTTATCCGGCATCAAAATCAAAGAAAAACAATTGGCAGATCTGCTTCATTTAGATCATTGTTCAATTGTTGCAGCTGATTTGGACCAACAGCCCAAAGTGCTGGAGACCATGGGTCGTCTGTTAAACGAAATTCTGCAACAAAACTTACCGCAAGGTGAGGCTGTGATTGCAGCAATGGGTGGGACGACGATGGCAGCCGTTGCGAATCAGTTGACGCCGGCTTTGTCAGAAAAGCGTCAGTTAACCTTTGTTCCTGCACGTGGTGGTTTAGGCGAAGCGGTTGATATTCAAGCCAATTCGGTTTGTGCGCAAATGGCACTTAACACGAATGGTACACATCGGGTGCTCTATATTCCAGAGCATGTTAGCGCGCGTGTTTATCAACCATTGCTTGAAGAACCAGTGGTAAAAGAAGTGTTAACATTAGTTGACAAAAGTGTCGGGGTAGTTCATAGTATCGGTGTGGCATTGCAGATGGCGGAACGCCGGGACATGCCAGCAGATACAATTCAAATGTTAAAACGCAAGCATGCAGTTGGTGAAGCATTTGGTTACTTTTTTGATAAGCAAGGCCGGATCGTTTATAAAATTCCTCAAATTGGTCTACAACTTGAGAAGCTCAAAAAAACGCCTTGTATCGTCGCTATTGCTGGTGGCGCAAAAAAAGCCGATGCGATTAAGGCTTACGCGCAGCTTGCACCGCACCAGACTTGGTTAATTACTGACGAAGGTGCTGCAAACTTGATTTTAAAAGGGGTAACCCTTTAAAATAAATTTTTATTTCCTGAAGGAGGAAATCTTTATTATGACTACAAAAGTAGGTATTAATGGTTTCGGACGTATTGGTCGTTTAGCTTTACGTCGTATTTATAGCTTGAGCAACACTGACTTGGAAGTTGCTGCTATCAATGATTTAACATCACCAGACATGTTAGCTCATTTATTGAAGTATGATACAGCTCATGGTAACTTCAACCATGAAGTATCAGCTACAGAAAACAGCTTGGTAATTGATGGTAAGAACATCCCAGTTTACGCTGAATCAGATGCTCACAATATTCCTTGGGTTAAAAACGACGATGTTGAATTAGTACTTGAAAGTACTGGTTTCTACACTTCAAAAGAAAAATCACAAGCACATATCGATGCTGGTGCTAAGAAAGTTCTTATCTCAGCTCCTGCTGGTGCACTTAAGACTGTCGTTTACGGTGTTAACGATGATACAATCACACCTGACGACCAAATCATCTCAGCTGCTTCATGCACAACTAACTGCTTGGCTCCTTTAGCTAAGGCTGTTAACGATGCATTCGGCATCAAAGCTGGTACGATGACAACTATCCATGCTTACACTGCTACTCAAAAATTACAAGATGGTCCAGATCGTGGCGGTAACGTTCGTGCTGCTCGTGCAGCTGCTGCTAACATTATCCCTCATTCAACTGGTGCTGCTAAGGCCTTGGGCTTAGTTGTTCCTGCATTGAAGGGTAAATTAGATGGCCATGCACAACGTGTACCAGTTATCACTGGTTCATTAACTGAATTAGTTGCAACACTCGACAAGACTGTTACAGCTGACGAAGTTAACGCTGCTGTTAAGGCAGTTACTGAAGGCAACGCTTCATTTGGTTACAACGATGACCAAATCGTTTCTTCAGACATCATTGGCACTGAATTTGGTTCAGTATTCGATCCTACACAAACACAAATCGTTGGCGGCGGCGAAGGCCAAGTTGTCAAAGTTGTTGCTTGGTACGATAACGAATCTGGCTTTACTGCACAAATGATTCGTACATTAGAAAAATTTGCTAGCCAAATGTAATCTCGGCCTTCTAGCCAATTTTACAAACCGCAAATAGATTTTCTACTAAAGGCGGAGGGAGGTTCACTCCCTCTGCCTTTTTTGATAGCCGCGCTCAGGGCCCGAGTGGCGGTAGATGTTATGAATAAATGAATGAATTAATTATCAGGAGGCTATCCAAACATGGCAAAATTAATTGTTTCTGATTTAGATGTTAAATCAAAAAAAGTATTAATTCGTGTGGACTTTAACGTCCCAATTAAAGGCGGCGTGATCGGTGACGATAACCGGATCGTAGCTGCATTACCAACCATCAAATACGTGATTGAAAACGGCGGTAAAGCCATTCTGTTATCTCATTTAGGCCGGATCAAGTCCGATGACGATAAGAAAGAATTAAGCCTTGAACCTGTTGCAACACGTTTAAGCGAATTGTTAAACAAGCCGGTTACTTTTGTACCAACTAACGAAGGCAAACAACTTGAAGACGCAATTGCGACTTTAAGCGATGGCGACGTATTGGTAATGGAAAACACTCGTTTCCAGGATATTGACAATGACTTTGGCAAGCGTGAAAGCAAGAACGATCCTAAATTAGGTGAATACTGGGCTGGTTTAGGCGACATCTTCATCAATGATGCTTTTGGGACAGCACACCGTGAACATGCTTCTAACGTTGGGATCGCCACAGCAATGAAGGCAAAAGGCCAAAAAGTTGCTGCTGGTTTCTTAATGGAAAAAGAAATCAAGTTCTTAGGCAATGCCGTTGACAACCCTAAGCACCCATTTGTTGCCATCTTAGGTGGTGCCAAAGTTTCTGATAAGATCGGTGTCATCGATCATTTATTAGCTAAAGCTGACAAAGTAATTGTTGGTGGTGGGATGACTTATACATTCTACGCTGCTAAAGGCCTTAAAATTGGGAACTCTTTAGTTGAAAAAGATAAAATTGAATTAGCTAAGTCAATCATTGAAAAAGCTGGCGACAAGTTAGTCTTGCCAGTTGATAACGTGGTTGCTAAAGAATTCAAGAATGATGCTGACAGCCAAGTTGCTGAAGGCGACATTCCTGATGGCTACATGGCTTTAGATATCGGTCCTAAATCAATCGAAGATTTCAAAGCTGTGTTAGCTGATGCTAAGACCGTTGTTTGGAACGGCCCAATGGGTGTCTTTGAAATGAGCAACTATGCTAAGGGTACCCTTGAAGTTGGGAAATTCTTAGGCACATTGTCTGACGCAACAACCATTGTTGGTGGTGGTGATTCAACAGCCGCTGTTAAGCAATTAGGTGTTGGCGACCAATTGACTCATATTTCAACTGGTGGCGGTGCTTCATTAGAATACCTTGAAGGTAAGACTTTACCTGGTATTGCTGCCATTTCTGAAAAATAAGTTTTTTACAAGTAACGGTGCGTGAGCACCGACTTGTTACATAAGAAAGGACGATTTGAATATGCGTACACCAATTATCGCTGGTAACTGGAAAATGAACAAAAACCCTAAGGAAACTGCTGAATTTGTTGCAGGCCTTAAAGGTAAATTACCTGATCCTAGCAAAGTAGAAGCTGTCATCGGCGCACCTGCTGTTGATTTACAAACCTTGTTAGACGGTGCTGCTGGCACTGACTTGCATATTGCTTCTGAAAATAACTATTTCGAAGATGCTGGTGCTTTCACTGGCGAAACATCACCAAAAGTTTTAGCTGAAATGGGTGTGAACTACGGTATTATCGGCCATAGTGAACGTCGCGGTTACTTCCACGAAACAGATGAAGATATTAACAAAAAAGCAAAAGCTTTGATTGCCAATGGTTTAACACCAATCATCTGCTGTGGCGAAACTTTAGAAACACGTAAAGCAAACAAGTTTGGCGAATGGGTTTCTGGCCAAATTAAAGCTGCTTTGAAAGATTTAACAGCAGACCAAGTTGCTTCATTGGTCATTGCTTACGAACCAATCTGGGCAATCGGTACTGGTGAAACAGCCACACCTGAACAAGCACAAGAAGTTTGTCATTTGATCCGCGAAACAGTCGCTGATTTATATGACCAAACAACTGCTGAAAACGTTCGGATCCAATATGGTGGTTCAATGAAACCAGCTAACGTTAAAGAATTAATGGCACAACCTGATATTGATGGTGGCTTAATCGGTGGCGCTAGCTTGCAACCAGATTCATTCATCGAATTATTACACTACCAAGGTTAATCACCTTCCACAGAAAGCAGCGTACGCCTGATCAGCGTGGGCTGCTTTTTTGGTACGCCCGTTTAAGTGCCGTTAGCGTCCTGATCATCAGAATATCAAAAATAATTTAAGTTGTTCACTGAAAAGGAACTGAATTCATAGGATTGGGTGTTTTGATTAAACGAAATCAATGGTATAATAGAGAGCTGTAATGGCTGACCTGTGGATCAGTCATAAAAGCGAAAGTCATTAAAAAATCGAAGTTATAGCTTAATCTGATAAATTAATGCACTGTCAGAGATGCGTTGCCATTTTGCTATATTTTGGAAAGTTGGTACCTAAGTGTACAATACGATTCTAACCTTATTGTTAATTGTATCCGTGCTGATTATCATTGCAGTTTTAATGCAACCAAGTAAACAGCAAGATGCCTTAAGCGCACTTTCAGGCGGTGCGGCCGACTTATTTGGTAAACAAAAGGCCCGTGGTTTTGAAGCCTTTATGCAAAAGGTGACAGTGGTTCTAGGCATCCTTTTCTTTGTCCTTTCATTGGCACTTGCCTACGTTTCATCACATTAATGAAAGTGAAGGCCTCCTGCTATTGGATAGCAGGAGGCTTTTCCTTGATAAGCTAACCATGAAGATAAAATGTCAAAACATTTGGAAATGAGGTTTCCTTTGAGTAAAAACGACTTATTTGAAAATGAATTATTAGAGCGTTTAGCAGCGCAACCCAATCGTTATTTTACGGTTGAAGCATTAAGTGACCAGTTAGGATTAAAAGGGGCAGTTGCCTTTAAGATTTTAGTCCAAACCTTGACAAAATTAACCCAAGAAAAGAAAGTACAACAAGACAGTAAAAATCGTTACGGTGTGGTAGTTGCTGCGCAAACCGTTAGTGGGATCTTTCACGCTAACGATCGTGGCTTTGGTTTTATTGCTTGGGACGAAGTTGAACCTGACGTATATGTGTCTGCGGATAATACCAACTTTGCCTTAAATGGCGATGAAGTTGAAGCTGAAGTGATTCGTCCTGCTGTTCCTGGTAGTGGTAAAGGACCAGAAGGAAAAATCACCAATGTTGTGAAGCGTAACTTTAGTCGGGTCGTTGGTGAGTTCACTGGTTTTTCACCGAGTGAAATTGCTGAAAAGCATTATTATGGCTTTTTACACCTGACTCAAAAAAGTTTACAAGATGTTCCCGTTTATTTAGGTGATACGGGGTTACAACCGCAAGACGGTGATATGGTGGTTGCTGAAATTACCAACTACCCGAGTGCTGATTTTCCTAAGACAATGCGCGGTTTGGCAGTTGAGGATCTAGGAAATAAAAATGCACCTGGTGTCGATATTATGGCGATTGTTTTCCGTCATGGAATCCCCACTGAATTTCCTGACGACGTGATGGCAGAGGCCAACCAGATTCCATCTGAAGTGCAAGCAGATGAAAAAACCGGGCGGCGTGATTTAACAGATCAAGACTTTGTCACCATTGATGGCGAAACATCAAAGGACTTTGATGATGCCGTTGTAGCTTGGAAGTTACCTAACGGCAACTTCCATTTAGGGGTTAGTATTGCGGATGTTGCCCATTATGTCACACCAGGAACCGCTTTAGATCATGAAGCCTTTGAACGAGGGACATCGACTTATTTAACAGATCGTGTGTTGCCGATGTTACCAGAACGACTTTCAAATGGCATCTGTTCCTTGAACCCAGGTGTCGAACGCTTAACCATGACTTGTGAAATGGAAGTTTCACCCCAAGGTCAAATCGTGAAGCATGAGATTTTTCCAGCTGTCATTAAAAGTGCAGCCCGCATGACGTATACGGCTGTGAACCAGATTTTAGACGAACAAGATGCAACTGTGCGTGCCACTTATGACCATTTTGTACCAATGTTTGAAGTGATGGGTGAGTTGCATGAGATCTTGAAAGACATGCGGCATCGGCGTGGCGCCATTGATTTTGAAGAGCCTGAAGCTAAGATCATTGTTGACGAAGACGGTCATCCAACGGACATTGAATTACGTGAACGTGGGACCAGTGAACGCATGATCGAGTCCTTTATGTTAGCGGCTAACGAAACGGTGGCTGAGCATTATAACAAGTTACACGTGCCATTCTTATACCGGGTGCATGAAACACCAGATACGGATAAAATCAAAGCATTTTACGAGTTTATCAATAACATCGGTGTGGTTGCCAAAGGAGATACTGAAAACATCAAGCCGAAGATGTTGCAGGCAATTTTAACGAAGATCCACGGCACGCCAGTTGAACCTGTCATTCAGATTATGATGTTACGGAGTATGAAACAAGCCAAGTATGCTGATCAGTTATTAGGCCATTTCGGGATCGCTGCAGAATACTATACGCACTTTACGTCACCTATTCGCCGTTATCCTGATTTAATGGTTCATCGGTTGATTCACTGGTACGCTGAAAATGGCACCAATGAAGAAGCACAAGCGAAGTATCGCGATCAATTGGACGAAGTTGCGACGCATAGCTCGCAAATGGAACGTCGCTCAATCGATGCAGAACGTGACACAGATGCCTTGAAGAAGGCTGAATACATGTTGCCACAAGTTGGCGAAGAATTTGATGCTGTGGTGAGCTCAGTGACGAAGTTTGGATTGTTTATTGAATTGCCAAACACCGTTGAAGGCTTGGTTCATATTTCAACGATGGACGATGACTACTACAACTTTATTGAGCAGTATTTGGCCATGGTAGGTGAGCATTCAAAGCGGACTTATCGGATCGGCCAACCTGTACGCGTGAAGTTAATGAATGTGGATGTTGATCAACACCAAATTGACTTTAAATTATTGCCAGATGATAACACCCCTACCAGTGATCTTGGCGATTTGGTTGAACGCAAACCACGGCGAAATTTCCGAAATAACCGGAATCAACAACATGGTGGTCGTCGGCCAAATGGGAATCGTAATGGTGGTGGTGATCATCGCAATCAACATAGTCGCGGTGGGCAACAGCGCAATGGCGGTCATGGCAATAGTAGTCAGCATTCAAATTATCGTGGCAATCATCAACGCCGCAATAGCAATGGCAATACGAGCAATACCAATCATCAACAACGACATTAATTTCAGTTGGAGGTGAAACTGCCTTGAAGAAAAAACATGTTTCGGATAATGTTTTAGCACAAAATAAAAAAGCACGTCATGATTATCTTATTTTGGAGACTTATGAAGCAGGGATGGTGTTAACCGGAACTGAGATCAAGTCTGTTCGTGCTGGTCGGATGAACTTAAAGGATGGCTTTGCACGGATTCGTAATGGCGAATTATTCTTGGAGAATGTGCATATCAGTCCTTATGCGCAGGGGAATCAGTTTAACGTAGACCCATTACGCAACCGGAAGTTATTGGTGCATAAACAGGAGTTACGCAAACTGGGGAATGCTGTACAAGACAAAGGGATTACGCTGGTACCGTTACGGGTTTATTTAAAACATGGTTTTGCCAAACTCTTATTAGGCGTTGCCAAAGGGAAACATGAATACGATAAACGCGAAACGATTAAACGTCGGGAACAAGATCGTGAAATGCAACGTGTGCTGAAAAATCGGTACTGATCATTAAAAAGAGCGGAAAATTTTAGATTTTCCGCTCTTTTTGTATGAAAAAACACTCAGCTATTTCTAATGACCATTAGAAGAAAATTAAAAATAAAAATGTTTCACAAATACTTATATGTGAATCCTTACACGATTCGTTTGCAAGACAATCTCGTTTTGCACAAGCAACGACAAAAGATTAATGAGATTCTTTTAAAGATATTCAACATCTTCAATGCGCATGCTATGCTAAGAGTGACTTAAAAGGAGGTGTAGGCAATGACACAGGATGATTTCAGACGCAACCTATACGCTGTATTCTGGCGGCAGAAAATTATTTGAGTGCTGGCTGGATATTCTTAACTCAAATAACTTAAATTGGAGGCTACAGAAATCCAGCAAAAGCGTCTGAAATCGGAGGCCTTTTGCATTTTACATAGGGCATCGTATTATTTTTCACAACATATTAGTTGGTGGATTTTGACATCACTTTAAAAATTGCCTAAACTGAGGCTATAGAGAAAGTGAGGCTCATTCAATGAAAATTCGTCCAGCTGAACCGCGGGATGCACAAGGCGCGGTTCCAATTATTAACATCGTTTTAGAAGAAATGGAACTCCCATTTATGCAAAACGTTGATCAACAAGCCTTTTTTAAAATTTTAGCCAAGGCGTTTCAAACAGAAGACTACCGTTATAGTTATCGTCATGGGATTGTGGCGGAGCAGAATGGGGCCATCATGGGGGTTGCTTTTGGCTATCCGGCTGCAGCAGAGGACCATATCGATGATGCGCTAAAAGCGTATTTGCCAGAAATTGGCGCTGATCCTAACGATAAGGTATTTACGGATAAGGAAACTTTTCCAGGTGAATGGTATTTAGATACACTGTCAGTTGCAGAAAATCACCAGCATCAAGGGGTGGGGACTGCGCTTTTAAAAGCGGTGATTCCGGTTGCCAAAGCACTTGGTTATACCACGTTGGGGTTAAACGTTGATGTGGCGAATCCTAATGCTAAAAAATTATATACGAAGATGGGGTATCAAAAAGTTGGGATGACGCGTTTAAGTGGACATGACTACGAACATTTACAACTTAACATCTAAAAAAGAGTGCCTGCAGGGGTCTGATTGATCCTGCAGGCACTCTTTTAGTTATAAGCAGCTTTAAAGCTACCACCTTTTTGGGGCTTTTTATCGCGGCGAACCACCCAGTGGTCGAAAATTAAACTGAGTAAAATACAAACAGGAACATCTGATTCGTGGGTGATTTGTAATTGGTAATAATCACCATCGCTGAGAATGGCTTTATCCATGGTCAAAATTGTTTCAGTGCGGTGGTAGACTTTATAATGGTGATTGATCAGGTCCCCCATGACGATCCAATTCAAGTCGCTAACGAACTGGAATTGATGCCACACCCCATACATTTTTTTAACAGCGCCGACTTTTTGTTTACCTACAAAAATATCAAAACGCGGGAAAATACCCAAGGTTGTCTGGCGAATCTCCGCAATGTATTGTCCGGCAACGGTATACAGTGTAAAGGAATCTTGGCGTAGTCCTCGGCGACCGGTGACAAGGTATTGTGGTTGTTTCGTGGCATTGCAAACAATGATGGGTACCCCGCGCGAGGCCATCAGTTGTTCCTTAATGTAAAGCTGTACCACACTTGTCACCTCTTTTCATAAATACCGGGTTAACTGAGATTTTCGCGAATGGCACGTTCAATGGCTTGGCCAACGCCGTGGTTGATGTTGGTATCCGTTAAATAACGGGCCACTTTTTTGATCTCAGGTGTTGCATTGCCCATTGCAAAGCTAACACTAGCCGCTTCTAGCATAGAACGGTCATTTAAATTATCACCAATGGCCATGACTTGGCTCATCGGGATCCCTAATTTGTCCGCATAGGTCGCTAAGGCGGCTCCTTTTTGGGCATCAATGTGATTGATCTCCAAGTTACTTGCAGAACTTGCAGTAATGGCCAGATTGCCCAATGCATTTAGTTTTTCAGCAACAGGTGCTAGTAAGGCCTGGTTCTCAGGGCTAAATGCGATGATTTTTAAAATAAATTCATTTGGATCATCCAAAATTACATCGTAACTGGAAACGTAATTAATGGCCATTAATTCTAGGCGCGCAGAGGCTAAGGAAACCGCAATTTTAAAGCTGTCGGTGGTTTTTAAATCGACTAACAAAGAAGCGACGTTTTGGATCCGCTTCATTTTACTGTCGGAACAAGTGCCATTCATCGTCATGATTTCAAAATAAATGCCTTGTTCACGTAAAATATGAAAAATTTTACGGGCAACTTGTTTACGAATGGTAACGGTGCTAATAATCTCACCATTTTCATCGAAAACTTCTGCGCCATTCATCGTGATCATTGGGGTTTTGATTCCAACTTGTTCCATCAGGGGTTTTGCTTCTGTATAACTTCGTCCAGTTGCAACGATAAATTGAATGCCTTTTTCGGCAGCTGCTTGAATAGCAGCTGCATTTTCAGGTGGTACTGTCATGCGTTCATTCAACAGGGTGCCATCCATATCGGATGCAATGAGTCGAATCACAGTCATCCCTCCGTTTCCTAATTCAGTCTCTAGTTTAGCAGATTTGAAAGCGAGACGAAACTGTTCTGGAAGGGCTTTTAAGCCTTGGCATTTTTTTAGAGACAGGTTAAACTTAGCAGTAATGAAGCTTAAAAAACAAATTTTGGAAGTGAATCAGTTGAAAACATTGATCCATAACGATTGGCAGGAGATTTTGGCACCAGAATTTGCCAAAGCCTATTACGGTCAATTGCATGAATTTTTAAAGCAAGAATATCAAACACAAACCATTTATCCAGATATGTATCATATTTTTACGGCTTTTGAGTGGACCCCCTTTAGTCAGGTGCGCGTAGTCATTTTAGGACAAGATCCGTATCATAACCCAAACCAAGGGATGGGCGTTAGTTTTTCAGTACGTCCAGGTGTGCGGTTACCACCATCTTTGCAAAATATTTATAAAGAGTTACAAGCGGATCTCGGCATTGCCCCGGTGCAACATGGTTATTTGAAAAAGTGGGCGGATCAAGGGGTATTGTTGCTCAACTCAGTGTTAACGGTTCGGCAAGGTGCTGCTTTTTCGCATAAAGGTAAAGGCTGGGAACAATTAACCGATAAGGCGATTGAAAAATTGTCTGAACGTGGGGGCGTTGTCTTTATTTTATGGGGCAATGCGGCAAAGTCCAAACGGCCACTCATTGATGAATCTAAGAATACCGTGATTACCGGGGCGCATCCTAGTCCATTTTCGGCCAACTATGGTTTCTTCGGTTCAAAACCGTTTTCAAAAACGAATGCAGCATTGGCAGCTTTTGGTGAACAGCCAATTGATTGGCAATTACCAGCGTCTGTCGATAATGTGGAATTTCCTGGTGCCTAATCCAGGAAATTGTGCTATGCTAGTTTGTGAAAGCGTTTGAAAAATTGACTGTTGGAGGTCTTTTAAACATGGAATTATTTGCAAGTTTAACTGAAAAAATCAAAGGTAAAGCCATTAAAATTGTGTTCCCAGAAGGAACTGAACCACGGATCTTAGGGGCTGTTGCCCGGTTACAAGCAGACGGTTTGGTCACCCCAATCGTATTAGGCAACGAAGCAGAAGTTACTAAAGTGGCAGCTGACAACAACTTTGATTTAAGCGGTGTTACCGTTATCGATCCAGCCACAAGTGCTGATTTTGATGAATTGGTTGCTGCTTTTGTTGAACGTCGTAAAGGCAAAAATACTGAAGAACAAGCTCGTAAAATGTTATTAGATCCAAACTACTTCGGCACAATGTTAGTTTATGCTGACAAGGCTGATGGGATGGTTTCTGGTGCCGTTCATCCAACTGGTGATACAGTTCGTCCTGCATTGCAAATTATTAAAACCAAGCCTGGTGTTAGCCGGACCAGTGGGGCCTTCATTATGTCAAAGGGTGACGAACGTTACTTGTTCTCTGACTGTGCCATTAACATCAACCCAAATGCACAAGAATTAGCTGAAATCGCAGTTGCCTCTGCTGAAACAGCAGAATTGTTCGACATCGAACCACGGGTTGCCATGTTGAGCTTCTCAACGAAGGGCTCTGCTAAGGGTGACGAAGTTGCAAAAGTTCAAGAAGCAACGAAGTTAGCTCAAGCCGCTGCACCACAATATAAGATCGACGGCGAATTACAATTTGACGCTTCTTACGTACCAGTTGTTGCCAACCAAAAGGCACCTGGTTCTGAAGTTGCTGGGAAAGCCACTGTCTTTGTTTTCCCAGAATTACAATCTGGTAACATTGGCTACAAGATTGCCCAGCGTTTTGGTGGTTTCGAAGCCGTTGGCCCAATTTTGCAAGGCTTGAACAAGCCAGTTTCTGACTTGTCACGCGGTGCGAATGAAGAAGATGTTTATAAATTAGCCATTATTACAGCTGCTCAAACATTGATGAAATAAGCGGTTGTTTAAAAAGGTGCTACAGGCTGAGCTTGTAGCGCTTTTTTTGATGCATCGGCATCTGTTCGGCTAGGCCCACATGTTATAATTGGGAAAACCAACAGGAAAGTAGTGAGCGGATTTGATGAAACAAACGTTAGAGAGTGTGACCGCAACGCAGCAGCTTGCGGCCCAATTGGCGCCTTTACTACAACCAGGTGATGTTTTGCTGTTAACAGGGGAGCTAGGTGCTGGTAAAACCACGTTTACCCAGGGCCTTGCACATGCGTTAGGGATCAAACGCTATGTGAAAAGCCCAACCTTCACCCTGATCCGTGAGTACCAAGAAGGGCGGTTGCCACTTTATCACATGGATGTTTATCGGTTGGAAAATGGTGGCGGTGATGATTTAGGGCTTGAAGAATATTTTGATGGGGACGGTGTTAGCGTGGTGGAATGGCCACAATTTGTCGCCGACTTATGGCCAGCCAATTATTTAAGCTTTGATTTCAGCCGAACAGGGGACCAACAACGGCAGGTACAAATCACAGCCCAAGGACAACGCGGAACAGCTTTATTACAGGCGCTTGCGGAGGTCATGAATGGCAAATGATGAAGCAGTGACGTTACGTCAGGCGATTCCCCAGGATGCACAAGCGCTGCAACGCCTGTTACAACAATTAGGGCAAGAAACGCCTTATTTAGAATTAGATGTTGCTGAATTGGCGGCGCCGGTGGCAACGTTGGCAACTGAAATTGCGCGGGTTTATGACGCAGCTAACAATTTATTATTATTAGCGCTAAGTGGTGAGACGCCGATCGGACTGGTGCGCGTTCAAACAGCTGATACGGTGCAACAACAGTATAGCGGTGAAGTTGGCATTGCTATTTTAAAGGATTACTGGGGATTAGGACTGGGGCAGATCTTATTATCGGAGATGTTAGCGTGGGCGCAGGATACGGCATTAGTGCGGTTAGCGTTAACCGTCCAAACGCGCAATCAACGAGCACGCCATTTATATGAAAAATTAGGGTTTAAAACCGAAGGCATTTTAGAACAGGCGATTTATGATCCACAAGCCGGGTTACAAGATGTGGCGGCAATGGCCTATCTCTTAAAAAGAGAGCACGCTTAGTTGGCGTCCTCTCTTTTTTGATCAACCGATCAACTTCACATATTGTTTTAAGGCCGTTGGGCCAAATTGTTGTAATTGATACAGTAAAATATTGGCGCAGGCCAAACTATCATCTAGCGCATTATGATGGTGCTCCAGGTCGATCTGCAGCGCCTCACAAACTGTATTGAGTTTGTGGTTTGGTAGGTCAGGCAGTAATTGGCGACTGGTGCGTAAGGTGTCTAACGTTAAATAGGTCGGTTGCTGGATTTGATAATGTGCCAAGGTATTTTTAAGGACACTGTTGTCAAAAGTCGCATTGTGGGCAATGACCAACCGATCACGTTGAAAAAATGATGCGATGTGTGGCCAAACGGTGGGAAAATCCGGTGCAGTTGCCACGTCTTGCGTGTGGATGCCATGAATTTGTTCGTTACGCCAACTAAACGGTGTATCTGGTTTGATCAGTGTGTAAAATTCATCGACCACTTGGCTATTTCGAATGACGGTAAGGGCCAGTGAACAGGCGCTATACCGTTTGGCATTAGCGGTTTCAAAATCAAGTGCAATAAAGTTCAACGACAAGCTCCTTTCATAAAGTCATTATTCGGCAGTTAAATCGGTTTGTAATTCAACGGGACAATGATCAGAGCCTAAAATCTCACTGTGGATCAAAGCATCCTTTAATCGGGGCTGGAGGTCATTTGAGGTCACAAAGTAGTCAATTCGCCAACCTGCGTTATTCGCCCGAGCATTAAAGCGGTAGCTCCACCAGGAGTAGGTATCGGCTTGGTCTGGATAGAAGTAGCGGAAGGTGTCGGTAAAACCGGCGCCTAATAGTTCGGTAAACTTGCCGCGCTCTTCATCAGAAAAACCAGCATTATGATGGTTGGTTTTATCGTTTTTTAAGTCGATTGGTTCATGGGCGACATTTAAATCACCGCAGAAAATCACGCCTTTTTTCTCAGCTAATTGGCTGATGTAGGTACGAAAGGCATCTTCCCATTGCATCCGAAAGTCCAGGCGTTTTAATTTGGTTTGCGAATTAGGCGTATAGCAAGTCAGCAGATAAAAATCAGGGTATTCCAAAGTGATCAATCGGCCTTCTTGGTCAAGCTCAGGGACGCCAACACCGTAAGTAACGCTTTGGGGTTCATGCTTGGTAAAGATGGCCGTACCAGAGTAACCTTTGCGTTCAGCGTAGTTCCAATATTGATGGTAGCCAGGCAGCTCAAGGTCAACTTGGCCAGCCTGTAATTTGGTTTCCTGTAAGCAGAAAAAGTCTGCGTCAGCGGCTTCGAAAACTTCCATAAAGTTCTTTTTTAAAATTGCACGTAAGCCATTGACGTTCCAAGACATAAATTTCATTTCATCGCACCTCATCTTATTTACTTGATCCCTTCCATTTTACCGAGATACCCCTTTAAAAACAATCAACTTGTGCTAAGGTTTGGATTCATCACTATTCAATCTTAAATGCTTTATGCTAAACTAGAAGTACTTGTGAGTGAAAGGAAGGCAGGATCATGCCAGCAGATATCACAGCATTACAGCAAAAGTTCCCGAATATTAATTTAAAAGCACATGAATCTTTAGCAAAATATACGTATACAGAAACTGGTGGGCCAGCAGATATGTTGGCGTTTCCTAAAAATATCACGGAAGTTCAAACGTTGGTCGATGCCGCCCGAACAGCAGGTTGGCCGTTAACAGTTCTTGGCAATGCCAGTAATTTGATCGTTCGTGATGGCGGTATTCGCGGTTTGGTGTTGATTTTAACGGAGATGCACCACTTGACTTTTTCTGGCAATACGTTGGTGGCAGAGGCCGGCGCCAAAATTGTCGATACGTCTGCGGCTGCTTGTGCCGCTGGTTTAAGTGGTTTAGAGTTTGCGGCCGGGATTCCAGGTAGTATTGGTGGGGCCATGTTTATGAACGCTGGGGCCTATGATGGTGAAATGAGCAACGTGGTGCAGTCGATGACGTTGCTCATGCCAGATGGCACCTTGCAAACTTTATCAGGTGAGGCGTTACATTTTAGTTACCGGCACAGTGTGGTGCAAGAAAACCAAGGCATTGTTTTAACGGCCACCTTTAACTTAACACCGGGTGATCAGGCTCAAATTCGAGCTCGGATGGATGAATTAAATGCGTTGCGTGCCTCGAAACAGCCACTAGAGTATCCTTCCTGTGGCAGCGTGTTTAAACGTCCAGCAGGTCATTTTACAGGCAAGCTGATCCATGATGCTGGCTTACAAGGTTATACGGTTGGCGGCGTACAGGTCTCAAAGAAGCATGCTGGGTTTATGGTGAATATTGATCACGGCACGGCAACCGATTATGTGAACTTGATTCAACATGTGCAACAAGTTGTTAAAGCAAAGTTTGGTGTTGCCTTGGAAACAGAAGTCCGGATTATTGGTGAAAAGTAAGCAATCAGGCTGTCTTAATCGGCAGTCTTTTTTAGAAAAAGGGAGGAAATCGAGGTGACCGTTTCATTATTAGAAGGCATTGTGGTTTTAGTCAGTTTGGTGTTACTGTCCAACGTACTCAGTCATTTTTTAACGTTTATTCCGATTAGCTTGTTGCAAATTGCAATCGGTTTATTTTTAGCCCTGGTTTTTAAAGTGGAAATCCCGCTTAAAACTGACTGGTTTATGTTACTGTTTATTGCGCCGTTGCTCTTTAATGACGGACGTAAGTTTCCCCAGCGCGAATTGTGGGCGTTACGAGGACCGATTATTGCCAACGCGATTTTTTTAGTGTTAGTCACCAGTTTATTAGGTGGCTTGATCATTCATCAGTTGATTCCTGCGCTGCCCTTGGCAGGGGCCATTGCATTAGCTGCCATTTTGTCACCAACGGATCCAGTGGCAGTGCAATCCATTTCGAGTCAGGCAAAATTACCTGAAAAAGTGCTGCATTTGGTCAGCGGTGAAAGTCTGGTAAACGATGCCAGTGGCCTGATTGCATTTAAGTATGGCGTTGCAGCAACGGTGACTGGCACTTTTATTTGGCAACATGCGCTAATGGATTTTGGGTATATCGCCATTGTCGGGGCGTTGATCGGAATCGTCGGTGGTGTTTTCTTTCATCTTTTACAACGTTGGTTGTTAGATCAAGGCATCACGGATGTAGTATTGCACACGATCTTACAGCTGGTCATCCCATTTTTGATCTACCTGATTGCTGAAGAAGGCGGCCATGCTTCAGGCGTAATTGCCGTGGTGGCAGCAGGTATTTTGTTGAATTTATTGACACCAGATTCAGTGAATTATTTACCTGAATTGCGCATTGTCAGTGAGCGAACTTGGGATCTGTTTGTGTACGTGTTAAATGGAATCGTCTTTTTGATTTTAGGGATTGAATTGCCCATTGCCATGACACAAACCATTCAAAACCCGCAAGATCCAACTTTGATTGCAATCATGGATGTGTTTTTGGTTTGGTTGACGATGTTTGGATTGCGGGTATTATGGACGTTAGGCAATATGTTCATTACGTATTGGCGGGATAAAAAAGTGCGGCCTAACTTAATGACCGCCGTTTTATCAGGCTTATCTGGGGTGCGTGGTGCGATCACTATGGCTGGTGTTCTGTCAGTGCCGTATACCTTAGCGAATGGCATGGCCTTTCCTGAGCGCGCACTAATGCTGTTTGTGGCGGCCGGTGTGATTATCTTGAGTTTACTCATGGCAGTGGTGTTCTTACCACTGCTGACCCGGCGTCAAGTCGCCATTAGTACGCGGGGAAGTGAGGCGAGCCAGGATCTAACTGGCCAGTCCACCACGACGCAGCCGACAGAACACAATCATGTTTCTGAGTCCCAGGCACGGATCTATACCATGCAAATGGCGGTTCAGCGGTTGGAAAGTGCGCGGCGTCCTGAAAATCAGCGGGCAGCTTATGATTTGATTTCTGAATATCAACATTTGATTCGACAGTTGCAAGTATCCTCCCGACCATCTGAGAAGTTAGTCCCATTTTTAGCGGATGAATTGGCCTTGCGCCAAATTGGGTTAAACGGTGAGCGGGCTGTGATCGATGCGGCCTGGGCAGCACAGGAAATCTCAGCAAGCACGTATCAGTTGTTTAATCGCCATTTAGCTGCTCGCGGGCATTTATTGGCCGTGTTGGACCAGCAAGTAGAAGGATTACACCCGTTTCAACGGTTTCAGCGGATCACTGGTGATTTTGCCAAGTGGTATGATAAATGGTTATTACGGCGGTTACGACGGCCGGAATACGGTGAAGCCTTGGCTCTTCAAAAGGAAGCGGCTAAAGGGGGTATCAAAGCACTTTCTGCCTATTTAAAGCGCGATGAGGCGCGGAAACACCATTACAATCGGCAACTGATTTATCAAATTATTGTCAGTTACCGCAATCAAATTGAAAAATTGAAGCAGCTTGGTCGTGAGAAAGTTAAAAAGGCATCACCACGACAACAATACGATCAACAAATGCGCCGTTTGCGGCTACAGGCTTTAGCTGGTGAACGCCAAGGAATTCAACAATTGTTGGAACAAAAGGCAATTCCATGGCAAATGGCGGCCAAATTACGCCAATACGTCAATTATTCAGAAAACGCCTTGTTTATTGGCGAAGATCTTGATTAGTAAGCATAAAATAACACCCTTAAGCAACAACGCTTAAGGGTGTTATTTTATGCTTGTTGTAGATCGACTAAAATGCGGCCTGTTTTAGGTTGGTGTAAGTAATCAGCTAAGGTCGTTGCCAGCTGTTGCGGTGTAATGGTGCTGTGGACAAATTGTTCGAGTTGAGCTGGCCGCCAGTCTGTGGCCAAGTGTTGCCAAATTGCCGTACGACGTTGCGCTGGATAGTAAACAGAATCGATGCCCACTAACTGAATGCCGCGTAAGATAAACGGTAAGGTGGTGGTACTCAATTTGATGCCAGCGGCGTTACCTGAAAGGGCCACCACGCCACCATAATTCATTTGAGGTAAAACCGCACTTAAGGTGCTGCCGCCTAAGGCATCCACATAACCGGAAAATTGTTGTTTCATTAACGGTTTAAGGGGTGGTGTCGTCAGGTCCGCTAAACTGATGACGGCGGTGGCCCCTAACGCTTTTAAGTAGTCGTGTGCCCGTTCCGGGTGACGGGTACTGGCAATGAGCTGTTGATAGCCTAGTTTTTTTAAAATAGCAATGGCAAAGCCCCCTACACCGCCGGTGCCACCACTGATCAAAATTGGCTGGGCCTTATCTTGAAGGAGTGGATTTTGGAGCAAGGCTTGCACAGAAAGGGCAGCGGTAAAGCCAGCGGTACCAAAAATCATGGCTTCTCGCAGGGTTAATCCTGTGGGTAAGCGTTGGAGCCAAGCTTCAGGAACTAACAAACATTCGGCGTAACCGCCAGCTTGTTTCACACCAACATCAAAGCCGGTAAGAACCACCGCAGTGCCAGGCTCAAAGTTGCCAGAGGGGCAAGCTAAAATTGTGCCAGCGGCGTCGATGCCCGGCGTCTGCGGGTAATGATGAATGACGCCGCTTTTAGGATCGGTGGTTAAGGCATCTTTATAATTCATGTCACTATAGGCAACTTGGACCAACGCCCAACCAGGTTGCGGTTCGGGTTGCGCTTGTGTGATCCAAGTCGCGGTGGTGGCGTTGTCCGTTGCTGCTAACTGAAATGCTTGATAATTTGGCATCTGATGACTTCCTTTCATGTACAATTAAAGCGCTTTAAGCTATTGTTATTGTAGGCTATTTGGCTGAGTTGACGCAACTCAAAAAAGTGATTTAACTTTTAAGCTTTCTTAGCTATAATGGGGGTTGCTGTGAATTCAGTAACAATCAGGAAAGGGCGTGTTGGTATGGCAGAGCCAATCATTACATTTCAACATGTATATAAGCGTTATGATGACACCGTTGCTTTAGGTGACATTGATTTTGAATTAGAACAAGGAAAGTTCTATACCCTTTTAGGACCTTCTGGCTGTGGGAAAACAACAATTTTACGTATTTTAGCTGGTTTTACAGAAGCCAGCGAAGGGAAGGTAACGTTTAAAGGGCAACAGATCAATCGCGTACCAGCGAATCAACGCCAGATCAACACGGTTTTTCAAGATTATGCGTTGTTTCCCCATTTAAACGTTTTTGACAATGTGGCCTTTGGGCTAACGCTGAAACGAACGCCTAAAAAAGACATTAAACGCCGGGTATTAGAGGCACTAAAATCAGTTCGGTTAGCGGGTTATGAAGACCGTGAGATCTCTGAATTGTCAGGCGGCCAACAGCAGCGAGTGGCAATTGCCCGAGCAATCGTCAACGAACCACAGGTTTTGTTACTGGATGAACCGTTGTCAGCACTGGATGCAAAATTACGCACGGCAATGCAAGTGGAATTACGCCAGTTGCAACGTCGATTAGGCATTACCTTTTTATTTGTGACCCATGATCAAGGCGAAGCCTTGGCAATGAGTGATGAGATTTTTGTCATGAGTGACGGCAAAATTTTACAGCAAGGGAGTCCAGTTGATATTTATGATGAACCGATCAACCACTTTGTGGCCGATTTTATTGGTGAAAGTAATATTGTAAAAGGCCGGATGGTTGCCGATTAT
Organism: Loigolactobacillus bifermentans DSM 20003; assembly: GCF_001434575.1. Classification (GTDB taxonomy): domain Bacteria; phylum Bacillota; class Bacilli; order Lactobacillales; family Lactobacillaceae; genus Loigolactobacillus; species Loigolactobacillus bifermentans. The sequence goes on from NZ_AZDA01000001.1 coordinate 52,114, forward strand.
CAAGTTCAGTTTGTTGGCAAGCAATTTGAGTGTTCTGACGCCGGTATTCCAGCGCATGAACCCATTGAAGTGGTTTTGCGACCAGAAGACTTGGTCTTAACGGATGTTGCCAAAGGCAAATTGACGGTGGTGGTCGATACGCAAGTTTTTCGAGGCAATCTATATGAAATTCTGAGCCACGACGCGGATGGCAATCAATGGCTGATCCACGCGGTGCATAAGGCCAAAGTCGGACAAGAAGTTGGCATTTATTTTGAACCAGAAGACATTCACGTCATGCGTTTTGGGGAATCTGAAGAAGAGTTTGACGCACGGCTTGAGCAATATGAGGGGGACGACTGATGAAACGCGCACACGGGTTTTATAGTGTCCCGTATGTGCTATGGCTAGCGCTATTTGTCATTGCACCGCTGGTATTGATCGTTTATCAATCTTTCTTCAATATTTCGGGACAGTTTACGTTTGATAATTATAAATTATATTTAAGTTCGGGCACGTATTTGCGGATGACCCTGAATTCGGTTTGGTATGCGCTATTGATCACGGCGTTAACGCTATTGATCAGTTATCCAACGGCGTATTGGTTGAGTCAAACCAAGCACAAACAGTTATGGTTGTTGCTGATTATTTTGCCTACTTGGATCAATTTATTGCTAAAAGCTTACGCCTTTATTGGCATTTTTAGTCAAGGTGGTAGTGTGAACCGTTTTTTGCAGTTTTTTGGTTTTGGCGCCCATCAGCTGTTATTCACCAATACGAGTTTTATTCTAGTGGCGGCATATATTGAAATTCCATTTATGATCTTACCTATTTTTAATGCGATCGATGAATTAAAACCGTCCTTATTAAATGCCAGTAAGGATCTCGGGGCTACCAATTGGCAAACGTTTAGTAAAGTGGTTTTTCCATTGACCCTTGATGGGGTAAAGGCAGGGGTGCAGGCTGTTTTCATTCCGTCGCTATCTCTATTTATGTTAACCCGTTTGATTGGCGGTAATAAAGTGATTACGCTAGGGACGGCTATTGAAGAGCATTTCTTAGTGACGCAAAATTGGGGGATGGGTTCGACCATTGGGGTGGTTTTGATCATTGCCATGATCGCAATCATGTTCCTCACTGGAGAGCGCAAGAAAAGGGGGCGTTAAATAGTGAAACGATTCAGATGGCAAAATATTTATTTAGCGCTGGTTTTTCTGGTGCTCTACATTCCAATTTTTTATTTGATTTTTTATTCGTTTAGTCAAGGTCATAATATGAATCATTTCAGTGGCTTTACCTGGGCGCATTATCAGGAACTATTTCAAGATCAGCGCATGATCGAAATTGTGCTGGATACGTTGCTCGTTGCGCTATTATCGTCGTTGTTAGCGACTATCATCGGGCTGTTAGGCGCGTTGGTGATCCACCGTGTGAAAAAGCCGATGTGGAAAAATACGCTGCTGTCATTAAATAATATTTTAATGGTGTCACCCGACGTCATTATTGGGGCTAGTTTTTTGATTTTTTTCACATTTCTTGGTTTTAAACTCGGTTTTGGCTCGGTGTTACTCAGTCACATTGCGTTTTCGATTCCAATTGTGGTGTTAATGGTGTTGCCCAAACTCAATGAAATGAATACGTCGTTGGTAGATGCTGCTCGGGATTTAGGGGCGACGCAGCCACAGGTCTTTAGTCGTGTGGTGTTGCCTTACATTGCACCAGGCATCTTTGCAGGTTTTTTTATGGCGTTTACGTATTCGTTGGATGATTTTGCAGTGACGTTCTTCGTCACCGGGAATGGGTTTGAAACACTAGCAGTTGAGATCTATGCCCGCGCCCGCCAAGGCATTAGTTTGGAGATCAATGCGTTATCGGCGCTGATGTTCCTGTTTTCTTTGGTATTGGTGGCAGGGTACTATGTTCTGAACCAATATAATTCGTCTAAAAAAGGTCGTAAACGGCGAATGGAGGCGAACCATAACCGATGAAACGTTTAATGAGTTTTTTAGTGGCCATTGGTGCATTGTGTCTCTTATTATTTGCAGGAAGCCGCCATTTACAGCAAAGTCAAGGTCTAACCAGTGGCAACAAAGTACTGACCTTGTATAACTGGGGCGATTATATTGACCCTAAACTGATTACCAAGTTTCAAAAAGAAACCGGGTATAAAGTTCAGGTGGAGACCTTTGATAGCAATGAAGCCATGTATACGAAGATTCAACAAGGTGGGACCAACTACGACTTAGCGGTACCGTCTGAATACATGGTCCAAAAAATGCGGAAGGCGCATTTGTTAAAGCCAATTGACAAAAGTCGGGTCCACGGTTTAACGAATATTGATAAGCGTTTTCGCAATTTAGCATTTGATCCTGAAAACCGTTATTCGATTCCTTATTTTTGGGGGACGCTAGGCATTATTTATAATGATCAGTATGTGAAGCCTGGGGCAGTGCAGCATTGGGATGATCTGTGGTCGCCGGCCTATCGGAATAAGATCATGTTAGTCGATTCATCCCGAGACATTATGGGGATGGCGTTACTGTCTCAAGGGCACTCCGTGAATACCACTGACATTGCCCAATTGGATGCTGCAAAGGCGAAGTTGGACCGCTTAAGTCCAAACGTGAAGGCCATTGTTGCAGATGAAATCAAAATGTACATGGCGCAAAACGAAGCCGCTTTGGCGGTCACCTGGTCCGGAGAAGCTTCTGAAATGATGGCGAACAATTCGCATTTACATTATGTGGTCCCTAGCGAAGGCAGTAATTTATGGTTTGATAATTTAGTGATTCCAAAAACGGCTAAGCATTACAAGGCAATCTATGCCTTTATCAACTTTATGTTGAAGCCAGAAAATGCGGCGCAAAATGCGGCTTACATTGGCTATGCCACGCCGAATGATCCCGCTAAAAAACTGTTGCCACGTTCAGTCGTGAACGACAAAGCCTTTTACCCAGACCAAACCACACTGGCGCATTTACAAGTGTATCAAGATCTCGGTAACCGCATGGTCGGCATCTACAACGATAAATTTTTAGAGTTTAAAATGTTCAAACATTAAGGGGCAAGGTCAGTGGCTTTAAGCTGCTGACCTTGCATTTTTGGTGCAATCAGTTGGCGTGCTATAATGGAACAATAAATGAAAAAGAATGGAGTGAGTTTATGCCAATAAGTTGGGGTGAATTACTGACTTGGCGCAATGCGGTTAATTTGCTCGACATTTTTGTGGTGTGGTATTTCATCTACAAATTGATCATGCTGATTCGTGGTACCAAAGCCGTGCAATTATTCAAAGGTATCGTGATCATCATTATTATTAAATTGGTCAGTTGGGGAATCGGGTTACGAACGGTTTCTTTTATCATGGACCAAGTGATCAATTGGGGTGTGATCGCTGCCGTGATTATTTTCCAGCCGGAGATTCGGCGTGGTTTGGAACATCTGGGAAGAGGCTCACTGTTTGTTAAAAATCGGAGTCAAAATGTTCAAGAGAACCAGATGATTGCCGGACTTGATAAGGCGATTCAATACATGTCCAAGCGCCGAATTGGTGCGTTGATGACGATTCAGTTAAACACCGGTTTGGAGGATTATATTGAAACGGGAATTGAATTAAATGCTGAGATCACAGGCGAACTATTGATCAACATTTTCATTCCGAATACGCCGTTACATGACGGCGCGGTGATTATTCAAAATGATAAAATTGCTGTTGCAGCGGCCTATTTGCCGTTGTCGGATAGTAATTTGATTCCAAAAGAATTAGGCACACGTCATCGGGCGGCTGTGGGGATCAGTGAAGTGACAGACGCATTGACCATTGTGGTTTCTGAAGAAACTGGTGGCGTGATGATCACGCAAAATAGTGAAATGATGCGGGACCTGTCGCAAGAAGACTATTTAAAAATTTTGAAACGTGAATTATTGAAGCCAGAACAACCGAACCGGAATTTATTTCAAGAATTTATTGAGGTCGTCACCAAAGGGGGAACGAAGAAATGAATCGTTTTTTCCGCAGTCCTTGGATGTATCGCATTTTAGCCTTATTGTTTGCGGCCTTATTGTTCATGTATGTTAATATTGATCAAATTAATTCGACGCGACAGGCGACTAATACGTCAACCAGCATGATGGCGAACAAAACCAAAACGTTAACAGTGCCACTACAGCTAAACGCCAATACCGATAAGTATTTTATTACAGGGTATCCGAGCAAGGTGAAAGTGAACTTGGAGGGGCCTAGCGCTTTGGTAACGGCAACGTCAAATACGCAAAACTTTAAAGTGATCGCAAACCTGGAAAAGCTGGGTGTTGGCAAGCATCAGGTGACCTTAAAAATGCAAGGCTTGAATAAAGAAATTGGTTATCGCATCAAACCCAGTACCATTTCGGTTAATATTCAATCCAAAGAGACCAAGCGCTTTCCGATCCAAGTGAAATTTAACAAATCAAACTTGAAGAATGGTTATACCACAGGTGAGCCTAGTTTAAGCCAAAGTTCAGTGGTGGTTACCGGTGCTCGTTCACAGGTCTCGTCAATTGCAGAAGTGGTTGCAAATGTTAAAACCACAAACAATATTTCCAGCAGCATTTCGCAAGAAGTCACGTTACAGGCGCTGGATCAACAAGGCAATACGGTCAATGTATTACTGGACCCAGCGACTGTTCATGTTACGATTCCGGTGATGTATCCGTCTAAAAAGGTCACGTTAAACCTAAAACCAACTGGGGATAATGCGTCTGATTTTTCAGTTTCCAGTGAGACCAACACGGTGACGGTGACCGGGGCACAAACCGAATTAGACAAGTTAGATACGTTAACGGTTAGCGTGCCAGTATCGGATGTCACGTCATCGACGACCAAAACGGTAAGTGTCGGGGCGGACCAACCTAATTTACAAGTGAGTCCACAAACGATTCGGGTCTCGATCACACCAAAATCGTCAAAAAGCGCTAGCACGAGTCATGCCAGTGACAGTGATACACAAACAACTCAAAAACAGGATGAAAGTAGTGACACAGCAACGTCTGACACAAGCAGCGCACAAAGCAGCAGTCAAAGTAGCGATACAACGAGTAGCACTGAAAGTCAGTCAGAAAGTTAGCATTTAGAAAGAGGCAGAAGAAAATGGGAAAATATTTTGGAACAGATGGTGTACGAGGTGTTGCGAACCAAGAATTAACGCCAGAACTTGCATTTCGCGTTGGACGGACCGGCGGTTATGTATTAGCACAGTATCAGGAAGATAAATCTAAGAAACCGTTGGTATTGGTTGCGCGAGATACGCGGATCTCAGGCCAGTTACTCCAACATGCACTGATCTCAGGGTTACTTTCTGTGGGGATCGAAGTCATGTCATTAGGTGTGATCTCAACACCAGCAGTGGCTTATTTGACCCGGATCCAAGGCGCAGCAGCAGGGGTTCAAATCACAGCGTCGCATAATCCTGCCGAATATAACGGCATTAAGTTCTTTGGCCCAGATGGTTTTAAATTGTTAGATGAACAAGAAGCTGACATTGAAAAACTATTGGATGCCCCAGAAGACACGTTGCCCCGCCCTTCGACCACGTCTTTAGGCACGGTGACGTCTTATCCAGAAGGTGTTTTGAAGTATACCCAATTTTTAACCCAAACGTTACAAGAAGATTTAGCTGGCTTAAAAGTTGTCGTTGATGCCGCTAACGGGGCAACCAGTGGCATTGTCACACGACTATTCGCAGATTTGGAAGCTGATTTTACCACCATGGCGGATAAGCCAAATGGAATCAACATCAATGATGGGGTTGGCTCAACGCATCCTGAAGCATTGGCTCAAGCGGTGGTTGAACAAGGCGCTCAAGTTGGCGTTGCCTTTGATGGGGATGGCGATCGCTGTATTGCCGTTGATGAAAATGGGGCGATTGTTAACGGGGATAAGATCATGTACATTTTAGGCCATTATTTTGCTGAACGCGGCCGTTTAAAGCATGATACGGTTGTGACAACGGTTATGAGTAATATGGGCTTGTATAAGGCGTTAGAAGCCGCTAACCTGCAATCCTTGCAAACCAAGGTCGGTGATCGCTATGTGGTTGAAGAAATGCGTAAAAACGGCTACAACCTTGGTGGTGAACAATCAGGGCATGTGGTGTTATTTGACTACAATACCACAGGGGATGGCCTCCTAACGGCGATTCAATTATTGAATGTCATGAAGCAAACCGGCAAGCCGCTGTCAGAATTAGCAGCACCTGTTACCACGTATCCACAAAAACTGGTGAACATCAAAGTTGCGGATAAGAAACAGGCTTTGTCAAATCCTGCGATTCAGTCTGCAATTGAAACCGTCGAAAAAGAAATGGCTGGTGACGGTCGGGTGTTAGTTCGTCCAAGTGGCACAGAACCGTTATTGCGGGTCATGGCTGAAGCACCAACTGTTGAGGCGGTTGGCCAGTATGTTGATCGGATCGCAGCGGTTGTCCGAACTGAAGTCGGTGTTGAATAAAGCAATTTTAATTGATCCTGAAAATAAAAACTTATTTTCAGGATTTTTTTAATGGCCAATTTTTGTAGGCTGATGGTGGCAATGGTTCCCATGACAGCACGTATTGATCATTATGCGTTATGTTTCACAAATTAATATAGACCAATTTAAAAAGTTACAGTTATTCATTGACTTATCGAATTGAAAAAGGTATATTTTACAGTGTTTTAAAGAATACGTGCGAAAATATAGATATATACCAATTTTAAAAAGCGCGGTATGAAAGCTTTGATGTCTTTTCAGTGATGTGCAGAGGCATTCTGAAAAGATGTCACCCGATCTGTGATCGGAATAATTCGATAAAGAGGAATGATAAATATGTGTGGTATTGTTGGTGTGATTGGAAAATCGGATACAGTTTCAATTTTATTAAACGGGTTACAAAAACTGGAATATCGCGGCTATGACTCAGCCGGTATTTATGTCAATGATCAGACTGGCCATGACTATTTAGTGAAAACTAAAGGCCGGATTGCAGACCTTAAGGCTGCGATTGGCCCTGATGTTCACGGGACAATGGGCATTGGCCATACCCGTTGGGCGACCCATGGTGTGCCAAGTGACGTAAACGCTCATCCCCAGTTTTCAAGTAACAAACGTTTTTACTTGGTTCACAACGGTGTTTTAACCAACTACGCTGAATTAAAACAACAATATTTGGCAGATGTTCAGTTTGTCAGTGAAACGGATACCGAAGTTGCCGTTCAATTGATTGCAAAATTCGTTGCTGAAGGTGCGGATACTAAGGCGGCCTTTAAAAAAGCGTTGAAATTGATCAAAGGTTCCTATGCCTTTATTCTGGTGGACCAACAAGCCCCAGACACCTTGTATGTGGCAAAGAATAAGAGCCCATTACTGTTAGGTAAAGGGGACGGCTTTAACGTGATCTGCTCAGATGCCATGGCAATGGTGAGTGAAACCAAACAATTTGTTGAATTACATGATCAAGAAATTGTGACTGTTCAGGCCAATCAGGCAACCATTGAAACCTTGGCTGGGGATGTGGTTGACCGTGCGCCTTATACCGTTCAATTTGATGAAAGTGATACTGAAAAAGGCGGTTATCCGTTCTACATGTTAAAGGAAATCGATGAACAACCTGCTGTGATGCGGCGTTTAGTTCAAACATACTTTGACGAAAATGGGCAGCCCCAATTAGACAAAGATTTATTGGCTAAATTAAATGAAGCCGATCGTTTGTACATTTTAGCGGCTGGTACCAGTTATCATGCTGGATTAGTGGCACAACCGATTTTTGAAAAGTTGGCTCAAATTCCAACAGAAGTCCATTTGGCCAGTGAATTTGGTTACAATACGCCAATGCTGTCTGAAAAGCCATTCTTCCTGTTCTTGTCACAAAGTGGTGAAACAGCTGATAGTCGTCAAGTATTGGTCAAGGTCAATGAATGGGGTTACCCAAGCCTGACCATTACTAACTCTCAAGGTTCAACGTTATCGCGTGAAGCAGACTATACGTTGCTTTTAAATGCCGGCCCTGAAATTGCCGTTGCCTCCACCAAGGCTTATACCAGCCAAATTGCCTTACAAGCGATTTTAGCGCAAGCATTAGGGCAAAAGCGTGGCGTCGCCGCTGCTGAATCATTGCCATTAAAAGGCCAGTTAGGAACCATTGCCAACACCATGCAAAGTATTGTCGATGAAAAACAAGAAATGGATGACCTTGCTAAAAAGCATTTAGCAACCACTCGGAATGCCTTTTACATTGGTCGTGGCTACGACTATGCGGTTTCCTTAGAAGCAGCTTTGAAATTAAAGGAAATTTCTTACGTGCAAGCGGAAGGGTTTGCCGGTGCTGAATTAAAACACGGCACGATCTCCTTAATTGAAGATGGGGTGCCTGTGTTAGCGATTATTACCGATGAACGGGTAGCCAGCCATACACGTGGCAACATTCAAGAAGTCCGGGCACGTGGCGCACAAGTGATCACGATTGCTATGGAAAGTGTTGCGGAAGCGGACGATGATATTGTCTTCCCAGACGTTGAACCGTTGTTATCCCCATTAGTCAGTGTGGTTTCCACACAGCTGATTGCTTACTACACCAGTTTAAATCGCGGTTACGATGTTGATAAACCACGTAACTTGGCTAAGGCGGTTACAGTTGAATAAGCAAGTTTAAAAGGTGCATAATGGCACCTTTTATTTTTGAACAAAATTCAGTAAAGCGGTTGCCACTTTTCTGTGAGTTTGTTAATATAGTCTAGGTGTCTTTTTACCGAGACACATATAAAAGAATAAGGAAAGAGGGACATAACATGTCAGGACATTCAAAATGGCATAACATTCAAGGCCGGAAAAACGCCCAGGATGCAAAGCGTGGAAAAATTTTCCAAAAAATATCTCGCGAGTTATATATGGCTGTAAAAGCTGGGGGTCCTGATCCTTCTTCAAACCCCCAATTACGCTTGATTATGGATAAGGCACGCGCTGCCAATATGCCAAAAGACAATATCAAACGTGCCGTTGATAAAGGTAGCGGTAGTGATACGGCTAACTATGAAGAAGTGACCTATGAAGGCTATGCACCAGGTGGTGTGGCAGTCTTAGTTCATGCATTAACAGATAACAAGAACCGGACATCATCAAGTGTACGGGTTGCCTTTACACGAAATGGTGGTGCCTTAGGTGCCTCTGGTTCAGTGGCTTACATGTTCGACCGTCGTGGTTATATCGTGATCGAACGTGAAGGCTTAGAGATTGACGAAGATGGCATGCTTGAAGCGGCCTTAGAAGCCGGTGCAGATGATATGGAAACTTCTGATGAAGCTTTCGAAATCTACACGGATCCTAAACAATTAGCAGCTGTTCGGGATGCATTAGAAGCTGCTGGTTACAAGTTAGCAACCGCAGAATTAACCATGATCCCAGAAAACTTAACACCAGTGCCTGCTGATAAAGTAGAACAATTCCAACGGATGATCGACCTTTTAGAAGACGATGATGATGTATCAGAAGTCTACCATGCTGGCGAACTTCCAGAAGATGTTGAAGCATAAGCACTTTTTAAAGCCTAACGTGATTTTAAAATCGCGTTAGGCTTTTTTTTGCGCTAAAAAAATAAAAACCAGGTTTTACCGTAGTTTATTAATAACGGAGGTGAGACAAGATGACAATTTTAACCGTCAAACGATTGCTAGATGACTGTATTGAAAAGCAAGTCAGTGACTTGTACTTTTTACCTTGTCAGCAGGTGTATCAATTGCGCTATCGGGATGCGACAGGGTTGCATGATTGGCATGTTTTAAAGGCGGAGCAGGCACAGCGTTTTTGTAATCAGCTGAAGTTTCAAGCTCAAATGGCGATTAGCGAAACCCGGCGGCCACAACTTGGGTCGCAGCAGTATAGCTACCAACAAGTACCAGTTTTTCTCAGGTTATCTACGGTGGGAAATTTTCAAAATGCTGAATCATTGGTGGTGCGCTTTATTTATTCGGTGCAAGAGGCGTTTCATTTTATTTTCCCAAGTCAGTTACAGCAGTTGCAACAATTAGCCTTGAAACGTGGCTTACTGGTTTTCTCGGGGCCGACTGGTTCAGGGAAAACAACTTCTTTATATCGTTTAGCAGAAAGCTTAGGTCATGATCAAGTGGTGATGACCATTGAAGATCCTGTGGAAATTTACCAACCCCATTTTTTGCAGTTGCAAGTGAACGACCAAGCGGGCATGACGTATCAAAGCTTACTGAAAGTCGGTTTACGACAACGACCGGATATTTTTATAATTGGTGAAATTCGGGATGAAAACACAGCGGCTGTTGCGGCGCGAGCAGCACTTAGTGGTCATTTAGTGTTATCAACTGTACATGCGCAGTCAGCCCTAAGAGTACGCCAGCGGTTGCAGGATCTCGGGTTACGTGAAACGATTCTAGCAAATTGTTTGACAGCCGTGTGCTATCAGCGCTTATTGCCGTTGACCCACGGTGGTTTAGCAGCATTGTGCGACATTGTGACACCAACTGGACACACATCTCAATGGTCACAACTTTTAGAAAGGGCGGTGCAGACTCATCAAATTACGAAAGCAACAGCCTCAGCCTTTGCGGCAGGCTAAGCCGGCCGCTTTAAAATTTCAGGCTGATTTTTTCTTATTGTTAGCGGATTTATTACAGGCTGGCTTTTCATTGGCCCAAAGTTTACTGTTTATTAGCATTTTGCTGCCGAAAGAAGCACAGCGGTTGGATCGGTTGATTGATCATTTAGCAGCAGGTGGGCGGTTGGCTTCAGGCTTGGCCGAAATTGGGATTCAATCTGATATTGTGAATCAAATGTTAATTACAGAACAGCATGGTGATCTGACAAAAAGTTTAAGCCAAACCGGTCATTTATTATCAGAACGGCTACGCCAGCAACAAAAATTACGTCAGTTGTTACGTTATCCAGTGTTATTATTGGTGATTTTAGTCGGTTTGATCGGTGCCGTTAAAGTCTGGTTAACACCTGAAATTCAGTCCTGGCAGCTGGCTTTAAATCGCAATGTCTTGCGTTATTGGCAGGCGCTGGGCCTTATTCTAGCGGTGATCAGTGTCAGCTTAGGGGGACTGATCTGGCGAAGTTGGCATACTCAAAACCCATTACAACGGGCCCAACGTTTTTGCCAGTTGCCGTTGATCGGTAAAAGCTGTCGTTATTATTACCATTATTATTTATTGACCAATTTAGGAACTTTATTAGCAAATGGCCTACATTTAGATGAAATTTGCCGGTTTTTGCTCGAACTTTCACCAACTAGTTTATTGCATGCAATTGGCCAGGAATTACAGCCGGCGCTACAAGCAGGACAACCACCGCGGGTATTGATTCAACAAATTAATTTATTACCGCCAGAGTTAGATCTATTTGTACAACGCGGTCAAACCCCAACGTTGTTAGGCCGCGCACTGGTGATGCAAGCCCAATTAACTTATCGTAAGTTATTAGTCTCTTTAGGGCGATTGGCGACTTATTTACAACCGATTTTATTGTTGTTAGTCGCATTAGTGATTATTGGGATTTATTTGAGTATTTTGTTGCCACTGTATCAGATGATGGAGGGGATGTATTAAATGCAAGTGATCAAACGAATTTACATGAAGCGGAGAAGTGGTTTTACGCTGGTAGAAATGACGATCGTTTTAATCATCATTGTGTTGCTCTTACTGCTGGTTATTCCTAACGCAGCCAACCAACGCAAACACGCAGAAACTACCACCGGGGAAGCTTTTAAATCGATGGTACATACCCAAGGGGATCTCTACGCAAACGAGCACGATGATCAAAGACCGACGTTGCAACAATTGGAAGCCGATGGCTATTTATCAGCCAAGCAGGTTGCAAAAGCACAATCAGCAGGGATTGAACCATGAGGAGACGACGGGGATTTACGTTAGTTGAGTCGGTTTTAACCCTTGCTATTGTTGTGATCATCAGTGTGCTCCCTGTGATGCAATTTCATAATGTGCAACAAAAAATGTTAGAGGCCACTTTCTTTCAACAATTCAATCAACAATGGGAGCAGGCGCGTTTACTGGCAGTGACACGGCATCAAGCTGTGCTGGTTCATTTTCAAACCAATTATGTTCGCTTTTATAGCGGTCAGTCTGGTTGGCAGTGGGAGCGCTATTTAACGTTACCGACTGGGTTACGTGTGGCTGAGAAAACCTTGCAAATTTCCACCAGCGGTCAAACCAGTCCGCAAACCTTATATTTTAAATCGGATTATTTTAACCGCTTTAAAACCATTAAGCCCCAAATGGGTTGGGGGGATTACGATGAAACGTAAAGGCTTTTTATTGCTTGAGAGTGTGATCACATTAAGTCTGATTTGTTTAGGGGGATTGTGTTTTAATCAGATCTATCAGCAAACCACGCAACTGCATCGCCAACGGTTACATCAAGTCACCTTAGCACAGCAGGCAATGGAACAAGCGCAAGCAGCACGCTATCGTTGTCAATTACCTGGGAAAGTAGGTGAGCACGCTGCAACGATTACGTGGTAAATTCAGACCAGGTTTTACGCTATTAGAGGCGGTATTTGCGTTGCTGATTTTAGCAGTCTCCATGCCCTTACTCCAGGGACAAATGAAAGCTTTAATGATGGCTGTGCAGGTGAATAATGTTCATGAACGAGATAATTGGCAATTAGCGAATTGCCAATTAGAGCGCTTTTTAGATCAATGTCAGGTGGTGCAGTGTCGTCCAAGCCGGGTGCAGCTTTATCACTTAAAAGAGCAGAAAAACTATCAATTAGAAACTTATCGGCCCGATGCAACCCATTTCATGTTACGTTTACGCGGGGCTGAGCGGGGACATATGCCAGTGTTTCAGCAATTGAAGGCCGTCACACTGACTTATCAAGCACCTTGTTTAACACTAACGGCTGTGTTACGTCATAGCGGTGAAACGGTGCAACAACACTATTATTTAGAGCCAAAAACAAAGGAATGAGGAACATGCAACGAAAACGTACTGGTAGTGTACTCATCACGGCTGTGCTATTTTTGGCCTGTAGTTTGCTACTATTAGGGGGTTATTTAACGTATTATCGTCAGCAAATGCTTAATTTACAATTGGTACAGGAATATTATCAAGTTTGTGCTTTAAAAGAAATCACACAATTAAGGTGGCTCAAACACCCCAAACAGGTGAATTTTAGGTATAATATTGGAGACGTGCAACTTTCTGAACATGAATTTTTGATTCGCTTAAAAGGCTCGCAACATCAGTACCGCGAGCCCCAACAGCTTTTAGAGTCTGAAAAGAAAGCGCTTGAAAAAAGAAAGGGAGTTCGTTAGAATAATGGGGTAGTATTTACTACTCAGATTGAGGTGTGAATATGGGACAAAGAGCAGTTGAACAGCTCTATAAACGGCTTGATACCACAACAGCATTGTTAAAAAGCGACTTGGAAGTGTCCTATTTGGATGCCTTAATTGAAACCAGTGAAAATATTTTAGCTGGTGGTCAAATTCACGTTGATGCCGGTTTGCCGCATCCTGAAGTACGGCAACGTTTAACCGAACAATACCAACAGATCGATTTGGTTGATTTAGATCCTGAAACCATTCGGCAGGCATTTCAGCTTGCCATTTTGCGAGGCGAACAAACGGATGCCTTACAAGCAAATCATCAAATGACACCTGATACCATTGGGATGTTAATGGCTTACTTAATCGATGAATTGGCAGGCTTAAAAGACCAAGATCAGGTATTGGATTTGACAATTGGTACAGGTAATTTACTCTATACCGTTTTAAATCGTTTAAAGCAAACGCAGCACCTGACCTTAACTGGGTTTGGGGTAGATAACGATGATACTATGTTGGCGTTGGCTGATGTTAGTGCACGGTTGCAACAAGCAACCGTTACGCTGTATCATCAAGATGCGATTGATGATCTGGTGGTACCACAAGTTGATTTAAGCGTTAGCGATTTACCGGTTGGCTATTATCCGGTGGATCAACGGGCTGAAAAATTTGATACCCATGCACAGTCTGGCCATTCATTTGCACATCATTTGTTGATTGAGCAAAGTATGTGCTATACGAAACCTGCGGGCTTTGGTTTTTTCCTAGTCCCAAGTTTGATTTTTCAATCTGAAGAAGCAAAGTCGTTAACGAAGTGGATGACTTCCGCGACTTACATGCAAGGTCTATTGAATTTGCCACGCGATCTGTTTCAAGATCAACGTGCGCAAAAAGCAATTTTGATTTTGCAAAATAAAGGTGGTCAGGCAAAACAGGCACCGAAAGTGTTGTTAGGCGAATTTCCATCTTTACGGAATCAAGAACAGCTTCGGCATTTTATGGCCGAAATTAGTGCATGGCAACAGAAAAATATTGTGTAGTGAGGAGTCTGGCAAATGGCAAAGATTATTGCGATTAACGCAGGCAGTTCTAGTTTAAAATGGAAGCTTTTCGAAATGCCCGCCGAAGAAGAATTAGCATCAGGAATGGTGGATCGGGTAGGGCTTTCTGATTCAGTTTTCACCGTACATTATGGTGAAAATGAAAAAGAAAAATTTGAAGTCACCCAAGATATTGACAACCAAACACAAGCCGTTGACTTATTATTGAAAAAGTTAAACGACCTTAAAATTGTTGAAGACTTGTCTGAAATTACCGGTGTTGGACACCGTGTCGTTGCCGGTGGTGAAATCTTCAAAGAATCAACAGTCATTGATGATCAAGTTGCGAAACAAATTGGTGATTTGGCTGAATATGCACCTTTACACAATCCAGCTGAATTAATGGGAATCGAAGCATTCCGCAAATTATTGCCAAATGCAACCAGTGTGGCTGTTTTTGATACGTCTTTCCATACGACAATGCCTGCTGTTAATTATTTGTATAGTATTCCTTACGAATATTATGAAAAGTATGGCGCCCGTAAATATGGTGCTCATGGAACGAGCCACCGTTATGTGTCATTACGTGCAGCCGAAATGTTAGGCAAGCCAATCGAAGACTTGAAATTGATCACCTTGCATTTAGGTGCTGGTGCATCCGTTACAGCCGTTGATGGTGGTAAATCTGTTGATACATCAATGGGCTTTACCCCACTTGCTGGGATCACCATGGCTACACGTTCTGGTGATATTGATGCTTCTTTGGTTTCATTCTTAATGGAAAAATTGAACATTCATGAACCTGATGAAATGATCGATATTTTAAACCATAAATCTGGGATCTACGGTATTTCAGGCATTTCACCAGATATGCGTGACCTTGAAAAAGCCCGGACGACAAATGAACGTGCTAAATTAGGCATTGATATTTTCGTCAACCGGATTCAAAAGTATATTGGGAGCTATGTCGCTGAAATGGGCGGCGCCGATGCGCTGATCTTTACAGCCGGTATTGGTGAACATGATGCAGCAATGCGCCAACGGATTATTGATGGCTTAAGCTACTTTGGCGCAGCTGTTGATCCAAAACGCAATGACGTGATGGGTGTTGAAAGTGTCATCAGCCCAGATGATGCTAAGATGAAAGTCTTATTGATCCCAACTAACGAAGAAGTTATGATTGCACGGGATGTTCAAGCACTTTCAAAATAACAATGATTGATGAAGCAGTCGCTGAATAGGCGGCTGTTTTTTTCGCGTAAAATTGGTATTTGGCCTGTAATCGTCAAAAAACCACAAAAGGATATCATTTAGATGAATTAAATTCACTTAATAATGTAAAAGTCTCAGTCCCGTTCACGTGTATTTTAGTTTGATGAGAAAAGGCTGGTGGTATAATTAGAAATTGTAAAGAATTAGAGCGTTTCATGAAAAAGTATCATTGAAAGTTCGTTTGATCAAAGGAACTTTCGATTTAAAGGAATGCTACTTTTTCGTTAAATAAACATTAGCGCAATGAGGAGGCCATATGTCTTGCGGTGTGAACTGACGCCACAAGACTGGACAACCAGCGAAAATGAGACCTTTGCGGTAGCAAAGATACATTAACGTTTTTAGCTGGTGCCATATTTCCATCGTGGCGAGGTTCGCCCGAGGGAATGGACATCCTCCGGAAATAGGATTTTGCGGAAGCAAAATAGACATTAGAGCAATTAGGAGGGCCATGTTTCCATCGTGGCGGGATTTGTCCGAGGGAATGGACATCCTCCGGAAATAGGATTTTGCGGAAGCAAAATAGACATTAGAGCAATTAGGAGGAAAATATTCGATGAAGCAAGAACAAACCGGCGACACACAGCAATTAGCACGTAATTTGAAGAACCGGCACGTCCAATTAATTGCAATTGGCGGTACGATTGGGACTGGGCTCTTTTTAGGGGCTGGGAAATCGATTCATTTTGCAGGGCCATCAATCGTGATTGCTTACTTACTAGCAGGCCTGATGTGTTTTTTCTTAATGCGGGCCTTAGGTGAATTATTACTATCAGATTTGCATCTCAATTCATTTGTTGATTTTATTAAGCGTTATTTAGGCGAAGATATCGGCTTTGTGGCCGGTTGGACCTACTGGATCTGTTGGATCACCATTGCCATGGCGGATGTAACGGCGGTGGGGCTGTACCTGAAATTTTGGTTCCCGTGGATGCCACAGTGGGTGCCTGGATTGGTGATCTTAGTGGTTTTACTAGGGGTTAACTTGATTACAGTTGGGGCCTTTGGTGAAGTAGAGTTTTGGTTTGCGTTGATTAAAATTGTCGCAATTATTGCCCTGATCATTGCAGGAATTTTCATGTTGATTGTTGGGTTTAAAACACCAATTGGTCACGCCAGCGTTACGAATTTAGTGAAGTTTGGCGGTATTTTTCCAACAGGTGCCAAAGGCTTTTTCCTATCATTTCAAATGGTGATCTTTGGATTTGCCGGCGTTGAAATGGTGGGGATGACCGCATCGGAAACACAGGATCCAGATAAAGTGATTCCAAAGGCCATTAATGAATTGCCATTACGGATTATTTTATTCTATGTTGGGGCGTTACTGGTGATTATGTGTATCTACCCGTGGAACGCCTTGTCAGCTTCACAAAGCCCATTTGTGCAGGTCTTCAATAATGTGGGAATCACATTTGCGGCCGGGATTATTAATTTCGTTGTGATCACTGCGGCTGCCTCTGCTTGTAATAGTTCTTTATTTAGTACAGGTCGGATGTTATTTTCCTTAACGTACGGCAGTAAAAATCGCTTTTTAAAGCATTTTGGTCATTTATCTAAAAGCCAAGTACCTAGCCCAGCGCTTTATTTCTCTGCAGCAATTATTGCGTTAGCCGTTTTACTGAATATGTTCATTCCAGACGCTGTTTTCACGTTAGTATCTAGTGTGGCAACGACCTGTTTCTTATTTATCTGGGGCGCCATCATTGTGGCCCATTTAAAGTATCGTCGCACTGAACAGGCTAAAGAAAGCAAATTCAAATCGCCATTTTTCCCATATGGAGATTACTATGTGTTAGCTTTTCTAGCCTTTATCGCCGTTATTTTATGCTTGGCTGAAGATACTTTAGTTGCATTAATTTTTGCTGTTTTGTGGATGGCTGTTTTGTACGGTGGACGCCTGTTACGGCGGCGTCATCGTCAGGCTCAGCAGGAAAACTAATTCTTTGGTAAATTTCAAACAATATGCTATACTGGATATTGTTTCGAATGGGGGCGTTCTGGATTCGACAGGTGTGGTTCGAGCTAGAATTGCGTTTCGTGGGTGACGGCCACGTTAAAACGTCACAGTTAAAATATAACTGCAAAAAATAACAACTCTTACGCTTTAGCTGCCTAAACAGTAGCTGCGTAGATCCGCCTGACATCGCCCATGTGTGAGATACGGGTCCTAAATTAGTGGGATACGCGTTGGTTTTCCACCTGCAAATTAACGAAGAGATCATCAGGTTAGTCTACTAGCGGTTGCCCGGTTATTCGGCGTTGCTAATAGGCGAATTTTAAATAGGATAACTATGAGCGTAGATATTCTAGTGGCGATATGCTTGGACGCGGGTTCGATCCCCGCCGCCTCCATAATAGGTTTAACTGATGGCTCTTCATCAAATAGAGTTGATAATTAATTTTGAAAGCATCTAGATTTTAATCGGTCTAGGTGCTTTTTCTGTATCAAGCTATTCGTAACGAGTCGTTTTGGTTGTCCACAATTAAGACAGTGAGGTGGCCGATAGGAAAGTAGTCCATTATAAATCAGGTAAACTTGGCCTTTGATCGTTTTAAAAGTACAATCCTCCGTAAAAGTAATATTTGGGTCTTTTATTCCCAGGGCAAATCGAATAGACTTATCAGTAAGGGGCATCATTACATTCCTTTCTTAGCTTACGTGGTGGTTGGCGGAAACAGAGTAATGGTGCCCTGTTTGTGTGCCATAAAACAATGGTATAGAAAAAAGAGTTAATAGACAAATCATCTATCAACTCTAAAAATTGTAGCGCTACAATAACTAGGCCGCTTCAACTTGACTCAAGCTGAAGTGGCCTTTACTAATTTTCAATCATGGTAAACAGCTGAATACGACTATTAATTTGCAGCTTACGGTAAATATTAAGAATGTGTTTTTTTAATGTGTTATTGGTGATATAGAGTTGTTCACAAATCGTGGCGTTGTCTAAACCAGCCAAAAGTTTTTGAAGAATCAATTGTTGCCGGTTGGTAAGTTGAAATTTTTGTGTTGCCGCGGTCACGGTGAGTTTATCAGTTGCTTGTACTTGTTTCTGGCGGTCTTGGGTCAAGCGTGCTTCGAGATGGTTGGTCAGCAGTCCCAACGTTTCTAGATCACGTTGAGTAAAGTCCGGTCGTCCAGATTGACGGAAGAGTGAAAGAATCCCTAAAAAATGGTTTTCATAGGTGATACTTAAATGCAGCGAATAATGTAAGTGGTAAGCCCGATAGAATATTTGATAGTAGGGGGTGGCTTGCCGATCCTGATCGGACATAATATCGCTTTCTCGGTAAGTCATGCTGCGTCCGGTAAACATCAGGCCTTCAGAGTAGTCCAGTTCGTCGTAAACACTTAAGTATTTTTCGCCAAAGGCCGGGTCAAGGTGATAAAGAATCGGAGCGCTGAGTTTTTGATTGCCAGAGCCTGCTAGGTAAAACGAGGCGCTGTCGAAATCAATCAAATAGGTCAATGACTGCATCAAGGTGGTACGCATAGTTTGATTGTCAGGACAACAATAGATTTGGTAGACCACATTATTGAAAACGTATAAATTGTTTGCGGAAAACTCAAGCACGAGGGCATCACCAAGTTTCTTATTGATATGTAATATTATATAACATAAAAATCGATTGTGAAATGCTTGTTCTGGAAAACAATCATGTTTTTAGGCCCCTAAAGGTACCCGAAAGGCGTACGACATGGCCCAATCGAAGTAGCAAGTTGGCCTTTTAAGACAATTTAGTTTTATGAGTCAGGCTTATATAATGAATTCAAGTTAATAAATGTTATTAAATATAACATGAAAATCTCTTTTACCAGGAGGTGGGGCAATGCACCGGTTAAAAAAGCTAGTCAAGTTATTACTGGTTATTGGTTTGATTTTTAGTTTAAACAGTTGCGGGCGGGCAACAACAAAAAAACAGACGAAAGTCTTAAACGTAATTGGTTGGAGTGAGTATGTGCCGCAAAGCGTACTGAATCAGTTTACTAAAGAAACGGGAATTCGCGTGAATTACACCTCGTATTCCGATCCAAATCAGATGTTGTCCAAGGTCATGTCATCGGCGAATGGGACTTACGATATGGTACTAGCCCCAGGGATGTATGTGCAAACACTACGTAAATTAGGTAAGCTAGCGCCTTTGAATAAAAGCGACCTGCCGAATTACAGCAACTTAAGTTCAGCGGCATTAAGCAAACCGTATGATGTGCATAACCGCTACTCAGTCCCTTATCTAGGCACCGTTATGGGAATCGCGTATAACGTGAAAAAAGTCAAACAGGTGCCAACCAGTTACCAAGACCTCTTAAAGCCAGAATTTAAAGATAACTTGGTAACAGTTGAAGATTCACGAGCAGTAGTTGGCAGTGCGCTGATGGCAACGGGACATAAAATCAATGACACTAGTCAACAAGCATTAAGCGACGCCAGCCAGTATCTGACGAAGTTAAAAAAGAACGTTCAAGTCATTGATGGGGATAGCCCCAAAACTTCTTTGATCAACGGGCAAGTTTCAGCTGGCCTAATCTACGGTGGTGAAATTGCCTTAGCAATGGAAAATGATTCTGATATTAAAGTTGTTTTTCCTAAGCAAAGTACTTATTTCTGTTACGACGTGTTTATGAAGCTTAAAAAAGCACCTAACAGTGCTAATGTCGAAAAATTTATGAATTTCATTTTGCGACCAAAAGTCAGTGTTAAAGTTTCAAAAGCCTTTCCTTATTGCAATCCCAACCGCAAGGCACAGGCTTTATTACCAAAGCAGTTAAAAGATAATCCGGCAGTTTCTGTCCCAACTAGCGTTATCAAACGCTCACAAACAGTTGTGGATCTAGGCAAACGCACAACTAAGATCGACGCGGTCTGGAATAAGTTTAAAAATAGCAATTAGGACAAGAATGGAGTGTTAACCATGAAAAAACTTGAAATTATTATTCGACCAGAAAACTTAGAAACCCTAAAACAGATCCTATCGGCCCACGGTGTATCAGGCATGACGCTTTTATCAGCCATGGGTGCAGGTAATCAACACGGAGAGAAGGATGTAACTCAGCTACAAGGTGGCAACTTCCATATTAATCTATTGCCGAAGATCTACATTATTACTTACGTCAAAGATATCTCCATTAACGATCTGCTAGTTGACATTCACGAAAGCCTAACGACAGGTGATGTTGGGGATGGTAAAGTCGTGGTCAGCGCACTGGAAGATGCCATGCGGATTCGCACCGGCGAACGTGGTGAAAAGGCATTGTAATACGATTAAGCCTTTGCGAAAGCAAAGATACACTAAAGCATTTAGGAGGTCCGCATCTATGGAAGAAATGATTCAGTTAACGGCACTTAAGAAAAGCTTTGGCGACGTATCAATTATTCATGATCTGAATATGACGGTTCATGCAGGCGAATTTTTAACACTATTGGGGCCTTCTGGTTGTGGTAAAACAACGACTTTAAGGATGATTGCCGGTTTTGACGCGCCGACTTCTGGTGATATTTATCTTGCAGGTGCGTCTGTGAAAGACCTGCCACCTAATAAACGGAAAATCAACACGGTTTTCCAAAATTATGCACTGTTTCCCAATATGACGGTTGCGCAAAACGTTGGTTTTGGTTTAAAAATGGCTAAAGTTGCAGTCGATCAACGTGAAGAGCGGGTCACCGGTGCCTTAGACTTGGTACAACTAACGGGTTATGAAAATCGTAAACTGGACCAGTTGTCTGGTGGACAAAAACAACGGGTAGCAATTGCTCGAGCTTTAGTCAATCATCCCAAAGTACTGCTACTTGATGAGCCACTGTCAGCATTAGACCTTAAATTACGTAAGCAAATGCAATACGAACTTAAACGTTTGCAACGTAAGTCCGGAATCACTTTTGTTTACGTTACCCACGATCAGGAGGAGGCGCTGATGATGAGTGACCGGATTGCTGTCATGAATAAAGGTCATTTGGAGCAGATTGATGATCCGAAGACATTGTATGAGCACCCTAAGTCAAGTTTTGTGGCAACCTTCATTGGCGAATCCAATGTATTTGACGGCAGAGTGACGCGGCCGAATGCACCTGAAGGGCAGGTAACTGTTGAAACAGGCGTACTTTCAATCACACCAGATAAAACATTACGACAAGATCAAATCGTCAACGTGGTGATTCGTCCTGAAAAGGTTAAAGTCTCATTGACGCCACAGCCAGGTTTTCATATCACGGCTCGAATCTCTGAATATTATTACGCTGGCAACGTTAATAAAGCCGTGCTGATATTACCAAATGGTGGCGAATTGAAAATGAGTAGCACTGCCCAAGCTAGTTTGCCGCCATTAGGGAGCCAAGCCTTTGTTTACTGGGATTTAGCGGATGCCATCGTAATCAAAAGTCCGGCCGATAAAATTTACAACGTGGTGGCGCAACCTGATTTCTCTAGCGTGAACCAGAAGTGATTGGTTTGCTGAACTAGCAACGAAATTAGAGCTTGTGCAAGCAAAATAGATATTAGAGCATTTAGGAGGAGCGATGCTTCCTTCAAGGTGTACTTCGCCCGAAGGAATGGACAACCTCCGGAAATCAGAGCTTGCGTAAGCAAGGTAATCATTAAGGAATTTAGGAGGTGTGAGCCATGTCTGAACATGAATCAGTAGCTGATCCGCAACCTGCCGTACAACTACACAAGCATACAGTCCATTTAGGCACCCGCATGATCAAGTGGTTACAGATTTTTCCGATTTCATTATGGATGTTACTGCTAGTGGTTGTCCCCATGCTTTACGTCTTTTTTATGAGTTTCATGTCACGAAATTATTATGGTGGTATCGTCTACCATTTCACATTACAAAATTTTGCTCAGGTTTTTGCGGCTAGCAACCTACAAATCTATCTGCATTCGTTTTGGATTGGGATTTTAACCACGGTGATCTGTTTATTGATCAGTTATCCCTTCGCGTTTTTTATCGCACAAAAGGGGCCAGTTGCCAAAACGATTTTAATGGCATTAGTCGTTGTCCCTTCAGTATCCAATTCGTTGGTTCGCTTATTCGGATGGCTAACTTTATTACGCAAAACCGGTGTGGTCAATACGTTGTTGGAACGCTTAGGGCTGATCCATCATCCCTTGACTTTGGTTTACAACAATGGCGGCATTGTTTTAGGCATGGTTTACCTGTTACTGATGTTTATGATCCTCCCAATTTTTAACGCGTTGGATCGAATTGATCATAATTTGATTGAAGCCGCTGAAGACTTAGGTGCCTCTAAGTTTCAGATCTTCAAAGAATTGATTTTACCCTTAACTGAACCGGGAATTGTTGCCGGTTGCATTATGGTTTTCATTCCGTCATTAGGTTATTTCTTCGTTAGTGATGTGATGGGTGGCGGGACTCAAAATATGATGGGGAATTTGATTGAAAATCAGTTTCAGGTCTCCCGAAATTGGCCACTTGGGTGTGCAATTTCAGTGATGTTGATCCTATTGACGATCTTGCTACTGGTGATTTATCAGCGCCGTGGTGGTGATATGGATGAGTTAGGGGGGTATTAAATGAATAAACGTTTGACGGCACGACCTTGGAAGAACGTTTTTATCGGGCTTACGTTACTTTTCTTATATTTGCCGGTAGTAGTGATCATTATTTTTTCATTCAATACTTCTAAAATGAATATTTTATTCGAAGGCTTTACCACCAAGTGGTACGGATTGGTATTCCATAACTATCAGATCATGGCGGCATTAAAGAACTCGATTCTTGTTGGGGTGATCAGCACCGCTTTAGCCACGGTCATTGGTACCACTGGAGCCGTTGCGATGAGTAAGTATCAATTTCCTGGGAAAAAGACGCTAGATAAAGTGTTGTACATTCCCATTGTGATCCCCGAGGTGGTTTTAGGGATTTCGCTTCTGTTGATCTATTCGTTGGTGGGTATTCCGTTGAGTTTGTTCTCATTGATTCTGGCCCACGTCACGTTCTGTATTCCATTTGTGGTTTTGACCGTACGCTCGCGATTGGTGGGGATTGATCAAACTTTAGAAGAAGCGGCTTTAGACCTTGGCGCCAATCCCTGGCAGGCTTTTAGTCAAGTTGTCTTACCATTACTTTTGCCAGGCATCATCAGTGGGGCCGGTTTTTCATTCGCCTTATCACTAGATGACGTGATTATTAGTTTTTTCACCACAGGTCCAGCCAGTACGACTTTTCCACTTTTGGTTTACGCACTGGTTAAAACCGGGGTCACGCCAGAAATTAACGCAATTTCAACCCTGTTGATGTTGGTGATCGTGATCGGTATTGCATTAAACGCTATTCATCAGGTTCGTAAAATGAAACAGGAGGGCTAGGCTTATGCGACAAATTAAAGTTTTAAAAAGCACGTCGATTTTTACCGGTACTACGGATCAATTTATGGCGGGCGGGATTTTAATTGAGGATGACAAAATTATTGATGTATTGCCCACTGATTTAGTTGAACAATTGCACGGCCCACAATATCAAGTGCTAGACCTAGGCCAACAAACGATCCTACCGGGATTTATTGAAAGCCACGCTCACGTTTTCTTATCGGCTTTACTGCACGCAGGGCGCATCAAATTAATTTCAGGAGATTCCGAGCAAGCCTGTGTGGCGGCATTGCAAGGGTTAGCACAAAATACCGAATCAGCGGATTGGCTGATTGCCAAAGGTTGGTACGCACCTAGTTGGTCGCAGCAACAATTGCCAACAAAGACCAGTCTGGATCAGGCCTTTCCCCATACGCCGGTTGTGGTGATTGCCGATGATCTGCATACCTTGTGGTTAAACTCGGTAGCTTTAGCCAAATTATTGCCAATGGCGGATTCATCCCGGTTTAAACGGGATGTGTTGAGAGATACAACAGGGGAACCAACTGGTGTTGTCGGGGAGCAAACTGCCATGGCTTTTTTACACTTCTTGTTTCAAATGACGGTAGCGCAACAGGCAGAATTGGTCCAACCATATTTGGCACATTTAGCGCAAATGGGAATCACATCTGTCAGTGATTTGGCCCTGTTGCCTGCACAAACCGCAGTGGGAATCGATGATCAAATTTATCCAGAAGTCTATGAGCGTTTGGCGGCTCAGTCAAAACTGCCGGTACGGGCTAATCTATATCCTTATTTTGACCGTAATCTGAATAGTTTCCAATATATCAAGAATCAGGCTCATGATCCGCTGGTACGAATCGCCGGAGGAAAACTGTTTTTTGATGGCGTGACTAGCAGTTACACAGCTTGGATGAAGCAGCCCTATGTTGGCCGGGCCAGTTGTGGCATGCCGCAGGTGCGCCCTGATAAAATGCGCGGGTTGATCTTGACGGCTCAGGCGCAAAATATCGCATTAAGGATCCACGCAATCGGCGACCAGGCAATTCATGAAGCATTGCTATTCTTTGCTGAAGCAGAGCACCGCAGTGGCCCACTGGCACAAGGACATCATTGTTTAGAACATTTAGAAACCATCGACACCGGTGACCTAACGTTAATGGGCCAAGGTCGAGTGGTGGCTTCCGTTCAGCCCAGTCATCCCTTGCTTGATTATCAAACAGCAACTGATTATATCGGGCAACGTGCTGCAGGGATGTGGCCGTTTAAAACATTTTTACAAAAGGAAGTGGTTTTGGCATTTGGTACGGATAGCCCGGTGGTGGTCGATGTGTCGCCGCTGCAGAATTGTTACTTTGCTATGACTCGGCAGACATTAGCCGGCGCACCAGCAGGCGGGTGGCATGCTGAGCAATGCCTAACATTAGCTCAGTCTCTAACGGCCCAAACGTTAGGAGGCGCTATTGCAACAAACTCTGAAAAATGCGTGGGCACTTTAACGCCAGGTAAACAGGCCGATATTTGTATCTTGGCGCAAAATATCGCCGAGCTAGCGCCTACAGAACTCGCCCAAGTTTCGGTGACAGCGACAATGTTAGCCGGTCGATGGGTTTTTCGAAAAGTTCTGCAAACAGTTTAAAGAAAGTAGGTAATTGATATGATAGCAGATAAAACAGTGACAAACCAAACGGTGATCAATGATCTGGATCAGATTCTAGGGTTTATTAAAGGTACCGAAATGACAGCTACCCAAAAAGATCAAATGACGGCGGATACGTTGAATTACTTTGACAAGTACGTTTCACCAGGTTGGTTGAAGTACCGTAAATCTGTTTCAACTGATGCAGCTGTACTGGAATGGACGGACCAAGATGCGGTGATTCACGGGCTAAAAGGTGAGGAATTTATTGACTGTTTAGGCGGTTTTGGGATTTACACCAGCGGGCACCGTAATCAGTATATTCTGGATGCTGTTAAGGCACAATTGGAACATCAGGCGTTACATTCTCAGGAGTTATTGGATCCATTACGAGGCTACTTAGCCAAGGCTGTTGCGGACATTACCCCAGGTGATCTGGAAAAATGTTTTTTCACCAATGGTGGCGCTGAGGCGGTGGAAATGGCATTAAAGCTAGCTCGAATTGCAACAGGTGGCCGCTGGTATATCTCAACAGTCGGCGCCTTTCACGGCAAGTCCATGGGGGCAATCTCTATTGGTGGTAAAGGGACTTACCGAGTACCCTACACGCCAATGGTACAGCAAGTTCAACACGTTGAATATGGTAATGCTGAGGACATTCGCAAGGCAGTTCGTAATCTACAGACAGTTGGTGAAAGTGTTGCGGCAGTGATCATCGAACCTGTTCAAGGTGAAGCAGGAATCATTGTTCCACCAGAGGGTTATTTAAAGGAAGTTCGGGAGATCTGTGACGAATACGGCGTGGCATTGATCTTTGATGAAATTCAGTCCGGGATGGGCCGTACTGGGACAATGTGGCGTTGTGAAGCAGAAGGCGTTGTGCCCGATATTATGACTTATGGGAAGGCGTTTGGTGGGGGCATTATGCCGATTACCGGGTTGATCTGCCGGCCTAATATGTGGGTTCAACAGTTGATCGATAATCCGTGGTTGCTAGGCTCACCAACATTTGGCGGGAATCCAGTTTGTTGTGCGGCGGCCATCGCAACGATCTCGTATATGTTAAAAAATGACATTCCGGGACAGGCAAAGGCGAAAGGTAGTTATTTAATTGAAAAGTTGCAACACCTCGCCAGTGAATTCCCAGAAGTAATCCAAGAAGTTCGTGGGGTCGGATTAATGATTGGGGTCGAATTCCATTCCTCTGAAATCGGGTACGATGTGTCTAAAGGGTTGTTTGAGCGTGGGGTCTTGACCGCAGGAACCTTAGTTAATTCGAAAACGATTCGGTTTGAGCCACCTGCAGTTATCGAATACAACCAATTGAATCAGGTGATTGATCGTATGACACTGGCTTTAGCAGATACTAAGAAACACTTCGCCTTACAATAATTTGAAAGTAGGGTTGTCAATGCAAACACCTAAACAAGATGGCTGGTTTTTCCCAGCCGAATTTGAGCAGCACGCTCGAACCTATATGATCTGGCCAACGCGTCGAGATACCTGGCGTGAAGCGGCAGGACCTGCCCAACAAACTTTCGCAGCTGTTGCGGCGGCCATCGCCCGTTTTGAGCCGGTTACCATGTTGGTGGCCCCCGAGGTATTAGCACAGGCGCGCCAACAGTTACCCGCCGCGGTACAGGTCGTTGAATTGGCAACAAATGATGCTTGGTGCCGTGATACAGGACCGGCTTTCTTGGTGAATCAAAACGGACAGTTACGCAGTGTGAACTGGGGTTTTAATGCGTGGGGTGGCACGGTGGATGGTCTGTACACACCTTGGAATCTAGATGATCAAGTGGCGTCAGCAGTGGCTCAACTCGAGCAGGCACCGTGTTATCAATTGAAGGATTTTATTTTGGAAGGCGGTTCTTTTCATGTCGACGGTGACGGAACGGCCATGGTCACCGCTAGCTGTTTATTAAGTGCTGGTCGTAATCCAACGCTATCTAAGACGGAAATCGAAGCACGATTAAAAGACTATCTGAACGTGACAAAAGTTTTGTGGTTACCAGCCGGGATTTATCAGGATGAAACCAATGGTCATGTGGATAACATTTGTAATTTTGTGCGGCCTGGTGAGGTAGTTTTGGCTTGGCCAACAGACGAACAAACGCCACAGTACCAACTTTCACAAGCTGACTGGACTTATTTGCACCAAGTGACGGATGCCCGCGGGCGGCATTTAAAAATCCATAAAGTCTTAGTGCCAACCAACTTGCGCCTGACAGCACCTGAAGCTGCCGGCATTGAGGCGAATACAAGCGCCAAGCCGCGTCTAGCCGGTGATTATTTAGGAGCATCGTACATTAATTTCTACTTTTGCAACGGCGGTTTGATATTACCGAGTTTTCAGATGCCAGAAGATCAGCTGGCGTTAGCGCAATTTAAACAACTCTTTCCCCAGCGGCAGATCATTCAGTTACCAACTCGGGAGATCTTGCTAGGTGGTGGGAACATTCATTGTATTACGCAACAAGTGCCAGCGCATATTGGCTAGACAAGTTTTAAAAAGGTGGTGAACGCATAATGAAACAGACGGGACAAGTGGTTGTTGCAGCTACACAAATGCGTTGTACTTGGGACCTTAAAGAGAACCTGCAAAAAGCTCAAGACATGGTAACGCAAGCCGCTGCAGCAGGCGCCAACATTATTTTGTTACAAGAACTCTTTGAAACGCCTTATTTTTGCCACCAAGAACGGTATCGGTTCTTTGATCTGGCAACGCCAGCCAGTAAAAGTCCGGCAATCGCTAAATTAGCGTTTTTAGCGAAAAAATTAGGCGTGGTTTTACCGGTGAGTTTCTTTGAACGGGCAGGGAATAGTTTTTTCAATTCATTGGTGGTGATCGACGCGGATGGTCGGGTACTGGAAACTTATCGAAAGACTCATATCCCTACAGGTGCAAATTACGAAGAAAAATTTTACTTTGTACCAGGGGACACGGGTTTTAAAGTTTGGCAAACCCGTTTTGGCAAGATTGGTGTTGGAATCTGCTGGGATCAGTGGTTTCCAGAAACCGCGCGCATTTTAACGCTATTAGGTGCAGAAATCATCTTTTACCCAACTGCGATCGGCAGTGAACCAGTATTGACCCGTGATACCGAACCACACTGGCAACGAACAATCCAAGGCCATGCTGCAGCTAATATTGTCCCTATCGTGGTCAGTAATCGCGTGGGGACGGAAAAGGATGACAATGAGATGACATTTTACGGATCGTCCTTTATTGCGGATCAATTCGGAGCACTTCTACAGCAAGCAGATCGCCAAAGTGAGACCTATCTCTGCGCCACATTGGATTTGGAGCAAGCGAAACGAGATCGACAGACCTGGGGTATTTTTCGTGATCGACGCCCAGAAATGTATCAACAATTAATGACGACGACGGCAACAAACGAATAACCTGGCTTAAATGAAAGGTGGTAGCCTAACTCATGAGGATCGAAGAGGATTGTATTGGTAAATTGGCATTGCCAGATGAGGTGTTATACGGGATTCATACGAAAAGAGCGTTAGGGAACTTCAAAATTGATTCAGAAGCAATCAGTCCTTTAGTAATCAGAAATTTGGTATTGATCAAACGGGCAGCGGCACAAACGAATTGCGAGGCACAAACCTTGCCTGCTGAACGGGCTTTGGCAATTGAACAGGCTTGTGATGCTATTTTGTTGCATCACTATGATGATCAATTTGTGGTACCAGCTATCCAAGGCGGCGCTGGCACTTCTACCAACATGAACGTCAATGAAGTTATTGCCAACGTGGCCAATCAATATTTAGCCTTACACGAACGAATGCACCCTAACGACGACGTCAATCAAGCACAGTCGACTAACGATACTTTCCCCACGGCTTGCAAAATGGCCGCCTTACAACTATTACCAGCGCTGAAACAACAGTTGAAACATCTCAGTGACAGTTGGCTGCGAAAAGCATTTGAATACGACGATGCCTTGAAGTTAGGCCGAACGCAGTTACAAGATGCAATGCCTACAACCTTTGGCCAAAGCTTTCGGGTTTACGCTAGCTTATTTAAACGTGATCTGGTACGTATTAATCGAGCTAGCCAAAATCTAACCACTGTTAATATGGGGGGTACGGCAATTGGAACTGGTGTAAATGCCTCCCAATATTACCAACAGCATATTGTCACCGCAATTAATCGCGTGGCGCATTTAAATTTAACACAGGCCACAAATTTGATTGATGCTACCCAAAATTGTGATAGCTTTGCGGAATTTTCAGGCGCCTTGAAAGTCTTGGCAGTTGATTTGAACAAAATGGCGAATGATCTGCGATTATTATCCAGTGGACCGCGTGCAGGTTTGAGTGAACTGAAATTACCGGCTCGCCAAGCTGGATCGTCGATTATGCCTGGTAAGGTCAATCCGGTTTTACCGGAATTTATTAACCAAGTTGCGTTCGAAGTGATCGGCCATGATACAACGATTACCTTAGCTGCCGAAGCGGGACAGTTGGAGTTAAACGCCTTTGAACCCGTGATGATCCGGGACCTGCTCAGCAGTATGACGTTACTGACGGGTGCCATTCAGCGCTTTATCCAGAATTGCTTAACGGATCTAACCGTTGACCGTGAAACAGGCGCCCAAGCCGTTGAAGCATCACCGGTAATTGCCACTGTATTGTCACCATTGATTGGTTATCAGCAGACAACAGCATTGGTGCATGAGGCCACGGATACAGGGCAAACAATTCGTGAATTATTGTTACAAAAGCATTTGTTTCGGCCGGCACAGATCGAACAATTACTGGCGCCAGCCAGTTTATTAGGCCGACCATCCAGTCATAAAAACCAAGTTGTCAATCACTAAAACAAAAGGGTCCATGAACTAGTAACTTTGTACTAATTCATTAACTCTTTTATTCTTGCGAAAAATAAACCACAAGTTTTACTTATGAGAGTGAGAAACGACTTTAGCTGAAAACATCCTTTCGATATACTATTTACCAACCAAAATAGAATCGAAAGGATGTTTTTAATGTCTTCACAAACTAAAGATAATAGTAGCTTCGCACACATGAGATGTCGTTGTAAGTAACATTTGGTTTTTACACCCAAATATCGTAGAAAAGTTATTTATGGAAAATTGAGAGCAGACATCGGAAGAATCTTGCGGCGTTTATGTGGATTGAAAGATGTTGAAATAGTTGAGACTGCGATGCCAGATTACATCCATATGCTTGTAAAAATCGCTTAAAATGAGTGCAGCTAGCTTTGTAGGCGGTTTAAAAGGTATCATATGAGCAACATGCCAATTTAAAATATAAATATGGTAATAGGAGTTTTTTGCAAGAGGATATTATGTTAATACAGTAGGAATGAATCAAAAGACAATTGCAAAATATATTCGAGAGTAAGAAGCCGAAAATCGACTCAACGATAAAATAACGAAGCGAACGTATCGAGACTCATTCGATAATCATAACAACTGGATTAATACGATGGTAGGCGGTTGGTAATTTTTGCTGAGCCCCTTTTTAGAGGTCCTTGTGTGTAGCAAGCCCTTTTAGGGCGAATAAAAGGCCACCAGCTAAGCTGGTGGATACTTACTGAAATTCTAAACATTAATAGGGATAGAAGCTGATAAATGTATACCATTTTGACATTAATTCAATTTTCAAACGAATGTAATCCTTTTCAATTCCTTTGAATTGTGATACGTTAAGGTTATCTGCAAGGGGCGCCTGTGTGGCTGAGATTGAACCCTGGAACCTGATCTGGTTAACACCAGCGGAGGAATGCAGCTGATAATTCAGAAAGCACCGGTAATTTAACGACTTAATTCTGATTTAGGCTGAATTCATTCGAATTCGGCTTTTTTTATTTGTCAGTAGCGATAGGGAAAATCACATAGAGGAGGACTTGCAAAATAAAAGGGGGATGTTAATCGTGTCAGACAAAGTGGTCACTGAACCGCCGTTAAGTTGGGGTCAGTTAATTTTGGTCAGTGTTCAACATATTTTTGTGTCAAATGTTTGGTTAGATCCAATTTTTGTGGCGTCAGCGGCAGGACTGTCGTTAGGACTATCCACGAACTTGGTCAATGCGATTTTTATTACGTCGGGGCTGGTAACCTTTATTCAAGCGACGAAGTTAGTGAGGTTACCAATTGTCCAAGGGCCTTCGGCGGCTTTTGATGCCTTAATGATCAATGCTGGACAAACCGGAATGTTGCCAATGGCAGGTAGTTCTGTATTCGTAAGTGCTTTGATTGTCGGTGTTTTGTCGGTAACAGGGTTATTAACAAAGTTAGTGAATAAACTAACATCGGCAATCACCGGCACCATTATTTTTCTGGTAGGTTTATCATTAGCTAGCTTCACACTGTCTGAATTTTTAGGTGGTTCGCCTGGTACAAAGGGTTTTGCCTCACCAATTACGTTGTTGTTAGCCAGTGTTACAACGGCAATTGTTCTAGGCCTATCCTTATTTGGAAAAGGTTATTGGCATCGTTTTTCGTTTTTGATTGCATTAGTGGTAGGTGATGTATTAGCCGGATTATTAGGGCAGATAAAACTAGCTGGTTTAGCAACAAAACCTTGGTTTGGTCTACCTCGATTAATGCCGTACGGCGGTTGGCAATTTCATTGGGCGACCTTTCTAACATTTTTGATTGCATACTGTGTTGCCGTAATTGAAGCCTTAGGCGTTTATCAAGCAGCGGCATCAATTACCAAAGAACCTTTAACTTCGAAACGAATCCGTAATGGGATCACCGGCGAAGCTGCAGGTTCGATGCTATCTTCTTTAATTGGTGGTTTTCCGACTACAGCCTTTGCTCAAAATTTAGGTGTTATGAAATTAACTGGCGTTCACTCGCGGAAACCGATTTTTTTAACCGGTATTTTATTAGTTTTACTAGGTTTAATGCCGAAATTAGGTGCTTTTTTTGCCTTAACACCTGCACCAGTGATTGGTGGGATGTTTTTACCAGCCGCAGCAACGCTGATCACCACAGGTTTTTCAATTTTAAAAAAGGCAAAATCTTCAGAAGCTACTAATCTCGTGATTGGTTTAGCCATTATTTTGGCGGTTGCACTACCAAGTTATGCCAGTGGGTTTCACGGCGCTTTGAAAGTATTGTTGTCCAATAGTATTTTGATTGGCGCTGTTGCCGCAATTGTTTTGCATTTATTATTAATTGTGTTACCGAAATATTTAAGAAGAGGTGTCTAAAAATGTTAGCAGATGAGATTCAACAATCGATTTTAACGTTTATTCAACAATCAGAACAAGGTGCAACACCAGACTTTAATGCACTGGCACTGCAAGTGTTTGCTTATCAATTTGAGCATAATTTACCTTATCGTAAATATGCACAGACGATGCGTCAAAGTCCTATTTTTGTTAAAAACTGGCAGCAGATTCCGTTAATGCCGATTCGTGGCTATAAGCACCTAACATTAAGCACGACGCCAGTGGTACCGGATGAACCCGTTTTTATGTCCAGTGGTACAACAGATCCAGCACACCGTAGTCGTAATTATCATCCTTCGTTTCAGGTTTGGGATGCTTCGATGAAAGGCCCCTTTAAAAAATACGTGTTGCCAGACTGTGATAAAATGCAAATTTTGGCGCTTTTTCCTGGTGAAAAAACCAATGCAAATTCATCACTGTCCCGTTATGTTAGTCGAGCAATTGATTTCTTTGGTACGAAAGACAGTCAAATCTTAATTGACGATCAAGGGTTGAATTATATGGGACTGATTCAAGCACTTAAACAAGCTGAAGCGCAGCAACAGCCGGTAATGCTGTTAGGGGCTAGCTTTTCTTATGTTCATATTTTTGATTATTTTAAGCAATATCAGTTGAAATTTCAGTTACCAGTGGGGAGTCGGTTGTTTGATACCGGTGGTTTTAAAGGACAATCGCGAACGGTTGCGCAAACTGATTTATTTACCACAATGACAGATTTACTTGGCATTCAACGTGATCACTATCTAAATATGTATGGGATGACAGAAATCAGTTCGCAATGTTATGACCAAAATTTAGTAACGTCACATAATTTTGATAAAGCAACACCAGATTGGGTTCGGGTACGAATTTTAGATCCAGACACTTTAAAACCAGTTGCAACAGGGCAAACGGGGTTGATTGCGTACTATGATTTGGCCAATTGGAATTCTTGTGTTGGTATTCTAACGGAAGATCTTGGCCGACAGAATACGACAGGATTTGAATTGTTGGGCCGAGTTGAGGGTTCAGAGGCCAAGGGTTGTTCAATTGCAGTTGATCAACTATTGGCTGCTAATCAGTCTGGTAGGTGATCATTTTGGCAGACAATCAAAAAGTTAAACTGTATTGGGTACCGACAGCATTTAAACTAGAGAATAAAACAGTTAAAACATTACAAGTTGATGGTCAAACGTATCGACTTCAGGCACCTGAACTTACAGCAGAATTAGTAACGTCGATTGGTAATGCATGTCGTATAGCGCGGCAGCACAGTTTAGCCAACATGACAGTGGCTGAGATTGTAACAATAATTGATCAGGCCATTGAAAAATGGTGCCATTCAGATTATCCGCAGCGTATTTTAGCTGAAAAACTGTTACCAGCTATTACAGGCTATGACCATACAACTGTTGCACTTGAAATCAAACGCTTTGTCCGTAATTTTCGAAAAAAAGAATTGTGGCGTTTTATTGATACTGAGTTGGATAATCCAGCCATTTTAGATGACTTTCACCCACAAAAAAGTGGTCAATTGACTAAGGCTATTGGACCAACAGCTATTTTTCATGTTTTCTCTAGCAATATTCCAGGCCTGCAAATTTGGAGCTTGATCATGGGCCTTATTACAAAATCGGCGAATCTGGGTAAGACCTCATTATCTGAACCGCTTTTTCCAGTGCTTTTCAGCCAAACGCTGGCTGAAGTTTCACCAGAATTAGCGGCAACCATTGCAATTTTACCTTGGAAAGGTGGCACTCATGATTTAGAGCAGGCTGCAATTGATAGCACCAATGCAACAATTGTTTATGGCTCAGACCAGGCTGTTAAAAGTATTCATGCTCTAGTACCGGATGACAAAATTTTTCTACACTACGGCTACAAAATCAGTTTTGCAATGATAGGTGCGGAAGCCTTGACACCAGAGTATTATCCACAGATGGTACAAAAAATGGCGGAAGACATTGCAGTTTATGATCAACAAAGCTGTTTATCGCCACAAACTGTTTTTGTGGAAGCGGGTGGGACAATTACACCGCACCAATTTGCGCAATTATTAGCGAAAGCATTGACGAATAATCAGTTAAAATGGCCACGTGCAAAATTAACGACCTCAGAAGCAGTGGCTGTTACGCGATTAAGACAGGAAAGCCAAATTCAGGCGTTAACTGATGCAACGATTCAGGTCATTGCAAGTCCAGACAGTACAGCTTGGACAGTTGTTTATCATCAGAAGCCAGCATTAATGAGTTCACCTTTAAATCGAACAATTCATGTCATGGCTATTGATGATTTAGCACAGGTACCAGCGTTATTACGGCCTTATCAGCCATTTCTCCAAAGTTGTGGTCTGGCAGTTGCGCCACAACGTTTGTTGGAATTAGGGTCACAATTAGGGGATGCTGGTATTGATCGTATCTGTGCAATTGGAGATATGACACGTGCGCAGTCAGGCTGGCATCACGACGGCCGTTTTAATTTACTAGATTTGTTAAAAATGGTTGATATTGAACTGGGTGCAGAAGCGTTAGCAGAGCATTTTGATCCGGATGTTGAGTGATAGTAAAGATTAGACTAATAAAGTAAGCCTTTAAAGGAGGGAAGTAAAATGTTATTAGAAAATCAAGTAGCGTTGGTTACGGGAAGCAGTCGTGGAATAGGCGCAGCAATTGCTAAAAAATTTGCGGCTGAAGGTGCTGTTGTAATCATTAATTATCTTCATAATCAACAACGGGCAGATGAACTGGTGGATACCATTGCAACCGCAGATGGGCAGGCCGTTGCACTACAAGCCGATGTGCGTGATGCTGAAGCAGTGGGTAGGATGATCACAACCATTCAAGAAAATTTAGGCACATTGAATATTGTGGTGAATAACGCACTAAATCACTATCAGTTTGATCCAAAAAAACGTGCAACCAATTGGCAAACGGACTGGTCGGCCTACCAAAATCAAATCGACGGTAGCGTAAAAGGTTCATTTAACGTGTGTCAAGCGGCATTGCCATTATTACAGCAACAGCCAGGTGGTCGCATTATCAACTTAGTAAGCAACTTAATCGAATCACCTATCGTACCTTATCATGACTATATTACTGCTAAAACAGCATTATTAGGTTATACGCGCACCTTGGCCAGTGAAGTAGGCGCTTTTGGGGTACAAGTTAATGCGATTGCACCAGGGTTAACTTATCCAACTGATTCGAGTGTTACTACTAAAAACGATGTACGTGAACGCATCATTGAGCAAACGCCAACAGGACGTTTGACCATACCAGAGGACATTGCCGGAAGTGCCGTTTTTTTAGCATCAGACTTATCGGCTAATATGACAGGCCAATGCTTATATGTAGACGGTGGGTTAGTGATGCATTAGTCATTTGAGGTAAAGTATAATGTAATTAAACTGCTACTCATTTCCTAATGATAGGATGGGTAGCGTTTTATTTTAATAAGTTCTTCGATATAAATAATTTTAAACCAATTAGTGGCATTCATTTTGACATGTCGATATAAGTGTCAATTGACAGTTTAGTATTCAAAAAAGATTAGGCAAAGTCTCATTACTTTTGTCCATCGATACCAAATATTGTAGCGCCAAAAAAGCCAGCTAATATGATCTTATGATCGAGATAGCTGACTTTTTAGTTTGCCTATTTATTCCGTAAAACCTGATTCATTCGCGTTTCTTGTTTTTAACCCATTCGCTAAATGGTGTCGGAATTAAATGATAATCATGTGCTGGGATGTGTTTGGTAATGTTGCCATTACGTTTTATCTCAGCTGTCCTTGCTTAGAATCACTTTATACAGAAAAGATTATTCACTATAATCCATACGGATAATAATTGGATCCTGTGTCAAAAAATTGCCGACACCAGCTAAGAATTTCTTGAAATGAGCCGTGTTGTTATGTGCTGTAACAGCATCGGCATCTTGCCAATGCTCAATGATTTCATAATCGGTATCATTACCGATTTTTTTAAAATGATTATAACTAACATTACCAGTTTCAGCCCGGGAACCAGCCACAAGTTCATCGATAAAGTGTTCATAATCTATTTTTAATTCAGGTTTAATCGTCAATTCAACGTTAATGATTTTCATTATTAACTCCTAACTAAAAGTTTATTTTTGTGAGAAAGACTTGACCGCATCAATAATAAGTTTAGCAAACCAGTCACGATTAACGTGAAAGAGAACTTCTGCATTAGGCTTTTGATGTGTTATTTGGTAATAGTCAATAATAGATTCCCCAGCTGTTAGCTCACCCTTTGTCTCAACCGTTACATGACAGTTTTTGCTACTGAATTGACTAGGATCAATTAACCATGCAATAGTACAAGGATCATATAATGGTAAACCTTCGAGATTCCAATGGCTATCAAAACTTAAGCCGTAAAAATCTGTTAGACCTGCAACGGCCTGTGCAACAGGATTTTTGATACGGTGAATTGCATGTCTGTCCTCAGTAAATAGTTGCGCTTCGAGACCAACGTTTAAAGGCGCCAGGACGAGAGGAATACCAGCATTGATAACAATTTTAGCGGCTTCTGGATCTGCCTTGAAATTGAATTCAGTCGTAGGGTCACAATTACCGACCCCCATACCGCCGCCAAAAATAATAAGGCGTTTGATCGAACCCTTAAGCTCTGGATGAACAGCCAAGAATAATGCCAAATTAGTACAAGGACCAGTGACGACAATTGTCACTTTATTAGGATTTTTAGTGATTATTTTAGCCATTAGTTCAGTAGCAGGTATGCTTTGTGATGGGAAATTTGGTGTCGGTAAGTCAGTACCATCCAGTCCGGTTACGCCATGGACGCTAATGCCAGAAATCAAATCTCGAAAAAGCGGCGTCCTATTTCCAGATGCAATGGGAATTGATTGTTGATGCATCAAGGTCAGTAATGACATTGCATTTCGTAATGTTTGGCTATGTTTTTGATTTCCGGCAGAAGTGGTAACGCCAAGTAAGTTGATCTTAGCCGAATAGATTGCCAAAATTAAGGCAATGGCATCATCATGTCCTGGATCACAATCTAAAATAATATCCTCCACGTATAGTCCCCCAAGTAAAGCAATTATTAATATCTAGTCTACCAATTCGCTAGAAGCATTGCCAATATTAAAGTTTAATAATCACTTTACCATCAACGCTATTTGATTCAACTAACTTTTGTGCAGCAACAATACCGGCTAATGTAAAGGGTTTGAGTTTACCGATTGGGACCTGAAGTTGATGGCTGCGAATCATAAGTGAAATGGCAAAAAAGGCATCACTATCTAAATATTTAGGGTTAGGGAGCATTTGTTTAAAAGTAACACTAGGGCGACTGGTGTATTGTTCGGGTAAGGTGGTGAGTGAAACATAAACACCGTTGTCTTTGATAATTTCAATTCCAGCTTTACCACCAGCACCGCCGTTAGTGGCGTCAATAACAATGTCGGCCATTTGTTTGAACTTTTCACGAACGTGCTCAGTATCATAGCCACCAAATTCATCAGCACCAAGCGCTAAAACATGTTGTCGCGTATTTTCGACATCGGTTGCAACGACGTAAAGTCCTAAGGCCTTAGCCATTTGAACAAGGATTGAACCAACACCACCGGCAGCGCCTAGAATAGCGATTGTTTTACCGGCTTGAACTTGTGCTTGATGAACGAGTACGTTATAAGCGGTAATACCTGAAAGAGGTAGACCTGCGGCCTCATAAGGGTTATCACAATTTGGTAACAATCCTAAGTGATCAGTTGAAACTTTAAAGTATTCCGCATACGTGCCTTGACCAGGGTGTGCTAAAACGTCATCACCAATTTTATAGTTTTTAACGTTGCGGCCAATTTTAACAATTCTGCCGACTGCATCTGAACCTAAAACGAGTGGAAAAAGTAAGGTGACACGTTTACGAAATTGCCCGTTGCGAACAGCGATATCAAATGCATTGATGGCAAATGCATTTGTCTTGATCAAAACTTCATTGGCATTGATTTTGGGAATCGGTAGCTGTAGTTCTTGTAAAATATGGGCATTGCCATATTGATTGATGCCAAATGCTTTCAACCGAGTCACCACCTAGTTCAGAGATGATTTGTATGCGAGTAGCGTACGGTAACCTAAGTCATGGTCACCCGTATCGGTTAAACCAGAAATAATCAAACTTCCAACAATACCGGTATTTTCAACGATGATGGGTAAGCCACCGCCAACGATGGCATAGTCTTTGGGACTTAAACCGCTGTCTTGATAAAATTGTGCTGGGTTTTCAGTATAAATCAGTTTTTCATATAGCGAGCTATGATCAAATTGATCAACAGTATGCTCTTTTTTAGCAATCCAAACATTATTTTCATTGGTAGTTGCTACGCCTGCATGGAAAAAAACGGGGCGCTTATTTAACTTAATCAAAACACAAACTTGTTCATAATCTTCACCACTAATTTCAATTAATTTCTGAATAAATGGATTAAGATCAGCTAGACCAAAATGTGATAAAGCTGTTTCTTGCTCTTGTGCCAACACAGACTGTTCTGTCAACATATCATGACCCTCCTTCAAATTATAAAGATAAAGTGGTATCAACTTTTTGTGGTAAGCCAGTTTCAATCGATTTTTGAGCCGCAACTGCAGCCCGTTGTGCCATAATGACATCTTCACCTTGAGCAACTAAAGGTTCGCCATTTAAAAGTGACTGGGCAAACTTTTTCATTTCAGCAATATAGGCAGGGCGATAGCGTTCTTGGAACATTGGCAATGGTTTGCGTAGCTCAGTTCGTTGGTCATTATAAAGTTCAACTGTACTATCGCTAACGTTTTCGGCTTTTAGCATACCGGCTGAACCGAAGACTTCAACCCGTTGATCGTAACCGTAAACTGCACGACGACTATTATCAATCAAACCATAAGCACCGTTTTCAAATTGAAGCACTAAAACAAGCGTATCAATATCATTGATTTCCTTTAGTGTTGGATCAATCAGGGTACCACCTTTTGCATAGACTTCAGTGATGTTGCTATTCATCATATAACGAGCCATATCAAAATCATGCATGGTAAAGTCGAACAGGAGACCGCCAATCCGTTTGATTAAATCATGGGGGAGCAAATCAGGATCACGTGACGTGATTTTAACAACTTGAGGCGCGCCGATTTTTCCAGCACGAACATTTTCAAAAATATTACGGAATTGTGGATCCATCCGGCGATTAAAACCAATTTGTAATTTTACGCCAGCTTTTTTAACCGCACGTAAAACATTTAAACTAGCTTCTTCTTCAGTATTCATACTTAATGGCTTTTCACAGAAAATGTTCTTACCGGCTTGTGCGGCAGCCGTTACGATTTCTTCATGAGTATTTGTTGACGTGAAAATAAATACGGTATCAATGTTAGGATTACTTAATAATTCATGATAATCCTTGGTCTGATTGGTCACGCCTAAATCGTTTAATTGTTCAGAAATATTATCGATAAATACTTCCGCCACCTGTTCAATTTTAATCTCAGGGATGGTCAATAAATTTTTAAGATGCATTTGACCAGCACGACCTAAACCAATAATACCTGCGTGAACTTGTTTCATAATACAAAACCGCCTTTCAAGAGTAGAAATTTATTTAGATTCTGGATCAACTCCAGAGTTGTCACCATATTGAAATTCCAATTGAATCTGTTCCAGAGATTTGCCACGTGTTTCTGGCGCGTACTTCAAGGTGAAAATAAATGACAGTAAATTGAAAATAACAAATACTAGAAAAGTAAACGTCATTCCGATATGTGCCAGTAGGATTGGAAACACGTAGCCGACTAAGAAATTAGAGAGCCACAGGAAAAAAGTTGCAATGCCCATTCCCAGTCCGCGTAGATTTTGTGGAAATATCTCGGATAATAGTAGCCAAACCAGGGGTGAGATACAGCCTTGAAAAAAGCCTAAAAAGAGCATAGTGCTGAAAATTACAAAAAATGGTAAGAGTGGTGAGGTGTTCAAAGTTGCTGAAATAACCACGATTAAAAGTAATGAGAAAGTTGTACCGATGATACCAACCGTCAACATTTTGCGACGATTGACACGATTCATTAAAGACATACCCACAAGAGTTGCCACAACAGAAACAATGCCATTGAAGATATTGGCGATTAAGGCTGCATTATGGGCAAACCCTGCTGCTGTCAAAATAGTCGTACCATAGTACATCATGATGTTGATGCCAATAACTTGTTGCATGACACCTAAGCCAATACCGATTAAAACTAAGCGGCGGATCCAAGGAATCTTTAAATCTTTAAAAGTCGCCTGCTTAATCTCTTTTTCTTGGCTCAATGCATTTTGAATCTCTTTGATTTCTGCATGACAAGCTGTTGGCTGCGCTCTAATATTGGTGAGCGTTTCAAAGGCTTCTTGAACGCGATTTTTCATTACTAACCAACGTGGAGATTCGGGAATGAAAAATAGACCAAAAAATAGAATCACAGCAGGTATCACACCAAAGGCAATCATATAACGCCAAATATTATCAGTATGGCTAAACAGATTACCTAAAATGGCATTGATTACAAAAGCAATCAATTGCCCAGCAACAATCATTAATTCATTTTGAGTTACTAAACGTCCACGAATATCTGGTGTTGATATTTCGGCCAGATAAGTTGGTACG
The DNA here is from genome assembly GCF_001434575.1 of Loigolactobacillus bifermentans DSM 20003. Lineage (GTDB taxonomy): Bacteria > Bacillota > Bacilli > Lactobacillales > Lactobacillaceae > Loigolactobacillus > Loigolactobacillus bifermentans. The sequence continues at coordinate 93,559 of NZ_AZDA01000001.1, forward strand.
ATAACGGAAGTACCGCCTACGGCAAGTCCTAATAAGACGCGGAAAATAATCATTGTCACTGCGCTACGTGCAACTGCACAGGTAATGGTAAAAATCAAAAAGAAAACGGCTAAATAACGCAACAGACCGCGGCGACCTAGTCGATCGAGTAGCCGGCCTGCAAAAATGGCACCAAAGGCCGCACCTAAGGTGATACCACTTGTGACAAGCCCTTCAGTGGCAGGGCTTAAATTAAGCTCACTTGGTTTAGACATGTAGCCAATGGCACCATTGATGACACCGGTGTTGATTCCGAATAAAAGACCGCCTAGTGTTGAAATTAGGGCAATATTACGCAGACGTTTACGAGCGACCTGTGCTGCTTTATCGGCTACTGAATCTATTTTATTTGATTCAGTGGCTATTTTTGTTAGGCGCATTAATGTTCATCTCCCAGTTTGCTTAAATTGGTTAACGTCAGTAAAAGCCAAGTGACATAGTGTCGTGTACACTAAATTCATAAAAATACAATCTTGGATTGGTGATCAAATATCATCGATTTGATTATTTCACGAGAGATTGTGAATGTCAATGCTAATTTTAAAAGCGCTTTATTAAATAAAAAACCTGAATTATTCACCATAAGTTCTCCAAGTACAGTGTCACCCCGGTATCATGG
>NZ_AZDA01000025.1 GCF_001434575.1 Loigolactobacillus bifermentans DSM 20003
ATTATACTAAATCAGAGTCTCTATTTAACTTGTACACTTTTTATTCTAGGCCCAAGGTGACCCCAGAAAGGTGTCCGACCATTCTTGTTCCGGAAGAATTCGTGCATGCTGTATTGGAAAATGTAATAGCCGGCAAAGGTTGTCACAAAGTACAGCAAGTTGATCATGTGCTTCATGATCGTCCCGAACCAACCACTTAAGTGGATGCTACCAAAGACGTTGGCCACACTGTAATGAGACCCAACTGAAACCACGAAACCAGAGTAGCTAGGTTTAAATGGCTTCGGTGTTGCACCTGTTTCAGTCGCAACGATGTGTTCAGCAGCACAAGCCCCAGTTTGTTCAGCGGCTTCAACGATTTGTGGCGTGCCACGATCGCCTTGATCCTTGTTTAAGGAAAGGTCGCCGATCACATAAGTGTTGGCATATTGTTCAGACTGCATGTATTCGTTGGTGACTAAACGACCAGCGCGGCCTTGTTCCATATCGAAATCAGCAGTATCTGTATTAGCTTTCAAACCGGCAGTCCAGATTACCGTGTTGGTTGGGACATGTGTGCCGTCTTTCAAGGTCATGTCGTCCGCACTAACGGCTGTGATTGGCGCAGCTGTGCGCACGTCGATGCCATGCTTTTCCATAAACCGTTTCGCTAGATCAGCATCAGGCCGGTCTAACATGTTTAAAATCGTTGGCACTGCTTCGTCCAAAATGATGTGGATCTCATTTGGATCGATGTGATTTTCTTTGGCTAAAATAGGCCGCCAGTCGATCATTTCACCGGCTGTTTCGACCCCAGTAAAGCCACCACCAACGACAACGAAGGTGAGCATTGCTTTGCGCTTTTCTGGATCATGTTCTTTGGCTGCAGCAGCAACTGTATCTTGAATGTGATGCTTTAAACGAACCGCATCTTCGAAAGACCAAAGTGTAAAGCCATGTTCTTTAACGCCAGGAGTACCGAAATCGTTTGATTCAGCCCCCATGGCAAGTACCAAATAATCGTAAGCATAGCTACCGTGCTTGGTTGTCACAACGTTTTTGTCATGATCAACACCTGTCACATCATCTGTTACGATTGAAACGTTACGCTTGTGCGCAAATAAACGACCTAAATCATACTGAACCGCTTCTTCAGGAACACGATCGGTTGCAATTTCATGTAACTCGGTCATATAAGTCATGAAGGAATGGCGATCAATCAGTGTAATATGGACGTCGCGATTCTTCTTGAAACGCTTGGCCAACCGTCTTGTTGCGGCAACACCGGCAAAACCGGCGCCGACAACTACGATATTTTTCTCAGCCATAAAAACACCCCTTAATTGATAGATATAAATGCAAAATAAGTGCAAGATTTGAACGACTAAATTATACAGAATATCCGCACTTTTGTCTATCTGATTTTGTGTAAGTTTTTCCTTGAAAGTATCCCGTATGAAACGGTTTCAGCTAAAAATGATGGCGCTTCATTACATAAACGTTGGTCTGGCGCAATTTTGAATCGTGTTTGCTTAAATTTTGATTGCTTGTTAAGCTAATAACGAATTGATAAATAAAAAGGAGATGCTTTTGGGAGATGAAGCAAACTGCTACCAAACCCATGACATTTAAGCTGTTTCTAGAATTTATTCGCTTAAATGCCAAAACGGCCAGCGCTGTACCGTTTATTTTAGGCTTATTATATAGTATTGAATACTTTCATCAGGTAAATTGGGGCAATAGTGTGATCTATTTTATTGCACAGATGTTAGTGGCCATGTTCGTGACAGGGTTTAATAACGTGCAAGACTATAAATTGGCGGTTGATCAGCATTATCGTGAGACTTATAACATTATTGGACGGGAGCATTTATCACCGCGCTTTGCGTTGAATCTGATGATCACGTTTATCACCATTGCTTGTGCATTAGGTGTCTGGTTGATTTTTCGAACAAATTTCATGCTTTTATTTATGGGCGGGGCTGGTATTTTTATTACGATTTTTTACACCTACGGGCCCATTCCATTTTCGCGTTTTCCGTTAGGGGAGTTATTGTCTGGCTTAGCAGAAGGTTTCGGGGTATTTTTCTTAACCGTCTATATGAACTTACCAGCGGCTAAATTGTTTGGGTTTACCTTTAATTGGCCAAACTTTCACATTAATGGTAATTTACAATGGATCTTGACGATTATTTTAGTGGCATTACCTTGTATTTTAGCAGTTGCCAATGTGATGTTTGCGGATAATATGTCGGATCTTGAACAAGATATTCGGAATAAACGTTATACATTACCTTACTACTTAGGAAAAAAGTGGTCATTACGGCTTTACTTCGTCATCATGCTAAGCTGTTTTGTAACAGTGATCATCGGCGTGGTGTTAAAGCTGTTACCTTGGTCACAATTAATCGTCTTACTAAGTTTCCCGATTATTTGGCGCAATTTACAAACCTTTAAACAGGTTCAAGTCAAGGAAACGACTTTTGAAACAGCGATTCAAAATCACATGTTATTTAACGGTTTGCAAATGATCGGTTTGTTGTTAGGTATCTTTTGGCCCCAGATTTTTCATTAGCTTTGACAAGAGCCGTTCAATGATGCTAAACTCGATTAGTTACAGTGAGGATGACTCGCTGAAAAACTTGATTGAGAAAGTGGGCTGAGTATGGCACAGGAAAAAATTACATTGGTCTGTTCAATTTGTCAGGCAAGAAATTATCAGGTGTCGGTGAATACCCAGCGGACAACGCGGTTTACCATTAAAAAGTATTGTCCACATTGTCAAAAACAAACGGTTCATCAAGAGACGAGGTAAATCAATATGAAATTAATCCATTTTTTTGGTGATGTTGGCCGAGAAATGAAGGCAACAACTTGGCCAACGCGTCAGGAAACACGGCATGATACCAGTACAGTTGTTGGGATGACGGTATTATTTGCCATCTTTTTTGCCATTGTAGATTACGGTTTACAGTGGCTCTTGAATCTATTGGTTTTCAAATAGGGCGAATTTTGCTATAATAGATTCACTTAAGAAGAACTTCGCGTGGCGGAGTTTTTTTATTTTGTCATCAACTATGAGACAGTTAGAGACTTTAGGAGGTCGTTTACAACTATGCCAGAAGAATCAGCGGCAAAACAATGGTATGTGTTACATACTTATTCAGGCTACGAAAACAAGGTTAAAAGTAATTTAGAGTCACGGGCCCAATCAATGGGAATGGAAAATAACATTTTCCGTGTGGTTGTTCCAGAGCAAGAATCACATGAGATCAAAGATGGCAAAGATAAAGTGACCATGCAAAAGGAATTCCCAGGTTATGTTTTGGTTGAAATGGTCATGACCGATCAAGCTTGGTTCGTGGTTCGGAATACACCTGGTGTCACTGGTTTCGTTGGCAGTCACGGCTCAGGCAGTAAGCCTGCCCCATTGTTGCCAGACGAAGTTGAGCGTATCTTGAAGCAATTAGGTATGAGTGCACGTCATGCAGACACCAGCTTTGAAGTTGGTGAAAATGTGAAGATCGTGGACGGTGCTTTTGCAAACTTAGCTGGTAAGATCACGGCTGTTGACGCTGAAAAGCTGAAATTAAAGGTTAATATCGATATGTTTGGTCGGGAAACCAGTACTGAATTGGATTACGATCAAGTGGATAAAATTTAAGTTGATTTTTCAAAAGCAGTGTTTGACCTGAATAAGGTGCACTGCTTTTTGTTTTGTAATTGTGACTTGTTTAAAAAGAAGTTTGGTGTTAATTTTATATCAATAATAACGCTTCCGTAAGTGGGAAAGCTGGATGAGGGGAAGTTAGCCGCATGGTACAAGCAACCAGACAAGTACAAATGATGGGCACCATTATTACACTAGAAATCGAGGCAGACCAACCAGAACCAATTTTAGATGAACTTGTAAATCGGTTGAAGATCTACGAGCATCGTTTTAGTGCCAACGATAACAGTTCTGAATTAATGGCGATTTCAAAACGCGCTGGGATCGAGCCCGTTGTGGTCCACCCGGAATTATTTGAATTAATTGAATTCGGCCTGCATTACAGTCTGGTTCCACAAAGCCGGCTCAATATTGCCATTGGGCCATTGGTTCAAACTTGGCGGATCGGGTTTAAAGATGCAAAGTTACCAGAACCAAAAGAAATCGTCACGGCTTTGGCTAAAACGAACCCGCAAAACATTATTTTAGATGGGTTTGCCCATTCAGTTTATTTGAAAGAACCTGGAATGGCCATTGACCTAGGATCTTTAGCCAAGGGTTACATTGCGGATAAATTGGTGGCCTACCTCAAGGAAATCGGTGTCTCGTCTGCTATGGTGAATTTAGGGGGCAATGTGCTGACGATGGGGCCAATGCCCAAGCATGACGACCAGCTTTGGCGGATTGGGGTCCAAGATCCAGCCAAATCACGGGGCCATTATAAACAGATCTTAAAAGTACGTGATAAGTCAGTGGTAACGTCAGGCATCTATGAGCGTAGTTTAACGGTTCATGGTCGGAAGTACCATCATATTTTGGATGCCCGTACCGGTTACCCAGTTAGCACCGACTTGGCCAGTTTAACGGTGATTGCTGATCGGTCATTAGATTGTGAATTGTGGACAACACGGTTATTTGGCCAACCAGCCCAAATTGCCATTGAAATGATCAATCAGGCACCGGCAATCGAAGGTTTGGTGATCGACCGTTCCGGGAAGGTCAGTTTATCCGGTGGGCTTGCTTAAATCAATTAACGATGAGATGAATTTTTACCTCATCGTTATTTTTTTGCCAAAAAATGGTGTGTTAGCGGCTGCGCCAGAAATTTTTTTGATTTGGACAAAGGACTGACAATAGTGTCTAAAAAACGCTTTTTTTAGTAGCTTGAAAAAAAGCGATTGACGCTAAATTGTAAACCGTTTTCTTAATTTAACTGTGTTTGTGAAACGTCTACATGATCAAAAATGCACATGACGTAAAATCGGTAGCTTAAGGTTTAAATAAGTTTTAAATGATAATTACAACTAAAAATTTCTGTTTAAATCAATTTTAAACGTTTAAATCACGGGTTAAATTCAAAAAAATTGTTAAAATTAGGTTAAAAGATGATATAATAATTTTGCTAAACAATTAGCTAGTTGTTTTTGTCACAAGTTCTAAAGTAATTACTTGTGAAGTGATTACAGGTTTATGGATCAGTGATTGTTTTTTGAGTACCAGATTCTAAAAAAAGATATGGGGGAAAAGAATCGTGTCAACAAAAAATAAGTTACGTCAAACCGTTTTAGCCGCAGGGACAATTGCTGCTGCAGGGGGATTTTTAGCGCTTAGCACACAAAGCGTTCAAGCAGCCGATGCTGGAACTTCGGCTTCAGTAGGGACAGAAGAAACTTCAAACACAACGCAAGCAGCCAGCTCAGCTGCTACAACGGAAACCACAACGGCTGCTAGTACTGCTTCTACTAGTACCGCTGCTTCCAGCGCTGCCGCTAGTACAACTCAGGCAAGCAGTGCAGCAACAACGGCACAACCAGCAGCGACAACTGCAAAAACCAGTACTGCCGCCGCAACCACAACGAAGGCTGCTGCAACAACGACCAAATCTGCTAGCGCAGCCGTTAGTGATGCAAGTCAAAAAGTAAGCGCTGCCCAAGCAACGAAAAAGGCGGCTACTAGTGAGGCCATTTCAGCTGCGAAAGATCAAGTTGCGAAGGATCAAGCCGATGTGACCACAGCAAAAGCTGCTGTTGCCAGTGCTCAAGCGACTTCAGACGCTGCACAATCAGCTGCTGATGACGCAACGGCTGCTGCTAAGCCAAATAACGATGCGGTTAAAGCTGCTGAAGCAACCGTTGCAGCGGACCAAGCTGCTGTTAATGACTTGACAGAAACGAAGTTGGCCACTAAGATCAAAGACACGCAAGCCCAAATTGCCAATGATGAAGCAGCGGTTGATGCAACCAGTAGTGCGACCCAAGCTGCGTTAAATGCTAAGGAAGGCGCTGCTACCATCAATGATGCGGCACAAGCAACGGTTGATGCTGCTACACAGACAAATGAGGCTGCTCAAACGGCTTTGACCGCGGCTAAAGATGCCGTTACGACGGCACAAAGTGACGTCGACGCTGCGCAAAAAGCGGTCGATACGTTAGCTGCTGATCCAACCTTGCCACAAGTATCGACTGAGGTTAAGGATGATCAAGCAGCTGTCGATGCAGCTAGTAGCGCAACTCAGGCTGCCTTAACGGCCAAAGAAGGTGCAGCTGTGATTGCTGACGCAGCACAAGCCAAAGTAGATGCTGCCACTCAGGCAAAAGCGGATGCAGATGACGCTTTAACCACAGCTAAAAACGCGGTGACAACTGCCAAAGCAGACGAATTGCAAAAGCAAGCTGATTACGATAATGCCAACACATTACCGGATAAGATTGCTGCTGCAACTGCTGAAGTTGCCAAGGACCAAACGGCCGTTGATGCAGCAAGCAGCGCAACCCAAGCTGCCTTGGCGGCTGTAGTACCGCTTGAAGATGCCATTACGGCGGATAAAGCGGCCTTGGCGGATGCCCAAACGGCTGGGGATGCAGATGCCATTGCAACTGCTCAAAAGCAATTGGATGCTGATACCGCTGCGAAAGCTGAGAAACAAAAGCCATTAACGGAAGCTGAAGCTGTGCAAACAGCAGCTAAGGCTGACTTAGCTGCTGCACAAGCCACTTTAGCTGCCTTGCAAGCACAATATGATGCTTTGCCAACCCAAGACGTGGCTACCGCTGCAAGTGACTTGGCTTACGCGAAGAGCACCATTGCCGCTGATGAAGGGGTGGTCACTGCCGCTCAAAAATTAGCTGATGATGCTGCCACTGCGTTAACAGCTGCTCAAAAAGCGTTAGACACGGCCAATGCCAACTTGGCAGATGCTTCAGCAGCCGTTAAGAGTGCAAAGGCTGCTAAGACGGATGCGCAAGCTAAATTGGCCGCTGACCAAGGCGACTTAACCGGGGTTGCCGCACAATTAGCTGATGCTAAAACAGCTTTAGCCGATGCTAAGAGTACCTTAGCAGGGGCAGTCGGAACCGCCAATGGTGCGCAAACAGTTGCTGATGGAACGGCTGCTGATCTTGCAACTGCCCAAGCTGCTTTAGACGCAGCTGCTGCTACGTTGAAAGATGCTTCTGCCCAAGTTAAGAGCGCGAAAGCTGCTAAGACGATTGCACAAGATCAATTAGCTGCTGATCAAGCTGATTTGCAAACTTACCAAGACCAATTGGCTAACATTCCAGCAGCTGTTACTGAAGCAAAAGCTGCTTTGGCTGCTGCTGAAGCTGCTTTGAAGGATGCCCAAGCCGCTGCCGCTGAAACGCAAGCACCTGTTGACGCAGCCAATGCTGAAGTTGCCAAGGCTGCTACAGCGGTGGCTAACGCCAAGGCTGCGTTGGCCAAGGCTGAAGCTAAATTAGCCACTGACCAAGCCAAATTAGCCGCTTTAGTCAATGCGGATGCGAACTTAGCAACGGCTAAGGCTGAATTAGCAACTGCCGAAGCTGCTTTGGCTAAGGCCAGCGCAACCGCTGACGCAACTGCCGCTACCACAGCTGGCCAAAGTGTCACTGAAAAGGCCGTTGCGGCTAAGACTGCTACTGATAAAGTCTTTACGGCTGCTTTAGACGCTGCTGATCAAGCAACCACCAGCGCTGCCCAGTTGAAGGCTTTAAGCACAACCAAGGCAACAACCTTGCCACAAACTGGTAATGATGTCCAAGAAGCAGGCGCTTTAGCTGCTTTAGGAGCAATCTTATTAGGGAGTTCATTCTTCGGTTTGAAGAAAAGAGAACGCAACTAGTTAATTATCACGACGAATAAGTTTTAACGAAACCCGCCAAGTTGTTGGACAAACGACTTGGCGGGTTTTATGATGTGTTCAGTAAATAAATGAGGTGATGATATGGGCTGGCTTTTACTACTAATAATAGGAAGTTTTGGTGCCATTTTGATCGGGTACTGGCGTCAACTTGCCCAGCCGCAGCCAACCACTTTACGGCTGCCAATGGCCCCAGTTAGGCTCAGTTATCGGCAGGTGCCAACCTTATTCATTCACGGCTACCACGGTAATCGCTTATCATTTGGCCGGCAAATGGCACGGCTACAACGTCACGGCTGGGCGCAAAAACAAGTGGTGATCCGTGTTACCACACAAGGTGGGCTGCAGGTAAGCGGCACCCTGTCTGGTCTTGAGAATCCAATGATCCAAGTGCTTTTTCAAAACAACCATGCCAGTTTGACACAGCAGGCACATTGGCTACAGCAGATCTATCACTATTTACACCGACGTTGGTCGGTTGACCAGTTGAATATTGTGGCTCATTCCATGGGGGCAGTCAGTGCCTTGCGTAGTTTATTGATCGCGCCATTGCCAACTGGTTTAAAAATCAACGCTTTTGTGAGCTTGGGGGCGCCTTATAATGATGATGAAATTGCAGAAGACCAATACCCAATTCAAGTCATTCGGTTGTTGGCAACTGGCCCAGTAGACAAAGCCCCAACGTATCGGTTGTTAGAGCAGGCCATGTCACAATTACCACCTCAGATTCGTTTTTTAAACATTGCCGGTGATCGCCAAGATAATAGTCAAAGTGATGGTGTTGTTGCAGTCGCAAGCGTGTTAAGTTTACGTTTTTTGCTGCAACACCGCTGGCAACAATATCAAGAAACACTGATTTTAGGGCGACGTGGCCAACATACGTTGTTACATGAAAATCGGCAAGTGGACCAAGCGGTACAGCAGTTTTTATGGGCGCCACCGCGACCTGCGGCTGTGCGAGATGCTACTGGTAGGCTTCAGATCACGCCAAATCCAGAATAAATTGTCACCAAATCTTGAAAAAGCATTCATTTTATGCTAAGCTATTTCGGTGCATGGCGTTTCGGCGCAATGCATGTGTCATCGTGGGAGGCTAAATCTACTAGCCAAATTCACCACATTCACGGACTTAAGGAGGTTATGTCTCGTGGCTAAAAACGTTGTTAACGTTGTAAAACTACAAATTCCTGCCGGTAAAGCAACTCCAGCTCCCCCAGTAGGTCCTGCTTTAGGTCAAGCGGGGATCAATATCATGGGCTTCACAAAGGAATTTAACGCACGTACTGCTGACCAAGCAGGCATGTTAATTCCAGTTGTGATCAGTGTTTATGAAGATCGTTCATTCGACTTTGTAACCAAGACCCCACCTGCAGCTATTTTACTCAAAAAAGCCGCTGGTGTTGAACATGGTTCAGGCGAACCTAACACGAAGAAGGTCGCTGAAGTAACCAAGGACCAAGTTCGGCAAATTGCTGAAACAAAGATGCAAGACCTAAACGCTGCAGACGTTGAAGCTGCAATGCGCATGGTTGAAGGTACAGCTCGTTCAATGGGCTTCACTGTTAAAGACTAGTCTGAACCCTGTACGGATTCTCAATGAAAATTGTCTAATCAGGTGGAAGAGCGTTTCGACGCCCGTTGACCACATTTGCAAGGAGGAAAAACAAACACATGGCTAAAAAGAGCAAAAAGTATACTGCTGCTGCTGAACAAGTCGATGCTAACAAAGCATACGCCGTTGACGAAGCAGTCGCTTTAGTTAAAAAAATCGATTTTGCAAAATTCGATGCAACTGTTGAAGTTGCCTACAACTTAAACGTTGACCCTAAACAGGCCGACCAACAAATTCGTGGTGCCGTTGTTTTACCTAATGGTACTGGTAAAACACAAAAAGTGATCGTCTTCGCTGAAGGCCCACAAGCAGAAGCAGCTAAAGCTGCCGGTGCTGACGAAGTTGGTGCTGACGAATTAGTTCAAAAAATCCAAGATGGCTGGTTGGACTTTGATGTTGCCGTTGCAACACCACCAATGATGGCCAAAGTAGGCCGTTTAGGCCGTGTCTTAGGTCCTAAAGGCTTAATGCCTAACCCTAAGACTGGGACAGTTACAATGGACGTTACAAAGGCTGTTAACGACATTAAAGCAGGTCAAGTTGCTTACCGTGTTGACAAAGCTGGTATCGTACATGCCCCAATCGGTAAAATTTCCTTTGATGATGCGAAGTTAATTGAAAACTTCACAACATTACAAGATACAATTGCAAAGGCTCGTCCTGCAGCTGTAAAAGGGACTTACATCCAAAGCTTAACGTTAACATCAACATTTGGCCCTGGCCTTACAATTGATGTTGCGTCATTCTAAAGTTATTTTTAAAACACACTTAACGGTGTGTTTTTTATTTTGAGGCAAATAATCAGCTGGGATGTTACTTTGAATCAAGTAACTACCGATTATGAAATTTATCTTGACGATTCCGATTATTCATGGTATATTAGCACTCGGTTATATTTCTACCTAAGACTCAGGTGGCTTTGCCTTAATTGTTTACTTTGTAAACTGCCCGCCGAGGAGAAAGTTTGTACGATTAGCAAACTCTCAGCGGCGTTGTGTCTTTGACACAACGTTTTTTGATTAGGAGAAATCACCACAAAGTGCGTTGCACTTTGATTCTAATAGGAGGTGAGATTCTCGTGAGTGAAGCAGTAATTGCTCAAAAGGCACAGGTAGTTGAAACAGTTACCGAAAAATTACAGAACGCAGCTTCAGCAATCATCGTTGATTCTCGTGGCTTAACAGTTGCGCAGGATACTGAATTACGTAAGGAATTACGTGAAGCAGGTGTTGAATTGCGGGTTATCAAAAACACGATGTTACGTCGTGCTGCTGATAAGGCTGGTTTTGAAGGCTTGGACAGCGTATTCGTTGGTCCTACAGCCGTTGCCTTTTCAAATGAAGATGTTGTCGCACCAGCGCGTATTTTAGCTAAATTTGCTGAAACAGCTGACGCACTTGAAATCAAAGGTGGTTTGATTGAAGGCAAAGTTGCCACATTAGATCAAATCAACGAACTTGCCAAGTTGCCAGACCGCGATGGTATGCTTTCAATGTTACTTTCTGTCTTACAAGCACCTATCCGCAACGTTGCGTATGCGGTTAAGGCTGTTGCTGATGCTAAGCCAGAAGCTGACGCTGAATAGTAGTTATTATTATTTAATTTTTAAAACAATTTAGGAGGAATATACTCATGGCATTAGATAAAGATGCAATCGTTGCACAATTAAAAGATGCAACTATCCTTGAATTAAACGACTTAGTAAAAGCAATCGAAGACGAATTTGGTGTTAGCGCTGCTGCTCCTGTAGCTGCTGCTGGTGCTGCTGGCGGCGACGCTGCTGCAGCTAAAACTGAATTTGACGTTGAATTAACTGGTGCTGGCTCAGCTAAGATCAAAGTGATCAAAGCTGTTCGTGAAATCACAGGCGCTGGCTTGAAAGACGCTAAAGACTTAGTTGATGGCGCTCCTTCAGTTATCAAAGAAGGCGTTTCAGAAGACGAAGCTAACGAATTAAAAGAAAAGTTAGAAGCTGCTGGTGCAGAAGTTACTTTGAAGTAATTTTTCTACTTGCTAAAAAAGACGGTTTCCCAATTGGGAGGCCGTCTTTTTTTGCAAATGATGAATGGAATATTTCCTTATGGTTTGTATATCACGGTTAATAGCGGTGAGATGACAAGGGAAACGAAACACTTGCTGGAAATAAAAATTGTTTGGCGCATCATAACATTGCCTGAATATTGAACTGTTCTGGTAGAAGAGCGTCAAGCAACTATTGATACATTTGGACAGTACTTGCCTAATCAAGTCGCTTTATCCCAGCAGTTAGTGCGCAAAAACAGCACGTCTGCCAACGTGCCGTTACAACGTTTTTTGTTGATAAATGTCCTTTAATCGGTGCCACAACACAAAGTAACTATTGTCATCTGCACACAATGGCCAGGAGAAGACCGGTGCAGTTGTTGGTGGCAACAGGGTCGTATCTAAAGTTGTGATGATCAAATCAGGGGTGATGCCTTTTTGCTGCGGTTTGAGAATCGTGGTGATGGGTAACGTTGTTAAATAGCTTTCCAGCAGGTAGCTGGTTAAGCCGTCTTCAATCAGCAATTGAATGTGCAACGTGCCTTGTTTTTCGAGTTCAGAGGCATAAGGCAACAAAATTTGTAGCAAGGCCTCACGCATGCCTAAACGTTCTCGCATAAAAATCGCCATTTGTTGATTGGCGGCAATGCTGTCAAAAAAGTTGGTGAGCTGTTGTGCCAAGGTATGATGCTGCGCTGGTTGGATGATTTGTTCAACGAAATCAGCAGCAACCGGTGCGATTTGCTGGCTGTATTGGATCCGCGTGGCCAAGCGTAACAGGTTGGTGATTAATACGTGATCGGCGTTCATTTGGTGGATCAACTGAGCAGAACAGCATTGGCTAAAGAAGCCTAGCAGTTCTTGAACGAATTGCCAAGCCAAGTTACGCTCCTCTTGGCAGTAATGGTAGAAGTATTGGGTCTTAGGGGTATCCGTGAAGGTACAGCCTGTATATTGGTAAAATTGATAAAATCCATATTCAGTAGCGATTTGATGTTCAGTTAAATCTAATGTATCCGGTACGGGGTAGGGGATCATAGGCATTGGGAATAAGTGGTCCGCTTGTGGCGACAACAAGTGATTCGTTTTGATCCGCGTGGCACACATGCCTAACAAGTATTGCTCTTGTAAGATCTGAAGCTCATTGAGTTGCATGCCTTGGCTTAAATGGGCCTGCTGTTGTTTAACGGCTGCGTAGTCAACTGTTTTAAAGGGCCATTTCAAGCCATGGAAGACCAGCCAGTAAATGTAAAACAGCACCAGGCGGATGTTTGCTTCATTGCCCTTAATGTTAAGATTTGCATATGAGAACTTTAAGCCGTAACGGGCCAATAAATTTTTCAAGCCGTTAATTTTACGAAAAAAGGTAGAGCGGCTGACAAAATGGGTCTCACAAAACGCCACTAATGTGGGTTCAGTACAATGTAGTAAGTAGTCCACAAACATAAAGGCCAGAGAGTTTTCCACTAAAAATAAGCGGTATTGGTCAACTGAAACCGTAAAAGTGCGCGCTTCTAACAAAGCATTGTGCTTGATGTTTTTCAGTTCGGGGGTTAGTTGCCGCAGGTCAACCAACAGATCCTGAAAGCTATTGTAGGTTTGCTGATAGGATAAACCTGTCGCACGACTGAGATCGTTGATCGTAAAGGTTCTGGATTCCCAGCTTTTCAAATGACGATACATATTAAACTTTTGTAAGTCAGATTTCTCTAACAGTGCTTTTTCTAGTAACATAACAATCCTCTTATTCTATGATCTTGAAGGCAATCGTGCGTTGTCAATAAAATAACTCCCTATTAAATATTACAATCTAATCTGAAGTTAAAGTCAATTTTAATATTTAACAGTATAAATATTAAATAATGGACATTATTTATGCTGTATATCACTTGACAAAATAGCGGGCTAGCCCAGTTTTAAAAGAAAACGGTTGTATTTTTTGCAATTGAATTGTATTCGATTTAAAATTTGAGCCAATACTGGTTTGCCAATATATTCTCTTTATAGAATAATTATATTAACAAAAATTGAACTTGAACTGACAGCTGGAACCAGTGACAATAGAGGTGATCTAAAATGATCAGGGAAGGGGGATTTTGGTGATGGTAAAAGAAGTGGCGATATTAAAGCTTTGGCAAACACAGTTGTTTCAAGAATTGGTGGAACTGCTAAATTTCCATGATAGTAATCAGCACACGATTGGTAGTTTACCCAGCTGTCCAGATTGTCAGGAATTTTTGTTGAATAATCGTGCCACTGAAGCCGTCACTTGGCTGACGGACTTTTATCAGCACCAAAATCGTGGGTATCAACTTTTTCCATTAAATGATTATATACTCCAAGTAGGACCGACATTTTATTTGTTGCGGGCGCGTCAATTAACGCGAGCACAGCAATTATTAAAGTTACACCTGCAAAAAAACGTCACGTTTGCGCATGGCTTTAAAATCACGCATTTGGACGCACTTTTTTTGATTAGTTTGGAACAAAGTGCGGCTTGTCGAGATGAAGTGGTTTCGATTTTAACCCAACACCCCCAGCTGTCTGCTTTGATTTTAAAAACAACGGATTGTCGCGGCTGGCATTTGTTACAGCGTTTAAAAGCCAGTCAGTGTCAAAATAGCCATAAAAAACCACTTTCCATTTAGCTGGAAAGTGGTTTTTAACATCTAAGCATTGAATTTTTGGTTTAATTTTAAAACATACATTTCAACTAAGTCCATCAAATCACCAGGTAAAACGAGTTTTGCAGCTGGATCATCACTTTTTGCCAGAGCATTGGCTTGAATCTGAGCAGTAGCAAGTTGAACCGCTAATTTCAGTGTGTCATCTTTTGACATGGCGACACCCACTTTCTGTATGATTTAAGGAAACAGGTTCCTTATCACCATTATAAATGAAAGCGTTTCAAACACCAACGAAAATGGTTACCAGTTTTCAGGTAATGCTTGTTGCCAGTCAAAATT
Source organism: Loigolactobacillus bifermentans DSM 20003 (assembly GCF_001434575.1). Lineage (GTDB taxonomy): Bacteria > Bacillota > Bacilli > Lactobacillales > Lactobacillaceae > Loigolactobacillus > Loigolactobacillus bifermentans. The sequence goes on from NZ_AZDA01000025.1 coordinate 14,427, forward strand.
AGGCTCATGGGCGGCCCAATTTAAAGCGGCCTTGGCGACCGTTGGCGCAATCGCCTGTTGGGTGACGAGCAGCGCTAGCTGTGCTACCAGTGGCTTGAAATCGGTGATCGTGGTAAAGCCTTGTTGTAAGGCGGTTAATAATGCACCGGTGGTCCAAGGTTTAAGCGGTGCAACCGCCTTGAGGTCAGTTAGTTCAAGGTCAGTTTTGGCCAATAAGTCGTTTAAAAAGGCCATGGGAAGTTCCTGGATCGGTTTTGTAAATAAGTCGACATCACCTTGTTTGTAACCTTGCGAAGGGGCAATGATAACGGCCTCAGTTAACAGGTCAACGCCAGGAAACAGGTTGATCTTCGGCGTTTTTAAGGTGAGGTTAGCTGGCAGCCGATAGAAGAAATGGTAGCTGCCGTTAGCTGTTTGTTCAAAATAGGTTTGTAAGGGTGGGGTTAAACCGGCCTTTTGCAAGTACTGAACGCCGTCATTGCCGTCCTTATGATCAAGGTCTAATACGATCAAGTGGTCCGCTTGGAGGTTCAGGCCAACGGCACCGAATTCGTTTGCCATACGGGCTAATTCAATTGTTGCAGTCACCGCTTTTGCGGCGGCAACTGAGGTGGAACTGATCGGTTGTTTTGTGCCAAGACTGGCTTGGTAAGCATGAAAAGTTGTCATAAGCATTCCTCGATTCGGACTGATTTTTTAGGTTTTATCTTAGCATAAAATCGGCAACAAAACGAACATTTTTGTAAGACGGTCGGGCTTTTCTTGAAAAGCAGGCAAGTTCTTGGGATAATAGACGTGATTTTAATGAGGGGGATCTTTCTTGGAGAAATTAAATCAAATTTGGCAGTGGATCGAAAAGCGGATGACCGTGTTTAAGGCGATTTTTATGCTGTCGATGTTGGTATTTGTCATTATTGAAGTGGGCCGCATTGGCCGCGACCTAAGTGGTGCCCAGTTACGCCAAAGCTTAGCTGATCAAAGTATTGGCCAGCTTGCGGTGTTATTGGTCGCCGGTTTTGTAGCGGTAGTGCCAATGCTGAATTACGATTTAATGATCGTCAAGTTTTTGCCAGGGACGTTTAAACGGCGTTATGTGTTACGGTCTGGCTGGATCGTCAATACGTTTACCAACATTGCCGGCTTTGGGGGCTTTTTAGGCGCCTCATTACGGGCTAACTTTTATAGTCAACAGGCAACACATAAGCAGATCATCTTTGCAATTTCAAAAATTGCACTGTTTTTATTGTCTGGTTTATCCATGTTGTGTTGGCTAGGATTTGCCTTGTTGTGGACGCCGCAAGGCCAGCAATTTCAGCATTATTGGTTTTGGCTAGTTGGTGGTGGCCTGTATACCCCGCTCATGCTTTTCGGAACACATTGGCGCAATAGTCGTTTTTTTGAGGACTTAACTTGGCAACGTTCACTACGTTTATTGGTCGGGTCAACGTTAGAGTGGACCGGCTGTATCGTCTTATTTTTAATGATCGGCCATAGTTTGAATGGAAATGCCATTCAAAACACTGCTGTGATCCCGTTGTTTGCGGCAGCATCTGTGGTTGGCGTAGTGTCGATGGTACCTGGTGGGTTAGGCACGTTTGATGTGTTTATGATTTTAGGATTGGGTTTCTTAGGGGTGAACCGAGCAGATGCGGTGCTTTGGTTGCTATTTTATCGCCTTTTTTATTACGTTTTCCCGTTTGCCTTAGGGGTTATTTTCTTTATTCAGGACACCGGGCACCGGTTAAATACGTATTTGGAAGGCCTGCCGGTACAGCTCGGACATAAGTTGGCCCACGGGTTATTGGTCCTGTTTTTATATTTTTCGGGGATCATGTTGTTATTAATGGCAACCGTGCCAAATTTCGCATTTAATAATCGGTTGGTGGCGCGGTTATATCCCTTTACGTTTATGTTTATTTCTCAAACATCGATGATCGTTGTGGCGTTTTTATTGCTAGGCTTGGCTCGGGGCATTGCCAACAAAGTCCAGCAAGCTTATTGGCCCACATTGCTCGTGTTAGGCATTGCTTCCTTGAACACGTTAGTCTGGGATTTTTCGTTGCGGATCATCATTTTGTTAAGTCTGGTATTTGTGGCAACTTTGTTTACCAAACGGGAGCTTTATCGACAACGGTTAACGCGTGGGTGGGGTGCGAAGCTGGTGGATAATGTGTTATTTGCCGGCGCCTTTATTTTATATGCTTTGGTTGGTTTGTATAATTGGCCGCACCATCACGTCAAGCCTAAACATGTGCCCCAGGCGTTGTTCTTCCCTTCGGAGCGGCTGTGGTTGTCAGGGTTTATTGGGATGCTAGTAGCAGCGTTAATGATTTTGTTGATCTATCATTATTTAGGTCGGCGTCAGCCTGATTTTGCCAGCATCTTTGATGCGGCACGCTTTAAGGCGTTGATTCAGCATTATGGTGGTAATGAAATTTCTCATTTGGCGTATTTAAAGGATAAGTATTGTTGTTACTATCAAGTGGCAGGCGAGGATCGGGTTTTGTTTCTTTTTCAATTTAAAGCGGATAAACTGGTATTGCTGGGACCGCCAATCGGCAATCAAGCGGATTGGGCGGCTGCGATTGCCGATTTGATGCAGCTCAGTGATCGCTGGGGTTACTCATTAGTCTTTTATGAAGTGGATCAGCAGTTGACCATGCAGCTACATGAAATGGGCTATGATTTTATTAAAATTGGTGAAGAAGGCTATGTCGATCTGACTGACTTTAGTCTGGCTGGGAAGAAGCGTAAGACCCAACGGACTTTATTGAACAAGTTTGAACGGGAAGGTTACCATTTTCAAATTTTAAAGCCACCATTTACGACAGCACAACTGACCCAACTGAAAATCGTTTCTGATAGTTGGTTAGATGGTCGGGCAGAAGAAGGCTTTTCACTCGGCTTTTTTGATGAAAATTATTTGCAACAAGCGCCGATTGCAGTGATCAAGGCGCCTGATGACCAGATCATTGCATTTGCCAATCTGATGCCCATGGCACCAGGCATCTTATCCATTGATCTCATGCGGCATCAACAATCTGCGCCGGCTGGCATCATGGACGAATTGTTCATTCATTTGTTTCTGATTGGGCCAACAGCAGGGTACCAAACCTTTGATCTCGGCAATACCCCGTTGGCCAACGTGGGTGTTTCGCGTTATGCTTTTTTGCAAGAACGGGCGGCCCATTTGATTTATCAGTACGGCTACCGTTTTTACGGTTTCCAGGGATTACGGGCGTATAAAGAAAAGTACGTCACCCAATGGCAACCGAAATATGTGGCATATCGCAAGCGGCATTCAGTGTTGTTTGTTCTACTCCAAATTATGGGTGTCGTGAACCAAAAGGTGAAGCAACCTGCTAAGCGGTCATTACTGATTCCCCATTGGTTACATTGGGCACGGCGTCCAGGACCAGATGAAAATTAAAAGACGCGTCATACTTCACAGCAACTGAAGTATGGCGCGTCTTTTATTGGTCTATTGTTGGTCCGGTTTTGGTTCTTGAGGTGCCGAGACATGATAATCGGCATCATTCATCGCTTCAACTTCGCCTAAACGGTAGCCGTTGCCGACTTGTGAGAAGAAGTCATGGTTAGAAGTTGAGGTTGAGATCCCGTTCATGACGATTGGGTTCACATCTGCTTCTGTATCAGGGAAGAGTGCATTTTGACCTAAGTTCATCAAGGCTTTGTTGGCATTGTAACGAATGAAAGTCAGCACTTCATCCGTCCAGCCCACATCATCGTATAACAAGTGGGTATACTTTTCTTCGTTGTCGTACAATTTGTACAAGAAGTCGAATAACCAGTCTTGCATGGCTTGTTGTTCGTTTTGACCTAATTGATTAAAGCCAATTTGGAACTTGTAGCCAATGTAAGTGCCATGGACGGACTCGTCTCGTAAAATCAATTTAATGATCTCAGCCACGTTGGCTAATTTATTGTTGCCTAAGTAATACAGTGGGGTATAGAAGCCGGAATAGAACAAGCAAGTTTCAAGGAAAACGTTGGCAACCTTCTTTTTCAAAGGATCAACGCTAGCATCCCGGTATAAGTCATAGATCCAAGCCGCTTTGTTTTGTAAGTATTCTTCCGTATCGCTCCAGTCAAAGATCTCAGTGATCTCGTCAGGGGTGTTTAACGTTGAGAAAATAGTGGAATAACTTTTTGCATGGACGGATTCCATAAATTGAATGTTATTCAACACCGCTGTTTCATGAGGAGTTTTCACATCTTTCCGTAAAGCAGCGAGGCCATCTTGAGACTGTAAGGTGTCGAGTAAGGTTAAGCCACCAAAAACGTGACCGACTAACCATTGGTGCTTGTCATCTAACGTGCGCCAATCATCTAAATCATTTGAAACGGGGATCCGGGTGTCCAACCAAAATTGTTCGGTTAACTTTTCCCAAGTGGCTTTATCAACGGCATCTGAAACCGCGTTCCAGTTAATTGCATCGTAACGTGCTGTCATGAGTTCAATCCTTTCGTGGTGCTTTTATTGCAACAAAAGCGCCAAGAACACTTGCTTCTTAGCGCTTTCCGGTCTGTCAAACAAGTTTATTGTAATTAAATGACGCAACTTTCGCAAGCATTAGCGCCAATTTCATCTTCGTCATCGGTGTAAGTCCGAATGTAATAAATGGATTTAATGCCTTTTTGGTAGGCGTAGTTCCGTAAAATATTCAGGTCCCGAGTGGTCATTTTGCTGGTACCACCGTTTTTCCATTCATATAGCCCTTCAGGAATCGTTGAACGCATAAAGAAGGTCATACTCATGCCTTGATCCACATGTTGTTGCGCAGTGGCATAAATGTCTACTACATGGCGCATGTCCATATCATATGCACTGGTGTAATAAGGCATGGTGTCATTGGATAAATAAGGCGCTGGGTAATAGATCGTCCCGATCTTCTTTTCTTGCCGATCTTCAATTCGGTTGATGATCGGTTGTAAACTAGCAGAAGTATCGTTAATGTAAGAAATTGAGCCATTCGGGGCAACGGCAATCCGGTTTTGATGGTATAAGCCATCCGCCATAACGGCTGTTTTCAAAGCTTCCCAGTCTGCGCGAGTGGGCACAAAAATATCTTTGAACAAGGCCTTGACCTTAGCCGTTTCAGGTTGCCAATCTTTGGTCACGTATTGATCAAAGTAGCTGCCATCGGCGTAGCGACTCTTGTCAAAATTGTAGAACGTTTCATGACGTTCCCGAGCAATCTCATTAGAGGCTTTTAAGGTCCAGTAGTTTAACAACATAAAGTAAATGTTGGTGAAGTCTAAGCTTTCCGTGTCACCATACATCATATGTTCTTTGGCGAAATAACTGTGTAAGCCCATGGCGCCTAAACCAATGGTATGGGCCAAATGGTTGCCGTGTTGAACCGAAGGCACCACATCAATGTCAGAATGATCGGTGACAAAGGTTAAGGCCCGCACCATGCTTTCAACGGAATGGCCAAAATCAGGACTGTGCATTAAGTTTGGAATATTCGTTGAGCCTAAATTACAGCTAATATCAGTGCCCAGCTCATTGTAGTTTTGTTCATTGTTGATAATCGATGGTTTTTGGACCTGCATGATCTCAGAGCACAAATTACTCATAATGATCTTGCCATCAATTGGGTTGGCCCGGTTTGCTGTGTCCACGTTGACAATGTAAGGGTAGCCGGATTCTTGTTGCAGCTTGCTGATTTCATTTTCAAGGTCCCGGGCTTTAATGATCTTGTGGCGAATGTCAGGGTTGGCCACCATGCGATCGTATTCCTTGGTAATGTCCACGTAAGAGAAAGGTTCGCCATAAACGCGTTCCACGTCATAAGGGCTGAATAAGTACATATCCGCATTTTGTTGGGCTAATTCATAAAATTTATCGGGCACCACAACGCCTAAGGAAAGGGTCTTTAAGCGGTACTTTTCATCGGCGTTTTCTTTTTTAGCGCCTAAAAAGGCAATGATGTCAGGATGGAAAACGTTTAAGTAAACCACACCGGCACCTTGGCGTTGGCCTAATTGGTTGGAATAACTGAAAGAATCTTCCAATAACTTCATAACAGGTAACACGCCTGAGGCCGCATTTTCAACATGCTTGATCGGGTCACCAGCACCACGTAAGTTGGTTAAGGTAATGCCGACCCCGCCGCCGATTCGGGATAATTGTAAGGCAGAGTTAATCGTCCGGCCAATACTGTTCATATCGTCAGTGGTTTGTAATAAGAAACAGCTGACTAATTCGCCACGCCGCGAACGGCCAGCATTTAAAAAGCTAGGTGTGGCCGGCTGGTAACGTTGATGGATCATTTCATCAGCCAGGTCTTGGGCCAATTTTTCATCACCATCACCGAAGTATAACGCATTTGCCCAAACACGGTCCGCAAAATGTTCTAAATAGTAGGCCCCGTCATCCGTTTTAAGCGCGTATTGGGCGTAAAACTTGTAGGCTGCCATAAAGGACTTAAAATGGAAACCGGCCTGATGCAGCCAGTTGTAAAGCTTTTCTGGGAATTCAGGGCTGTAGGCCTTTAAAAAGTCGCGTTCCAAGTAGTTATGGTCGAGTAAATAGGCCAGCCGAGCTTGAAATGAATCAAACTGTTTGGTATTTGGGGCAACGTTTTCCTTTAAGAAAGCAGCCAACGCGTCTTGGTCCTTATTTAAGGGAATCTGCCCGTTGACTGGGATGTTGATTTGGTTATTCAATTCGTAGTACGTAATGGTTTGTGGATCAATATTTTTAAGAGACATAAAATCCTCCGATAATTAAATTGATAAAAAGAAGTGAAAAAAGAAAAGACACCTTGCGCTGCAAGCGTGCCTTTAACCTTAAATGGCGAGTTGACGTAATTTGTCTGGGCGGAAACCAGTAAAGCTAAAGCTTTTTGATTCAATCACTGGTGTTGCCTGGTAACCTTTATCACGCAAGTAATCGATATATTCAGGTTCTTGATCAAGATTATGTTCTGTAAAAGGAATGTGTAATTGGGTCAATAAACGTTCGGTCATGCGGCATTGCACGCAGCCGTTTTTAGTGTAGACAGTTAATTCTTTCATGCTGAAAACCTCCTGATGATCAACGGGATCACTTCTTAATTTCTGTAATCAGTATAATGACTTCCACCACAGAAAGCAACTAAAATACCCCATATTTAGTAGCTAATTTTTAAATAGCCACTAAATATGGGGTATTCAGCGCTTCTCCGAATTTCGTGATACAATCATTCTAGCACAAACACAGTGAAAGCAAAAGGATGGAAAAAATGGCAAACTATTATTATTCAGAACAGCCAGATGTTGAACACAATAAACAATATTGGTCATTTGAATTGCGTGGGCAAACGTTGCAGTTCGCCAGTGACAATGGTGTTTTTTCGAAACGAACTGTCGACTATGGGACCCGGGTTTTATTGGCGACCTTTACCGCACAAGTACTGCCAGCAGGGCCGTTATTAGATCTTGGTTGCGGTTATGGGCCGATTGGGCTCAGTCTCGCCAAAGAAATGCCCCAGCGTCAGATCGATATGGTGGACGTCAATGAATTAGCCATGAGTTTGGCCCGGGAAAACGCCCAGCGCAATCAAATTGAAAATGCAACGATCTTTCAGTCAAATGTCTATGAACATGTCACGGCCCAGTATGCGGCGATTTTAACCAACCCGCCGGTTCGAGCCGGTAAGGCGGTGGTAACGGCAATGCTAACCGAAGCCAAAGCACATTTATTGCCAGGCGGTGAGTTGTGGGTGGTGTTACAAAAGAAGCAAGGGGCGCCATCTGCTCAAAAAAATATGCAAGCAACGTTTGGCAATGCTGAATTGGTGCATAAAGATAAGGGCTACTATATTTTGCGCAGTCAACTAAGGGAGCAATAAGCCAGTGTGATGTCTGCAAGTCAGCACTGGATATGGTAAACTAAGGCTAACGAGCGGAGACGTTTACAAGATCAAGCGCAACTTTAACAGTGTAAGCGTCATTTAAACAAGGGGGCTATCTCATGAAAACAGGTCATAAACTACTGATTGGATTAGGTGTTACCGCCACCGTTGCTGCAGCCGGTGCTTATTTTGCCGCAGATGCGATCGTCGCACAAATTGAAAGTCATCGAAATCGTTATCGTGTGAAGACCTTTGTTCGTGACAACTTAAAAGGCAGTCAACGGGCATTGGATTTTGTAGATAAATTGTCTGATGATGACATTACCAATTTAGTTAACTTAGCCGATCGTTTTGATGAATTCCGGGATCGGTTTGCAGAATATTCAGGTAGTGCCAAAGAAGTGGCCGATGATTTCCGGACGGCATTGGTCAATTACGCTGCTAAAATTAAAAACAAAGATTAAATGAAGCTGAAACAAGGCGTCAAGGCGCAAACCTTTGGCGTTTTTTTAATGAGGTAAAAATGGAACAAATCGAAATTGAAACTTATATGCAAATGGCTTTAGCCGAAGCACAGCAAGCCGCCGCTTTAGGCGAAGTTCCCATTGGGGCCATTGTGGTGAAAAATGGTCGGGTGATCGGTCGCGGTCATAATTTACGGGAACAGGCCCAGGATGCCACGGCCCATGCTGAATTATTGGCGATCCAAGACGCGTGTCGCACCATTAAAAGCTGGCGGCTAGAGGAAGCCGCACTTTTTGTCACACTGGAGCCTTGTCCCATGTGTAGTGGCGCGATTATCAATGCCCGGATCGGGGCCGTTTATTACGGGGCCAGTGATCCCAAGGCAGGGACAGCAGGCACTTTTATGAACCTGTTAACCGATACGCGGTTTAACCATCAGGCCGCAGTTTACCCCGGTATTTTGGCCACTGAATCGCAGGCGCAATTACGGGCTTTTTTCCGAGCGATTCGGGCCAAACAAAAAGCTGCGAAAAAGTTACGCCAACAGGGCTAGCTTTTTTGCGCAAAGTTTTGTATACTAGTTTATGCCGAAAGGCTAAGCGACAATGTTGCGCTTACGAATCGTGTCAGGTTCGGAAGAAAGCAGCACTAAGTAGGATGTGGCATGTGTCGCTTATTATTTTGAAATAACCCCCTTAGCTGTGATGGCTAAGGGTTTTTTAGTGACAAAAAGCACCTGATTTACCCGCTTGGTATCAAGTGAAAAGTGCTGTATAATAAATGAATCTGGTAGCGAAAGGAAGGGCTTTGAGTGGCTTATCAAGCGCTATATCGAACGTGGCGACCGCAGCGTTTTGAAGAAATTGTCGGTCAGGAAACCATCACGCGTACGTTACGCAATGCTTTGATCAGTCAACAAACCAGTCACGCCTATTTATTTACCGGGCCACGTGGGACTGGGAAAACGTCGGCGGCTAAGATCTTGGCTAAGGCGATCAACTGTCATCACTTAGTGGATGGGGAGCCTTGTAATACTTGCGACACCTGCCAGGCGATTACCGCCGGTAAGCTAGGCGACGTGATCGAAATCGATGCGGCTTCTAATAATGGTGTGGATGAGATTCGGGACATTCGCGATAAGGTCCAATATGCGCCAACGGTGGCGGATTATAAAGTGTACATTATCGATGAAGTGCATATGTTATCCACCGGGGCGTTTAATGCCTTGTTGAAAACATTGGAAGAACCACCGGCTCATGTGTTATTTATTTTAGCCACCACCGAGCCGCATAAAGTACCGTTAACGATTATTTCGCGGACGCAGCGGTTTGATTTTCAACGGATCAGCAACCAGTCTATTTATCAACGAATGGTCTATATTTTAGAACAAAAAGAAATCACCTTTGAACCGGAGGCCTTAAAGGCCATTGCCAAAGCGGCGGAAGGTGGCATGCGGGATGCGTTAAGCATTTTGGATCAGGTCTTGTCCTTTAGTGACAATCACGTGACTTTGGCCAATGCACTACAAGTGACTGGGAGTGCGGCGCAAAGCATGCTGGCCGAGTATTTAGGCACCGTTGTGACCCAAGATACAGGTGCAGCATTGAATTTACTGCAGCAGTTGCTAGCGGCTGGTAAGGATGCTGGACGCTTTATTGAAGATTTGATCAGCTACAGCCGGGACTTATTATTATACCAAAAGGCCCCAGATTTAGTGGCAGAATTGGAAATGGGCAGTGTGGATGAGCAGTTGCAGGCGCTTAGTGAACAGCTAACAGCGTCACAGCTTTATCAGATCATTGACACGCTAAACGATATGCAGCAGCAATTACGCTTTACCAACCATCCGGATATTTATTTGGAAGTTTTAAGTGTAAAATTAACGCAACCGCAAGCAGGCGAAGTTGGCCAGGCTGCGTCACAAGCAACGGCAACCACCGCAAGCGACGACGAAGTGCAACAGTTACGGCAACAAGTTCAGCAATTACAAGCACAAGTGAAAACGCTCAGTGCTGCTGAACCACAACCTAAAAAGGCGCCAGCGCGGCCAGCAAAAGTCACTCATAAGGCGGTTCATGCCAATGTGGCGGCGATTTATCCAATTTTGGATCACGCTACGAAGGACAACCTGGTTGCTTTGAAGCAAGTTTGGGATGAGTTACTGAACATGCTTGAAACCCAATATCGGGCGTTAATGTTGGTGTCAAAACCAGTGGCGGCTAGCCCAGATGGTGTGGTGGTCTCATTTGAAAATGAATTCTTATTGGAACGGGCCAATACCAATTCAGAAATGATCGATGCCCTCGAAAATGGGTTAGACCGGTTAGTGGGCGCAACCCCAAAAATTGTGTTTGTGCCTAGTGATGAGTGGCCTGGCGTGCGGAAACAGTACATTGCCACGCACCGACCAGCCCACCAAAAAGCGGCGCAAAAGCAACCTGAGACCCCAGCTGTTGTTCAAGCAGCGGCAGACTTGTTTGGTACTGATAATATTGAAGTAAAAAACGATTAAAAATTGAAGGGAACGATGTACAATGATGCGTGGAATGGGAAATATGCAAGGCATGATGAAGAAAATGCAAAAGATGCAAAAGGAAATGCAAGATTCACAAGCTGACTTAAATAGCAGTGCTTTTACAGGGAAGGCCAGCGATGAAGCGGTTGTTGTGACTTTTACTGGCGATAAAAAAATGACAGATATTAATATTAAGCCAGAAGCCATTGATCCAGACGATCCAGACATGTTACAAGATTTGATTTTAATGGCGGTTAATGACGCCATGACACAAATCGACAAAACAACCGAACAAACTATGGGCAAATACACACAAGGCTTAAACATTCCTGGCCTTTAAGAGCGGGGGCATTTGATGCAATATCCTGAACCAATTGCAAAGTTGATTGAAAGTTATATGAAGTTACCAGGAATCGGCAGTAAAACGGCCACGCGGTTGGCATTTTTTACCATTGATATGCCAGCGGATGATGTGACGGATTTTGCGAAGGCGCTGATTGCCGCTAAGCGTGACCTGCATTATTGCAGTATCTGTGGCAATATTACTGAAGACGACCCGTGCGACATTTGCCAAGACCGGCAGCGTGATCAAAGCACGATTTTAGTGGTGGAGTATCCCAAAGATATTATGACACTGGAACGAATGCATGAGTATCAAGGGCTTTATCACGTGCTGCAAGGGGTGTTATCCCCAATCGATGGCAAAGGGCCAGAAGATTTAAATATTGCTAGCTTGTTAAAGCGACTTCAAAACGAAGCTGTTAAAGAAGTGATCATTGCCACAAACGCTACGCCAGAAGGTGAGGCTACGGCGACCTATTTATCTCGGTTGATCAAACCAGCTGGCATTAAGGTCACCCGGTTAGCCCATGGGTTATCAGTTGGTAGTGACATTGAGTATGCGGATGAAATGACCCTGTTAAAAGCAGTGGAAGGACGACAGGAGATTTAGTAGCTTTGGAAAGCGGGTGTGATCATGTTTCGCAAACGGTCCATTTCGAATCGTTCTCATTTAAAAGCAACTTACGATCAAAAGTTACTCGATACGTTAACCAGTGCCATGCAAGACTGGAATCGGAGTAAAGCTGCTGTGGATACGGTGGCAGAAGTCGATGGCGAAATGTTGAATCAGCGTCAAGTGGCGCGGGCAAAGTATTTATTTCTGTATCGTGAAGCACGGCGCCGCGGCACACGGAATACGCGGATCATGCCAGGGACAGAACATGATTTTTTAAGCTAACCAACTCGGTCGGGGGATTCCCCGGCCTTTTTGAGTACTTGCGCTTTTGCCGTGGACAGTTGCCAGAGATTAAAGTAAACTAAAAGTAGTATTAAAGCAGATAGGTGGCTGAAATTTTTGACAGGAACATTGATTACATTTGAGGGACCAGACGGTGCCGGGAAAACCAGTGTGTTAAGAGCATTGTTACCACAGTTGCAGCAACTTGCCAGTTTGCCGATCGTATTAACCCGTGAACCTGGTGGCAATGCGATCTCGGAAGCGATTCGCAGTTTGATCTTAGATCCGGCGAATACGGCAATGGATGCGCGGACGGAAGCCTTATTGTATACCGCGGCGCGGCGCCAGCACATTATGACAAAAATTCGGCCAGCATTGGCAGCAGGTCAAATCGTGATCTGTGACCGTTTTGTGGATAGCTCGTTGGCCTATCAAGGGGCTGGCCGGCACATTGGGGTTGAAGCCGTGGCACAGATGAACCAATTTGCCACTGAAGGGTTGACACCTGACGTGACGATTTATTTGGACATTCCGTCTGAGTTAGGGCTACAGCGCATTGCCACTCAGCGGCAACAGCAAAATGATCGTTTGGATCAGGAAGACTTAGCCTTTCATCAAACGGTGCGGCAAGAATATTTGCGGTTGGCACAAGCTGATCCAAACCGGATCAAAGTGATTGATGCCAGCCAACCGTTGGCAGATGTGATCAATGCCAGTCAAGCTGCTTTGAAGCAAGCTTTACCAACATTATTTTAATAAAGCGAGTGGGGAATCATCATGAAAATGATCATTGCAATCGTTCAAGATAAAGATAGTAATCGTTTAAGTTCGGAGTTTATTGATCACAACATTCGGGCCACTAAATTATCGTCAAGTGGCGGTTTTTTACGGTCAGGGAACACGACCTTTTTAATTGGGATCGCCGATGAACGGGTCGATAAAGTATTAGAAATCATTCAACAAACCTCGCATCAACGGGAACAATTTATGACACCACCCGTTAATTTAGATAATTCATTGGATAGCGAAGCGGCTTTTCCAGTGGAAGTTCAAGTTGGCGGCGCCACCGTGTTTGTTGTGCCAGTTGAACAGTTTAAGCAATTTTAATATGAGCTTACCAATTGAAACCTTACAGCCGCAATTGTTAGCAACCTTTCAGCAGATTATTGCGCAGGGCAAGTTAAGCCAAGGCTACTTATTTGCTGGCACTGCAGGAACCGGTAAAGCGGAACTTGCCCAGTGGTTGGCCCTGCGTTTATTTTGCCAGCATGTCACTGATGGGCAACCTGATTTAACGTGCCCAGAGTGTCAGCGGATTTTAAGTGGTAATCACCCGGATGTGTTAGTGGTGTCACCAGACGGGCAATCCATTAAAATCGATGCGGTGCGGCGCTTAAAAGCAGAGCTCAGTAAGCGTGGGGTGGAATCAAATCAGCGGATCTTCATTATTCAGTCGGCAGAAAAAATGACCACCAGTGCGGCCAATGGGTTATTAAAATTTTTGGAAGAACCGTCACCGCAAGCCTATTTGATCTTAACCACCAGTGCCAAGCAATTGATTTTACCCACCGTGCGTTCACGGCTGCAATTAATTGATTTTCATGACTTGCCGCATGCACAATTAGTGGCTCAAATGACAGCCGCTGATATTTCTGAGCCAACCGCGGCGCTACTGGCACATTTAACCAACAGTGTGTCTGCTGCGCAAGCTTTGTTAGCCAGTGATTATTTTGAAGGGCTGGTCAGCGCCATTTGGAAATGGGTGACCCAGATTCAGCAAAAGCAGGCGCAAGCCTTTGTCAGTGTGCAGACACAGATCATGCCGTTGGTCAAGGAACGAGACCAACAAGAATTAACCTTAACCATAATTTTACTTGCGTATCAAGATTTATTAGCGGTACACTTTGGACAGGAAGACGCATTAAGTTTTCCGAAACAGCACCAGGCGCTGACACAGTGGGCCGAAACCCAAACGGGGTTCCGGTTACGAACCGCTTTGGAACAAATTTTAGCGGCTCAGCGTCATTGGCAAGGCAACGTGAATTTTCAAAACGTCTTAGAGACGCTGACGTTGCAATTATTAGGGCCACATGTGATTTAAGGGGCTTTACGGGCACGTTTTTAAGGAGTTGATCAAACATGCAAGTGATGTATGTTCGTTTACATAAATCAGGTAAGATCCATTTGTTGGCAAATCCAGACGCATTTGACCTAGACGATGTGGTGGTACTAACCGCAAATAATTGTGAAGAAATCGGGATCGTGATCCAAACTGCTGATGTGGCGCAAGACGCAGTGGCGTTAAGTCGGCTGCAATTTTCTCGGCTTGCCAATGAAAAGGATTTGGCCCATCGGCATGCCAATCAAGTGGCTGCGGACGAAGCCTTGAATACGGCCAAGGAATTGGTGAATAAAGCAGAAATGCCCATGAAAATGATTGCCAGTCGCTATACCTTAGACCGGCGCAAATTGTTGTTTTACTTTACAGCCGATAATCGAGTGGACTTTCGGGTTCTTGTGCGTGAATTAGCTGCCATTTTTAAAACCCGGATTGAATTACGCCAGATCGGGGTTCGGGATGAAGCGAAAATTCTAGGCGGTATTGGCCCTTGTGGCCGGCAACTTTGTTGTACTAGCTTCCTAGGGGATTTCGGACCGGTATCGATCAAAATGGCGAAAAATCAAAAACTGTCCTTGAATCCAGCTAAGATCTCAGGTATTTGCGGTCGGTTGATGTGCTGTTTGTCCTATGAAGATCAGCAATACGAAGTAGCGAAAAAGGCCATGCCGGATTATGGTGGTCGGGTGATCACCGAAGATGGTGGCGGTCGGATCGTTGGGATGAATTTGTTAGAACATGTCTTACAAGTTAAGCTAGATGGTCATGAAGTCCCAATCAATTATGACCTAGATGAAATTAAGGTTCCGCATAAAGAAAGGTGAAGCGACTGTGGATAAACGCGAATTGTACGATAGTTTTCTCGCGCTAGAAGAAAATACCCAAAAAATGTTGGCGCGAATCGATGTGATGAAGCAAGATATGACTAAAATTTTAGAGCATAACGCTGAATTAGAAATCGAAAATCAACATTTACGGGAGCACTTACAAGAACTGGAAAACTTGCAAGCGCAGGCAGCATCTTCTAAACCACAGTCTCAAGAGCCGCAATTATCAAAATCGCGGGCCAATTTAGAAAAGCTCTATGAAGAAGGCTTTCACGTTTGTAATCAGTTTTACGGTTCCCGGCGCGAAAATGATGAACCTTGTGTTTTTTGTGTCGAAGTGATCTACCGTGAACGTTAGCAACTTAAAGCGCGGCTTGCCGCGCTTTTTATGATGAGAGGATATTTGTATGCAATCACAAAAAAGTTTTGCCGCCCATGACACAGGGACGCTTTATTTGGTGCCGACCCCAATTGGGAACCTTGAAGATATGACCATGCGTAGCGTTCATATTTTACAGCAAGTCACTTTAATTGCGGCAGAAGACACGCGTAATACTCAGAAATTGTTGAACCACTTTGACATTCAAACCAAGCAAATTAGTTTTCATGAACACAACACCCAGGAACGAATTCCCCAGTTGTTAGCATATTTACAAAAAGGGGACGATCTGGCCCAGTTAAGTGATGCGGGAATGCCATCCATTAGTGATCCCGGTCAAGAACTCGTGGCAGCGGCAATCAAAGCCGATATTCCGGTAGTGCCGTTGCCAGGGGCCAGTGCAGGGGTAACTGCTTTGATTGCGTCAGGGTTAGTGCCCCAACCATTTTATTTTTACGGCTTTTTAAATCGGAAAAAGTCCCAGCAAGTTGAGGAATTAACCGCGCTAAATCAGCATCAAGAAACCATGATTTTTTATGAGGCGCCGCATCGTTTGGTGAAAACCCTGCAGGCCATGGCTGACGTGTTTGGTGCCGACCGACAAGTGGTATTGGCCCGGGAGTTAACGAAAAAGTTTGAAGAGTTTTTACGCGGCAGTCTGGCCGAAGTGCTGACTTATTTTAAAGAACAAGCACCGCGTGGGGAATTTGTCGTGTTAGTTGCTGGTAATGCGCATCCAGTGGTTGCAGCTGATCCTTATGCAGCATTAAACAATCATGATTATGTCGCTGCGCTGGTTGAAACAGGGCAGCCAGCTAAGGCCGCCATTAAGCAAGTGGCCAAGCAACGCGGTGTCCCAAAGCAACAGGTTTATCAAGACTATCACGGCTTTTAGAAAGGATGACAAAACATGGCACAACGTTACTGCACCCAACATCAAGTTCATTATTATGAAGGAAATACCAAAGGCCAAATGACGTTGGCCATGCTGATCAATGTGGCGCTGCTGGTGGCTGGCCAGCAAAATGATCAACTTGGCGTTGGGGCCACTGAAGTCCAGCGTCATGGGGTAGGCTGGGTGGTCACTCAGTACGAAATGGCGATTCAACGTATGCCAAAAGTGGGTGAAACGGTCACTTTTGGCACAGTTGCCACGGCGTACAATAAATTCTTCTGTTACCGTGATTTATGGGTGGAAACTTTAGACGGTCAGCGTCTGGTGACCATTCACAGTATGTGGGTGATGATGGATTATCAAACCCGTAAAATGCGTGCGATTATTCCAGAAATTATTGCGCCTTATGAAGCCGAACAAATAAAAGGCGTGCTTAGCCGACCGCGAATTGCCCACGTTGCACCAGACAAGGCCAGTGCGGCCCAACCTTATCGGGTACGCTATTTTGACATTGATCGTAATCAGCATGTGAATAACAGCCATTATTTTGATTGGATGCTGGATCATCTGGGTTACGACTTCCTGAGCCAGCATGATATTGTGCACGTGGTGATTCGTTATGAACGTGAAGTCCAATATGGCAACGTCCCAACCAGTCAATATCAGAAAGTGGCCACTGACGATGCGTTGATCACCCGGCATGTCATCATGAACCAAGACCAGCGCTGTGCAGAAGCTGAGATTCATTGGCAACCCCATGAAGGCTAAAAAATAGGCATGTTAACCGTCATTTGACCGTTAACATGCCTGTTTTATTATATTAACGCAGTGCTTTGCGATATCCAGCCGCCTGAGCCTGTTGTTCCGTTTGGAAGTAAACGGCATTTGCTGCATTCATGTGGTAGCCGGCTTGACCAGGTACATGGTAGATCTTACTGTTGATGTTACCGACGATCTGCCCTTGGGTAGCTGTGTTCACATCATTGGTGTCAGTGCTGCTGGCAGTTTCCGATGAGGTTGTGGTATCAGTTTGCGTCTGGCTTTCGGTCGTTGTATTGTCAGGGGTGCTGGTGCTGCTACTGGTTGTCGTTGCCGCAGCGCTGGCACTGACTTGACTGGTACCAGTGGCGTAATTGATCGTTACGCCAGCTTCAATATTGAAAATATAAACATTAAATTTAATTTGATTGCTGCCAATTGATTTTGCCTGCATATGGACCCCACGGGCGACTAAATCATCGCCTTTAAAAACAGGGACTACCTGATAGCGCACATACTTGCCAGGATTATTTTTCAAAAAGTCAGCAATATCATCTTCATAATGTAACATTTCAGGTGAATTTAACGACCGCGTCCCTGTAATCAAATTTTTAGGATTGTTATTTTGACCGGTGAGCTGATAACCAATCAAGTGGGAGCGATTATACAAGTAACCACTTTTAAGCTTTTTATTGTGCCAGCCAGTGGGATCCACCGTCAGCGGTTCTCGCTTTGCAGTGGGCATCATTTTTTTGGTGATCAAAGCATTGGCAGCAGTTGGCCGATTAAGCGTGTCGAGATTACTGTAAACTTGCCAGCCGCCATTTTTCGTACTCAGGTCTTTTTTGGTAAAGGTTGGCTTGTCGTCATTAACCGTTACCGTTTGCTCATTGGTGTAGCTGCGCTTCAGTAAAGCAGCATTGCTCGCTTGGCTGGTTTTCGCTAGGTGAGCCTGCGAATGCTTGGTAGCAGCCGCAACGGGGGTAGCGGTTGTCAGTGCGTGATCTTGCTGCCCGGTAAAGGTCCCCAATGATAAAGCAGCTAGGGCAGTGAGCCCTAATTTAACCCATTTTTTCATAAAATCCTCCAAAAGTATAAATTGAAATACGCGTTAAATACGTAACTTTATTATAGAGGGATGCAATCGTCTTGGCTAGGTAGAAATATCGGTGGATGTTTTAAGTGAATTTTACTCAAAATACGGGTGCAGGGGAAATATGGGTTAAACCGTACAGCCAGTTTTGAAGCTGGTTAAAAGGGAAAAGACTAAGCCTGCGGCAATTGTTACCATTTAGGGAAAGCTGAGCGTGCTTTGGCTCAAACTAACTTACTATAATAGGAAGAAACACGGTTGAAATTGTTTTACTAAAATAAAAAACGAACTTACCCATACGGATAAATTCGCTTATTTTTGTTATTTCATAAAGTTTTTGGTATGAACAAGATATTGTTTACCAGCGGTTAAATCATATTGAATCAATTTATAATCGCGGTATAGTTGCTTTTGTTTTTTAGTCAAATCTTTGTAGTGAATTTGTTTATTCTTTTGATTGACCATTAACCCATCAGCGTCTCCTTGAGAATCTAAGGCCATTGCAGGAAGTTTCTGTTGCACCTTAGTCAGAAAGGCATAATAAGGTGATACTTTTTGTCCCATATGCGCTAACACTAATGCGCTGAAGGTGTTTGGACTTACAACTTTCGTACTGGATTTAACGGTTTGGCTCTGACCATGGGCACGAGCGTAACGATTGCTATAGATAAAGTAATCCGTTTCGTGTAATGGAACGTTGTATTGTGCCATACTGTCACCCGAATAAATGCCAGCGAGATGATCACCATACCAGAGGACGGTAATCGGTTTATTCAGCTTATCTAACTGCTTTAAAAATGCGGCAGTGGACTTGTCCGTTAGGGAGATACCTTCGACGTAGTTTTCAATTGTTTGCTTATTGGATCCAGTTGCACTGCCAGAAACAGTATACTGATCGTGATAGTACTTATTTGTGAATGGTAAATGATTTTGCATTGTTACGAGACTAATGAATTGACCCGATTTTTGTTGCTTAACTTGCCATAGAGCGTCTTTATACGCTTCATCATCGCCAATTAAATTGCTTTTTTCAATTTTTTTGTTATATTTCAGCTTTTGAGAGCCAGTACTTTCTGTATTTCTAAAAGTCTGGAATCCAAATTTTTTGTAGACTTCGGTTCGACGATATAAACTGCCAGCAAAGGTATGAATTGCGTTTTTAGTTTTAAATAGATTTGTGATATTAGGCGCACTCTTTTGCCCAGGTACAAGTTGTGTAAAGGGAGTAGAAAGCGTTGGTGAAAAAAGGTTAATTGCCATTCCCGTATCAACTTGATATTCCATGTTGGCAGTGCCACCGCCATAACCGGAGCTTAACATTAATCCTGAAGTAGTTTTAGCTTTTATACTTCGAATATTTGAGATAGGATCAGTATTAATTTTTAAATTAGGAACACGTGCTGGATCTGAAAAACTTTCGCTTAATACATATATAAGCCTGAATTATGCATATCTTTTCCTAAACCTTAACGAGAATGCTGCTACACCA
>NZ_AZDA01000026.1 GCF_001434575.1 Loigolactobacillus bifermentans DSM 20003
GCCCATGATACCGGGGTGACACTGTACTTGGAGAACTTATGGTGAATAATTCAGGCTTATTTATCTTTTTTGCATTTAGACCAACTTTAAAAGCATCTTTTCTTAAAATGGGACGAAACTGAATCAGTTCGTAGTCTTTTTCGTCTTTACCAATATTCCAAAAGTAATTGACATAGTCTGCTAATGACGAAACTGACAAGCAAAAAATATTTTTTTGCAACATCAAACAATAATTAGATGAATCGAATAATGCAGATACATCTTCAGCAATGTATTCATTAGCCTTTAAGGAAACATCTGTTAACTCTGGTGTAGAAAGAGTAGCTACTGCGGGCCTGGAACTGTCTCTTAACTTCGTGAAGTGTAATATTGTTACAGGATTTTTGTGCGGACTTTCAGTAAAAATATTATCACATCTAATGATGTCCCCACTATATCTAATATTCCGCTTGTCTAAATTACTTTCACCTTTGATTTCCGAAGCAGGAAGATTTTCACACCAATCGTCAAAATCGAATGGAACTTCTTTTTTATCAGCACCAATTTTCCAGACCTGAAAAAAATCAAAATTAACATTTTTTGGTTGTGTTTTATCATTGCTCATTAAGCAAAACCCCTAACAATTATATTATTCATCTTAAGTAAACATCAAAAGAGACATAACATCAATAAGATATTATGCCCCGCTGAATAAAATAATTTTCTGAAAGGAGTCATCAATATGACTAAAGGTAAAAGTATGTCTACTATCACATTACTATTATATAACACCAATTAGGACATTGTGTTGCCAACTTTTGGACACATCATTTGACCATTTCTTCAATGCTGACGATTCCGAATAAAAACGTTGAAAAATTTTCGATAGACTTTTTTAGATCGCGCCTAATCGTCCGATCCGATGTACTAAAGTAATTGGCCAGTTCTCGAGCAGTCCATTTTCTCGCAGTAATAAAGGTGTGTTCTAAAACAAAATATTGCCGGCGGCCTTCTTCACCACCTTTGTCAGCGCACTTCTTATAGGCTTCCAGCATTAAGTCGGTGTATTCCATCATCTTCTCTGATCTGGCCTTGTAGCCCGTAATGCTACGCAGTTTTAAATCGTCCTCACCGAAGACATCTTTAAGATACATATCAATGTCGGTCTTAATGTCAATTGAGTGGTCTTTTAACACGTCATAATTTTTAAGCAGTAGTCTGGTGTTTTTTAAACGCCAAGTGTTTTCGTGCAAGAATTCTTTATGCCGCTGTTCCCTCGCGGCTTCCGCGCCAGCTTTAGCAGCTAACTTAGTAACTTCTTTAAGCGTTGCTTCGTCTAATGTCATCGATTCACCTCCTAAAATGGCAGTGCCAATTCGTAAATAACTTGATTCTTTTCGGCATCACTTAAAGCTCTATACGCTAGCTTAACGTCCACTGGCATGACATTAACGTGGTTACCACACCACACGAGTGTGCTTAGAATACTCTGGTTATGATCCTCAAGAATGTTAATTAAATAGCGCAGAAATCTGTTTTGATTAGCCGTTAATGGCATCTTGATAATAGCTGCGGTATAGCGTTTGAGATAGTCGCGTTTATCACGTGGCGTTAATGCCGGCGTGTCTGTGGCCTCACCAAGTAATTCACTAGCGTGGTAATAGCCATTAAGCACTTCCTCAAAAATGTTTTGCTTGGTTTCAATCATCTTCTAACACATCCGCGTTTAGTTTAATCATTGCTGTAACGCTGATTACAGCTACCATGTCGCATTCAAAACATGGTTCTGTGAATCGGTCTTCATCTACCAATTTGATAAACGGATCTAATGTGTTTTTTGCCCCGCAATATGGGCAGGTCCATGAGCGAGTGTCCATTATGATGCTCCTTCCACAATTTTTAAGGCTTCTTCCACTGACCTTGCCACCCCATATAAAACTGGATATTTTTGAATGAATGTGGCAAATTGCTTTTGATCATCGCGAAGACGCCCTTTGGCATTTTTGACTTCGATAAAAAACATTTTTCCGTCACTGTGTCGAAACCCGCATAAGTCAGGAAAGCCTTTGGGTAATCCAGTATCAAACCACCCGCCGTTCTCCATTTTTACTTTGCCGACATTGGCCCGGAAAATGGTGCAACCGTATTGTGATACGGCCACTCTAATTTGATTTTGAATAATGTGTTCTGCTGTCATATTAATCACGATAAATAATAAGCGCCATGACGCGACCACCTACGTATTCAACTTTCATGTCAATCAGATCTTCTGGCCTGATTGAGTTTTTTTTAATGAATGTATTGACCTCATCGCCAAAGCCCCAACGATTATTGGCAATTAATTTAACTTTCATATTGTTCTCCTTTAATGGTTTGCAGTAGACACAACTGGTTTACAGCAAAAAAATACGCTGTGTCCTTACTCTCCCAAGGGATCGAACGGAAAATTTACGGTTTGCAGTAAACCCAATACTATAATATATACTATATATATTTAGTCTTTTATATTAAATAAATGTAAACTTTAGGGTTAAAGAAGAAGTAGCCTTACTCTCCCAAGGGATTGAGGGTTTACACTTAAGTGTAAACCAGCTGTAAATCTTTGTAGTTACTGTAACCTTCTACGCCAGCCTCTTTGTGATGTTTTTCCTACTTTTTTGAACCCAGGCCGCCAATCCTCTTGATTATCCATCACATACTTAATCTTTTTAGCGGTAGTTTTGTTTTTGACAAGCTCGCCAGCTCCAATATTATCGCCGATCTGTTTAGAAGTAATAAAGTCAGCTGACCATGTCGCTAACACATGCTCTATTGATTCTTCTGTTGCGTCCACATACATAAATTGGCTACGATGCTCATTAAGCATGTCCTCTTGCTCTTGAGTTAAATCAAAAGTAAAGCCTGCCTTATAAAGATGCATCGCTTCACCGTATAACTGCAAAATATAATCATCGTCTAAATATTCAACTGGATGTTTCTGCTGCTGGTGCTTATTCACTAACAGTGGTAGAAAGCGCCGCTCACCCGTGCGATCTTTGAGGTAGGTTAGTTCATTGGTAGTTCTAGCAATAACAAACGACTTATCTCGACGGATAGTGGTGTGACCGTATGCTGGACGAAAAGCCAGCTTTCTAGCTGAAATAAATTTCTTTAATTCTTCAAAACTTGCGTTGGCGGTAGCAGTCATTTCATCATCATTGATGATAATCGCTCTTAACATGTTGCTATAACTGTCTTTGTCCGAATAATCCAGAAATTGATCTGTATACCAGTCGCCACCTAATTTTTCTAGCAAAGTGGTTTTCCCAGCTCCTTGGCCGCCTACTAAATCCAGTACATAGT
This sequence comes from Loigolactobacillus bifermentans DSM 20003, assembly GCF_001434575.1. Lineage (GTDB taxonomy): Bacteria > Bacillota > Bacilli > Lactobacillales > Lactobacillaceae > Loigolactobacillus > Loigolactobacillus bifermentans. The sequence continues at coordinate 3,322 of NZ_AZDA01000026.1, forward strand.
CAAATTTTGCATCAGGTTCAAACGCCTTAGTACATAGCCCGACTAGCCATAGTTTAGTGATCAATGTGGTAATTTCCGAGTGTTCAACGCCTAAATAAATCGGCATAAAAGTTTCCAAACGCTCTTGCTTATCCCACTGCTTTTCAGCTTTGTTTAAGTAGTTTTGTACTGGATTGTAACCATAATTTCTGCTAAGCGCTATTACACCATGCTCTAACGCCCTGTCACTGAAGGATACATCCCAAACTGTTTCCAATTCCGACAAAATCAATGATGTATAAGCATCTAGCATTTGCCCTTTTTTGATGTGAAGCTGGGGTATATCACGTACTACCTCGACTTCCCAAGTAAATTCGTTATAAGCAAATGCGCCTTTCAACAGTGGATCATACTCAATAGCTAGCTGAACATTTACCACGCTTGTTGTTTTTGGCTTGTCACCTTGGCCTTTTTTAAAAGGCGGGGTCATAGCAATGATTTTTTTGCGGTCGGCTTCTTGCTGTTCCGCTAACTCACGCATTAAGTTATCATTTACCATTGGCACGCCGCCTTAATTCTTTTTTGACCATGCTGTCAAATGTTCGGTCAAACTCTCGCGTATCAAGTGCTTTAGCCGTGTTATTATTAGCGATTTCAGCCAGTTTCTTAACGACTTGGACATCTATATTGCGATAAAGCAATCCGCCTACAAACGCCGCCAAGGCCATATTACGGCCACCGGTTTCACCGAGGCCATTAACAATCTGCTCAAATAGTTTTGCGGTTCTCGAGTGTTGACCTACTTTTTGATTCCAATTCATTTCTGTCAACGCTTGCGGATCAACTGGACTGTATTTGGTACTTTGCTTTTTGCAAATGCTATTGATTAATGCCTCAGGTGCTTTAACCATTGGCATTTTGTTTTGCCAAGTGTACCCAGTTGATGGTGCGACCAGGACATAGTTATTAGGATTAGCTTTAATGTCCACACCTGGCAGCCAACCAATAACTTGTGTCATATCAATCCCAGCTGGTTTTTCATAAAACAGTTGCTTACCGCCGTGCCCAGTGGTTTGGCATAGTGTATCAACGATGCACCCTGGATTTTTTTGGTTGAAAGTTTCAATTGATTTGAAACCGTCATCGCCGTCTTGATGCTCATCAATATCAACCACAAAAAATTCAATCGTTCTTAAAGCTAAACGCGCATTAGGATGCCTTTTCCATATCTTTTTAATCTGGCTTTCAGTCATAGGTGGCCGATCCGCAAACAAAACGAGAGGACGTTTTTCACCGGCGCTAATTGGTAAAACAGAAAATCCTTTTTTGGCGTATGCGAGTGCATAATTTACGATATTTTGCACGTTCTGTCCTCCTTTCTAATGGGCTTCTCACCCCATTCGAGCGACTAACGCTGTTGTTTACCTGACTAAAACGGCATGTCATCATCCTGAATATCAATTTCTTCTGGCTGTTCTGATGGTTCAAAATCATAATTACGATATGGGTTGCTTGGGTCTTTTTTATTTTTGCTCTCAGTAATGTGGCATAAAATAACTTTGCCACGGCTATCCATAAACGCCTCTTGCAACGTGTCTAAGGCTTCCCAATCATCGTCGGTTAGTTCTAAGCCAACAGCATTTGCAAGGCGTGCAATTGTTTTTACGGCTGTGTCAGCAACATAATCATTGTCAGCATCCGGATTTAAATTGGTCGAATCTGTCCGCCCGGCATATTTGCCATCCATAACGCTCATCTTTACGCGAAAGGCTTCATAACCGCTTTTATAAACCGTGTCTTCAGCCGCTTCTAATACCATGTTGTAATCGCCTGCCGGAATGTTTTCATAACCATTTGATGATTCTTTTGTTGCATCAAAACTACCCATTACTTTTTTAGCGCGATCTCGTAAACTCATAATTATTTATCCCCTTTATCGGTTGTTTTTTGACGTGGAAAAACGCCAGGTACATTTTCTAAAATTCTTAAAATATTAGGGTCCTTTATCTGGTCCCGTTCATATTGCTTTCGTTTGTCTGTTGCAACGCGAGAATATCTGTGTCCAATTCGGCGTGTCTGAATAACTAGGTCACAATTGCCATTTACCATGTTGTACCACTTGGTTTTTAGACTTGGTATCTCAGTAACAACGCCTGCATTATCACTTTTTTCACTGATACGGCTCACGTACACAACATTGAGCGGCAAGGCTTTAAGGTCTAATACAAGGCTTCTTAAAACTTGCTCATGTAATGCGTAGCCTTTGCCATAACCCATTTCAGACAGTGCTTTAACATCATTTTCAAGCAATATAGCTTGCTCAATTAATGCCACCACATCGTCAATAACATCAATGACAACAGTCTGAAAGCCTTTATTAGCAGTGCTTAACTCTAAAATTAATTGATCCAATTCATCAATGACTGACAGTTTTAAACTGCCATCAGCTTTTTGAATGTTTTTCAATTGATAATTTGGGAAGCCTGCTTTTTCGGCATTGTCATCTGTATTAATAAAAAATGGATTAGGAAAATGCTCAGCCAGATATGACTTACCACTCATGGTTGCACCCCAGATAAAAAATGTTCGTGGTGTGTCCATTGGTGGTTTACGCTTATTATCTGGTAATAATCCCACTAGATGATTCCCCTTTCTTTTGCTTGATAGTAAGCCCACCCTGGCTTGTAATGCCTGAGTTTGGCGTAAATTTGAAGTTCATTCATTGTTCTTAAATCATGAAATGATTTTCCACTGAGTTCCGACATCATACTTTGATTTTGAAGCCGGTGGACACGATCTAATCGGCGTTCTGAAACACTTTTTTGACCGATTTTGACTAAATCGCCTTCCACTTGTTTTGGTTCCTCCGGTGCTTCTTTTGGTAAATCTGCACCGCATAAAGGACACTTACCATCTTTTACAGTATTGGTGTAGAAAGTCCCAAAACAGACTTTGCAAGTTTTGATAGCAGGCGCCTTAATTTTGCCTTTTGCCCGTTGCTTATTGGTTCCTTCCTGGTCAAGCGTCCATTCTCGATCATCAGTTGGTAACCCAAAACGTTTCCAGTTCTCAACATGGTCTAAAATGATGGCCGTCTTACCCTTACGTGGATTCATGGCCCGCATCGAAAACTGTAAGTATAGGCTTAACGATTGTGTTGGCCTCAGTTGAATTACACAATCAACATTAGGCAAATCAAGGCCCTCAGTGAATAACTCAACGTTTGTTAAAACTGTAATATCACCGTTTTTAAAACGCTGTACGGCCCTGCTTCTTTCATCTTTTGGTGTTGTACCATCAACTTCTAAAGCGGATATGCCAGACTTGTTAAATTCAGCTGCTAATCGTTTAGCGGACTGTACTGAGTGACAATAAGCAATTGCCTTCAGACCATCAGCATGCAATTTATATTGATCTACTGCATTTCCAAAAACTCGCTTGCTCAAGGCATTGTCAATTGATGCGTCAGTATACTCGCCCCGTTGTCGTTTCAACAGTTTAGTATTAATATCCGGTGGCGCAAAATATTCCATATGGGCTAAAAATCCCATTTCAATCAGATCACTAACTTGTAAGCCAGGGATTAAATCGTCCGCCACTTCGGCCATGCCTTGCCCGCTTAATCGGTAAGGTGTAGCTGTAAACATCAGTACTATCGCTTTCGGATAGGCCGTAACAATCCGCTTATAGCTTGCTGCAATCGCGTGGTGCGCCTCATCAATAATAATGACTTGCGGATTTTTTAAGTCTTTAACGTGGCGTGTCATGGTTTGCACCATACCTACCCGGCAGTAATCCATATCAACGCCCCAGCTCACAAACGTTTTTTGAGTTTGCTTAGTTAACTCTTGCCGATGGACAATTGTCAAAACTCGATTGTGCTTAGCTGTCGCTCGCTTTGCAATTTCGGCCATTATGACCGTTTTACCTGTGCGAGGTGGTTGCTGTATAACAATGGCATGATGACCTTTAGCAATGGATTGGTAGACGTTGGTTAATGTCTGATGTTGATACGATCTAAGCGGCATACTATGCGCCAACTCTCATATACTTAATACCATTACTATCCATAAAACTTTTTAGTAAGTTCATTTGTGGAATCGTAGCCACAATTTTCAGTGTCACCGACTTAGAAACCACCTCACCGGTGTTGGTGTCCACAATGGCATTGCCTTTTGATTCTTGGTGTAGCGCTTCTTCAGCAGCTTTTGCCTCTTGTTCACGTTTACGGGCCGTTTGTTGTTCGACCTCGTTGTCAATGGCCTTCATAAGATACTCAACATCTTGGCCTTGTTTCAGTTGGTCAACCCAACCAGCCGGTTCGACTTTTTGGACCTTCGCATATTTTTCAATGGTCAAAATATCTGTGTCCAATTTGTCGCGCTTCGCTTTGATCAATTTCATAGCAGCAGCCACACCTTCAGTGACCGCCTTTTTTGAAGTGGATTTGTTTAGCCATTTCGAGTCAATCTCAATGTCATCAGGCGACACTTCATAATTTGGCGCCATCTCGATAATCAATTCTTCAACATGCTTTTGTCGCCGCTCACGTTGGTGCACAGTTAGCTCTTTTAAAGCCGTATCAAGTGGGTTGATACTTTCGGCTAGGGTTGCTTGCAGTGCTTTAATGTCGTTAGCAAACGCGTCATATGGCTCGTTATACTGCTTTTTGATTTCTTTGCGCCGGTCATCTAAGGCATTGGATAATTTATTGAGCTTAGCCCGAATGTCCTTAGCTTCGCTTTCAGTGTCATCGGTTACCACAATGTCAGAATATCGATGTGAATAGGCTTGTACGGCCCGTTCTAGGTTTTCATAATCATGAATTTCTATTTTAGTTGGTGTGTACTCGACTGAAAATTCGGGTACTTCCAACGGTTGAATTGCGTTAGTCATTTGCTGACTCCTTTCGATTTGTAGCTTTGTCCGCCGCGAGTAGCCGGTCAATGTCGTCTTCGGTCACTACTGGTTGTATTCCACATTGCCATACAAGTAGACCCATTGGCTCAGGCCTGTGTGGTAGCGGCGTAGATAGTAGCTAGACATCCCGGACACGCTCCTTTAACGTCTTTTCTCGTAATAGCTTTTTATTGCGTTCCCATGCCCGCATACCCTCAGCCAGCGCCTGCCGGACTTCAACATGATTGTCCCTTGCAAAAATCAGTGATGCAGGGTGTACATTCAGCTCAGCGCCGATTTTGTTCAGCGAATAGCCTTTACTGGCTAGCTGCTTGATCAAGCTGAGGTTCGGTAAGATGACAGCGCGATAGCTGTTCCTTCTGGTGCGTAGCACACCATGCTTTTTCAAAATCGTACTGATTCGAGGCGTTGACGTATGCAGGATTACGGCGGTGTCGGTTAGGTTGTGCGTCTTATAGATTTCTAAGACCTCTTCATCGACTAGCACTGTGCGCTTGCGCCGTTTCCGCTGCTTGTCCGTCTCATGGGTTTTAGCTTTGATAGCCATGTCGGGATATAATGTTTTTCGCAGTCGGTACAGCTCAACCTCACTGACACCGCCTTTTTCGGCTAAAGACATCCCATAGTGCATTTCTAGGGCGACTAAAAAGTCCATGCCCTCTTTAGTTGCTTTGCTCATAACCGCACTCCTGTGGTACCATATTGGTGAATAATGATTTTGTTTTGGTCGCTAGGTGTGCCGGCACTTAGCGGCTTTTTTGGTGGTCCATAAAGCAAACGTAGTCGCTTTAGTTCGCTATCCACATGCTTGATAGCTGGTAGCACATCAGCTGTGTGTTTATGGGCGATACGGTCAAAAGTCCAGGCGTTGCGTTGTTTAAAAAGTAAGATCATACGGCGCTCGATTTGGTCAGTTGGTAGTAGTGTCTTCATCGGTCTCACCTCCTTTCAACGGTTTTGATTCACTCAAAATTAAATTGATGATATGCGTGTAGGCCTCAGCTTTACCCTGCCGGATATATTCCCGATTTGCCGACATCGACTTGTGATCAGACGTGATAGCTTCTTGTTCGGTTAGTAGTTGGCGGGCCAACTTAACTCCATCAATTGCTAGTGTCATTTTCCTCACCTCCTTTCAAGTTTTTAAGGGTCTTGATAGCCTCTTTCCAGGCTTTAGCACGCCCGGCCATCTCATCTTTGCACCAGCCGCCCCGTGCCCAGTTTTCAAGATTCTCAAGTTGGAATTCGAGCATATCGAGTGTTTCTTTATACTCAATTTCGACTTGCCTTTTTGCCAGTACGCATAAAATAACCGTTTGACACTCAATCGTTTCACCCTCAGACTCCGCACCTAAAACGGTACAGGTGTCGATAAGGCGAATAGCTTCCTGTTGCTGGTCTAGAATTGCTTTAATAAAGGTAAAAGTTCCGATTTTAGTCATGCGTTTCACCTCCTTTCTTATTAAAGAATTCCTCTCTAACCTCTCTGACAAATTCTTTAAAAAGTTCCCAGCCGATAATGACCAGGCCTGCTTTAAACGACCATAGTAAAATGGTTGCTACCATAAATATCCATCCTTTCACGCCCCGCCAGAGACTAACTGTGATAGATTTGATTTTCTGAGATCCATTTAAGGACCGCCCGACGACTAAAACGCGGCTTGCCTTCGCCCGGCATAATCGGAAAGCCCGGCAGGTACATGTACCGGTCAACAACGCCAGGGTCAGAAAGGCCGAAAACCTCTTTGGCTAGCTCGCGCTTGTTGAGCACATCCACTTTGGTTTGCTGCTGCTTAAGCTCTTGCTGGACAATGCCCTTAACGGACTTCAGCAGCGGCTTAGCGATGATTTCAGCCAGGACACGCATTGAGCTAGCGCCTAATTTGATTTCGTCCATAGATCACACCTCCTTTCCGTGGTCCTCAATTTCAGCATTCTCAATGCCGTATTCGATAAATTTATTGATGATTGCCGTAACGGTCTGACCCGTCTCGGCTTTGATGTCCATGAGGTACTGGTAATTTTGAGCATCAATGCTGATTAACCGTGATACACGTGCCTCGCGCGGCTGTTGCTTCTCAATTACTAAGCGCGGCTTTGCCATTGGTATCGCTTCCTTTCTGATATACTTGAGCTATCTCAACTAAAGGTGGTGAAAGATATTGACTAAATTCAAATTTAACGACAAGGGTATGGACGATTTCATGAAAAAGGTCCAAAAAGAAGTAAAAGAGACAGCCCTAAATGCTTCTTATGACTATACTTGTCCGAATTGTGGTACTACATTCAAGGCGAAAGTCGGCGAAAACATTTGTCCTTCTTGTAGTACAAAAATCGATCTAGAACCAGATTCATCTTGGGATAAGCTCTAACATTCGAGAAAGCCAGCTTACTTTTATGAGTTGGCTTTTTCTTGTAAATCAAGTAACAGTTGTAATTTTTGGATTGCTTCATCAAGTTCTGAAGTATCAACACTTACACGGACTGTGATACTAGGTTCTTCCATCAGAATCCCTCCTCTCTAGTCATTGCGCATTTTAAAAAGCAAAGCTAGCGTTAATAGATTGACCAGTAAAACCAATCCACATAAAATTACTGTTGCCAATGTGGTCACCTCCTAACTTGTTTTGCTCATCTAAGACACCGCCTTTTGAATCGCCTGGTAGCCTTTTTCAAAGTAAAGCCATTGAGGTACTTCCTTATCGCTGTGCTGCGACTTGCTATTTGACCAACGACCAAATTCGTTTTGACCTGGTTGTTCAGTTTTTAGTCCTAAGCTATTAGCAATTCGGCCAACCTTATTAGCGGTAATACCTAACTTACTGCCAATTTCAGTAGCCGAATATTCTTTTTGCTTCATGACTGGAATAGTCATCTCACCAGTTAATTCTTTAGCGGCCGATGCTAGTAGCGTTTGGCTTGATGTCTCAGATTCGGTGGCCATAGCGATTTTGTAAAGCAAATTGGCCTTACGAGTAGCTGCATTCTTTTCCATAATTTCAAGCCGCTTGCCTGCAACTAATGCTGGCTGATTCTCACGGATTGCCTGGCGTTGATTGAAATAGTTATCAACCAACTGGTCATAAACTTCCCACGCTTTATCATCTTCAAGAATCTTTAAGAGTTTGGAATAGCCACGTTCAGATAAGATATAGACGTGTTCCGTTCGGTTACTACCGATTAATCCATTTTGCTCAGCAAATTCTCTAAGTTCATCAGAAGAACTTAGAAGATCAATTACATCAACACCATCTTTAAATCGACGACGATTCTGATTAATCAGTTTGTTGATGTATCGAACATCCTTGCTATGGATTTGAGCAATATCCTTAGCTGTCATCGCTTTTTTGTCTTCACCAAATCCGCCTTCAATACCGGTGAATTCAATTTGGCCGATTTTTTCACGGCCTATCACTTTAAGATTGTTCATATATGGTTCCTCCTCTTTCTATAAGCCGTACTTTTCATAGAGATATTCGTAAATCTCTGTGACTAACGTTTCGGCACCTTTGGTAGTCATTCGCTTATTGAGTGATAAATTAACGAATGTTGCTGATTTGCCGAAACGCTTGGCTAAACTGCCTTGTGTTTCAAAAGATCTATGATTCGCTAACCAGCCCTTAATGGCTTCGGCCTTGTTATTTGTTTCTGTGTGGACAAACATAATTTCGTCTCCTTTCTTGTTTATATTTATTAAGAAAAATATTGCTTAATTGTATTCAATGGTATACAATTATTACATAGTTAAATAAGCAAACAATTTCTTATCTATCGCCCGCCAAGTTGATTTATAAGTGATTTTTATTTGCTCTATTTCTTAATAACTTTTCTTAACAAAGATAATTGTATTCCATTGAATACTAAATATCAACTATTTTATTCTATTAAATACAATTTCTTTTTAAGTATCTATGGAGATGCCTATTATGACAACATTTGACCGCATAAATGAATTAGCAAAAAAACAGGGATTGAGTCTGCGATCACTTGCTCAAAAATCCGGATTAGGTGAAACTACAATTTATGGGTGGAAAAATAGAACGCCAGATTCATCTAAACTTGAATCAGTTGCTAAAACATTGAACGTCACGGTCGATTATCTTTTGGGTAATAAGGAGAACGACAATCCTAAACAAGTCGATATTGAGGACAAGCACGTAATCATGACTTATCAGGGCAGACCCATTCCTGAAGAGGACATGGAAATTATTAAACGATTGCTGCGGGGTAAGTAGATGGATGATGTTATAACCTATCTTTTAAATTTAGCATTTGAAAATAAAATTGCCTATGAATTAACAAGTGAATTAAGCCCATATACACCTTCACTTGCTGATTCCGAATCTCGAAAAGTAATCATCAATTTAAATTGGCATAACAAAAAAGAGCTACCTTTTCAGATAGCTCATGAAATCAGCCATTTATTAAACGGCGACGAGGGAATATCGTATTACAGTAGCTTCAGTAATAAATCGAAATATGAATGCGGTGCTAACGTTACCGCAATTGATTTACTCATAAAATATTATGAAGACAATTTTATTTTCAATGAAATAAATCCAGTGCAATTCATGGAATGTTTTGGTATTCCCATAAATTTAGAATATCAAGTTACAGATTGTATTAACGAAACATTCGGCATATAAAAAAGCCCCTCATTCGCCGGTAACGAATAAGAGGCTGACTCCATATGTGAAGTTTACAAAAATATCTTATCACATTTGGAGGACGTATTATGGATTGGGAGTATTTATTATCATGGACTTTTTTCTTAGGGTCATTAGTGCTTATAGCTTGTGTCATAATTGCAGTTATTATTAAAGTTCGAAAGAAAAATAGCAAACCGTGGTGGATTGCTTGCGCTATCCTTTTTGGTATTAGTGCTGTGTCACTAGTCGTGGGTATGTCTATGGAATATCGTAAGGAACGTCGCGAGGCACAAAATTTCGTTAAAGTGAATGATACAGTTATCAAGCCTCTCAAAAATAGCACTTACAAAATCAACGTCAAAACTAAAACTAACGCCATTGTAACGATTAAAGACTCAGATGGTACCAATCGAATGGACAAACAAAAAGCAGTTGATGGCAAAGTACAGATCACCGGTCCTTTCATAGATGATCACATGACCATCGTTTCTAACTACAATGGCTCTATCGCTAAAGTAGGCGTAAGTTTCACTAAAACAAAAGCTCAACGCGAAGCTGATTCTGAAAGTAAGGCTAAAGAAAAGTCAGAAAGCTTAGCAGAATCTCGATCTGAAAGTGCAGCTGATTCCGAATCTGTTAGTCAAGAAAAAGCAGAGAGTAAGGCTTCAGAAAGTAAAGCCAAAGCTGAAGAAGCAAAAAAATATGATCCTAGTAATTATCAATCTGCATCATACGATCAACTGGCTCGTAACCCTGACGATTTCGAAAATAAAAAAGTACAATTTAGTGGTCAAGTCATGCAGGTTCAAAATGACACTAGCGTCACCACCCTACTTGTTATGGAAAACGATGATTCCGACTCACTCATAATGGTATACGTTGATGACGATGATATGCCATCACATGGAAAGATTCTCGAAGATGATGAAGTTACCATCTACGGAACTGGTAGTGGTACACAAAAATATGAAACCACGATGGGCAATGACAATGAGGTTCCTTTAATCATGACAGATAGAACTGTTACAGATAACGGCAAATCATCTAATGCCTATTAATCAAACCAAATAAAAATAGCCCCATCCCACTGCAATGAGATAGAGCCAATACCTAAGCATGTAAACCTTCACAAAAATATTTTACCATACTTGGAGGACGTATTTATTATGAAAAAAGGATTAATGATTGGTGCAACTTTACTCATGGGATTATCGCTGGCTGCATGTGGTAATTCGAAAGTTGATAATGGTGACGGTGCAAGTAGTTCTTCTGCTGTATCAAAAAATAAAGCTTCTTCCAGCAAAGAGGTTACCAATGGCTCACCTGAAAAAGTTGGGCAATGGAAATACTTTGAAGACTTTGATGCAAACGGAACGTTGGAAAAGGTTAACACCTTTAATAAAGAAGTTAAGCAAGGCGACGTAACTGTCACAATAAAAAATGTAAAAGTTTATAGCATGAAACCAAAAAATGATAATGCTAAGAAAATTGCTTCTGAATATTTCAATGCATCTGGCGTTAACAACCCCTATTATGTCGTTCAAGTAAATTGGTCTGCTAAAAATGCGGGCTCTGAAGAATTGCAAACTAATGGGCTTGAAAATATTGTCACCAATAAAGGACAACAAATTGATACTGGCTCTGGCTTACAGGACGCTGGTACAGGCGCAACTGTTGCTTCCGGTGCTTCCTCAGAATTTGAAGCAAATGGCTTAATTAAGGGTGCAACGGCAAAAGATATCAATAAGTTAACCCTTAAGTTTGGAAGTATCTGTACTACTTCAGACTATACAGATGTTTCCCCAGAAGTCACAGGTATTGAACTTGATTTGAAATAATTAACGGAAAATAAATCCGTTAACTAAAAAGCCCCACTCCGCTGCCACGGAATGAGGGCCAAGCCAAATATGGTTTTGCAAATATATTTTATCATATTTGGAGGGTACTATGAAAAAGCTGTTAGATAACGTTTCTATAGCTCCTATTGAATCTGATTTTTCTGACATAATTTCAAAACTACGCGCGGCTGATGAGTTTCCTATTCAGTTTAGCGGACTAAACGATCAGGCTATTCTTGAAAAGTACAATCACGGTGAAACATTTCATGAAATTTCAGAAGTGCTTCGACCTGTGGAAATCAAGCAAATAGGTTCAGAATTATTAGTAAGCTATTTTTCAAACCTTGCTAATAAAACAATCAACCTTGGGCGTATTGAGTCAAAAAATACTGAGTATGTCAACGAGGCCAGCTACAAAAGTGAATGTCCTGAATACGCTGTTGTAATCACTGGGGGCAAGAAAAAATATGTTGGAATCATTGATCATGTTGAAAAGGTTTTGACTGATGCTGAAGATTATAAAATGAAACTGGTCGTCTTTGATAGTAGTGTTAAAGGTCGTGAAAACACTAGTCTCCGTTCAAGTTTGGGGCTTGAGCTAAGACATCAAGGTAGAAAAATTGTATGTCCCTACTGCAATAATATTTTGAAAGGCGAACGCTACTGTCGTTATTGTAATAACGGTCCCATCAAGTATCCTGGTGAGAAAGATAACTTAGACCGCCTTCAAAACGTTGCAGATGGCCTGGTAAAAAGTGGCGAAGCAATGAGTAAAACTGGCCATTCTATGACTATGGGCTGCACTATCCCAATATTACTCATAATAATAATCGCAATCCTTATAGGCATCCTGTAAAATACGGAGGCATAAATGACATCATATATGAATGGTTCGATAATTAATATCGACGCTGAACTTGCAGAACTGCGAAAGATCTCCATTCCAGATATGCAGGCCATACAAAAATATCTATCCGAAATGGATGGCATTCCCAAAATGATTGCTGATATGCAATCCCTTGCAAAGGGTAGCCTAGTAAACGACAAACAGTTGGTTAAGCTAGTTGATTCTTCGAATGCATCAGTCGCTAAATCACTAAAATCGTTAACTGAAACCATGATGACATCCGATGGAATAGCTAAACAAATTCAAGAAGCTCTTCAACAAATGGACTCTGTTTCACATTCTTGGCCCTTTTATTTTAACAAAGCTGTTGAAGAAGTTCCCATTACTAATAACGATTCTAAGAAAACTATAGGACCAGTCACTTACGCAGAATTTGTTGGATCAGAAACCTTAATAACAGAAATTGAGTATAATGAAATTTTCCAAAAAATAGCTGATCAAGATGTGAATGTACTGGCCTCATACGAAGTAGATTCTTACGAAGATTACACCGGATTTATTAGCTTTAGTCAAAAAACTATTGAACTAATACATACGTTGTACGACCATTGGGTGATACTTTATGCCTTCTTGCTACAATTTAAAACTGCGGTTGAATTTGTTTTATTTTTTAGGCTTTTTGGTCAAGACTTAATCAACAGTATTGTCCATTTATGCCACTTGATTTATCTCAAATAAAAAAGACGCATCCCCTCCCGCCAAGAAGTTGGCTGCGTCACCCATGAAATCAACCACTGAGGTGGTCTCTTTTCTACACTCTATTTTACCTGAAAGAAGGTGTTGCTGCAATCCCATGAACCTTTCACGCCCCGCCAGGCTGTTTCAAAATTGAAAGGATAAAAATATCATGGCTAAAATCACATATACAAAAACGAAAAAAGAAAGTGTCTACTCATACGAAACGGGCGCGGGTAAGAAGCTTTATCGCGTGCGCTTTAAAAAGTTGATGATCAACGGGAAATATAAGCAGATTACCAAAAATAGTTTTAAGACTATTGCCGAGGCTGTGGCTTATCGCGATAAGGCGTCTAAAGAGGCAGATAAGGCCTTGACTGGTAATTCTGACATAACTGTAGGCGAATACTATAAACAGTACAGAGAGCGCAAAATAAAGGCTAATGAGTGGTCTGCCGACACACAACGTGGAACACAATATTATTTTGATTACCTTGTTTTGCCTCACTATGCAAAAACAAAGATAAAAGCACTCAATCGTGCCGAGTATCAGACCTATATCAACTACTTACTTTATGACCGCGAAGACCCACTACGCCCTGGTAAGACAAAGCCTTTGTGTAATGCCACAGTTAAAGTCTTTAACAAGGTTTTCCAGGCCTTTGTCAAAAGTGCGATTGCTGATGAACTTATCGACCACAACCGATTAATAAAAATCGCAATCAACAAAGATGAACCACGGGTTAAACGTGATCTAACAATGGACGAACTGGAACGGGCCTTAACCGATTTAAAGCAGCATAGCACCACTATGAGCTTCATCATGTGTTACTTGCCTATCTTAGGGATGCGGCGTGGCGAAGTAATTGGTCTTCGCTATGGCGATATAACGCCAAGCGGCCCAGGGCTGTTAGCTAAAGTACATCGTGCACGAACAACATCAAAGCCCGATGGCACAAACGTTAAAACCGAATCCTCTTATCGAACAATCTATATAGATGGCGAACCGGCCAAACAGTTGAAAATCGCAGTAAAAGAATTCTTACGCATCAAAAAAATGCATAAGGCTATCCCACACCAAAAAGATTTTATTTTTATCTCTGAGCGTACTGGCAAGCCATATCATCCCAACACCATGACAGTTATGTATAATCGTTGTGGTAAGCGAATTGGAGTTTGGCCCTTACATCCCCACATGATGCGGCACACCTTTGCAACTCAATCCGCCATGGCATCAATTGACAGTGAACTTGTATCCCAATACATGGGCCACAAGAATCTACGTATGACTAATGCTTATAAGGAACCAACGTTAGAAGGTAAAGCACGGGTTGCCTCTGTCATGAGCAAACAATTTGAAGCCGTCAATCGTACTGTGGAGAATTTAGGTGTAAACGAGGTGTAAACTTCGTAAAAACGGCATACAAAAAGCCCATGCCACGGGCTTTTTAGGGCTAGTTATAAATACTAAAAGTAAGTAAAACAAGCATTCAGATTTTTAAAGATACTTCACAAGTTTACAACAAAATAAAAAAAGTTGCAGACAAAGCTACAACTTTTTTATTTTGCCATTAATAAGGCAACGCGAGCTTTCATAGAACGCCCCATTTTACGTGTTTCTGGAATCACGAATTCGTCCATGGCACAATAATCATCCACCAGTGAAACGATCCAGCTTTCCAAGTACCGTGGCGGTGCTAATGTCGCACCCCACATGTGTTTAATAATAATATCTTGTTCTTTTTTAGTCAGTGTTGTAAGTTTCTCAGCATTCCGTAACGCGACGCGGGGATGGACATAAGCGTGCGTTCCTAAATTAAACTTCGTGACCCGCCAGTCATAATAAAATAGGTCGTGTAACAAACCACCGCGTGCAGTCGCCCGTGTGTCTAAATGTAATTGCTTGGCAATTAAATAACTCCGATAAGAGACGTGCAAGGAGTGTTCTAACCGATTGGAGAAGTGGTGTTGCGGATAATCTGCCAAACGTTGAACGTCATCAGTTGCGAGTAAATCGTCTACCAATGCCACATAATCTGTGTCAGCTTGCCAATTCAAAGTTTTCGTCATTCAAAGGCTGCCTTTCTTTTAAGTCTTTCATTGTGATTGTTTAATTGTCATTAGCATACCGCGTTTAATGGAAAATAACGAGCCTTTTGATTGATTCATTATAGATTTTTAATCTTTGTCAACCGCCTGTAATTGAAAAAGCAATACACCGGCCGCAATCGCCACATTTAAAGACTCAGCCGCACCTTGCATGGGAATGAATAAGTTCTGATCAGTCTGTTGTAACAGCGTGTCTGACATCCCTTGCCCTTCGTTTCCCATAATCAACGCAAAGTTATGCGCGGGTTGAATCTCCCGAAAACTAACGGCTTGTGGGTTTAACTCACTGCCGTATACCGGTGTGCCAATGGCCTTAAACTTGGCGATCCATTCGCTAAGCGCACCACTGAACACCTGAATGTGGAATTGACTACCTTGCATGGACCGAATCAGCTTAGGACTAAATTGATCCACACTGCCGGTCCCTAAAACGACGCCGGTTAACCCTGCAGCGTCTGCTGTGCGCACCATCGTCCCAATGTTGCCTGGATCTTGTACCCGATCCAGCAACAACCAACTTCCAGTAAGCGTATCAGGCTGTACTTGAGCCGGTAATGGCATGGCTGCAAAGATGCCTTGGTTGGTCACTGTTTCGGCCAGGGCATGGGCCACTTCATCACTGATCCAAATCAGATCAGCTTGCCAATCTTGTAACCAATCAGCGGTTGCATAGGCCTGTGTTGCGAGTAAATATTGGGGCTTGGCCTGTTTCAATGCTTCTTGTACCACGTGGGCGCCTTCGATTAAATAAAGTTGTTGTTGCTCGCGCTCGCGTTTTCGTTGCAATTTGCGCAAAGATTTGATTAATTTATTTTGGGGGGAATTAATTTCCACGTTCGATCACCTCATGTTTCATCTTATCGTGCTATCATTAGATTATCCACTCTCAACTTTGACAAATCAACTGATGATTGGAGGAAAATTTATGCGAACTGTTGCATTAACAGTTTTTGGACGCGTCCAAGGTGTGGGCTTTCGCTACGCCACCAAAATTGCGGCTGACCAATGTGACGTCAATGGGATTGTCCGCAACCTACTCAACGGTGCTGTTTACATTGAGGCCAGCGGTGCTAGCGCTAAAATTGCCAAATTTATTGGCAAGATCAAACAATCGCCGACGCCTTACGGTAAAGTGACACGCATTGATTTAGTCGACTTACAACCCAAGCACTATACGGACTTTCGCATTACGAACTAAAGTAAGCCCTTTTGTACCAGCTTACAGTTGCTTGTAAGCTGTTTTTTGTGGCCTTAACAGACCCTCCCCCAACTAAAGTCGCATTGAAAAATACGACGCCTTCAAGTATAGTATTACAGAAAGACTTTTCCCGAAAGGAACGACAATATGATGCGTTTTAAACGTCCACTGATGTACGGTGGACTCTTCTCAATTTTAACTTTGTTTTTATCTGCTTGTAGCAATCGAAGCATTCATCGGCAACCACCAACGGGTTTCATTTACGGCCCGATTTACCACTATTTAGGGGAACCGATGTCGCATTTGATCACTTGGATGGCCAACACCGTTGGCAATGCGCAAACCAATGGTTATGGCTGGGCTATTTTGGTCATCACCTTGATCGTGCGTTTGATCTTAATGCCGCTGATGCTGTCCCAGTCTAAAAACGCCACGCGCCAACAGCACAAAATGGCTGCGATCAAGCCAGCGATGGATGATATTCAAAAACGTCAAAAAGCAGCGACTTCACAAGAAGAAAAGGCTGCGATCAGCCAAGAAATGATGGCGTTATATAAGGATAACAATGTGAGTATGACTGGCGGGATCGGCTGTTTACCATTGATCATTCAATTGCCGATCTTCTCAGCTTTGTACATGGCGATCCAGTACAACCAAGCGATTTTCCACAGTACCTTCTTTGGCATTAACCTAGGCCAAACAAACATTATCGTCGCTTTGATTGCTGGGTTAACTTATGTTGGTCAAAGTTACTTATCCTTAGTTGGCGTCCCTGAATCACAACGGCAGCAAATGAAAACCATGATGCTCATGAGTCCTGTGATGACCTTCTTTATTTCACTGGTCTCACCAGCCGGTTTGGGACTTTACTTTTTAGCAGGCGGCATCTTAGCCATTATTCAAACGGCGATCACTAATTTCTACTATGTCCCTAAGATCAAAGCAGAAATTGCTGCTGATTTAAAGGAACATCCCATTAAGGTTGTCACCCCAAAACCAGCCGCACCAGTAGCGCCTAAAAAAGCTGAACCAAAGGCTAAAATTGTTCAATCAGCACCAAAAAAGAATCATCAACCACGGAATGCTGGTAAACAGCACCGTTAACCGTTTAACGCCAACTCCTAGTGAGTTGGTATTTTTTTTGCTTAAAAGCCATCAAAAAAACGCCTAACCGCAGTTAGACGTTTGATCATTATTCAGTTGGTGTTTGCTCAGTTGGCGTTGTTTCCTCAGTTGCTTCAGGGTGATAAACCGGGAATAACATTCTGAAACTCGTGCCATTGCCCAGCACACTATCAACACTAATACTGCCATGGTAGCTATCGACTAAGCGTTGGGCAATTGACAGGCCTAAGCCATTGCCGCCCTTGTCCCGGCTACGGGCCTTATCCACGCGATAGAAGCGGTTAAACACGCGTTTTAGGTCTTCTTCCGAGATACCCTCACCAAAGTCCTGTACGGCGATTTCAACGTTACGTTCGCTCCGTGAAATCGATAAATGCACCTCTTGACGTTTTTGTGAGTATTTCACAGCATTATCCATTAAAATAATCAAGATCTGTTCAAAATGATCATGGAAAATCTTGACCAATGTGGCTTCACGTAAATCATCATCCAAGGTAAAGGTAAACTCAGGATGAATCAATTTAAAGTTGTTAAAGACCTGATTGGTCACAGCCTTCACATCTGTGGTGGCGTTTGGATAATGAACTTCAACTTGTTCCGCCCGCGATAAATCTAGCATTTCCTGTACCAGACTCTTCATCCGCGTAATTTCTTGTAACGACGCACCAATCGATTCGTTTAAAATCTCTGGATCATCTTTCCCCCAGCGATTTAACATGGTTAAATGGCCTTCAATAATGGCCACCGGTGTGCGCAATTCATGAGAAACATCTTCCACAAATTCCTCTTGTTGCTCAATATAGCGTTGCATCCGATCTAACATGTCATTAAACAATTGCGTTAAGTCAGAAAATTCATCATTACCGCGTGTCATTGGAATCCGTTTGGCGGCTTGGGGTTGAACATTGATGACATCAATGGTATCCGTCATTAATTGAATCGGCTTTAAAAAGTAACTGGCCAAAACATAACCCACTATTCCGCTGACCACAAAGGCCAAAATTGCCAAGCCATAAAAGGCCAACAACAGTTGGTGCTGATCATGCTTTAACGTGCCCAGCTGTGTGGTCACCTGCACATAGCCAATGATCTTACCGGTGGTGCGGGAATGAATTGGACGCCGGCCAACAAAACCGGCTGCTTGTCCAATCTGCTCTTTCATCACGGAAACATGATTGAGCCGTTTAAATTTCGTTGGCACTTTTCGTGACGCGTAAACCCGTTGACCCTTTGGGTTATAAATACTCACCGAAACATCTTCCCGGGCCAACTTCACAATAATCGAATCCGTATAAATATTCTGCTTAGCATTTTGATCGACCTTCGGTACTTGATCGGAATCAGTGGCCAAATCAGGTCGTAAATAAGGTAACACGGTATCATAGGTCAGGGGTTTTGATTGATTGACCAATCGTTCAACCACCAGGGTCATGGTATCATGTAAATTAGTTTTTTCTTGATCCATCATGATCGCCGTTAATCGATTAAACAGCAAAATTGAAAAAATCGAAAAAACAATAAATATACCAAAAGCGGCGCCAAGCGCCCACTTCCATTTTAATGGAAAGCGCCGACCCCGCTTTACTGGTTGGTCCAGATTGTCAACTACGGTAGCGGATTTCACGAGCGCATCACATACCCAGTTCCACGAACGGTTTGAATATAACTATCTTCCCCTTCGCGGTCAATTTTATTTCGCAAATAACGAATATAAACGTCGACAACATTGGTTTCGACTTCACTTTCATAGCCCCAAACCTTATTTAATAAAATGTCTCGGCCTAATACCACGTTAATGTTTTCCATTAACGTTAATAATAATTCGTATTCACGCTTGGTTAAATCAATGGTTTCATTCCCACGTTTAACCACTCGATTTTCTTTTTCAATGGTTAAATCACGGTAAGAAACAGTGGTTTGTTTTGCGTTGTTTTGTTCGCCTTCAATATCGATCCGTCGTAATAAGGCGCGTAAGCGTGCTAAAAGTTCTTCGATTGCAAATGGCTTAACGATGTAATCATCAGCCCCATGATCTAAACCAGAAACGCGGTCGATGACAGAATCCCGTGCGGTCATCATAATAATCGGTGTATTTTTCACTTGACGTACCCGCCGACAAACTTCCAAGCCGTTTAACTCTGGTAACATAAGATCGAGTAGGATGGCATCCCAATCATTTGCCAAAGCCGCATCCAAACCGGTTCGACCATTATAATGAACTGCTGTTTCATAGCCTTCGTGCTTTAGTTCCAGTTCGACGAACCGTGCGAGATTTTTTTCATCCTCAATGATTAGAATTTTACTCATTCACCCGTCCAACTCCTTGAATTAATTTGATTAGATTTGTTTAAGAAAGCGCATTTATTGCGTTCATCATTTACTCATACGAGAATATATTTTAACATTATTTTTGCAAAAAAGCTACCAATAAACATTAATCTAACGGCAATTTATCGCTTAACAACCATTATCGGCGATCTTGATTGTCGACTTCATCAAATTTTAAGTTAACAAAAAAGCCTTTAGCAAAAAGACTAAAGACTTTAAACGAAAAATTATTGTTCTTCATACCATGAAAAATGGAAGTTACCGTCACGGTCAGTCCGTTCATAAGTATGTGCGCCAAAGTAATCCCGTTGTGCTTGGATCAAGTTGGCTGGCAATTGTGCTGCCCGGTAAGAATCAAAATACGTAATCGCAGATGTTAAAGCAGGAATGGCAATCCCAGATTTAACGGCTAACGCAACAACATCCCGGACTGCTTCTTGATAACGTGCTGTAATGTCGGTGAAATAATCATCTAACAACAAGTTTTGCAAGTTCGCATCCTTATCAAATGCATTGGTAATGTTTTGCAAGAATTGTGCCCGGATGATACAGCCTGCGCGCCAGATACTAGCGATTTTCCCAAAATCTAAGGTCCAATCATAATGTTGTGACGCGATCCGCATTTGTTCAAATCCTTGCGCATAGCTCATGATTTTACTGAAGTATAATGCTTTACGAATCTTTTCAACGACTTCTTGTTTGTCAAATTCAACGTTACCAGCTGGCTTTGGTAAAACCTTGCTAGCAGCAACACGTTCGTCTTTCATCATCGAAATATAACGTGCATAAACAGATTCTGTGATCAATGATTGTGGGATCTCAAGGTCAATGGCGTTGGCTGAACTCCACTTCCCAGTCCCTTTATTAGCAGTCCGATCTAAAATCTTGTCAACAATTGGTTCATTTGAACCTAAATCATCTTTACGCGTTAAAATATCAGCTGTGATTTCGATCAAGTAGCTGTCTAATTCGCCTTTGTTCCAGTCTGCAAAAATGTCAGCAATTTCATCAACTGACAAGCCAACCATGTTACGTAACAAGTTATAGCTTTCAGCGATTAATTGTTCATCACCATATTCGATCCCGTTATGGATCATTTTGACATAATGACCGGCACCGTTCGGGCCAATGTAAGTGACACAAGGCTTGCCATCTTGTGCTTTAGCAGCCATTTGTTCAAAAATAGGTGCGACTAAGTCGTATGCTTCTTTTTGACCACCAGGCATCATTGAAGGGCCTTGTAAGGCGCCTAATTCACCACCGGAAACCCCGGTACCAATAAAGTTAATGCCTGATTCGTCTAATTTTGCATTGCGACGCATTGTGTCTTTGAAGAAGGTATTCCCACCATCGATCAACACATCCCCTTTATCCAATAAAGGTAATAATTCATCAATGACAGCATCTGTACCAGCCCCTGCTTTGACCATTAACATGATCCGCCGTGGCTTTTCCAAAGAAGCAACAAAATCTTCGATAGAATAACTTGGAACTAACTTTTTGTCAGCATGTTCCTTTGCAACTGTTTCTGTTTTAGAAGCAGTTCGGTTGTAAATCGCAACCGTGTAACCACGACTTTCAATATTTAATGCCAAGTTCTTGCCCATGACGGCCATTCCGATGACACCAATTTGAGGTTTTTCATTTTCCATTAGGTTTAGAACCCCCTTCGTATTTAACAACCTTAATCCTATCAAAAAGTTTTCTGAAAAGAAAGGCTCTGGTAACGCATTCGTAAAAAAAGCTTTAGCGCCATGGCCGCTAAAGCTTTTTAAACAGGTCTAGTTTTTACCTGTGTTGACAACTTGTTTGCCATCATAGTAACCACAACTTGGGCATACATGATGTGATGCACGTAATTCACCGCAGTTTGGGCAAGCGCTCAAATTAGGTGTTGTTAATTTGATGTGTCCACGACGTAGACGCTTACGTGTCTTTGATGTTCTTCTTGCTGGTACAGCCATTGAAGCCACCTCCTTAAAAATGAGATATCTTGGCGCTTTGCTTTAATTCTGATCATCATCAGACTTAAGGAGTCCCTTAAGCTTTGCAAAACGTGGATCAACTTGATTTGCTTTTGCCGCTTGTTGTGCTTGATAGTCGGCTTCAGAAATAACTTGCCAATCATTTCCGTGCGGCATCTCTTGCTCATTCGCAGCTTCAGCTGGTGTTAAAATCTTTGACGGGATCTGTAACAAAATATTATCTGTTAAGACCTGATCTAAATCTAAAACATCCTGTTCTAAGTAAATCACTGTTTCAGCCGTTGTGTGTTCATCTAAGTCAGTCAGTTGCCGCGTATAAATCTCATCAACTGAGAAAGCTAGTGGCAAGGCAACTGGCACTAATGAACGGGTCGAAGGCAGTGTTAACGTTACTTGAACATCAAGATGAGCAATAATTAATGCCTGGTCAAGTGTGATCAATCCTTGCACTTTGACCGGGGAAACATCAGAAATGGTATGATCGCGGGCCTTTAAAACTGCCGTTAAATCAAGTGTCTCCTGCAGTTTTAAGGGTGACTCACGGTACTTTTCCAATTCCTGTAAAGACCATTTCATTGAAGTGACCTCCTCTTGCAACCCTAATGCAACGTCAACCATTATAACTGTCTAAAAAATCTTTGTCAACTAAATTTCCTTGACAGGCCGTAACGGATACCGGCCATAAACTTGATTTTCACCGGTTAAATTTTGATACACCAAATCTGTCCGCACATCAGTCCCCATTAAACCTGATTCTTGGCCTAATTTACGGTCAATCTTTGTAATCAACGGCCATGGCACTTGCTGCTTTATTTGATGTAAATAATGCTGACCTGCTGGGGTAAATCCTAATACGTGTAAGTAAGGTTGCTGTGCCTGAATCGCAGTTGTTTTCAGATTTAACACTGTATACAAACATAACCGTTGTAAGCGTGAATAGGTATACCGTTTGGTTTTTAACGCTTTTAAAAATGCTTCAAACGTTACCGCAGCTTGGATCTGCTGCTTCATGCGATATTCTAAGCCTTCGTTCATTTGATAAATCGCCTGTAAGTCGCCTAAATCCGCTTGTAAAATGCGATATTTCAAAAATGGAAACAACCTGGCCCAATTAACCAGTGGCCCTTGCTGCAACGTTTGAAACGTCACCTTAGGCACCACTTGTTGAACCTGATGCCATTGTGGCGGTACTTGCTGTAAAGCCTGCCGAATGGCTGTTGCACTGCCAATCAATCCTTTGGTCAGTTGTGTGTCGTGGTACTGTGCCCCTTGACGCTGTACGGGAACCAGGGTCATGGGCCGTGACAACTCAGCATTGGCCTGCGCATAACTGAGCCCTAATAGCTGGTTAGGATAGTCTAATGACAAGCCAAGTTGCTGCTGATAAAACTGATTTAATTGGGTGGCGTAAGTTTGTCGATAATCCTTAAAATCTTGGTGATGTTCTGGTAACTGTGCCAGCTGAACACCGATTTGCTGATAATCAAGCTGTGCATCCTCAGTGCCGAATACCACGGCTTGACATCCTAAAGCAGACAACATTTGAATCCCAGCACTGGCAAAACGATCAGCAGGTTGGACCGCTTGGGTGGTTGGCAGTTCGACCACCAGATCCACACCATTGACCAATGCTTGTGCTGTTCGCTGCCATTTGTCCAAAACAGCAGGTGCGCCACGTTGCACAAAATTACCACTCATCACAGCAACCACCACATCTGCTTGGGTCAACTGGCGGGCTTGTTGCACATGGTAAGCATGTCCGTTATGAAACGGATTATATTCGACAATCATACCGGTTGCTTGTAACAAATCGTCACCTACTTTTGGGCTTCAAAAAACCAACGGCCACTTTCCGACTGAATCGGTTGTGTGCCAAATTCGGCACTGGTGGTCACCGTTTGAAAGCCCACCGCTTTTAACGCTGCCACAATCTCCGCAAGTGGATACGTGCGTTCGTGATGTAATTCATTAATGGCCTGATAGCCTTGAATCGCGTCATCCCAAACAAAAAATGTTAAATCGTGTTCAACGCTATGCGGTTGGTCGCCAACGTAGCTGGTCCACATAAAAGCTTGGTCTGCTGTACGATAATTGTACATATAGCCTGGGAAAAAGTCGTCAATTTGGTAAATTGAATGCATATCAAATAAAAATTGCCCTTGTGCTGGCAATAACTGATAAACCTGCTGAAAAACTTGTTTTAAATGCGCCAGATCTGGCATATAACATAAGGAATCATCTAAGCACGTTACCGTTTGAAAAGCACCAATTTCAGTTAAATCAAGCATATCGCCTTCAATTAAAGGCAATGTCACTTGCGCTGCTTGGGCCCGATTGTTGGCCAAGGTTAACATTTCTGGTGACAAATCCAAACCAGTCACCTGATAGCCCGCTTGGCATAACTTAACTGCCAATACCCCCGTCCCACAGGCCAGCTCTAGCAAAGGTGCTTGTTTATCAGTCACCCGCTGCATGACAAAATCCAGCCATTGATCATACAAGGCCGAATCCATCATTTCATCATATAACCCGGCAAACGTCTGATAAATCATGCGTCGATCCAGTCAGCGATTTGAACATTTTTAGCATCTGACCATAATTTCTCCAAATTATAATAAGCGCGTTCTTCAGGGTTAAAGACGTTAACGACCACATCACCTAAGTCGATCAAGATCCACTTACCAGAGTTTTTCCCTTCAACGTGCTTGGCAATCACACCTGCAAGTTCTTCTTTTTCTAAAATGTTATCTAAAATCGCATCCATTTGACGCTTTGAGGCCGCTTGTAACACGACAAAATAATCAGCTAATAAACTGACTTCACGAACATCTAATGCTGTAATTTCTTCAGCACGTTTTTCATCAGCGGCTTGTACCGCAATTTTTAAGATCTCTTGGCTATCCACAGAAATCCTCCTTTAAATTTTTAAGGGTTATTTTGCAACCCAAGCATTATAGGTTGCAATCGTTTTCGGGTAAATCTTTTGTTGCCGCGCTAATAAGAACTGCAACGTATTGGCAACTTCATAGCGTACCCCGGCGGCTAAACTCTCATCAGCCGCTTCACGAGCCGCTTCAACACCTGGAAAATCACGGCCAGGCTCAATAAAGTCAGCTACAAATAAAATTTGGTCTAAGGTCGTCATTTCAGGTGCCCCAATGGTATGGCGCCGAACGGCATTTAAAATGGCCGCATCATGGATTTGTAATTCTTTTTCAATCAAATAAGCACCGACCACACCATGCCAAATGCCATTGCCATAATTCAACAAGTCTGGATCAAACTTTTCTTGTTGGATCAACTGGCGATATTCAGCATCTGGCCGCTGTTTGGCATAATCGTGGACCAAACCAGCAATGCTGGCGCGTTCCACATCAGCACCGTAATGTTCCGCCAAATCAATGGCTGTTTGTTCCACTCGCAACACGTGTTGGAACCGATGATCACTTAACTGTGCCTTGATTTTATTGACTAATGTCGTCCGTGAATAAGGCACCAGACCCAGTTGATAATCAAGCGTTTTTGTCATTGCGATACAGCCCTTCTTCCTGAATATAGGTGCGTACAGCATCTGGTACTAAGTAGCGCACAGAGCAACCTGCTTGCACCCGCTCACGAATCAAAGATGAGCTAATGGCTAAGCCCGGGGCATCCACCCACAAAATTGGGTATTGACTGTGTACGGCCACTTTAGGCCGTTTAACGCCAACAAACTGAACCAACTTTAAAAGCTTATCAATTTCGTGCCAAGTTGGCAGGTCATTCACCATGTCAGCGCCGATAATAAAATAATAATCTGTATCAGGATGCCGTTGCTTTAAATCTAACAGTGTATCATAAGTATAACTTTTACCACCACGTTTAATTTCAGCTAGTTCCAAGTCAAATAACGGATTGCCAGCAATCGCCCGCCGTACCATTTCCACGCGTTTTTCAGGGTCAATGGCCGTTTTAGGGGTTTGATGCGGTGGTTGCGCGTCAGGCATAAAGTAAACTTTTTCCAAGCCCAATTGTGTGCCTACGGTTTCTGCCATAATCAAATGCCCTAAATGCGGCGGATTAAACGTGCCGCCCAAAATCCCCACTTGATGTCGTTTGCGGGTATTTAAAGGCGCTTCATCTACTTCAACCGTCACCACGGACTGTTGTTGTGTCGTTACCTCTGTCACTTTTGCCACCTCTTTATAATGTTGCAATGCGGCGTGACAACCGCTGATACTTTTCTTTATCAGCTGGCCGGTAGAGTAAAATAACCCGACCAATTTTTTGCGCTACGGTGATACCTGGCAACGCTTCTTCAAGCGCTAATACCACTTGTTCCATGGTTACCTCAGCGTTTTGCAGTAAATTAATTTTAATCAATTCATGCCGCGCTAAACTATCATCAACTTGTTGAATAAAAGTTGCTGTGACACCGTTTTTCCCAACATGAAATTCTGGCCGTAGCCGATTGGCTTGCGCCCGTAAAAATCGTTTTTGTTTGCCTGTTAATGGCATTGAAGCACCTCTTTTAATTATTTTTAAATCAATGCAGGTCGTGTACTAACGGCAACACCCTTAGGCGCCCAGCCGCAGATCACTGCCCCTGCTGGTACGGTGATCCAACCTAAACCTGCAAAAACCAAGTCACTTTTTTGCTTCGATGTAAATTGGAAACGAACCAGTTCTGGAAAATCAGCCAATTCTTTGGCACGAGGGGGCTGTAAAAGTTTCCCCGCCTGACGGGCATAAAAATCCGTTGCATTGGCTAATTTTGTCCGGTGAACCAGTAAATTATTATCTAAATAAACTGTAAAACTACGCCGTGGGCCACTCACGTAATCAAATCGGGCCAAGCCAGCCAAAAATAACGTTTGTTCAGCGTTGAGTTGGAATGTTTTAGGCTTAATTGGTTTTTGCGGCGTCACTAATTTTAAATCCTTTGGGCCAAGGTAATAAGCCATTTGTTCCCGATGAATGATCCCTGGTGTATCAATTAATTGCTGCCCATCTGCTAACGGAATCTGAATTTGATCCAAAGTTGTCCCTGGAAAACGAGACGTGGTAATTAAATCTTGGGTCCCATTTGCTTGTTTAATGATTTTGTTGATCAACGTCGACTTGCCAACATTGGTCACGCCCACCACATAAACGTCTTTCCCATCACGATAATGGTCAATTGCCGCCAGCAATTCATCTAGCGCATAACCACTTTTCGCACTGGTCAAACAAACATCAACTGGCCGCAAGCCAGCCTGATGTGCCTGTTGTCGCAACCACTGCTTTACTTTTGAACGCTTCACTGAGGTTGGCAAAACATCAACTTTATTGCCCACCAATAAAACCGGATTATCACCCACAAAGCGGTGTAACCCTGGAATTAAACTTCCTGAAAAGTCAAAAATATCCACCACATTAACGATCAACGCGTCAGCATCACCAATTTGTGTCAATAATTTCAAAAAATCATCATCTGTTAATTTAACATCTGAGATTTCATTATAATGCCGTAAACGGAAGCAACGTTGGCAATACAACTCAGTTTCATCTGTATCTTGCTTTAACGCAGCAGCCGGGGTATAACCAGGTTGCTTTGGATCAGTGGTTTGAATCTGGGCACCACAACCAATACAATACTGAGGTTCAGTTTCAGTCATTAAGGGAATTCCTCCATTTTAAGTCAGGATACTTACGTTTCAAATGATTTCTAAAAAAACGTTCAAAAAAACGTGTGATCCGCGTGTTCCAAGCATCGGTTTCAACCAACGGTTTCACTAAAACAGGCCGAATATGCACCCAGTTTGCCGCAATCATGTCGGTTAATAGCTGATCCCCAACCATTACCAGTTCATGATCTGCTAGACCCAGTTGCTTTTTAGCCCGCATTAAGCCAAATGGCAATGGCTTTAACGCACGCGCAATAAAAGGCAACCCAAGTGCCGTCACTGCACGATGAATACGCCGGGCATTGTTATTTGAAACCACCACCACCTGAATTTGTGCATCAGCCATGGTTTGCAACCACGCTTTTAATTCAGGCGTACCTGTCGGGTGATTCCAAGCAATCAGTGTGTTGTCTAAATCCGTTAGCACAACTTTGATACCTTGGGCTTGTAAATCCGTGGGGGTTAACTGTGTAATTGAATTTAACATCCAAGTCGGTTTATATAACAGCATCTGCAACTCCTACATTAAGGTGGCTTTACACTCGTAAAGCCTTGATTACCGGAGCATGACCATTCCTGCGGGCGCAATCTCCCTCGCAGGAAACATGGCAACTCCTACATTAAGGTGGCTTTACACTCGTAAAGTCTTGATTACCGGAGCATGACCATTCCTGCGGGCGCAATCTCCCTCGCAGGAAACATGGCAACTCCTACATTAAGATGGCTTTACACTCGTAAAGCTTTGATTACCGGAGTATGACCATTCTTGTGGCAGCAGTTCTCACCGCAAGAAACATGGCAACTCCTACATTATGGTTGCTTTACACTCGTAAAGCTTCGATTACCGGAGCATGTCCATTCTTGTGGCGGCAGTTCTCACCGCAAGAAGCATGGCAACTCCTACATTAAGCTTGGTTTACCTTCACAAAGCTTAGCCGAACAATAGCTGCTCATGCATCCAGCTGTAAGCGATGGTACTTATCCGATTCATTATAAGGGATTTCAGGTTAAATTGCACCCATCCAACTTCTCCAAATGAATTGACGCTAATAAAAAAAGTTGCGGCAAACGCCGCAACTTCTCATGCATTAAGCTAATGCTTTTTTAGCTTGGTCAACTAAGGCCGTGAATGTTTCAGCATCATTAACGGCAAGATCAGCTAACATCTTACGGTTAATATCAATTTCAGCTAATTTCAAACCGTGCATTAATTTGCTGTAGCTAATATCGTTGATCCGTGCAGCTGCGTTGATCCGTGCAATCCATAGTTTACGGAAATCACGTTTAACTTGGCGACGATCACGGAACGCATAACGATATGAGTTCATGACTTGGGCATTGG
Source organism: Loigolactobacillus bifermentans DSM 20003 (assembly GCF_001434575.1). Taxonomy (GTDB): domain Bacteria; phylum Bacillota; class Bacilli; order Lactobacillales; family Lactobacillaceae; genus Loigolactobacillus; species Loigolactobacillus bifermentans. Next base: position 32,022 of record NZ_AZDA01000026.1, read on the forward strand.
CTGACTTAAACAGTAAATGTTTAGAACCGCGATAACCCTTAGCTAATTTTAAGACCTTTTTACGACGTTTGCGCGTCACTGTTCCACCTTTAACACGTGGCATTTGAATTCCTCCTCAAGTTCCTTGTATTCAAGATACAAGCTCGTCAAAATTTCTGATTAAAATGCTTACTTCATTTGTGAAAGCATTTGTTTGATCCGCTTCATGTCGCTTGCGGATACCATGCCTGGTTTTGCTAAGAAACGACGTTGCTTCTTAGTTTTGCCGTGGAAACGGTGGCTTGTGTATGCGTGATGACGCAATAAACCGCCGTTACCGGTCTTTTTAAAACGCTTTGCGGAAGCGCGATGTGTTTTTTGTTTTGGCATAATAAAATCTTCCCTTCCAATTCCGTAAACTAGGTTTACTTTTCTGCATTTGGTTGAAGCATCATTGACATGCTTCGACCATCCATCTTAGGTTGGGCAATTACAGTTGAAATGTCAGCCGTTTCTTTTGCTAAACGCTGTAAAACGTCACGACCAATTTCTTTATGCGTAATTGCACGTCCCCGGAAGCGGATCGAAGCTTTGACTTTGTCACCTTTTTCTAAGAACTTCCGAGCGTTCTTCAATTTAGTATTGAAGTCGTTCTGATCGATGGTTGGGCTTAAGCGTACTTCTTTGATGCTGACAATTTTTTGTTTCTTACGAGCATCCCGTTGCTTCTTTTGCAATTCGAAACGGTACTTCCCATAATCCATAATCCGCGCAACTGGGGGTTTAGCGTTAGGTGCCACTAAAACCACATCAAGGTTGGCTTGTTCAGCAATTTTCAGGGCATCTTGTTTGCTCTTAACGCCTAACTGATCCCCATTTTGAGCGATCAAACGCATCTCACGAGCACGAATCCCCTCGTTGACCATCATGTCTCTAGCTATGGTGATTCACCTCCATAAAATTTCGAGAAATTGCAGAAAAAAGTGGCCGTGCTGAAAGCACGCCCACTTTTAATATCCGTTCACTATTCTGCCCAGTGCGATGTGCAACTTAGGCGAGAAGCGGGCTGCTTCTGCTTTAATTCTCAACTTTATCTAGTTTAAAAGACAAACTAGTTCTTGTCAAGCTGTTTCTGAACTTTTTCTTCTGTACCGCTCACTTTACCGGTGCGGCTGTAATTCTTCACTTCAGCAGCTAAAGCATCTACAAACATATTGGTATCCATGTTAACGGCCTTATCTTCACCATAATGACGAACAGAAATTGAAGCTTGTTCTAATTCTTGATCCCCAATCACCAACGCATACGGAATCTTTTGGGTCTGGGCTTCACGAATCTTATAGCCCATCTTTTCATTGCGTTCGTCGACTTCAACCCGCAAACCAGCCTTCAACATCCGATTCCGAACACCATAAGCGTAGTCCGCATGTAACTCGTTCTTCACTGGAATAATAACAGCTTGAACCGGTGCCAACCAAGTTGGAAAAGCGCCTTTGTAAATTTCAGTTAAGTAAGCCACAAAACGTTCCATCGTTGAAACTAAACCACGATGAATCATCACTGGACGATGTTCTTCACCATCACTGCCAACATAAGTTAAGTTGAAGCGCTCTGGTAACATAAAGTCTAATTGGATCGTCGATAACGTTTCTTCATTGCCACCAGCTGTCTTCGTTTGAACATCTAACTTAGGACCGTAGAAAGCCGCTTCCCCTTCCGCTTCAACGTAGTCAAGGCCAAGATCATCCATGGCCCCTTTTAACATCGTTTGCGCACGGTTCCACATGGCATCATCGTTAAAGTACTTTTCAGTATTCTTAGGATCACGATAGCTTAACCGGAATGAGTAATCGTTGATATTAAAGTCAGCATAAACGGAGATCATCAATTGCAAGATTTTCTTAAATTCGTCTTGGATCTGATCTAAAGTCACAAACGTATGCCCATCATTTAACGTCATTTCGCGAACACGTTGTAAACCAGATAACGCGCCGGATTTTTCATAACGGTGCATCATCCCAAGTTCAGCGATTCGAACTGGTAATTCACGATATGAACGAATGTGATGCTTATAAATTTGGATATGACTTGGGCAATTCATTGGCCGTAATTCTAATTGTTCGCCATCCCCCATATCCATTGGTGGGAACATATCTTCACGGTAATGATCCCAATGACCAGACGTTTTATAGGCATCTAAGTTCATTAAAACAGGGGTATAAACGTGTTGATAACCGTTTGAAACTTCCTTGTCAATAATGTAACGTTCGATGGTCCGACGAATGGTCGCCCCTTTTGGCATCCAGTAAGGCAGACCAGCACCAACTTTAGGGTCCACGAAGAATAAGTCCAACTTATTCCCGATTACACGGTGGTCACGGTCATGTGCTTCTTGCCGCCGTTGGTCGTCAGCATCCATTTCTTTTTGGTTGAAGAAAGCTGTACCATAAACCCGTTGTAGCATTTGGTTTGATGACTTACCTTGCCAATAAGCACCGGCAACAGATAATAATTTAGAAACTTTCAATAACTTGGTATCTGGTAAAACGCCTGCTTCGCCAAAATCAACAAAGTCGCCTAAATGATACAAAACGACGTCATCATCAGGACAAGCATTTAACAAGCTTGTTTTGTAAGGTTCATTAGCAAATGTCTTTAACGCGTCGGCTTTGCTAACCACTTCGCGGGTAATTTTACCGTCTTCTTTGACAAACTTCGCCATCGCCGCATTGATTTTATCTAAATCGTCTTCTGAAACCGGCTTTTCACTGTTGTCAGTATCATAGTAGAAACCGTGTTCCGTCAAGGCATGTTCCCCAAACGTCATAGTTGGGTATAATGCATGTAAGGCAGCCCCTAACGTTAGGGTTGCGGTGTTCCAAAGCACTTGCAAGGCTTCTGGATCTTTTGCCGTAATAATCGTGATTTTCCCATTTTTTGCCAAAGGCGCAGTTAAATCAACCAGTTGATCGTCTAACTTGCCGGCGATTGCTTTCTTCCCTAAACTTGTACTAATTGATTTTGCAACATCTGCCACACTGGCTGTTGCTGGAAAGTTTTGTTGCTTCCCATCTGGGAACGTCAAAGTGATCTCTGCCATACCAAAATTCCTCCTTAAAATTAAAAAAGTCCCTAAGGCACAATAGCCTTAGGGACGAATTAACGTGGTTCCACCCAAAATTTGAATCAAAATTCGATTCCTCATTCACGGCTGTAACGTTGCCACCGATGCAACTTTGCATTGCATATCTCAAAAAGTGGTCAATCCAAGCCGTCCTTCGGAATTTTCAGCAAACATCCTTCTCTAGCAGACACGACTTGAACCGGTATCTTTTCTCGTTGATAAACTGATTAAACCACAAATCACATGATTATTCAAGTTGTTTCACTGTTCCAAATGATCAAGGTGCTTGACGGCGATTGCGCCCGACCAGTTTCACTTCTTGACTTAAGAAGCGAATCCGCTCCATGATCCGTTTGGCCTTAAGCGGTTCTGACGCCCCACGGGTCACGGTTAAATGTTCTTGTTCCAACTGCTGCATTGAAAAGTTAGACGAGAAAAAAGTGGCTAATTCTTCTTGCATGCGATACTGCAAGATCACGCCTAAAATATCATCCCGTGACCAACTGGAAATCGAATCGGCGCCGATGTCATCCAACATCAAAATCGGTGCTTGTTTAATGGCCGCCAATTTTTCCGTTAAATTATTTTCCCCAATGGCCCCTTTCATTTCCACCGTAAAGCTTGGAAAATGGACCAAGGTTGATTGAAAGCCGTAGGTTGCCAATTCATTGGCAATGGCCCCTAATAAATAGGTTTTCCCCACCCCAAAGCTACCGTATAAATACAAGCCTTGGTGGAAAGACTTTGGCTTTTGCACGTATGCCTGCACAAAGTCAGCAGCAAGCCGTAAAGCCGTCACGCGATTTTCAGGATAAAATTGATCCAACCGAGCTGAACGAATATTTTTCGGCATACTAATGGCCTGAACCCGATTTTTTAACGCCGCTGCCTGACGTTGTGCGACTAATTTTTCAGTTGGCACATACGTCACATCAACATAATGTTGATTCACGATTAGCTGCGGTTCATAACCTGGCGCTAATGTGGTTTCATGACGCTGTAATTTTTGGCGTTCTTGCACAAACTCATATAACTTGGCTGCTGAACGCGTCAATGCATCTGGCGCCAGTTCAGCCTGATGGGCTTGTAGAAACTGCTGGACTTCAGGATCCTGCCGAACCTGGGTCATTAAATCATCAAAGCGCTGGTTCAAATGACGGCGATTCATAATTTCTGATAAATTGCGACTGAGATCTTCCATTAGGATTCCTGCCCCTTTCGTAATTTCTTCAAGCCGGCTAAGCTGGCTTGTAACGCTTGTTCATCAGACTGCGATAATTTTTCGGGTTGCGCTTGATAATCAGCCTTAGCCCAGTCTGGCAACGTTTCTTTTTGAACCGGTTCTGCTGTTTTTCGACGGCGCTTGGTCACCGCAGGCTTCGGTTGATAATGGGCCTTCACCTCCGCCATTGCCGCTTCTGGTGTGGCAATCTTTGCTTTGGCCCAACTATTAGCCAGCGTATCCAAAAAGTTTTGGTTCAAGGTTGGCATTTGTCGCACGCTTAGCATGTAGTGGATCATAATGTTGATCACGCTATTGGGGAACAATTGTCGTGCAACCAGCCGCTCCAACAACCGCTGCTCACCTTGCGTCACATAAGTCCCTTGTTGCTGCTTAAGCTGTTGCAAAAATTCATACGGCGCATACTGCCGGCTGACCTGGATCAGTTGTTGATCTGCCTTGGAAAAGTCAGCCTTCGGTGTTGCCACTGCTGGTGCTTCAGCAACTTGTTGGGTGGTGATTTTAGTTTGCCCTTGATATTGCGCTAACACCAACCGTTTAAAAGCCGCCACATCAAACTGATCCGTGGCGAGATCGACGCTATCTGCAACTAATTGGGCCAACTCCATTTCATTTAAACCATACAACTGATGAAATGTTAAAATTAACTGCCGTTGTTGGGTCACTGGACCAAGCGTCACAAAATGATGTTGTAATTGCTGCTTAAAAAAAGCCCAATCAAACTGTGTATTGGCCGTCACTTGCGGTTGAGGTGCAGCTTTAATTTGAAAGCTTTCATTGGCTTCAGCAATCGCCGCTGGCGTGGTGGCCACATGTTGCGGGTCAATGTGAAAAACGTCTAGAAAGTTATGGCTCACATCGACCAAGGCCGGCTTCGTAACGGGCTGGCGTTTAAATTGCGCAACCAACTGTTGAAACCGCTGTTCTCCTACTGTTTCGTACAATAAGACACTTAAGAGATCATCCTGAAAAAAACGAGTCGGTGACTGTGGGGCATATAATTCATAGACATAATAACGCGGGTCTGCCATTTTTGCCCAATACGTTTTAACCAATCCCAATGCTTCCAACTTTAACCGTGCCTGATAAAATGTTGGTAAATCAATATTTAGCGTGGTTAAAATCAAATCATGTCGGTGAGCCGTCTTTTCAGTTTGTTGCGCCTCAGTCCATAAAAAAGTCACCAAACTAAAGGCCACCGGTCCTAATAACGGCTGATACAGGTAAGTTAATACCTGCTGATCTAAATCAGAGTAAAACGTAGCCGCGGTCACCATCAATGGCTCACGTGGGCTTAATTCAGAAAAGGCTTCTTGCACCAGTACCGCCTCCCTTGTCTCTTCAGATTAATCTTTTGCTTTATGCTTATCGCGTTCAACGATTTCGTTTAATTCTTTTAAGAAAACATTCATGTCTTTAAATTGTCGGTAAACACTGGCAAACCGAATATAAGCAATTTCATCAACATCCGCTAAACGTTCCATGACGTACTCCCCAATCACTTGCGAAGCCACTTCATTTTCACCTAACGCTCGAATTTTATTTTCGACTTCATCGACGATCTGGGTCATTTGTTCCATGGTCACAGGTCGCTTTTCAGCAGACCGGATCAGCCCTCTCAGAATTTTTTCACGATTAAATTCTTCGCGCGTTCCATTTTTCTTAATCACTAATAATGGTGTTTGCTCAACCCGTTCAAACGTGGTAAAACGAAACCCACAGCTTTCACATTCTCGACGGCGACGAATCACGCGCCCTTCGTCTGTTGGCCGCGAATCTACCACCCGCGAGCCATTATGATGACAACGTGGACAATGCATTTTTAACACCTCAATTCATTTCTATTATAACATTGAATCACTTTTTAGCCTGTTCTGGTACGAAGCCTAGCTGTGCTAACGCAGACCGTACTTGAGCCTGTGTTTCAGCTAACGACCCATTATTGTCGATCACCACATCAGCAAGCTGACGTTTACGTGCAAGCGACCATTGGCTGTCGATCCGTGCATTTGCAGCAGCAGCCGTTAAGCCATTCCGTTGCATCAAACGCTGTTGTTGCGTCACGCGATCAACCGACACCACCCAAGTGACATCGGTATATTGTTGATAATCCGTTTCAAATAACAGTGGAATGTCTAACACCACCAGTGGTACCTGTCGATCAATGCCCGCTTGGCGTTGGGCTAAAATTTCCTTGTGAATTAACGGCGCCGTGATCTGCATCAAGCGCTGGCGTTGGGTCTCATCATGAAATACAAGTTGTCCTAACGCCCCGCGATCCAAACTGCCATCCGCTTGTAGGACCTGTTTGGAAAAAGCGGCGGTAATTTGCGCTAATCCAGGTGTACCGCTGGCAACAACTTGCCGCGCAATCACATCGGCGTCTACGATCAGATAACCCCAAGCCTTTAACCAAGCACTGACGGTGGACTTACCTGTTGCAATCCCACCGGTTAAGCCTAATACCGTTGTCATTTTGCAACCCCCTTGGTCGTTAACAACTGGCAATGGGGGCAAAAATGCGTGCCTCGCTGGCCGACTTTGGTTTTAAGAATCGTCGTCCCACAACGCTGGCACGGTTCGCCTTCACGCCCATAAACGGCAAGTGCCAACTGAAAGCCACCGCTAGCACCATACGCATCCGTATAGCTACGAATCGTCGTTCCTTTTGCTGCAATGGCCCGTTTCATTTCTGCAATAATCGCTTGATGGAGGGCTTTGATCTGCGTGTCGGTCAGCTGATTAGCTGGCTGTAAGGGATGAATCTGACTTTGCCACAACACTTCATCGACATAAATATTCCCCAAACCCGCCACCACATGTTGTTCCAATAATACCGGTTTAATAGCCTTACGGTGACGTTGCAAAGCGGCTGCAAAAGCGGCTACCTTAAAATCAGCTGCTGTGGGTTCCGGTCCCAGCTGTTTAAGACCTGAAACAGTATTTTCAGCCCCAGTTGGAATCAGCTGCATGCGCCCAAATTTACGCACATCTAAATACCGCAACGCGGTGCCATCTGTAAAGTTAAAAATCACGTGGGTATGCTTGGTTAACGGCTGTTCCTGTGGCACCATACGATACTTACCTTCCATCCGTAAATGTGAGACCAAGGTCAGTTGGTTGCTAAGCCGGAAAAGCAAATATTTACCACGACGATCAATTTCTTCAAACGTCTGGCCCGTTAAGGTTTGCTTAAAAAATAATTGGTCATTAACAATAATTTTAGGCCATAAAATATCAATATTTGCGATTGTTTTATTTAAAATCAAAGCGCGTAAGCCTTGACGTACAGTTTCAACTTCTGGTAATTCTGGCATTTGATCACCTAATCTTTTACGTTATACCATGTGGCACCACTTCCTGTGCCAACTTTCATCGGCACAGCCAAGGATACCGCAGCGTCCATCACTTCTGGCACCAACTGCGCTAAAATCGGAATTTCAGTTTTTGGTGCCTCAAAAATCAATTCATCATGTACTTGTAATAACATTGTGGCCTGCAATTTCTCAGCGGCTAATGCGTGTTGCATGTGTAACATGGCCACTTTAATAATATCCGCTGCACTCCCTTGAATAGGGGTGTTCATTGCCGTCCGCTCCGCAAACGAGCGCAAATTAAAGTTTTTCGCGTGAATATCTGGTAAATAACGGCGCCGATGGAAAAGTGTTTCAACGTAACCTTGTTCACGCGCGGTTTTCACAATGGCTTCCGTATAAGCCTTAACTTGCGGATATTCACGGAAATAGTTTTCAATATACGTTTTGGCCTGGGCCCGACTAATGCCTAAATTTTGGGATAATCCGTAATCACTGATACCATAAACGATGCCAAAGTTAACCGCTTTGGCCTCACGGCGCATGTTTGGCGTCACATCTTCGGGTTGCGCCAAGCCAAAGATCCGCATGGCCGTGCTGGCATGAATATCCAGCCCTTCTTTAAAAGCAGCCTGCAAATTTTGATCCCCTGAAATATGCGCCAACACCCGTAATTCAATTTGTGAATAATCGGCTGCAAAAATGGCCCAATCTTCCGACCGTGGAATAAAGGCCTGCCGAATTTGTCGACCATCTTGATCCCGCACAGGAATATTTTGCAAGTTCGGCTCAATGGAAGATAAACGCCCGGTTTGCGTCAAGGTTTGTAAATAAGTGGTATGGATTTTTTGATCCTCAGGATGAACTACCTTAAGCAGTCCGGTAATATAGGTTGATTGTAACTTAGACAGGCCACGGTAATCCAAAATATCACTGGCAATTGGCGCAATACCTTTTAAAGCTTCCAACACACCAACCGCGGTGGAGTAACCTGTTTTGGTCCGCTTGATCACCGGCAATTTCATATCTTCAAATAAAATTTTGCCGAGTTGTTGGGATGAGTTAATGTTAAACTCTTTCCCTGCCTCAGCGTAAATTTTTTGGATGATCGTGTCTAATCGCTGTTGAAATTGACCTTTCAACTCATTTAATTTATCAATGTCAATTTTGACCCCTGCGATTTCCATATCCGCTAACACCAAGGCCAACGGTAATTCCATCTCTGTAAACAACGCCAATTGATCATTATCCTGTAGTTTTTTCATTAAAACCGGTTGCAAATCAGAAATGGCTTGGGCCTTAGCTGCTAAATGCTTTTCAAAAACCGTTATATCTTCCGGTAAGCCTTTGCTGGCACCTTTGCCATAAACCGCTTCGTCTGTGGCCACATTTTGATAGCCGTGCAGCAAGGCTAATTTACCAAGGTCGTTACTATTATCATTGGTATCCACTAAATAAGACGCCAATAACAGATCAAATGTGGTGCCTGCTAACGAAACCCCTAATCGTTGTAGCCCGACGTAAGTCCGTTTAACATCAAAAACGTATTTTTCAATTGCACTATCCGCTAACAACTGCTTCAACGCAGGGGTTTGTAACAGTGCCGTATCCGTGGCCACATACCAAGTCCCCTGATGGCCAATGACAAAACCATTGCTCTCAGCGGTGTGATAATTATCCGCTAACATTTCTAAATAAAAGGTCACCGGACTGGTTAATTGTGCTGCAATTGCAGCCACATTGTCGGCTGTTAAAACGTCATACTTCAATGCCGCCTGTTGTGCTTGAACAGCTGAATTCACAATGCTCAGCTTGCTTTTAAACGATTGGAAATCCATGGCATCATAAAAATCCAACAATTTGGTTTCATCTTTGCCTTGGCACACTAACGCATCCAACGTTAACGCCACTGGCGCATTGGTATTAATGGTGGCCAACGATTTACTTAAAAAGGCTTGTTCCCGATCAGCTTGAAGATGTTCCTTCATTTTGCTGGCTTTTAAGCTGTCCAGGTTATCATAAATCCCTTCAACACTTCCAAATTGCTTTAACAACTTGATCGCCGTTTTTTCACCGACTTTGGTCACCCCAGGATAATTATCCGAAGTATCCCCTGCCAAACCTTTCATATCAATGATCTGCTTGGGTTCCAACTCATACTTTTCAAACACGTGAGCGGGGGTGTAAGCTTCTAGCGTATTGACCCCTTTCACCGTCACATTCACAGTAACTTGGTCTGTGGCCAATTGGGTCAAATCACGATCACCGGTGACAATATCAACTTTAAAACCGGCTGCTTCCGCTTGGCGCGCCATGGTCCCAATAATATCGTCTGCTTCATAGTTTTTGAGTTCATATGATTTGATGCCATAACCGACTAATAATTCCCGTAAGTGTGGCAATTGTTCTGACAATTCAGTGGGTGTTTTATCACGCTGGCCTTTGTAATCTGCAAATTTTTCGGTACGGAACGTGGTTTTACCAGCATCAAACGCAACCAACGCATGCGTCGGTTTAAATTGGTCTAGTACCACATCCAGCATAGTATTAAACGCATAAATGGCGTTGGTATGGAGCCCATCGTGATTCACAAAGCGATTTAACTGGCTGTGCAAGGCAAAAAACGCCCGAAAGGCCACACTATTCCCATCAACTAATAATAAATGTTTATTCATAATGACTCCTTAATTTGCTTATATTCGAATCCAGTTGCACTGGCACCATTGCGCCAGTAAGCCCGTCCCTTATTGTAGCAAAAACAACGGCACAATGGGGCGTTTCAACGGCGATTTCATAAAGAAAAGAGGCCGTGTTTCCACAACCTCTTGCTACTTCCTTAATTATTGTCCGAACCGCCTACGCCAAAGATCCGTAAGAAGTATAAGAACAAGTTAATGAAATCCATATAAAGTTGAAGCGCGCCCATCACGGCTAAACCAGACGTGCTTGTTTGTTGACCATGTTGTAAATACATTTGCTTAATGCGTTGACTATCCCAAGCCGTTAAGCCGGTAAAAATCAAAACACCAATAAATGAGAAAACATAATCAACCATTGGGTTCTGTAAAAACAAATTCACAATTGTTGCGACTAACAACCCGATCAAAGCGGCAAAAGCCATTTGACCGATCCCGCTTAAATTACGCCGCGTAAACGTCCCGTAAAGGGCCATTCCGGCAAAGGTAGCCGCAGCTGCCACAAAGGCTGTGGTGATTTTTGCACCGGTGTAAACCGCGGCAATCAAGGCGAAAAATAACCCGTTAATCACCGCATACGCCATAAATAGTAAAAACGAGACTATGCCACCACGACTGGCCTTAAAGCTCGTCCCCATCACCAAACCTAATTCAACGATCATGAGGAGCCAGGTGATCCAGCTATGCGTCGCCACAAAGTTAAAGAAGCTGGCCCGGTAAACCGTCAGGACAAGATAGGCAACAATTGCGGAAACCGCAACGCCTAATGTCATGAAGCCGTAAACACGGGTCAAAAATTGACTGAGGCCACGTTCATCATTAACAATAATTCGCTTTGGTTGTTCTTGCATTTAAAAACCTCCATTAAAGTCTTTCGCATTCAGATTGGCTTTTATTTTAGCGAATCCAGTTCTAAAAAGCAACTGGGTTGCTAGTTATTCTTAGGCGTACTCGCACTTAATAATTGTTCGTAAGCTTGTTCATACTTTTGAACATCCCCAGCACCCATGAAAACAACAACGGCATCATGGTAGTCTAACAAAGGTGACATATTATCTTGTTGTAAAACCGTACCGCCTTTACTGATCTTAGCGCCTAAATCAGCACTTGAGATCTTACCAGATGTTTCCCGTGCGGAGCTGAAAATATCCGTTAAATAAACCACATCGGCTAAGCTTAAACTTTTGGCAAAATCATCTAAATAAGCAATGGTTCGTGAGAACGTATGTGGTTGGAAAACGGCAACGATCTTTTTATCCGGGTATTTTTGCCGGGCAGCGTCCAATGTCGCCTTGATTTCAGAGGGATGATGCGCATAATCATCAATAATGGTCATATCGGCCATTTTCCGTTCTGCAAAACGGCGTTTGACCCCTTGGAAAGTCAATAATTCTTGGGCCACTTCAGCCATTGGAATTTTTTCCATGTAGCTGACTGCAATCACTGCTAAGCTGTTTAAAATATTGTGTTCGCCAAACATTGGGATTTGGAAATGCCCTAATTTTTCAGTTTGATAATAAACGTCAAATTCAGAGCCCTTGACCGTCCGTAAAATATTTTTTGCTTGGAAATCATCTTTATCGCCAGTGCCATAATAATAAATTGGCACGTTGACTTGCAGTTTCCGTAATTCAGGATCGTCTCCCCAAGCAAAGATGCCTTTATGAACTTGGTTGGCTTCCGTTTGGAACGCATCAAAAACATCATCAATGCCGGTGTAGTAATCTGGATGATCAAAATCAATGTTGGTCATGATCATATAATCTGGTGATTGGCCTAAGAAATGACGCCGATATTCATCCGCTTCAAAAACAAAGAATTGTGAGTTTTTGATGCCTTTCCCTGAGCCATCACCGATCAAATAACTGGTTGAGGCAATGCCACTTAAAACATGTGACAGTAAACCTGTGGTACTGGTTTTGCCGTGGGCCCCTGCTACACCAATGCTGGTGTGTTGTTTGATCACTTCTCCCAATAATTCAGGATAATGAATCACCTTCAAGCCTTGTTCCCGGGCTGCTTTTAATTCGGGATGATCCGCTGTAAATGCATTGCCAGCCACAATGGTTAAGCCAGCATGAATATTTTCAGCTGCAAAAGGATAAATCTTGATCCCAACTTTTTCTAAGTCACGTTGTGTAAAGGTATACTGCGTAATGTCAGAACCTTCAACTTTGTAACCTTCATCGTGTAAAATCATTGCTAAAGAGCTCATGCCTGAGCCTTTGATCCCAACAAAAAAATACGTCGTTTCTGTATCCACTGTTATTTGCTCCTTCTTGCTTCTCCTGAATTAAGCACTTCAAATGGCGCCTATAAAAGTTAGTGTAGCATAAATCGCCTATTTTACGAGGCTTAAATTTTAACGGTTTTCTAAAGCTATCAAATCGTCCGGCGTAAAGTAAACGTCCCGCGGTTTTGAACCACTGGCAGGCGAAATAAACTTCCGTGTTTCAAGGTCGTCGATCAGGCTAGCTGCACGATTGTAGCCGATTTTAAATTCACGTTGCAATTTCGATGTGGAAATTTGCTTTTCTGCTGCTAAATAACGCAACACATCTGGGAATAATTCGTCTTGGTTCGCCTGCTCCGTTGCCTGTTGCAAAAGGCCATCTGGTTCAAACAAATAATGCGGTGGCAATTGCTGCTTCACAAATGCCACGATCTCATCGATTTCTTGTTCCGCGTAAGTGCCTTGGATCCGCACTGGCTGACTTTGACCGTTACCCAGGTACAACATATCCCCTCGACCTAATAGCCGTTCGGCACCGCCTTGATCAATAATCGTGCGCGAATCAATTTGACTGGATACCATAAAGGCAATTCGCGTTGGAATATTATTTTTAATGGTCCCGGTAATAATATCCACACTTGGCCGTTGGGTGGCGACAATCAAATGAATCCCCGCTGCCCGTGCCTTTTGTGTGATCCGCACAATGTAATCTTGAACTTCTGTTGACGCCACCATCATTAAGTCTGCTAATTCATCAATAATGATCACGATGTACGGTAATTTCAACCCATAATCACCATGGTCTGCTGCCTTACGGTTAAACTGTTCTAAATTACGCACACCCGCTGCTGCTAACTTCTGATACCGTTCTTCCATTTCTTCAACAGCCCACTTTAAAGCCGCCGAAGCCGCTTTAGGATCAGAGATCACCGGTGACAATAAATGTGGTAATTCATTATACGGCGCTAATTCCACCGCCTTTGGATCGATCAACAATAATTTTACTTCAGATGGTTTGGCCTTAAATAAAATCGATAATAACAAACTGTTGATGAAGACACTCTTACCCGAACCGGTAGCGCCAGCAATTAAACCATGTGGCATTTTCGCAATATTGGTGACCATAGGCTGCCCAAATAAATCCACCCCTAGTGCAATCGTCAGTGGCGATTGACTTTGCGCAAATTTTTCTGAACGCACCACTTCCGATAACATCACAGGACGAGATTTTAAATTAGGAATCTCAATCCCCACCGTTGACTTACCAGGAATTGGGGCTTCAATTCGAATATCCTTGGCCGCTAATGCCAATTTCAAATCATCACTGAGATTGGTGATCTTATTGACCTTCACACCACGCGATAAGGTTAATTCAAATTGCGTGACGGCCGGGCCAATGCTCCAACGACTGACCACTGCCTTCACGTTAAAAGCGTTTAACGTTTCATTTAACACGGTGCGTTGGTGTTGGACCCAGGCCGCCATTTCACTACTATTGGTGGTTAATGGGTCGGGTAACAGGCTAAGTGGGGGCATTTGATAGCCACTTTCATCCACCTGTGGCAAAGCCGTGGTTTTGGCCACTGTTGCGGGCTGTTCCGTTGCGGGCTGTTCCGTTGCGGGCTGTTCCGTTGCGGGCTG
>NZ_AZDA01000134.1 GCF_001434575.1 Loigolactobacillus bifermentans DSM 20003
AATCCAGATGTGATCGTTAAGAAGACAATCTATCGGAGTTCTGCAAGAATTACTGAGCGACAAAGGAACCAAGTGAAGAGAGTTTTGCGTAGTCAAGGGTATCAGGGAAGAATTAGTAGTATTCGATACACTCGAGTAAATTACAAGTATTCCTTTAAAGTATCAGTGAAGTATCGGGGAAGTGTTGGCAAATTTTTGGTTAATACAAAGAATGAGACAGTTGAATTTAAGGGAATGGTCTAGGAGTA
>NZ_AZDA01000135.1 GCF_001434575.1 Loigolactobacillus bifermentans DSM 20003
TAGAAAAAAGGCCTCCAGTGTTAAACCGGGAGCCTTTTTTAGTATACCAATTTCTACTTCACATAAGGCGGCTTATCCCAAGTAACCACCATTCACCGCGGTACTTCCACATTCCGTTATTTTTTGATTGTGAACTTGTCCAAAAAGGAAGTGGTATAGGTCGCAGATTGGCTTTAATTGGGGAAAGAAATTTTGTGAAATTTACTGGTATTACTCCTAGACCATTCCCTTAAATTCAACTGTCTCATTCTTTGTATTAACCAAA
>NZ_AZDA01000027.1 GCF_001434575.1 Loigolactobacillus bifermentans DSM 20003
ACCTTTAAGGAAGTCCAAGGCAACCCAACGGGGAGCTTTACGGATCAAGATCAGACCGTAACCTACGTTTACACTAAGAACCCTGTAACGGATAACAATGGCGGCACTGGGTCCAATCCATCTGGGAAACCAGGTAATGGTACGGATACAGGAAATTCTAGTTCTAACCAACCAGGAAATCCTTCCCAACCAAGTAACACTACTAACAATGGCGTAATCAATACGTCGACTAATACGGGATCGAAAGTTAACAATGGCGTTGTTTTCTCACCAAAACTACCTCAAACTGGTGAAAACAATAGTCAAAGTCAAACAATGTCATTTGTTGGTATTTTGTTGGCAATGTTTGGTGGTTTACTCGGTTTTCTTGGTATCAAGAAACGTCGTAACGATTAACCATTAAATAAATATATCTGTAGTGAATATAGATTATTTAAAGAAGGCCCTGAAGAATATTATGATTCTTCGGGGCCTTTATTTTTAGCATTGCTGGGATAAACTTAGATATACAAGAATACTTCAAAAGGATGGACCAATATAATGAGCAAGAAATATGAGAAAGTATTGAAAACAGTGAATGACCAAAGTATTTTTCATTCGCAAAAGGGACAATTTTTGGGCGGGTACACTATTGGTATTTTAGCAATGGATATTTGGTATCCTAAATTACCCGGGAATGTCGCAAATGCCACAACCTATGACTTTCCTGTATTATATAAGCGTGGATTGAAGCCAAAGAGTTGCATGGCTTAATTGACGAGTTCGGTAAAACGTATCTGAAAAATGAAGCAACATTTCAAGAAAGTTTTTTAGCATGCCAAATAACTGAACTTGTCGATAATAATTGAATATAGCTAAAAAGGTAGCTCAATAAGCCAAAAAGTTTATTGAGCTACCTTTTATGTTTTTAAAAAATTAATTTAAGAAAAGCTAAATTAGCATCGTCAAAAAAGATTTCATGACTTTATTCACCGGTGCCCTCTAGTGGGCCTTCCTGCTGAATCGCGTCATCTTTGGTCTTTTCATCAGTTCCCTTAGCGTGTTTTACTGGAGAATAAATTGAGAAGACCTTCATAGTTTTACTACCAGCGTTAATTACATTGTGCCAAGTATTATCTGGAATAATTACTGCTTCACCAGGATGAATCTCACGGTCAATCGTCAATTTGTTTTTATCTTTGCCCATTTGAACGTGACCAACACCGTCTACTAAATAAATGAATTGGTCATTGCCATGGTGAATTTCCATTCCGATATCACCACCACCAGCTGGAATTGCCATCAAAGTGACTTGAAAATGATCACCCGTCCACAAAGTAGTTCGATAATTATCATTAGCTAAGGCAGCGGCCTTTAAATCTGGAGCAAATGGTTGTGGGCCATAATCTTTAAGTTCTAAGTGCTTCTCAGTCATTTTATTGCTTCCTTTCTATACAAATTAAGTATAACACATTATTTGAGATAGACCATAAAATATGTTTTGGCTAGACTAAAAAGTAAGGTGGTGTGGTTTTATAGTTGGTTTGCTTAAATGGCTATTTAGATTAACTGTCCATCTACATTAATTGTCAAACTAATCTTTTGATAATGTGCTTAGCTTGATGATTTGTGGAGAAAAATCAAATTCAAAATTACTTTTAATGATAATATGTCAGGCACGTCAAAAAATACTTTCATTACATTCTTGCAGCAAACCGTCAAAAAATTTTTTTAGTGAAACTTTGCCACCAGTAAGTCGATCACCTGTTAAGTAACGCATTTCAGATCTAACATTTTTATAACCATAGAGTGAATTTGCATATTCTATCGAAATCTCATTTTTGGATGTAAGCTGATTCCTGAGACAACTTTTAAGAGAGCGTATAATGAATAAATCG
>NZ_AZDA01000136.1:0-30502 GCF_001434575.1 Loigolactobacillus bifermentans DSM 20003
AGCCATGATTGCTTAATTCAAAATCTAAATTGTCTAACTTTTCTATTGCACTTCAACTTGAAGGTCTCTTTTTAATGGTCCTATTTTTTTAACGGTGCTGTTGTGTCAGCTGCGCCTAAGCGCTGTTGGCCTGTTTCACACATGTCTAACAGCGGACACACCTCACATTTTGGATTACGTGCTGTACAGTGATAACGTCCAAAATAAATCATGCGGTGATGCGCCGTGATCCACAAATCTTCTGGTAATTTTGACATCACAATTTGTTCAATTTTTAAAGTGTTCGCTGACTCTGGTACAATTTTAAGCCGCTTGGTCACCCGGGTCACATGGGTATCGACGGCAAAAGCAGGAATGTGAAACGCATCTGCCAACACCACATCAGCGGTTTTGCGGCCTACGCCTGGTAAAGACATGAGCTCATGATGGGTTTGTGGTACAACGCCGTCAAAGTCCCGTAATAGCTGCTGGCTAGCTGCCTTAATATGTTTGGCCTTATTGCGATATAAGCCAATCGACCGAATATCAGCCTGGATCTCCGTTTCCGTTGCGTTGGCAAAGGCTTGGGGATCCGGAAAATCTTTAAACAACGTTGGTGTGACGAGGTTCACCGACACATCCGTTGCTTGTGCACTTAACATAACCGACACTAAATATTGAAACGGTGTCCGCGAACGTAACGACGGTTGTGCATCTGGAAACATGTCTCCCATGACCTGAACGGCCTTTAAAGTTTGTTCTTGATTTAACATCATTACTCCTCCTGCTTCGAATCAGGCTGGGCCCAGTTGTACATTGGAATTTTCGGACCTTTTTTTTGCGGCTTTGCTTGTGGCGCCTGTTTGTCCCGCCGACGCTTTTCAGCCTGTTGGATCTGTGCCTTACTGGTCAGATGCTGCCGCTCCCAGCTCAGTAAGATCCGATCCATATATTTTAAACTATAAGCTTGATTGAGAACTGCTTCGCGTAAGGCTAATTGAATCAACTCTGGTTGGTAATGATCTTGGTCCAACCAAGCCGCCACTGTTTCCAGTTCAATCGGTGATAACGGTCGCCCAAATTCGGTTTCCAGCATGTTAAAAACGGCCTGGCGTTGATCAGCGGCCGCCGCTTTAGCAACCTGTTGTGGCACCTGAACCTGCTTCTGTGCCACCAGCTGCGCTAGTTTTTGAAACAACAGATCAAAATTGTAGTGGTCCTGGTTACGTCCAGCTTCATCTTGACTGGTTTCAATCGCTAATACTTTTTTCTGGATCATGCGATGCAAAATCTGGTAGATCTGCGGTTCAGACAGCCGCAGCCGCTGTGCCACCACTTGAATATCCGGAAAATCGTTGCCTTGTGCGTGAAAACTTTCTAATTGCAAATAAACTAGCAACTCATCATTTGTCAATCCTAACTCATGAAAATGCTGTAACAATAAATTTGAAATACTGGTTTGCCCGGCCGCTAAAAAATAATGCATAAACTCATTTTCAGCCATACTGTTCGTCCCTTCAATAACATGGCCTAAAAAAGGTCGAGACAACCTGCCCCGGCCTTTTTCATGCTTAAGGATAAATTCGATTCAATAAACGTGGGAATGGAATGGCCTCACGCACATGTTCCAAGCCACAGATCCAAGTGATCGCCCGTTCTAAGCCCAGTCCAAATCCTGAATGTGGCACACTGCCATAACGACGTAAATCCAGGTACCATTCATATTCAGCAGGGTCTAACCCAGCCTGTTTGATTTGCGCTAGGAGGTAATCGTAGTCCGTTGCCCGTTCACTACCGCCAATGATCTCACCATAGCCTTCTGGTGCTAACAGATCCGCACAGATCACCACATCTTCTCGGGTTGGATGTGGCAACATATAAAATGGTTTGATGGCTTTTGGATAGTTCAACACGAAAACAGGTTGATCAAACTGATCTGCTAAGTAAGTTTCCTCAGGAGAACCAAAATCAACGCCCCACTTCACGTCAAAACCACCTTTTTGTAACATTTCAATGGCCTGATCGTAACTAATGCGTTGATAAGGTAATTTGGTGTACTTCGCCAAAACAGCCTTATCACGTCCTAAAATATCCAGTGCGTAATCACAATGGTCCAACACATTTTGAACTAAAAAGGCCACATATTCTTCCTGGATCTGCAAACTTTCTTCTTGGTGCATGTAGGCCATTTCTGGCTCGATCATCCAAAATTCAATTAAATGCCGGCGCGTTTTTGATTCTTCTGCCCGAAATGTTGGCCCAAAGGAGAAGACTTTACCAAAGGCTAATGCCCCTGCTTCCTCATAAAGCTGCCCACTTTGTGATAAGTAAGCATCCCGACCAAAATATTCCGTATGGAATAATTCAGTGGTTCCTTCTGGCGCACTACCGGTTAAAATCGGCGCATCAATTTTGGTAAATTCACGTTCATTGAAAAACTGATAAGTGGCACGAATAATTTCATTACGGACTTCCATAATGGCATGTGGTCGTTTATGCCGCAACCACAAATGACGTTCATCCATCAAAAAATCAATGCCGTGTTCTTTAGGTGTGATTGGATAATCCTCACTTTTACCCACTAATTTCAAGTTAGAGATCTCAATTTCATACCCAAACTTTGAACGGGTATCCGCATGAATCTCACCGTAAACCCAGAAACTGGCTTCTTGATGTAATTCCTTTGCCAATTGAAAGACTTCTGGTGCCACGTTGCTTTTAACCAACACGCCTTGGAAAAAGGCGGTGCCGTCACGCAATTGTAAAAAGGCAATTTTACCGCTGGACCGTTTATCGGTTAACCAGACACCAATTTTTACCTGTTCATTTACATGCGCTTTAGCATCAATAATACTAATTTGCTGAACCATTTAAAAACTTCCCCTTACTCAATCTGTCTATTTTTGATGGCTGGCCATAAAGTCGGCTAACCGATCACAAGCTGTTAATAACGCTTCCTTGCTCGTGGCGTAACTGATTCGAATATGATCCGGTTGCCCAAATGCCGTTCCGGCAACCACTGCCACATGCGCCTCATCCAACAATGCGGTCACAAAGTCTTCCGTATTGGCATAACCAGTCGCCACCACAGCTGCCTTCACATTTGGGAACAAATAAAAGGCCCCTTGTGGCTTGGTATTGATCTCAAACCCAGGTAACGCTTGAATCTTAGGGTAGATCGTATTTAAACGATCTTCAAAAGCAGCGCGCATGGCTTTGGCCTCGGATTGATCACCATTTAAGGCTGCAATGGCCGCGTATTGGCTGGCAGCCGTGGGATTGCCTGTGGCATGACTTGCGACTTTGCTCATTTCTTTAATAATAGCCGCATCCCCTAGCACAAACCCGATCCGCCAACCTGTCATGGCATAGGTCTTTGAAACCCCGGTTACTAACAGGGTTTGCTGACGAATCGCATCACTTAAACTCACAATTGAAGTGAATTGGTTACCGTTGTAAACCAAGTTGCTGTAAATATCGTCTGCCACAATGAGAATATTGTGTGCCACTGCCCATTCACCGATGGCACGTAATTCATCTGCTTCGTACAACAAACCAGATGGGTTTTGTGGTGAATTCAAAACGATTGCTTGTGTCTTTGGTGTCCGCGCAGCCTCAAGGTCTGCAACCGTCACTTTTTGATCTTTACCGGTAGTTTTAACCGCAATGGCATTGCCGCCTGCTAAATGCACTTGTTCGGCATAGCTGACCCAGAAAGGTTCCGGTAATAACACATCATCTGCTTCATTTAAAATGACTTGGAAAAGTAAGAAGAGCCCAAATTTAGCACCTGTGGTAATGATCACTTGGCTCGGGTCATACTGCACCTGATCTTCAATGGCAATGCGATCACACACTGCTTGTCGCAAAGCAGGTAACCCAGCTGCTGGTGTGTAAAAGCTGGCCTTGCCGGATTGAATAGCCGCAATTGCGGCATCTTGAATCGATTTTGGTGTTGCAAAATCAGGTTGTCCAACCGTTAAATTAATGATATCAATGCCTTTGGCGATCAATGCATTGGTCCGACTTGACATTGCAAGTGTTGCTGAAGGTTGTACCTTCAATACATCTTTTGAAATTGCCATGTTGTCAACTCCCCAAACTTTTATAGATTTTCCACGACTTTCAAAACCTTGCTGGTTTTAAAGTCGATGGTTTCGTACCCTAAGGCGCCATTTTTAGCCTTATACGAAATCTCCCAAGCAATTTTTTTGTGATAGATTCCTAGTGCAATATTATAAACCTTTTGTGGCGACTTTTGAGACCAAATTTTCTTTAACGCGCTATTTCGTGAAAGCCCTGCCGACTGACGGACGATTTGAATCTTACCGCCATGTTGCGCAATGATCACATAAACAGGCACATTCTTTTGATTATCACCCGCAACGGTAAAGTAACTTTGATCCCGATTAAACCAAGTAAATGAATCAACCTTTTTCAAATGACCATAACGTTCTGCTAAAGTAACTGCCTCTTTACGCGCCACATTCATGGGCCGATTGGCGCGATGAAAAACAAAACCTGTGCCGAATACCACCACCAGGATAATGCCTAATACAAGATATGCTTTCCAGCGTTTTCGCATGTTTCGCATGATGAGTCTCCATTCTAAAATTGGCTACAAACTTCATTATAGCAGATTTTTCGAGCTGTTTTTAGCGCTTTTACGTTTCTTTAACTTCTCAGCAAAAAAGGCAGTTGCCTGGGCAGGTAGTGTGGCTAAAGTTGCAGTTGCTTTAGGCAATGATGTGGGCAACGCATGTAACATTTGCTGGCCATAACGCGTGGTCAACCCCCGCTGGTCCAGCAAAACGATCAAACCGCGATCTTGTGGCGTGCGAATCAGACGGCCAACGCCTTGCCTTAAGCGTAACGTTGCTTGTGGTAAAGCCACCGTTTTAAATGGATCTTGTCCTTGCGCCTTGAGTCGCTGATAGTAAGCCTGTGTTGTCGCCTCATAAGGTGATGCAAATGGTAACCGGACGATCACCAATTGTTCTAATTGCTGATCAGGAAAGTCCACCCCACTCCAAAAACTAGCGGCGCCTAACAAAATCGCCCCTTGCCCTAAAGCAAACCGTTTGGCCAGCCGCTGCTGACTGCCGTTAATACCTTGAGCCAAAATCTCGCGTTCTTGTAACAAACTTGATTGACTCAGCACATCGTAAACATCCCGAATCATCCCTAATGCATTGAACAAAACTAGGGTCTGCCGCTGATTATCACGACACAATTGTTCAATGGCCTGTGCCACATAGCGACTATACTGTTTCGCTTCCTGAATCGACGGCCCATCGGTAACCGTTAATAATTGTGCTTGACGCTTATAACGAAATGGACTGGCCAACTTCTTTTCAATCAACGTTTGTTGGGTCAATCCTAATTGTTGCTTGAAATAATGAAAATCTCGACCTGTGCGTAATGTGGCGCCTGTTAGAACCGGCGCTTCAAAATGCGTTAAAACCTGTTGCATCACCGGCGCCGCATCAAACATTGCCTGTTGTAACTCCAGTGTGGCCAGCGCCTGATCAGACTTTAACGTCAACCATAACAGCCGCGCTTCTGGCGCCAAATTTTGTAATTGTTGCTGAAACCCTTGAAATTGCTGCTCATCTTGCAGCAGTTGCTGTAATTGATTAAAAAAGCGTACCTGCAATTGCCATTCAGCCACCGTCCAGCGCTGCGACTGCTGTTTTAATTGTGGCTGTAATTGTTGCGCCGACAATCCGATTTCTGCAAACAGCTGCGTAATCCGTTGACAACGAGTTTGTTGTGTCGTCCACCAGGCATCAAAATCAGAACTGACTAATGGAATCGTCCAAAAATCATGGTCTACGGTCACCGGTTGTTGCCCAAATGCCTGCCACAAGGCTTGTTGGACTTGGATCAACTGTTCTTGTAACTGCGCCAACTGATCATTTAACAGCGTTAACTGATAGGCCACTAGGGGCGTGTCTGCAAACAGGCCGGCCAGATTATGCCGACCTGGTGTTTGCCCAATTTGTTCTCTTAAATGTTTCAGTTGACGTTGCAATTTCAATAAACCTAATTTTTGTTGACTGGTGTGCAACGCTGTTTCTAAAAATTGATTGGCTTCATCAATGACCAAATAAGGCCGTGCCGGCTGTGCTGGCCACTCCTGAGCATGAGCCGCTAAATAAGCATGGTTCGTCACCACAATATTCGCGGTTGCTCGGGCTTGTTGTTGCCGTGCTAAAAAGTCGACTGCCTGAAAAGGCGAGTCTAACGGCTGTTGCCACGCTTGGTAAGCCAAGCTCGTGAAATACAACGACTGATAATTGGTGAAATGCAGCTCATCTAAATCACCGGTTTTGGTCATGGTCAACCACACTAATAAACGTAGTTTTAACAACTGATCCTGTTCATTGGTAATGGCGCTAAAACTTTGCTGAAACTGCCATAAATTCAAGTAATGACGGTTGCTTTTAAGCACTTCGACCGTTAGCGACGTACCTAATACTTCATTTAATAACGGCACCGTTTCTCGCGAAAACTGATGCTGTAACGTGGTGGTAGCAGTGGCCACCACAATTTGACGCTGCGTTTGATTTTGCCGATAAACCAATGGCAATAAATAGCCTAATGACTTACCGAGCCCGGTGGCCGCTTCCAATAAAATTGGAACCGGTTGGTCGGCAAAATTATGGTAGATCAAGTCCATCATTTTGCCTTGTGTCTTCCGCCATTTCAACGTTGGTTTAAACAACTGCTGCTTGTCTTGATCAGATTCAGGATAAGCTGGCAAGGCATAAGGCAACGCTTGGGTTTTTAATTGCGGCCGGCATAATACCAGTTGTGCCACTTGCATTAAATAATCTGGTAATGGTCGCGGCGCAATCGCATCACACACCATGCGGATATAATCCCCGGTTTGCCGCAATAACGCGGTTGATCCGGCCACAATCTGTTGCTGGGTCAAGGTTGGTAATTGCTGCAACCGTTTGGTTAAGGTCATTAATAAGCGTGCCGTCACTTCCGCATCACTATCGGCCCGGTGGGGATGCTCATGGGTCAAGCTTAAATAATGGGCCAAATGCGGCAAGCGAAAGCTCACGCTGGTGGGCAATAAAATATTGGCCAACTGTAAGGTATCAACACCTTCAATGGTTAATGGCGCAAAGCCTACGCGCTGAAACTCAGCATTTAGAAACGGTAAATCAAACTCAATATTATGCGCGACAAATACTTTATTTGCGAGTAATTGATGCAAAACTGGCGCAACATCCTCAAAGTATGGTGCTTGCGCCACGTCTTGCTGCGCAATATGGGTCAAATGCTGAATGGCAGGCGGAATCGCACGGTTAGGATTCACCAACGTTGCAAAGCGGTCGATGATCCGACCATTCTTAACCAATACGCACCCAAATTGGATAATGCGATCTTGTTTTTTAACACTATTCCCTGTGGTTTCCAGATCAACCACGGCGTACACCGCATGACGTTGCAAACGATCATCACCTATCCTTCTTAAATAAGTCCCTAACATACTAGCATTATTCAGGGGTCTGGGGCAATCTTCAATCCTCAACCATCGTCGCCTGAATAAGGAAAGCGTTTCATATTTTGGTGAACTATTGTTTACAATCTACCTGACAATGTTTAAACTATTTATGAGTTCTATCCCATAGAACGTGTAATTTGACGGAAAAGAGTTTATGACCCTATGACAATAAAAAAAGGTATTGGTACCAGTAATGCCAAGATTATTTTAATTGGCGAGCATGCCGCCGTTTACGGCGAACCTGCTATCGTGATCCCAATCACATCCATTCGTTTAACCGCCACGGTGGTCCCTGCTGATGATCAACTGATCGACAGTCGTTATTACACCGGTCCCATTAAACAAGCTTTTAAAAATTTAGCAGGCATTAAAGCATTGATCGAGACCATTTTACAACGCTTGCATCAACCAGATGCCACTTTCAAACTGACCATTGACAGTCAATTGCCTTCCGAACGGGGGATGGGCTCTTCGGCAGCCACCGCAATTGCCATCATTCGCGCATTTTATGACTACTTTGATCAACCCTTATCACGGCACACGTTATTAGCACTGGCCGCGATCTCAGAAAAAATCACCCACGGTAATCCCAGTGGTATGGATGCTGCAACCACTAGTGCAACTGCGCCAATTTGGTTTGTCAAAGGCCAGCAAAGTCATGACTTACCAATCAACACCAGTGGTTATTTAGTGATTGCTGACAGTGGCTTTAAAGGCCAAACTGGCCCAGCAGTGGCCACCGTGCGGGAGCGCATGGATGATTTTCCACAAGAAACCAAGGTTTTTATTCGCCAATTAGGTAAACTAGCCTATCAAGCACGACAAGCTTTGGCGAACAATGCCTTGCAACGCCTAGGCGAGATCATGTCACATGCCCAAGTTATTTTACAAACCTTAGGCGTTAGCAACACCACCCTAGATCATTTGATTTTTGTCGCGCAAAAAAATGGCAGCCTCGGCACCAAGCTCACTGGTGGCGGCCGTGGTGGTTGTCTCATTGCGTTAGCACCTGATGAAGCCACAGCACAGCATTTGATCACTGTTTTAAAGGCGGAAGGTGCAACCCAAACTTGGTTACAACCGCTTGCGCATCTCCAACAGGAGGTGTCCGAATGACCGCTGTAACCGCTCGTGCCCACACCAACATTGCGTTGATCAAATATTGGGGCAAAAAGGATCAGGCCTTGATGTTACCGCAAAACAGTAGCTTATCGTTGACCTTAGATCATTTTTACACGGACACCCAAGTCGAATTTCAGCCGGCACTCACTGCTGATGTGATCACCTTAGATGACCAACCGGTTACAGGCCGTGGCGGCCAGCGGATCCGAAACTTTTTGGACTTGATCCGCACCCAAAGTGGTCAGACTGATTTTGCCAAAGTCACCAGTTGGAATCATGTGCCAACTGCGGCTGGTTTAGCGTCTTCGGCCTCCGGTTTTGCGGCGTTAGCTGCTGCAGCGAGCCGTGCTGCTGGTATGCAACTTGACCGCCCTGCTTTATCACGTCTTGCACGGCGTGGTTCAGGCTCTGCCACCCGCTCGATTTACGGTGGTTTTGTCGAATGGCAAATGGGGAATGACGATCAATCGTCTCAAGCGGTTCCTTTAACTGAAACGGTCGATTGGGACATTCAAATGATCGCAATCGTTTTGGATAAGCATGCTAAAAAAATTTCCAGTAGTGCGGGTATGGCGCGGGTGGTAGCCACTTCCCCTTACTACCCCGCTTGGGTACAACAAACCACCCAAGATCTAGTCGATATGAAGCAAGCAATCTTAAGTAAAAATTTAGAATTAGTGGGTACGATCGCCGAAGCCAACGCGATGAAGATGCACGCCTTAAATCTCAGTGCTACCCCACCTTTTACTTACTTTGAGCCGGAAAGTTTAATTGCCATGACGATGATCCAAGACTTGCGCAATGAAGGCGTTTCTTGTTATTATACTATGGATGCGGGTCCTAACATTAAAGTGATCTGCTCTGCGGCAGAAACACCCACAATTATTGCAAAACTCGGTCAGCACTTTGACAAACACCAATTACTTGTTGCAAAGCCTGGGCCGGGCATCACCTATCTTTAAAACGACTGATCCTTTGATCAGTTCGAAAGGAAATGATCTCGTTTGATAACGGCTCAGGCCCCAGGCAAGCTTTATATCGCCGGTGAATACGCAGTTGTTGAGACTGGTTTACCGGCGATTATTGTGGCCTTAAATCAATTTGTGACAGTAACGATCGAAGAAAGCCAACATTATGGCAGTATTGTCTCTAAACAATACCAAGAAAATTCATTATACTGGTCACGCCAAGGGGACGAATTAGTCTTTGACAATCGCGATAATCCCTTTCACTACATTTTATCCGCGATTCGTTTAACTGAAAAATACGTGCGTGAAATGGGCAAACCACTTGCACTGTACCACTTACACATTAACAGTGAGCTTGATTCACAGGATGGTAAAAAATATGGCCTCGGTAGCTCAGCTGCGGTGACGGTTGCCACTGTCAAAGCGTTGCTCGATTTTTACCAAGTGCCTTTAACCAAGGATCGACTGTATAAATTAGCTGCCATTGCGCATTTAGATGTTCAAGGCAATGGGTCACTTGGCGACATTGCGGCCAGTGTTTACGGTGGCTGGATTGCCTATCGTTCCTTTGATCGAAGTTGGTTGGCTGCCATTCGGCGGGAAACGACCTTAGTTGAACTGATCAACATGGATTGGCCACAATTGAGCATTGAATTGTTAACCCCTCCTGAGAACCTGCAACTGATGATCGGTTGGACTGGATCGCCTGCTTCGACCTCACAATTAGTGGATCGGATTACGATTGCCAAGGCCAAGCGCCGCGATGCTTACCATCATTTTTTACATGAAAGTAAATTGTGTTTAGAACAAATGATTGCTGGTTTTAAAGCCAAAGATCTTAAACAGATCCAAGCACAAATTCGTCGGAATCGCGAATTACTACATGAACTCAGTGACTTTAGTCAAGTCTCGATCGAGACCCCGCTACTTCAAAAAATGTGTGATTTAGCGGAGTCTTTCCACGGCGCTGCCAAATCATCTGGCGCTGGCGGTGGTGATTGTGGCATTGCCTTACTTGATAAAACATTGGCGACAGAAAAATTAGCCAAAAGTTGGATCGACGCCGGCATTGAACAACTCGACCTTGCGGTTCACCATGTCACGCTTTAAAGAATCAAATAAGCCTAAGCATCTTAGTTCATGGCTAAGGCGCCTAGGCTTTTTAAAACTCACTTTTATTTGAAAGAGGTTACGCTATGTGTGCTAAATCCGTTCAATCCCATCGCAAAGACGAACATCTTTTTTTAGCTGAGAAATTCTTTACGCAACAGGCAAAATCTGACTTCGAGCAGGTCCGTTTCATTCATCAAAGCTTGCCTGAATCGCGCTTAGCCGACGTTGACTTAACCACCCATTTTGCAGGTTTCACTTTACCCCTGCCCCTTTATATCAACGCCATGACCGGCGGTAGCGCGCAAGCCCAAAAACTGAATGCCGGATTGGCCCAAGTTGCTGCAGCCTTGCACATCCCCATGGCCACCGGCTCCTTAAGCATTGCGTTAAAAGAACCTGAGACTGTCGCAAGTTTCCAAGTAACCCGTCAGCACGATCAGCGGGGGCTATTGTTTGCAAACCTTGGCGCCGACGTCACGGTTGCACAAGCCCAACAGGCCATCGACGTGTTACAAGCGGATGCGTTACAGTTGCATTTAAACGCCCCTCAAGAACTGGTCATGCCTGAAGGTGATCAGAGTTTTCGTTGGTTAGACAATCTGCAAACGTTACGCCAACAAATCACAGTACCCATTATTGTCAAAGAAGTGGGCTTTGGCATGAGCCAAGAAACCTTGGCCAAACTCACCAGCATCGGTATTGAGACGGTTGATGTGAGCGGTCGTGGCGGTACGAACTTTATTCAAATTGAAAATGAACGCCGGCACCAACACGATTACAGCTATTTAGCAGACTGGGGCCAAAGCACGGTTGAGTCTTTACTGGAAAGTCAAGCGTCTCAAAAGCACCTGACAATTTTAGCCTCTGGTGGCATTCGCACGCCGTTAGATGCTGTCAAAGCGTTACGGTTAGGCGCCCAGGCCGTGGGCATGTCAGGAACTATTTTACACGCCTTACAACACCATGATGTCACCGCGGTCATTGCCTGGTTGCAAGACTGGTGCCAGCAATTACGTGGCCTATTCGCCTTACTCGGCTGTCATGATCTCACCGCCTTACGTCACGCACCAATCGTGTTAGATGCGGCATTGCTCAATTATTGCCAACAACGTCACATTACAGTGTTATAAACTAATAGACCTTCTCGCTGGGCACCACCCACTGAGAAGGTCTATTTTATCGATCCGTTAAAGGCCGCAGCTGGCCGTTGATCACCGTACAAGCCGCTAAAAAAGCCCCTGTTTCACTGAGGGTTAAAGCTGTAATGCCTGCCGTTGCCACCCCAGAGCGTGAGCCACCGTCAATTAAATAACGTGGGGTATCGGCTGGATCATGTTGCATTTTCAATAGCGTTCGATCACGGTTTAGTGTTTGCACCGGGGTATGACCAGTGACAATCACCTGATGCGTGTCATTGGGATGATAAACGGGCCAGTTTAAGTTTTGAGCCATTGCTTCATGAAACGTGGGTTGCTGCGTAGCATAAAAATAAGCGTCACGTAACCATAACACATCATCCCGCACTTGTTGGTTTAACGGATACTGCCAATTAATGCCTGCATGCACGGCTAACAAATGTTGGGTTTGCCAAAACAAAGGTAACGTGGCCAAAAAATCCGTGTAGCGTTTAAACGGCGGTTGATTTAAAGCTGCTGCTAACTGAACCGCATCATGAGGCAACCCTAACAAAGGCCAAGTGGTTTGCCCACCATTGCGTCGCCAAATCGCATAGGCTTGGGCATCCCCTTGCGCTGTGCCTAACCAAAAATCATCATGGTTGCCTAACAGTGCAACGTCGCCGTGTTGCTGCACCCGCTGCATTAATAAATCAAGTACTGCTAATGGGGCTAATGCCCGCGCTTGCTGACCTGTTTCAAAGTGCTGAACCGGTAACCCATCAATGTAATCGCCGATAAAAATAAACCGATTATGCGGTTGATCCAACGCTTTGAGCAAGACTTGTAAATCGTCAGCAGCACTGTGAATATCCCCGATAAAGGTCATCTGCATATTTGGCACTTCTTTCATAAAAGCTTACTGATAGTACACCATTTGCAACAACGCTTGTGGGGTTGCCTGCTGCAACGCCTTTAAACGCTGGGGCACTTCTTCATGGAACCAATGCGCTGCTGCCGGTGTTCGCTGGGCAAGATCGACATCGCTAAGGCCACTGTCATGCCACCCGGTTGCATCTAAAATCGCACTGGGATAGCCAGGTTCACTGAGATCAATATTTTTCAAATAATCGTAGTTCACATGATGCCCCTGTTTTTCTGTCAGCATGGGATACTGAA
Source organism: Loigolactobacillus bifermentans DSM 20003 (assembly GCF_001434575.1). Lineage (GTDB taxonomy): Bacteria > Bacillota > Bacilli > Lactobacillales > Lactobacillaceae > Loigolactobacillus > Loigolactobacillus bifermentans. Next base: position 12,999 of record NZ_AZDA01000136.1, read on the forward strand.
TCAGATTTCGCGTCACAGCCCATTGATTAGATGCCGTAGCCGTATACGTATCGTAACGTGCATGCTCGTTATAGGCCACCACCACACCTGCTGCTGTCAGTGTTTCGCCATAGCCACACACATACTGTTTTTCAGCGATTGGTCGTAATGCTTGATCTGAAAGGGCCAGTTGTTGCTGCGCCTGTTGCAGCTGTTCACGGTAAGCTGGGTTAAGGGGTTCCTTTGCTAAAATCACCTTTGTTTCGTCGATTGTCTGTTGCAATTCGGTTCGATAGGCTGCCATCAACTGGGCCGTGGTCTGAATCACATGTGGCGTGGCATAAGCTGGTTCGCGATTGCCAAATGGCGCCATTAATGTGTGTAATGTTTCAGGCGCGCCAATCGCATATAAAATTTGTCGTTGGGCATGTCGCCGATAATAAGGTGGCTTCATTCTCATCACAACCCTTTCCAATTTTTTAAAAGTTAACCGCCGTATCCCGTAATAATGCCCGTTGATATAATTGATCAAACGCCACTGTTAATCGACAAAAGGCCTGGTATAACGACGCGTTACACGTTTGCATTCGCTGTGGCAATTGTGGCCGGCTCTGATTCGCCCGAACATCAAGTTGATTCAGCGCGACTTCAATGGCCAGTTGCTGCGTTCCTTCGCGGAGCACAAACAAACCGGCTTCAGTGACGTCAACGGTGGCCTGCGGGGTAATGGCCTGTAACACCTGATTCATATATGGCAATTGCTGCCGTTTAACGGACGCTAACCTTGGGGCAAATTCACGGTGACTTTGGGCTAAAGCCTGTTGCGTCACTGCCCCTGACGCCAAGTTAAAACCAGTTTGGGCCTGAAATAGCGACGTCACATAGGGATGCTTTCGACGATAAGCCAGCAGCTGTGTTTGCGTGGTCACACACAGCTGCTTAAAGGCCTTCATGCCCGGTCGCAACGCTAGCCGCTTTAACAGCAATGTCAGTAAGGCTGGCGTATTTTGATAAGGTAGCTGATTGTTGTGGTCGATTTCAGTTAATGCGGTTAATTCAAAACACAGTGGTTGCGGTGCGGCTTTTGTATCAGTAATCAGTACCAACTGACCTTGATCTGCCAACACATACAGAGCCTCATTCATGACGCAGCGCAAGCCTTGCGCCGCAAACCTTGCATTGTAAGCGACGCACAGCCGCTGTTTATAAACCGCTGCTTGTTGTCTGGTCACAATCGACTCAGTCGTCAAACAAACCACCTTCTAATTTCTGATTGTTGGTTGGCGTGCGTTGATAGTGCCCATGACTTTGTTGATCGTCAATGGCCTGAAACAAGTCCCCTGTATCAACTGGCGTGGTATATTGATCAATCGTATCATGCATGTCATTTTGCAACATATCAGCATATAAACTTTTAGCATCCAGTTTTTGCCCTTTGCTTTCGAAATTCAGCTGTAATTGGGCAATTTGTAACCACAATTGTTGACTTGCCTGCTGCTTGGCAACAGCTTCAAGCCGCCCCAGGACCTCGCTTTGTTGCTGTAAAGTGGCTTGAATCTGCTGCAGATCCCCTGCCACAGGTTGCTGCTGCAAGGCTAAAGGGAACTCATTTTTAAGGTGTGTGACTTTTTTCTTGATGCGACTTAAATTGTGGTTAATCATACTGTTCACCACGGTTAACTGATACTTGGTCACGGGTTTTTTTGAACCAAGATCTGATGTCCGAAATTCTTTCACCTCATCTGGTCCACCTAAGGCCACTTCTTCGTTGATCCAACGTCGTAACGTTGAGTTAGAGATCGTATTTGCGCCCATAGTTGTTTCAATATAGTCAGCGATCTCATTCAGGTCAAGCCACTGCTCATCTGTCATACGACCACCCCTTTCCTAGAAATAAAGCCATCTAAGGCTCGAATATAATAATCTGCTGTCGTTGTTTGAAGTTGAAAATAGCCGGTTGTTGCTTGCCAAGTCACGGCTAAAACTTGCGGGTTAAGGTCGGACTGCTGCGCACGTGCCAAGAAATAATCCACTACCGCAGCTTCTTCATCTGGTTGAAATAACCCAAATAATGACTGCGTGGCAACCCGTTCAAAAATCGCAGTTGACGTTGTTTGAAGCGCGGCTAAGTATGCTGCAATTGCCTGCCGCCATGCTAAACCGTAAGCTTGTGGTTTAACGAATACTTGTTGGAGCGCCTTGATGCCCTGATACAACTCCTTCGCTTTAAAGGAGACATCTTCAAACGCCGTTAGCGTTTGATTTTCCACACTATTGGGACCGTAAAATTGTTCCTGTTCAGGAAAAAGGCTTACCAACCGGTACTGAAAATAATGCGTTAATAACTGGTTTTCAGCGGTCTTTTCTAAAATGGCTTGTTGCGGGATCAACGCCCGTAAACTGCCTTTTTGAAGCAATCGGGCACTTTCGTATAACACCACCGTGGCGACGACTAATCGCTCCAGGTTCACAGGCCGCTTTTTGGCAGCAAACAACCCAATCAAAGCCTCATAACAAGCCTGTTGAACCGCTTTAAAAGCTTGGTTGGCAAAACATAAATGTGCTTGTAAAAAATGGAGTCGAAAATCGGTTCGCGCGGCGCCTTGTTCCTGTAAAGCCAATTCACAAGCAATTTGCGCCTGAAAATAAGCCTGACGATCAACGTTTTGAGCCATTAATTGCTCGTAAAAAAACTGATCAATGACTGCGCCACTTGTTTTTGTAAGTTCATTTTCTAAACTGATTTGATCAAATTCCGTACGCGCCACCTCGATTATTTTTCAAAAATAAATGATCATCTTACTTAACATTGATTATACTATTCAATTTTTATTTTTCAATAATAATATAATAAATCGCTATATTTTCAGCTATTTATCTATTCAATTTGAAAATTAATATTTACATCCCTTTTGTTTCAGGTATACTAAAGACACTGCATTAATTTTTAAAAAGAAGGTGGTTGCATGTCTCCCAAGGACCAATCGGCACAACAATGGAATCAAAACGGGGAAAAAGCTCGCCGTGAGGGGCAGTACCCACAAGCCGTGCACTATTTTACGGCAGCGATTAAATGTGCCCCAAAAGACAGCTATTTTTATAACCGTGCCTTAGCACAACTTTCGCAAAATACAAATTTGCTGCAAAATGCCACTTATGCCTTAGATGACTTTTTGGCTTTTTTGGCCTTAACCGCTGATGCCTATCTCAACTTTATTCAGACGACAGATCAGGTCGCACAACAAGCAGCCACCCATGACATGTTCAAGCAACTGCTGCTGATCAATCAATGTTACTTGCTGGCAACGAATCCTTTTCAATTCAATTTGACTGATTTGCAACACTTGCGTGAGGATCTTTTAGCAGCCCATTTTAGCGACTATGCTCATGTGCCATTTTCAACCAACTTCAAGCAGCACCTACATCAATTACAACCGTTATTAGATCTGATGATCATGGTACTCTCTAATCCACAATGGTACTTTAGTGCCGCCCGCGCTGATGTGCGTCAACTTTTTGAAACGGACGGCGCCAAAAAATTACTACAACTCATCCAATTTTTGACGATACAATTACCTACAGAAGGCGGTGTCAACCATGGCCTTTAGCCTGCATTTGAAGCATGCACACGCTTTTAACAGCCTTGAACACTTTCACCAATGGCAATTAACCCACTATTTAGCTGAACAGCCTGAACTCTTATTAAGCCTAACCGTGACGCCGATCAATGCGCAACAAGTTGCAAATTTAACGGCACTTTTTAACGCTGCGCCGTTCGAAAATAGTGTTACAGGCTTTGAGATCACAACGGCGGCCAGCGGCGACCATTATGTATTACGGGCCAATATTGGCTTTGGCTTGGTTTATCCAATTGGTGCCTTCCAGACATCCCTAGCCCAATTAACGGCTTTGCAAGCGCAAGCTAGTCAACTCGTCGCATTGTATTCAGCTGATTTACACCGGTTAGTCGTTTTTAAAGAACGTGCTCCCCAACAGTCAACTTACCGCAACCATCAGTTCCAGCTGTTAGATCATGACATTGGTGAAATTTTTGCCCCGAGTGAGCATGTTGCGCAATTACCAGTTGTAGAGAACCCTACTGCTGAGAAGGGCTTCGCCATGACGTCACAATACCATGCTGCGCTGGCCACATGCCAGTCATTTGCTGAAAAGGTACAGTTTTTAACCCAACAAGCGACTTTTTGGATCGAATCCCGTTTTGCGCAACCACAACTTACGGGGTCACTTAGTATTTTTGAACAGCTGAAATCAGCACTATTTGATGCGCCTAATCAAGCCTTTCCTGGCGCAAAAGTGACGTTTTCTCCCACACTAGACCAAGCAACGTTTCAAATTCAAGATCCTGCGATTTTTCAGGCGACCCATTTTATTTTGCAACACGATGCCCGCCATCAAGTTGATGTGGTGTCACTTTTAAATCAGCAACACATCAGAACCACGATTGGTTATAGTCGTCGTTCCGTTTTGCCTTACTTAAGTCGCGACGCTTGGACTTGTTATTACTTGCCAAACTGGACCTTTACAGCAACGGCGACTGGCCTTTTTCAACAGGTTGCTTTTCATGACCGCCTGTTTTTCTTTCAGTCAGAGATTGACGAGGAAGATGACTTACCATTTTAACGGCATCAAAAAGACACTGACTTTTTTTAGGGTCAGTGTCTTTTTTTAAGCTTGTGCATCATCATAGCCCGCCAAGGCCACCTGGTCCAACCCATAACGTGCAATCAACCGACCGGCAGCACGGCGAAACAGCACCTGATCATCGAAATGGTCCATTAACCAACTTTCAGGTGTTCCCATAAAATCATGGTCATTGTCAATGTAGCGGTCAGCCTCAAACCAGCCAAAATAGCCGCGGTTTAAAAACGTTTGTGTGCTTGCTAGCTGATTCAAAGTCGTTTGATCATATTTAGTTTGGGTGTGCTGATGCAGCCATTCTGCATAGGCAATCCGAGCCTGACGCTGATCATCCCGGCTGAAAAACGAAGCGTGACAAACGATAAAAATCAGTTCCTCTAGCGGCATTGTCTTAAAGGTGGCACTTGCAGCATGTGGCCGCTGATACTCATATACCGCTAACATCGTAGCCATATCCTGCGGTGTGCCATAATGCGCAATCGCTTGTTGCTGTTGCGCTTTTTCAAGTTGCGCCGCGCAGGTTAAAATCGTTTGACGCGCGGTGACAGTCAGCGGCCGTTCACTAGACGTTAACTGTGCCAATCTCGGTTGTTCTAATAATTGTCGTGCAGCACGTTTTTCGGAAGCCGTTTGCGGGACAAGTTGTTTAAATTGTGCCTGTTCTAAGTGACACGTTTCAATTAAGTGCCACGCCGTTTCCCGATAAAGGCCATTATCGCTGGTTTGCCGTGCAACTAAGGCTTCTAATGACGCAGTCCAATCAGGACACTGAGGATGTTCAGCCTGAAACCAACCAAAGCGGCCGGCCTGCAACTTTTGGTACCAAATTTGGCACCGTGCCGCTGATACTTGCTGATCCTGCTGGCAAAGTGTTTGATAAAGTGCTGAGCAGCTTGCCAACGATCGGCCGGCGTGAAATAAAGTGTATGTTGACAAATAAAGCTGAGTTTGTCTGCTGATAACTGCTTTAATTTTGATGTACACTCAGTCATTGGACTTCCTCTTTTCATTATGTGTTCGTTATTTTCGAATCAAGTGAATCAATAATGCTGCCCCTAAAAATGGCACCAATTTGCCGTCTTTTGAATCATCACTGCATAGCATTCCGATTAAAATACCAGCGCCAATTAAAATCAAAACGATAAATTGCATCACCCAACTGATCAAACCGCTGATAAAAGTCACCAGTCCGGTGATCAAACCAAGCGCTAGGCCTAAGGCAAATTTGCCTACAAAAAAGATAATCGTTAAAATAACCAGCCATTTAATCAGTTTCACCAAAACTTTGATCATTGTTTGCATTTTATTTTCCCCCAATTCGATTAACAAAATCGTTCATACAGCCGATGCAAGACCCAAATACCTAGCAATACCAAGCCCGCCTTAATGGAAAATGATAGTAAGACGATCCACCAACCAGTTAGCTTGAGCACCACATAAACAACGAACACCAATAACAGCCCTTGCAGAATCGCACCTAATTTTGTATGACTAAACCAACTCATTAAACTGGCAATCAGCATCAAATTGATCATGTTAATCTCCTGCTTTCTAGATTCGTTTTATTATTTTTTCTTTTCGACTATTATTATAGCTTTATATCAGAGATAAATCAATATTAATATTTAAATATAATTATTAAAATGGTGATAATACATTTGTTCTATCCGATTAAGTTGCACCAATCAAAAAACCACCAAAACGGTGGCTTACATTTTTAATTGATATTGTGATGCTGCTTACCACTTCGATGGCGATACCCAACCCACGCTGCAATCACAAGTAACACAAGCCCTATTAATTGAATGGGGTAGGTCACGACACAACCGACTAACACGTCAAACCCATAAAATTGATGTGACACCAATAACAAATAGCCAATTGCTAAGCCGCTGATTCCTTTTATGACTTGTCGCATAAAGTCAACTCCAGTTTTTTAATTTTCAATAAAGCCGTTTAAAGGTTAGCTGATTGGTACCGTCAAATTCAAAGACACAAAGGGTCCCACCTTTTAACGCAGCACAACTTTTAACGGGGGTTGCTAAAATCAAACCGGCCATTTGTGCTTGATAGCGTAACCGGCTTTTGCCACAGAGTGAAACTTGCAAATTTTCAGCGCCTTGATTGGGTAATGTGCCGGCTTTGATGTAGGCCGGCACTTCTAATGCGTGACGATCTTCCCATAAATCAGTGGCCACTGCCTGCCAATCCAGGCCTGGAAAAGCATCAGTTTGCAGCGTTTGCTGTTGAAGTGCCAATTCTGCAATTTGATCCTCTCGATTTAAATCATCATAAAAAGCTGTTAATTTGTCAGTCACAACCGCATTTAAAGTTGTGACTTTGTGCGGATCTCGCCGTAAAGCACTAATGGTGGTTGCGCCGACACCTGCCCGCCGTGCAATTTGAGCCGTACTCAACGGTGAAGCCAATAGTGCTTGTAATTTTGCTGCTAGTGTCATGGGAAACCCCTTCCTAAGTAACGTATTTGTGCCATCTATTTTTATACAATTAAACATCATTTATGAATTTTATTATACATTTATTTTATGAAAAATCAATGTTAAATTCCAAATAAGAATTTTAAATGCTCAAAAAAATTCCCCAAGCAACTCAGCATAGCTGCTCGGGGAATTCAAGGCTGATCATTTTAGTTCAAATACCGTCCAAGACCACTGTTGTTTATGTTGATCCCAGGATTTACGAGCCCGTCCTACCACCAATTCATTTGCGGTCAGGTGTTTGGCAGTGATCAATGCTGCTGGCACAAAATAATCAGCTACAAAACCAAAGCCTTTACGGGTCACGTCTAAACGACCTTCAATGTCAATTTCAGTGGTTGCTGGATCTGGTGCTGTTATTGCTGTGACGGCGGTTAAGGTCCACTGCCAAAACTTCAATTTTGGTTGCCATTTTTGAGAAATAATCCCTGTAATAACGGCTAGATCAGCTAACTGCGCCTGTTGCACCATTTCTGAGGTGACACGAATCTGGCGGGTATTGTCTGCTGCATCGATCAAAAAACCAGAGTCTTTCACTTTCACAAAGGTTCCACTGAAAGTGGTTTGTTCGATTTCATACGGTGTGCTTTGGATAAAATCAGTGACTTCCCACTGCCAATCTTGCGCCTTGGCACGCCAAGTTTTCACCACTGTGACCTTAACATCTGCTAACGGTGGTACTTGTACCTGTTGCACCAATTCTGGGTTGACAAAAAAGCTTTCCAATTCAATGGGACTTACGCGATGTTTGGTTTTAAACAACACACTGTTGTTGCTGACAAAGCCATAATCTTTGACTTGCTCAAATGTACCGGAAACCGTGCGCTTAAATTTTGCTGCAAACTGCGGATCACCAGCTGCCACGGCAAAAACTTGAAACCGCTCTGGCTTCGTGGCATCTGCACGCAGCTTCACTTTTAAAGCCGTATAACACTGCGGTTCAAAATCATCCAATAAGTCCTGATAAAAATAGCCATTTTTAAGGGCACCATAGGCCGTATGATCTTGATAGGCAAAATTCACGACCCCTTTAGCCTGATTCAGGTACGTTACAAAAATATCGGTATCCGGTAAATCGGCATATAATACCCGTTGGGCCTTTTTTGCAGCAGCTGTCAATGTGGCGCGATCAGTCGCGGCTACAGTCGCCGAATACCAATTCGTTTGCGTGAATTGCTGGAGGTTATTTGGGACTGGTCGATTTTGGGCCTGACGTGTTGCAATCACTTGATCGAGTTCATACTTTGCTGCAGCATACAACTGACGCTGAACCAGCAAGGGGATGATCTTTTGTTGCACCTTGACCAGCATTTCTGGTTTAGTGGAACATTGTAAGGCCGCGCACAAACAGTTAAACCGATCATCGTCCGAACTTAAGTCAGCCACCGCTTCCCAGATCCAATAGGTCAACTGATGACGTTGCGCAAACTTCACTAAGACACTGAAGGCAGCAGCTGGTTGTCCAATTTTGACCAGCAGCTTGCTTTGATACCACGGCAACCATTTAAAATCAGGATACTGTGACAAAATGGGCTTTAATTGTGCTGATAAATTCGTCATCCGTTGGGGCGTTGCTAACGGTGGTTCAGCGTTTAACAGCGTTTTAGCGTAGTGCCCAATGGTTCGTTCTGCAAACGTTCCAATTTTTTTATCCTGCTCATATGTGGTTAGCTGATAATCTTGTGGTCGGAACCAGGTGAGCCCGATAAAATCAAATAATTCAAAGTAATGGGGTTCATCTAACTGAGCAAGTAATAATTTTACGATTTGATAGCCTGGCGTGCCATAGGTTGCATCCGCGCCCTCACTTGGGGTTTCCGGTTGTAAGGTCACAAATGCTGAGGCGCCGCCGACAAATCGTTTTAGAGCCGGCAACAATTGATTGCTCAGTGTCTGTTTCGTTTGAGCGTCCGCCTCCGAATCACCTTTTAACACCCGCCGAAGAGACCATAAAATCGATACCAATAACCGCTGTAAATAGTGATCCGTGGTGGTAAATTGAAATTGAATCAACGTATTCAACTGGTTCAGAATTTTCAAATATTTGGGAAAGTTAGTTTCACTTTGTTTTAAATAAGCATACATTAACCAACCTAAGCTTTGTTGCACGTATAAATCATCTAAATGGTCTTGGGCGTATGGGATCAATAGTCGATACGCAGCATTGAGTTCTCCTGCTTGGCGCAATTGATTCACTTGCTGAATGGGACTTTCTGCCAACTGGGCCCCATTTTGTGGCAGTTTTTGTTGTAACTGCTGTAATTCAGATTGCAGTTGTTGCCAGTCAACATCATCACGCTCGCTTAAGACCGCTATAAAAGTGGTGCCATCGATCACTTGTAATACGTAATTCTTGAGTAACTGATATTTAACATGATACTTGGTACAAATCTCATAAAGGTCGTGATTAAAATCTTGTTTCGTATACATCCTCCTGCCACCTTTACTGTCCGCTGACTGTTGTAAACGCCTGAATGCATTTCATTAACGTTTCAAATAAACCAGCATCCCCTTGAATCAAATCAAAATGACTGATCAAGCCGATTCCATCATAATCACAATGAACAACTGCTGTTTGTTCATGTTTCGTAAATTCGAAAAATACTTGATACTGCTGGGTATTGCGAATGGTGGTGCCGATGTTTCGCTGGGCCAAATAATGCACAAAACGGGGGATAAAAGGCGCCAGTTGCCCGAATTGCGTTTGTGCCGCCTTGGTTTTAAAGTGCTGGGTTATTTGATTAAAATCTGTCGAATCCCCAGCTTTTAATCGTGGCAACTTAATGCTGCCTTTGCCATTATAGTCAAAGAATAATGTCAACTGCTTGCTGTTAGCAGTTAAAGTCACAATGTACAAATAAGGCTTCGCAACAATCGCGCTACATTGCCAGGCTGTTTCATTTAAAACGGTCGTTAAAAATTGTTGAAATTCAGCCTGTTGTTTGTCAACCGTTTGATCAGGTAACAACTGATAAAGCACCGTTTTAGGCAGTGAGCGTGTTAAGTCTTCACCAAAAGTCGTGTTTAAAAACGGTGTGATCGGGGTCCAGTTTAACAGCGTTAATTGCTGACTCGCCGTGGCACAACCTGTATACAGCCATTGAAAATAGGTTGCATTCGTCCGACCGCGATCGACGCCTTGGTTCGTATTTAAATAAACATGTGGGAAGGTGTAAGCCAGCGCTTTATTCACCGTCATGGCCCAAGCATAGCGTACATGTGCCGCCTGGTAGAACTTAAAATAAAGCGTGTTCGGTAGGCTGCGTAACTCCCCTTCGATGCGTTGTTCAAAGGTCTTTTCTTCAGGGACTAATTTGCGTTTATCAGTTGCCAAATAATAACGCTTGTTGGTGGTATTTTGAACAAAGTAACCTGCGCCTTGGGCCAACATCGCTTGATATTCCGGACTGGTTTCAAAATTTGCTTGGGCCAAGGCCGCTTTTGCCAGTTGCTTCAACAACACTTGATACGCCGCTACTTCATCACTTTCCAACACACCGCGGTCCGACTGTAAGTAATTGGCCAAAATATTGACGGTGACTTGTTTATCACCTACTTGGACCTGACAGGGCCAGATTGTAAACGTATAAACATTCCCTTTTAAGATCACATCCTGTTGCAACGCTGTTTCAACTTGTTGTACTTGGACAAACGTGCCATTATCAATGCGATCCAACCTACCATCTGTGACGCCGCTTACCGTATTGTCAAAAACCAAGACATCATTGGTACAAAGCCCCTGGCTGGCACTAAAATGCTGTTTGATCAGCGCATTCACTTGTTGCACCTCAGCGTTGGTATACACCAACATTTTATGGGTCGCTGGTGCAACAAACAACTGCTTTAACAGCGCACGTTTTTCATCACCGCTGGTCATCAAATCAAAATCTGATTGAAAATCAAACCGCAAATCGTTAAATTGTTGGGTCTGAATCGCCTGACCAATTTGATTGCAAGCTGTCAATACAGCACTATCTTGATCACAAGCCGGTAATGCCAGTTCAGCAATGTCAGCCGGTTGAAACCCTTGCTGGCCTAAAAAGGCTGGGTTCAAGACGCTTTCTTGTTGCTTGCCGTAACTTAATCGATTGCGGTCCCCAATCAGAATCAATTTACGTTGTGGGTATTGATCTAGTTGTAAAAAGGCAAACAAGTCATTGACCAACGAACCTGAACCAAATTGCAAGTCATTGTTGGCATAGTCGGTGTTGGCCAACAACTGACTGTCGTCGATCACATAAAGCGTCTTGGCTGTTGCTTCCTGTTCATCTGGTTGTTCAAATTGACGTAATGGGATGACTTGGTGATCGTCAGCATCGACTGTTTTTTGGTCAAAATCAAACATCGCGCCAAACAAAGAACTGACCTCACTTAACGCGCTGTGCTGTTGCAATAAACGCCGTTTTAACCGATTAGAATACACCCAAACCGAAGCCTCTAAATAGCGTTGCGCAAAAGCTGCTGCACGAATTTCAGGAATTAACGCTGATTTGCCACTGCGGGTATTACCGGTTAATAATAAGATTTTCTGGTCAGAGTCTAAAAAGGCCTGCACTTGTGTTAAAGCCGCTTTCGTCGGTGTGGGCACTGAAACCGCTGATGTCGTTGGCACGTCAGCAATGGCTGCTGGGTGTATTGTGAACTGGTACGTCGGTGCTGTAAACAATGTTTCCTCAAAAAGTGCACGCTGCTTTAAATAGTGCCGCGGCTGTCGTGGTTCAATGTCCAATTGATCCACGATCTGTGCCACAATTGTGTCCGAATCGGCAATCCTAAAGGCCACATCTTTGCCTGGAATGGTACCCGTCACTTGGATTGGCCGCTGAAAACAAACAATGGTATCCAGTCCTCGATGGCTAAAATCAGGGAGCCGCGGTTCAAGCAAGTCACGTAAAAGACGTCGATGCCGCATAATCTGGCGGTAAGGATTAATCGAACTGCCCCCTTTAACAACCGTCTTACCATTAAGTAGCCAACTGCTGGTTCCGAAATCAGCTTCAGCCGGTAATTGCAAGCGCCCGCCATAGTTTTTAAAATCAATAATCAAGATGTGATTATTGGTCACTAACAAACAGTCAATTTGTAAGGTATCTAACGCCAATGACTTTGGCATCCCCATTAACAGGCCTTCCCAGTGCCGCTGATTAAATTCCGCGGTTAACTGAGTTGCCAACTGTCTGAAAAAAGTATTTTCATAGCCTTGAGCAGACTTTCCTTTACGTAATGTTAACATTTTGCCACCTCGCTGATGCTTCATTAATTTACATTCATTATACCTTAACGTTTTTGGCAGGCAGTCATTATTTCAAGCGTTGTCAAAAATGTGAGTGTGCCATAATGCAGATTCCTCCGTTTAACAGCAAAGTAGCTCCGGACTCTGGTTTTTGAGTCTGGAGCTACTTTGCTGTTAAACGGAGGAATCTGCATTATGGCACACGTTAGAGGCCGATTTTGTTCCTTTTTCAGATAAATTCAAAATCGGCCGGGTGCGGTGCGCAAACCAAAATAAGTAATTATGGTCCAGCCTCTATTTGAATTTTAGCTAGCTATGAAGCTGCTTCCGTTTGACCCCGGCTGCAGTGCCTAGCCCTAGTAAAGCCAGTAGCAGGCCTAACCAACTGGTCGTAACAGCAGTTACGGCCCCTGTTTGCGGTAGCTTGGTTTGTAATGGCTGGGCGGCTGCAGGCTGGGTTGTACGACTTACGGTGACCGTTGCTGCTTTAGCGGGAACGGTTGTCCCAATCGTTGTGAAGTGGCCACTATCAAGTGTTAATAGGTGCTGGACAACGCCAGTGGCGACCTGTTTAACTGGTAATTGCCTTTGTACAGCGTGCTGTTCCAATTGGCGTTGTACGGCAGTGACTTGCGTATACAATTGTGTCTGCCGTTGTGTCACGTTAAAGGTCTGTTGCAGTTGCTGCAAACGTGTAGTGGCGGTGGCCAAGGTCTGATTGGCGATTTCAGATTGCTGGGTCAGCGTTTGCCAATTGATGGTGGCCTGCTGCAACTGTTGCAACGCAATCGTTGCAGCCGTTTGCGCTGCTGTTAACGCGACCTGCGCCTGGTCTAATTGCTGTTGCGCTGTGGCTTGTTTTGCTGGCGCTTGTTGTAACGTTGTTAACGTTGCTTGTGCCGCTACGACGGCTGTTTCGGCCGTCGTTAAGCGTGTTTGTGCTTGACGCAAAGCGCTTTGATCAGTGGCTAATTGTTGTTGGGCCCTGGTTAAAGTGGCTTGTGCGGCAGTAAGCGTCTTTTGAGCCGCACTTAATGCTTGATCAGCAGCTGTCGCAGCCGCTTTAACAGTGGCTAAATGAGCCTGTTTGGTTGTTTTATCCTGCAAACTTGCTTGATAGGTTGCTTGCGCAGTTGCTAATTTTTCCTGAGCCTGTTGTAAATCAGTCTGTGCTTGTTTGAAAGCCGCTGTCGTGGTCTGAACAGCTTGATCAGTTGTTTTTTTGGTCTGTGTGGCGGCTGTTGCTGCTGTTTGCGCAGTTGTCACAGCGTTCTGTGCTTGCGTTAAGGTCTTTTCAGCAATCTTTTGTTGTGCTTGTGCAGCTGTTAATGTTGTTTGTGCTGCGGCTAAAGTGTTTTGTAACGCCGTAGTGTCCTGATTAGTAGTACTAACCGTTGTCCCTGTAGCTGGCGTGGTAATCGCTAAACCGAAACTCCCAATTTGATTGAAATTAATGCCTACAGCTAATTGCTTTTTGGCTTCGTCTACACTATTAAAACCTAAAACAGTTTGGAGTGCGGTTAATGCTGCTGGATCATAGGCCAGTATTTCAGTGCCCTGGCTTTGGGTATAACCACTAAAAAGGGTTGCGAAAGGACCGTGATTCAAAAAACTGTCTTTCAACACGGCCAAATTAAACGTTGTGGTCTTCCCTGCATCAGTATCAGTGGCCGACCAAGCAATCGTCCCATTGCTTTGACGGACTGGATAAAAGGCACGACCAAAAAGCATTTCCCCAGACTCGTTATCTAAATTAACCATTGCCCGTAATTGTAAATCGGCCGCTTGTGCCGTACTTTGTGCAGTCGCTTTTTCAGTACTGGTTGGATCGGTTTTAGTTTGTGCGTTAGTCGGATAAAGCTCACTGGCGACCTGGTCGGCAACACTTGTGGTCACAATACCTGGTAAACCTAACTGCTGCCGAACCTCATTTAAAATGGCAACCATTGTCGTCTCCAACGCCGTTTGCTGACGACTGGACAATGCATTAATGGCCGCATTTAACTGCGTACTATTCACGGCACCAGTCAATTGTTGGCCAGCTAAAACAGCTGTTTCCCAATCAGCATTCGTCACTTTATAAGTGATCGTTACCCCTTTTTGAATGGTCCAAAGGTCGTTGGTCAAGTCTTTGCTGGTCACTTGAGCCCCTTTTTGAACCAAATCAGTCGCAGCTTGTTTGGCAGCTGTCGTTACCGTCACAGTAATCCCCTGTGCTGCCAAATTCACATGACTCGTATCAACTTGATCCAATGCGGTTTGCGCGGCAGCCACTGCTGTTGTGGCAGTCTGCGTAGCGGTTTGTGCGGCAGTCAAATTGGTTGCTGCAGCCCCTTGAGCTGCTTGGGCCGTACTTAATTGTGCCGCCGTTGTCGTGACCTGTGTCGCGGCACTGGACTGCGCACTAACCGCACGATCAGCTTGGATTTGCGCCGTGGTCACTGCTTTTTCGGCCGTTGTGACAGTCGTTTGTGCGTCACTAACTTGTGCTTGAGCGGCCTGCGTATCCAAAGCCGTTTGCGCTGCTGTTACCTGCTGATTGGCTTGATCAGCCTGTTGTTGCGCTGTGTTAACAGCACAATCAGCAGCTGTCACCTGTCCTTGAGCCGTTTGAACAGCAGTGGTGTCAGTTGTCACTTGCGTTTGTGCTGCCGCTACTGCTTGCCGCGCCGTTGCTGCACTGGACTGCGCTTCCGTAACACCTGTCGTTGCGGCAGCGATGCTGGCCGGTGTGGCTTGATCTAAATTTGCCTGTGTTGTCATAACAGCTGTTTTCGCCGCCCTTACGGCAGTAGTTGCAGAGGCCACCTGCTGTGCTGCCGTGCTTGCAACTGTTGCTGCCTGCGTCATTTGGCTTTGCGCACGATTCGCTGCTTGATGCGCGGCAGCTGCAGAACTTGCAGCACAATTTTGCTGGGTCTGTGCTACTTTGAGCGCAGCTGCACTGGTTGCAACAGCCTGATCACCAGTATTTGACACCTGCGCTACAGTTGTCGTTTCCGTGGCTGTGCTTGTAGCAGTCGGATTGCTGGCCGCTTGCACATTAACAGCAGACAAGCCTAACGCCGTCAGTGTTGCACCAGCCGTTGTGAATAAAATGCGTTTTTGCTTTTTCATCGAATGATCCCCCATTACTTTTTTATGTGCCTTAAACCGCTAACTAGCAGTTAAACGATGCTTGTATTATAGGCTGGGAAATATTAAAAGTCAATATTATTTTTTAAATATAATTATTAATATCAGATTATATTTGCTTATAAATAGCGATAATATTAATCATTTTCTTAAAGTGAATTTTAATATCACTTTATTTTAGCGCACAAAATAGGCCTTATCTATTTAAATATCGGCGGACGCAATCAATATTTAAAGTAATCAGCAAACCAGCTGCCAACCAAACACCGTGACGTAAAAATCGGTGGACTAGTCATCGATACAAGCCCACCTGCTTGTATAAAGGGTTATTGTTGGCACTGCTTGATGAGTTGATTAGAGGTTACTGTTGGCGCCTGTTCTAATTAACATAACTTTGTTTATTAAAAGTTTTTGAATGACAACACCCCTTGGTGCCTGTCGTTCAGGTGGTGCCGACTGCGCATTTATTTGAAATGGCATCCCCTCACGCTAGCTGGTCAATCACTATAAAGCGTTTGCAATTTCATCGCAACCTGCTACACTGAAAACGTAAAATAAAATAATTTGTGGTCTGGGGTGCCTTTTGGCTGAGATAATACCCATGGAACCTGATGCAGTTGACGCTGCCGTAGGAAGATCAACCCTGAAAGACGACTTGCTGTATGAAGTGGCCTTTTTCTTTGCCAATCTGTACCTCCCGACATCAAGGAGACGATAGCTGTTAACGAAAACATAGCATAACATTGAACCAAGCCCAAATATGTTCTTCATAGAGATAGTTTAAAAATGTAGATATGAATGACGCTCAAAAAATAAAATAGCAGAACAGTAGACCTTTTCATTAAAACCCTGTATGGTGAAGCTAATCACAAAGGGGTATCGAGATGATGAGAACGGTAAAAGTTAAATTATATCCGAATGGCACCATGCGCCGTGTTTTAGCGCAACTTTGTGATTATCGCCGTTATTGCTGGAATCAAGGTCTTGCCACTTGGAATGCAATGTATGATAGTTCGCAAATCATGGCTGATAAGAAATTGTGCCCCACTGCGTGTAAAGTGCGTGACGAATTAGTCGCAAATAAGCAAGACTGGCAATATCAACTTTCAGCGCGTTGTTTACAGCTAGCTATCACTGATCTAGGTAAAGCTTGGCAAAATTTTTTTGACCAATCTTTACCAGACTGGGGTAAGCCACATTTTAAATCCAAAAAAGCATCGCGTCAGGGCTTTAAAACGGATCGTGCTAAAATTGTCAATGGCCGATTACGCTTGGACAAACCCCGTGGTATAGCAAGTTGGTATGACATTCCATTCCACGGTGCGCGTCATTTAATCGGTACTTTGAAAGTAGTTTCCATTTATCGTGAAAACGGTACCTACTGGGCAAGTTTACCATTTGAAGTTGCTGAAATTGGGTCCAAGCCTCGTACTGGTCAAGTAACTGGAATTGACTTAAATGTTGGCCATTTGAACTATACCGGTGGTCTTTTTAATGTTTGTCCTCAGCGGTTACAACGACTTTATCAGCGCATTAAACACTATCAACGTGCATTAGCCCGTAAACGGGTGGCAAACGGTCGCATCAAAGGCACTAGAAGTAAAAATTACGCGCAAACGAAAGCCAAGTTACAGCGTGATTACCGAAAAGTGGCCAATATTCAACACGATTTGATGCAGAAATTTACCACTTATTTAGTGAACCGGTATGACAAAATCGTGATTGAAGATCTAGATGTGAAAAAAATGCAAATGACCCATATTGCTTCAAAAGGGCTACAACGTTCTCTGTTCGGCTATTTTAGACAAATTTTAACTTATAAGTGTGACTGGTACGGCAAAATGTTACTTTTAGCAGATCGGTATTACCCTAGTACCCAGCGCTGTTCTAATTGTGGACATGTTAAAAAAGGGTCGGATAAAATTGGCCTGCGCGGGAATGCCCAACATCAAACAAAACACCACGAATATGTTTGTTATAAATGCGGTGTAACGCTAGAT